>NZ_JBAGKE010000006.1:0-328399 GCF_037034165.1 Geodermatophilus sp. FMUSA9-8 | reverse complement strand
CCGTGGCGGGTGCCGAGGGCGCCTCGACACGCGCGACGCGATGCAAGTCCATCCACTACGGACCGTCACGAAGTCGTAGCGGGGAACTGCGTCGCTCGCAGGAGTGAGAGCCGGCATCCGCGACTGGCCGACCTCGGGCCGGACGCGGACCGTCTGCTCCTCACCACGCGTGAGGAGCCGACGATGTGGAACTGGCAGGACGGTCTGCAGGCGTGGGGCGCCATGACGGCGGTGGCGGTCGTGCTGCTGGCCGTCATCACCGCTCTGGCCTGGTACGCGCACCACCACGTCACCGCCGAGGACGATCCCGACCTCACCGCCGAGCTCCGAGGATGAACGGACGACCCGCTCAGCCGGCGAACGGTGAGTCGGGCTGTCCCTGACGGCGGCCCATCGAGCGCGGCGAACGACCGGTCGAAGGAGGGCAGCTCGCCGGTCGGCACGACACCGCGCACCACGGCGGTGTCCGCCTCGGGGATCGTCGCCAGCCGGGGCCAGGGTGCTGCTCGGGATCCAGTCGCGGCATGTGCCTCCGGTCTCGAGTCGTGGGGACTCGCCCCCGCTCGGACTCACTGCAGACACCCGGGCCGGGCGGGAGTCATCGCACCGGCTCCGTACCGTCATCCGCGAGAGCATCCTCTTGGGCAACCCGCTGCCTCGCTCGCAGGTCGGACGGGCCGGGCCCGGACCGGCCCGGCTGTCCCGTGACTGATCCCGTCCGGTGCCGCGCGCCCAGGAGCATTGCTCCTGCGGTCGCGCGGGTCGCCGGCACACATGGCCGGACCGCGTGAGGACCCGGCGGGGGCGACTACGTCTGCGGCTCGCCCTCCGGGTGCCGGGAACCGGTCGCCCGCAGCGATCCGGGGTGGGCGTGAGCGGTGGGGTCGCGGCGGGTCTTGGCCAGGCTGGCGACGGTGACGACGGTGAGCACGACGACGATGACGCCCAGGCTGAGCGAGGTGGGGATCTCCGGCACGCGCGGATCGATGTCGACGTGGGCCCAGTGCAGGATCAGCTTGACGCCGATGAACGCGAGGATGAGCGCCAGGCCGGCGGACAGGTAGACGAGCCGGTCGAGCAGGCCCTTGACGAGGAAGAACAGCGCCCGCAGGCCGAGCAGCGCGAAGGCGTTGGCGGTGAAGACGATGTAGGGCTCGTCGGTCACCCCGAAGACGGCAGGGATCGAGTCGAGGGCGAACAGCAGGTCGACGCTGCCGATCGCGATGAGCACGATGAACAGCGGCGTGACCATCCGCCGGCCCTCGAGGCGGGTGGTGAGCCGGCCGCCGACGTAGTCGGGGGTGACCGGCAGGAGGCGGCGGGCGGCCCTGACCATCGCGTTGTCCTCGATGTCGGGGTCCTCGTCGCGGTGCCGGAACAACTGCACGGCTGTGTAGATCAGCAGCAGGCCGAAGAGCAGGAACATGAAGGAGAACAGCGACAGCAGCGTCGCGCCCAGCGCGATGAAGATCGCCCGCATGACCAGCGCGAGCACGATGCCGAAGGTGAGCACCTTGTGCTGGTGCTCTTCGGGCACCGCGAACGTCGTCATGACGATGACGAAGACGAACAGGTTGTCGACCGACAGGCTCTTCTCCACCACGTAGCCGGCGAAGTACTCGGTGCCGGGGACGCCGCCGTAGGTGACGGTGAACCACACGCCGAACGCGATGGCCACCGCGATGTAGAACACCGACCACGCGGTGGCCTCGCGGAAGCCGACTCGGTGCGGCCGGACCGCGGCCAGCACGAGGTCGACGGCGAGCAGGGCGAGCACGAAGGCGATGGTGAGCGCCCAGGTCAGTCCGCTGATCTCGAGCACGCCGGTCTCCGTCTCGTCGGCGAGTGACCCCCACGCCGGTGCTGGGCGTGCCCTCCGGTGGGATGCCCGCCGGATCGACGGTCCAACCCGCGCGGCGCGGCGCCCCTGCGGTCGGCGGACCCACCGACCGCAGGGCAGGTCCCGTCAGCGGGCGGGGAGGACGGGCCCGGGCCTGTCCGGATCCGCCGTGCGGGGCGGCCTACCCGCCGTGGAACGAGGCGAACGGTCCCTCCGCGGAGCGGGAGCCGGAAGCGGGGTGAGGCTCATGCGGTGCGCCCGCTCGGCGTCCCGGGATGCGCGCTCGGCGACAGCGCACCAGGCGTCGGCGTGCTCGGTCCTGCCCGCGGCGGCGGCGTCCGCCGCCATCCGCTGCAGGGTCCCCGCGATCCGGGCCTCGGTCGCGGCGAGGCAGGCGGTCAGGTCGCGGGCCCGCGCGGTGGCCGCCCGGATGCGCTGCTGGGAGGGCGGCGCGGGCGGCATCCGGTAGGTGATGTGCGCCCACACTGTCTTGTGCTCCCCGTCTAGGTCCCAGCCGTGCGCGCGGCTGAGCCGGGCCACCAGGTGCAGGCCCATGCCGCCGAGCGCGGCGTCGCGGCCGATCGCCGGGGTGGGCGGTTGTGCGGCGGCGGTGTCCCGGACCTGCAGCAGCCACCCGGTAACGGCCGCGGTGACGGTCACGTCGACCGGCGGGCGGCCGTGGCGCAGGCCGTTGGAGGCCAGCTCCTCGACGGCCAGCAGCAGGCGCTCGCCGTCGTCGGCCCCGGCGGGCAGCTCGCCGTCGGCCAGTACTGTGCGCAGCCGTCGCCGCATGGCGGTCAGCTCGGCGGCGGTACCCGGTTGCCCGTGCCACATCGCGGCCCGGCCGGGTCCCGGCACCGGCGGTGGTCGCTGCGCCCACGACGAGTGGTCCATGTGCCCCATCCGAAGAGCGTCGAGGCCGTGCTCGACCTCCGGAGTGGGTGGGGCTCACCCGTCCCGTCGGACCGGCCGGACCCGTGTTGTCAAGTTCCGTCCGCTCCCGGCCTACCCGCGGCCCCGCCATCCCATGCCACCGCTGCCCCATGCCACCGCCGTCCCATGCCGTCGCTGTCCCATGCCACCGCCGTCCTCGCACGAGCAGTGCTCCCCCGATGAGTCAGTCGTGGCCGGCGCGCCGGGCGCGCCGCGCCTCCTGCTCGGAGGCATCGGCCTCACGCAGGAGCCGTTCGGCATCCGCCGTGCGGCCCTGGGCGTCGGCCGTGGCCGCGACCTCGTGCAGGGTGTCGGCGAGCCGGGCCTCGGTGTCGGCGGTCGTCGCCTCCGCACGACGCACGCGGGCCTGGACCTGTTCGAGCGCCATCTTGGCGTTCCGGGCGCGCTCGGCGGCCTTCCGGGCCTGCTCCCCGGCGGTCCGCGCGGCCGTGACCGAGGGGTGTTCACCCGCATCCGGCATACCGCCAGCGTGGCGCTGCCGGACGACGGCGGCACGCTCAGCGAGGCGCCGGCCCACCGCGACTGCGCCTGGATCGCGTTCACCATCGGGATGGGCTTCGCGATGCCGGACAGAGGTTCAGGACACGTCGATCCGCGAGGTCACCCTCGGGCACGCCTTGCTGATCCACCTGTTCGGAACGGTGGTGATCGCCGTGGCGGTGAACCCGGTGACCAATCGGGGACGGCAGGGATAGACGTCGACCCGTCACCTGGCACGGATGTGCTCGTCGTGGTGGCAGTTCCGGCTGCAGTCGGCGGCGTTCGTGGACACACGAAGCCGTCCGCGGCCGCATCTCCCCGCTGATCAAGCCGCCCATGGAACGGCAGTGAACGGCCCCGAACGCGATCCATGGCGGCCTGTTCGACGACGACCTGAGCGATCTGGCCGCTCGGATGGACGCCGCGGCGAGGGAGGCAGCGTCCGCGCGTGTGGGCGCGGTGTGGGCGCGGCCCGCATTCGGACCGGCGTCAGGACGTAGAAGTGCTGGTCAGCACGGTGGGCCCCGTGGGGATCGAACCCACAACCCGCGGATTAAAAGTCCGCTGCTCTGCCAGTTGAGCTAGAGGCCCGGGGGATCCGTGCTTTAGACGGTGCTGGCCTCGGGGTTTCCCTCGGTGTTATCCGGCACAGGGGGCACGGGCCCGCCGCACGTAGCGTACGGCGGGCCCGGAGGTCAGAGCTCGTAGACCTTCAGGACGTCGTCCCCGTAGTGGTTGATCACCTTGACCGCGATCCTTCCCGTCGACGGCTTGGGGAAGGGCCGGCTCACCGTGCTGTTCAGGCTGGCCCACGCGTCATGGTCGATCTCCGCTCGCAGAGCCTTCTTCAAGTTGCCGTAGGGGTCGTCTTTTCCAGTGAAGTACGCATGCCGCACGAAGAACGAATCACCGTTGTAGTTGGTGTCGATGAACCAGCAAGCGATGTCGTCGGTGGAGTGCGACCGGACTGCTCCAGTCGTCGGGTCGAAGACGTCGACACCGTGGACTTCGACTTCGACCATCCCATTCAGCTCTGAAGGACGCACAGTGATGTCAGGTTCGCCGAAGACCATAAAGAGGTTGCCGGCACCTGTGTTCTTCAGCAGCGTGCTCCCCATCGTCAGGTCCGGATTCATACGCACCAGAAGCACTGGGAGCTTCCCCATCCGAACCTCGGCCTGTTGAGTGGCGAAGGCATTCACGTCGTTAGACGGCTTGAACTCGGCAGTGACCTCGCCCGCGCGGGAGTCAAACGCGAACCCGCACACCAGAAGCAGGTCGAATCCAGCCCCCTTGAGCGCCTCCTTAGCTGCCTCCTTTATCTGGTCAGGACCAACAGTGCCGTGTTGGGGCCCGAGGCTCAGGGCCGCTCTCCGCGGCTCCCCGTCAGCAGAGATGTATTCACCGGTCGCCTGAAGCCACGTGCCCGCATACGGCTCTAGGCGATCGAACTCCAACCTCTCCTGCTTCACGGTGTTCTGGACGCCGGCCTTACGGAGCTGACTCAGGATTGTGGCCTCATAAGTCTCCTCCGAGGCTACGGCCGCGGCCGCCTCAGTTGCCGGCATTTCCTGCGACGGATCCACGACGGAATGCGGGGATAGCGTCTCGACAGTGAATCGCCCGGTGACCCGAACGCGGCGGGATTCCTCATAGGGTTGGTCGAACAGCACCTCAAACTCGGCACGCGACGAGATGCGCCGCCGAAGCTCAACTCGGGAGAGCCCGTCGGCAACGTCCGGATTATTCGCGATCGACCTGAGCGTGACTCGAGGAATGCGCCGATAGACAAAGCCCTGCCGGATGTCATTCCGGAAGCCGTCGGCCTTTCGCTCTTCCTTATCAAGCACGGCAAGCGCCTCGGCGCCCTCACGCGAATCAGCGAGCACGTATGACGGATAGCGCCTACCCATCAAGCGCGCCCGAGCTAGCGTGACCGCTACGCGGGAAGTGTCGATAGCGACCCACCGTCGCCCCCACTGTTCCGCGACCACAGCAGTTGTGCCGCTACCACATGTCGGATCCAGCACCAGGTCGCCGGGATCGGTGGTCATGAGCAGCGCGCGCTCGATGACCTTCGTGTTCGTTTGAACCACATAGGTCTTGTCCATGCCGCTGCCCGACTGCGTGTCAGTCCACAGGTTTGTCACTGGAATACCCGGGAAGTCGTCAAGGTACCTAATGTACGACAGCGAGTTTCCTGTTGCGGCAACGCGCCCGGCGTGGATCAGTCTTTGCATCCCTTCGCGATGCGTCGACCATTCCCGACTGCTAGGCAGGTATGTGCGTCCTTCGAACTCGACAGGGAAGTATCCGGTACGCCCCTCCCGAACTCGGGCTGACGTGAGAATCTGATAGCGAAAGACCCGGCCTCCAGGCGGGATTCGGGTGGGATCCCGTCGCTCTTCCTTCGTTAGACGTCGCCTCTCGCCGTCCGTCAGCTCCACCATGTCGTACGCGTCGGCCCCCGCGCCGCCCACGTCTTTGGCCATGAACAACTGTCGGTACTTCATCTGGCCGCGTTGCTTCGCATACCAAAGGAGGTAGTCAGTGGTGCCCGGGAGGAAGGCCGCCGTTTGTCCGGCCGTCTTGCGGAAGGTGATCTGGGAAACGAAGTTGTCAGCCCCGAAGACCTCATCTAGGAGACTCCGGACCACATGTACGTTTTCATCCCCGATCTGGACGAAGACGCTCCCGGTTTCGTTTAGCAGGACGTTTGCAGCAGCAAGTCGATCGCGAAGGTAGGAAAGGTACGTGTGGACGCCGTCCTTCCATGTGTCGCGAAAGGCGCGGATCTGCTCGGGCTGTCTTGTTAGATCGCTTGCCTTTCCGTCCTGCACCTCGCGCTTACGCGTACTGATCTGGAAGTTGGAACCGAAACGGATCCCGTAAGGCGGGTCGATGAAGACCGCCTGCACCTTACCTGCGAGTCCTTCCTTGTCAGCCATGCTGGCCATAACCAAGAGGCTATCGCCGAGGATGAGCCGGTTCGACCAGTTCGTATCGTGCTGATAGAAGTCGACTAGTTCAAACGAGTCGAGTCCGTCGAAGTCATCGAAGAGGCTGGGTTCCGACTCGACCTCTTCTGAGGACGCAGTGCTGCGTAGGTTCTCGACAATGGCTCGCGGCTCGATCTTCTCCTGGATGTAGATCGGAACCGCCGGCACCTGGAAGGGCTCAGCGTCCTGGTCGTCCTTTCCCCGCCAGACGAGCTGCGGGTCAGCAGACTGGTCCCGGGGGTACAGAAGCGGCCGCTCGTAGGTGACCTTCTGTGGCTCCCGCTGCTCGTCCGTGATGAAGTCGGCGAGGTCCGCGGTGGGGATGTTTGCTCGCTTGTCGGCGTGCTGGACCGACTCGACCGGCAGGGGACCGGGCGCGGCGGCCCGCTGGACAGGTGGCATCAGGGTGTCTCCTCAAGTTCACCGGCGCGGACCCGCTGAACGATCTCGGTCATCTGACGAAGGGCGACGTTGGGATCGGTGATCTCCGCGAACTGCCAGCGGCCGTACTGCCCGTCGTTGTTGATCGCGGGACACCACAGGTTGCGAGCTGCGGCGGTCTTGGCCAGCTTGTCCTCGCGGCCCTGACCAGAAACCTCGACGATCAGCGTGGTCGGGCCCCAGGTGGCGTCGACGCGGACGAGGAAGTCCGGCTCGTAGCTGTGCTGCTCACCCTCGTGCGTGTACGGGATGGAGAAGCCGAGGCGGTCGTTCTTGCAGTAGCTCATCACGCCGGGGGTGGCCTCGATGGCCTTCGCGACGGTCTGCTCCCATCCAGAGTGCAGGGTGACGTGGGTGATTTGGCAGCGGTCAGGCTGAGTCTCGTAGGTGCGGCGGGTCGTGTCGAAGGACACCTCCGCAGTAGAACCGACCGGGTCGAAGGATCTGTAGACCGGACGCAACCGGGGCGTTCCGCGCTCCGCACTCGTGCCGCGCACGATTGCCTGGTAGATGCGCTCTGCGGCGTCAGCCTTCTTCTGGTCGAGCAGGACCATGCCGGGGAACGCGTAGTCCTTACATTCGAGCCAGTGGTCGAGCCAATCCCGGACGATTGGTACCAGTTCACGGAACCGCCAGAACCGGTCGTTGCCGGCTTCGTCTCGGAGCCGTGGAAGCACGGTTCGAGCCAGTTCGTAAACGAGGGCCTGTTGGCGCACGGCTCGCAGGTCGTCCAGCGTGTGAACTTCCGCCTCACCGACGACGCCACGCACCGTGGTCTGGGTGGGCACGTCGTTGACGGTGAGCACCAGCCGGGAGTCGTCGTCGAACTGGGCCGACAACCGTGGATCGGGGAGGTCGTATCGGTAGCCCACTACACGGGGGAAGGTGATCTGCAGGTCAGCCCGCTCTAAGAGGGCACGGACGTGCACGATCGGGCGAACGACTGTCGGGCGGCCGCTCTTGCCGGTGGTGGCGATGAAGGAGAACGGGACTCCGTAGACCTCGGCGTACTCCGCGGTGAACAGGCCGGTGTCCTCGTCGATGGCGTAGGACCGTCGGCGCAGGGCGCGGCCGACGACCTGCTCGCACAGCAGCTGTGTGCCGAACGCGCGGACGCCGAGGACATGCGTGACGGTGTTGACGTCCCAGCCCTCGGTGAGCATGGAGACGGAGACGACGCAGCGGACTCCCTCGCCGAGCTTGCCCGGCTTGCCGACGGTGTTCATGACCTCGCGGAGAAGGTCCTCGTCGGTGAGGGCGTCGGCGTCGCGGCCGGGGAACCGGGCGCGGTACTCGGCCTTGAACTCCTCGATCTCCCGCGCTGCGATCCGCTTGAACTCCGGGCTCATCGCCTCACCGGACTCCAGCTGCTGGGAGTCCACGAGGATGGTACGGGGGCGGTCCCGCCAACCGCCGCGTTCGTCGTCGTTGCGGAACAGCGGCAGGCCGCCGCTCTGGACGACTGGGCGGTCGAAGCCGGGTAGCTGCTTCTCCCAGCCGGCGATGTAGTCGAACACCCGCTTGGAGACGGCGGTGTTGTTGCAGACCACGATGAACACCGGCGGCGTGCTGCCAGCGATGGTGGGGTCGCTGGCCTCCCAGTGCCGGAAGGAGCGTTCGTAGTTGCTGTACAGACTGTGCAGCGCGGCCTTGAGCTCGTCGGGCAGCACCGGCTCCTCGCCGTCCGCGTCGGCGCGCCGCCCGCGCTTGGGCAGATGGTCGCGGATGTGGACCCACAGGTCGCGGAAGGTGGGCAAGTCGGCCGGAGCGGCGTTGTCGTCCACGGGCAGCCGGGGAATCTTCACGACTCCGGCCTCGATGGCGTCGATCAGCGAGAAGTCGGAGGCGACCCAGGGGAACAGGGTTCCCTCCCCGTAGCCGGAGCCCTTCAGGAAGAAGGGCGTGGCAGAGAGGTCGTAGATGCGGCGGATGCCGTACTTGGCGTGAATGGCCTTGAGCCCGTTGATCCACTGGTGGGCCTCGCTTGCCCGGGCGGCTGCTTCCTTCTTCTCCTCACCGGTGAGCTTCTCCTGCTGGGCGTCCGCCTGGGGCACCGCTGGCCCCTGCCAGCAGTGGTGGGCCTCGTCGTTGAGGACGACGATGTTGGCCTTCCCTCCGCTGCGGTTGGCCAGCTCCCGGCAGACCCGGCGGGCCATCTGGTCGGGGGTCTCGGTGAACGGGCTCGGCCCGTCACCGGGATTGAGGATCTCCTTCGCGAGCTTGCCGGCGTTGGCACCGGCGCCGGTCTCGCGGAGCCCAAACTGGTGGAAGTTCACGATCGCGACGCGGGCGCGCTCGATGCCCGCCCGGAGGTCGGGCGGCACTAGGTCCATCGCGTCGTAGTAGTTCTCCGGGTCCGAGGGCAGCAGAACGCGCAGCCGGTCGCGGATGGTGATGCCGGGGGCGACGACGAGGAATGCGTCGGAGTAGGACCGGCTGCCCGGGCCCATCGGATTGGCCGCCTTGTTGCAGGCGTGCCAGGCGATGAGCATGGCCATGACGACGGTCTTGCCGGATCCAGTCGCCATCTTGTGCGCGATGCGGGGCAGGCCGTCGTTGAACGTCCCGTTGTGCTCGCGCAGCTCGTTGCCGAAGGAGGGGTCGGTCTTGGGCGCCACTTCGGTAAGCCAGATCGCCGTCTCGAGCGCCTCAATCTGAGCGAAGAACAGCGGTCGTCCGCGGTCTCGACGTGTCCAATGCGCGAGCAGCGCCTTGCTGGTGTTGGTCGCGCCGGCGTAGCGCTGCTTGCGCCAGATGTCGAGCTTGCCGCGGATCAGGTTGACCTGGTCGTTGGTCTTGAGCCGGTCCTCTGTCCAGTCCAGCGCCAGGGACAACTGCCCGGAGCGGCGCTGCGCCTGGGGCACGGGCATGAAGTACTGCGAGGGCCGACGCTTCCTGACGACCTCATTGGTGATCCCGTCGTCGTCGAACCGGAAGTGCCTCCCGGGCTCGACGTAGGGCGAGTTCAGGATCGGGTTCTCGATCACCCGGTCGACCACTGTTGCTGCCACCTCACCCCGTACCGCAGGTTGCGGAATCGCTACTACCGGTGGGAACGCTAACCGCTGGGCGGCCGGTTGCCACGCAGCCGCTCTTGAGGCCGCCGCGCCGGACCGCGCCCCTGGCGGTTCACCTCCTTCTTCGGCTCATTGGTCCGGCGCGTCTGCGTGTCCGGTCGGGCCGGCCACTGGTGCACTGTGGAGTTGTCAAGGAACTGCTGGGGGACGGTGCGCGGGGAGCGCCGGTGCGCAGTCGGTCAGGCGGCCCGGCGGAACCGCGGCGTGGCCGGCCGGGGACTGGTGGGCCTGGGCAGGTCCGCGGTCAGCAGCCGCCGGGTGCGGTGCTCGGTCTCGCCGGTCAGTGCGAGGGCGGCCTGGCGGTCGCCACGGTCCGCCGCGACCTGCGCGGCGTAGAGGCTGACGCTCTTGGCGGTGATGTCGGCCAGGTGGTAGAGCCCAGCCTTGACGAGGATGCCGTCGATGACCCGCTGGGCGCTCATGGTGGCCTGCTGGCCGCCGGGCTGGTGGCCGCCGCCATAGCTGACCCGGGTGGCGGGGTCGAGCTCTCCCCCGGCGGCTCGCGTAAGGACGGTGAGCTGCCGGGTGACGATCCGGCTGCCCCAGTCGTCGAGCCGGCCGGTGCGCGCGGCGCGCAACTGCCTCTGCGGGAGCTTGTCGGTGGCGTGGGCGGGGTCGTAGGGCAGCGGGATCGTGCGCGTTGAGCCGGGGAGCGCGAAGCCGCTGGGCGCCTGCCAGCGGTCCAGGTCGCAGATGCGGACGCCGGTGGTCTCGCCAGGGGTGGCGCCGCCGTCGGCGAGGGCGAAGGTGGCCGCGCCCTGCAGCGACCGGGGACGGCGCGCGGCGGCGGTGGCGACCAGGCGGCAGAGCAGCATCTCGTCCGCGGTGAACGGCCGGAAGGTGTGCATGGTGCGGCGCGCGACCAGGACCGGCATGGTCGCCAGGATGGCGTCGGGGTCGCCTCCGGCGGCCAGCTCAGGGCTGGCGAGGAGCGCGGCGAGCAGGTTGCGCTGGCGGTGCAGCCGGTGCATGTCCTCGCTGCCCGGGTGGCAGTCGGTGACGGTCAGGGGGATCTGGGCCTCCCGCAGCGAGCGGGTGTCCTTCTTCGTCGGCTTGTACGGGGTCAGCGGCAGCCCGGTGAGCTGCTGCAGGGCAGCGCCGGCGTCGGCGCGGACGTCGCGCAGGGTGGCGTAGCCGTGTCGGGTGAGGGACTCGGCGAGCCGCTGCAGGTCAGAGGGCAGGTCCTCGCCACCGATGGGCAGCAGCTGCTCGTTCCGCCAGGTGGCGAGGGTGAGCAGCGCGGCGTCGGCCAGGGCGAGGTCGTCGGTGTTGGGGATGTGGCGCGCAGCGGCAGGCATGTGGGTCTCCGTCCGTGAGGGAACGGAGGCGGACCGTCCGCGGAGCGGAGGCGTCGGCAATCACCGCGAAAGGCGGGGTCAGCAACGCCAACAGCCGCCGCCCCGGATGGGGCGGCGGCCGTTGTGGATGGCCTGCACGTGGGGTCAGTACGCGCCGGCGCGGACGGCGCGCTGGTGGGTCTCGGCGTCGATCATGTGGTGGACGCAGAGCATGTCGAGGGTCTGCACCATGCCGTCGGGGCTGGAGGCGCGGCCGTGGTGCTGGGTGGTGGTCTGCGCGGTCTGGTTGACGCTCTCGGAGAGGTTGCGCTGGTTGGCGGCCTTGAAGCCGGGGTCGCGGCGGGAGGGCACCCGGATGTTGTCCAGGGCCCGCTGGCGCCGGTCGCGACGCCGGGAGTCGCGCTGGGTGCGCTGCGGGTACCAGACGCTGTGGTGGTCGAAGCCGCCGTGCGGGCACGGGACGTGCCAGTCGGTGTGCTGGGCGAAGCTGCCGTCGGCCAGCCGCTCGGCGGTGCTGCGCCGCGGGGTGCAGCGGGCGGTCTTGATGCCGTTCTCGACCACCCACAGGGCGCCGTCATCGGCCCACAGCTCCGGCTCGCACGCGTGGTCCGCAGCGTCTGCGGTGACGGTGCCGTACGGGTAGCGCTTGCCGTTGACGGCGTCGTAGCCGGCCGTGGTGGCGTAGAGGTTGATGCCCAGCGGCAGCGGCGCGTCCTGCTCGATGAGCGTGCGCGCGGTGGTACGCATCAGCGCCTCCAGCGTGGCCTTCTCGACGGTCAGGCCGGCCGTGGCGGCGATCTGCCGTGCCTGCCGTTCCAGGTAGTCCCGGGCCCGTTCGTGGTCGACGCTGCTGGCGGCGTTCTCCCGGTTGACGGCGCTGACGCCGTAGAGGGCCATCAGCCGGTGCCGGCGCCAGCCGGTGACCACGCGGTCGTAGTCGAGGAACCGGAACCCCTCGCCGATCTCGGCGACCAGGGCGTCGATGAAGGGCTGGGCGCCGTCGATCTCGGCACCGAGCTCGGCGACCGAGCCGAATCCGACGGTGCCGAACGGCGTCCACGTGTAGAAGCTGATGAAGTTGATCCCGTCCTTGCCCTTGTGGTCGGGGACCTTCGTCGGGTTGCGGCGCATCTGCTGGTAGCGCACACGGTGCGGCGCGCTGGCCCGCGTGTGCTGGTAGCCCCACCGGCCGACCTGGCCGGCCGGGTCGAAGCGGATGCGGCTGTACTCGTCGATGATGGTGCCGTCACCGATGACGGTGAGGGACTCGTCGGGGTCGGTGTAGTCCCAGGGCTTAGCCGGGTCGAACCAGCCGTACAGCTTGGCCTGCGCGACGGCGACCTCCAACCTCCGGGCCTGCATCTCCTGCAGCGCGTCGGCATCGGCGGCGACCCTGCGGTAGAGCTCGTCGGTCACCTGCGCGGACGGCACCTCCACCGGCAGCCACTCGCCGAAGGTGTCGAAGTGCGCCTGGCGGGCCGCGTCCCAGCCGGCGCGGTCCGCGGCGCGCGCGGCGTTGACCGTGCCGCGGGCCAGGCGCGCGCAGACCTTCATCGCCCACAGCTGGCGGTTGGGCCACTTGCGCGAGGCGCGCATCGGGTACACCTCGTCGAGGATGTCGTCGAACTCCACGATGCCCGGCCAGGCGAAGACGCCGGCCATGTGGTCGGTGAAGTCGTCGGGCCGGGCGATGTGCCCGGACAGGTGCTTGGTGCGGATGGAGCGGGGCACGGCCTTCTCCCGGTGCGTGCAGGTTCGATGACCTGTTCACGCTCGCCGAGCGGCCGGGCCGTTCGCGTCGCCCGCAGACCCTTTTCGTCCCTCCCCCGAACGCCCCACAAGCGTGGGGCGTTCGGGGGAGGTGTGGGGCGCTCAGGCCGCTCGCTTCAGCGCCGGCCGCGGGTCGGCGGCGAGCGCGGCCTGGTAGGCCGTCATGGCGTTGTGCAGCAGCGCGAAGCACAGCACGTCGACCAGCTGCCGTGCGCCGCCGAGTGAGGCGGCCCGGTCGACCAGCAGGCTGCGCTTGAGCATCGAGTTCCAGCTCTCGGCGTCATTGCGCAGTCCGTAGAGCCGGGCGAAGTCCGGCTCGCCCTCGGCGATGACGCGAACGTGCCCGGCCCGGCGGTGGTCGGGGTCGCCGGGCTCGGCGTGCGGGGTGATCCAGGCGGTGAACTCCCCTGCCGGGCACGGCACCCGGTAGGCGACGTTGAAGTGGTACCGGCCGGTGGACCGCCGGGACCGCTTGACCTGCAGGCGGTTGAGCCGGCCGAGCACCACCGGTGCGCCGGACTCATCCAGGCCGACCTCGCTGACCGCACCGTTGATCGCGGCCACGGTGTGCCCGCAGGAGCCGCCCGGGGTGTCGTGCTCCCACACCCCGAGGGGATACCAGCGCGGTACCTTGCCCTCCCCGGCGCGGGCCTTGTCCGCGGCGCTGCGGGGCGCGGCGGGCACCTTGTTCACCACGATCAGCCCCGTGTGGGTCATCACCTCATCGACCTGCGGGCCGACGAAGGCCCCGTCGTAGGCGACGGCCTGGATGCCGCTCTCAGCCGCGGCGTGCACCTGCTTGATCAGCTCGACGGCGGTGTCGGCCTCCAGCCCGGGGCGGGGGACGCGGTCGATGGCGAGCACCACCCGCTGCTGCGGGCCGTCGCCGCGGGCGTAGAGGGCGACGAAGTTCTGCCCGAACACCGGCCCGGCGTGGCCGTGGTACTCGGCGACGTCCGGGTCGAAGCGGCGGCCCGGCGCCTCGATGGGCTCGCCCGCGGGATCCAGGTAGACCACCCGGGTCTCGCCGGTCTCGGGGTCGGTCTCCCGGCGCGCCGCCGGGGGCCGGTACATCGGCCGGACCACCGTGCCGTCGCCGTAGATGGTGCGCGACCGGTCCGGGTGGCACAGCGAGCCGGGCCCGTCGGGCCGCAGCAGCCCGAAAGAGCGGGCCTGGCGCACCGCGGCGTCGATGAACCGCGCCTGCAGCTTGGCGCGGATGTCGGGGTCGGTGAGGTAGCGGTCCCGGGCGTTGCGGAACGCCTCGAAGGTCGCCGGCCGGTCCCCCGGCAGGCGCGGCACCAGCTCATCGGGCAGCTGCCGCTTGATGCGCGCCACGGTGTCATGCACCAGCCCCCAGGTCGCCGGGTGGGACAGCTCGGTCTGCACCCGGATCCCGGAGCGGTACAGCCGGGCGAGCACGCCGTAGGCCAGGACCACGTAGGCGGGGTTGGCCGGCGGCCGTCCCACCGGCGGCCGGGGGATCAGCTGGGCCAGCTCGTAGAGCGCCGGCGCGGAGAACACCGCCTCGATCTGCTCGGCGGTCGACAGCCGCCGCGGCGCGGGCACCGCCCGCGGCCGGCTCATCGGGCACCCTCCCGCCAGGCCAGGGCGATGTCCTCGGCGCAGGCGTCCAGCGACCGGTGTCCCAGCGCCCGGGCCACCTCCTCCAGCGGGGCGCCGGCGTCGTACAGCCGGCGGCCGGTCCAGTTGCGCAGGCTGGCCGGGCGCACGTCCGCCTCGGCGCGGAAGCCGGCCAGGTCGAGCACCGTGCGGATCGCGTTGCAGGCCGCGGCCTGCGCCTTCGCCCCGCCGGGCGGTGCGGCGCCGGCGTAGGCCAGCCGCGTCAGCGCGGTGGCACCGCGGTTGATCAGGTTGGTCACGTGACGGGTGAGGAGGCGCCGAGCCCAGAGGCTGAGCTCGCCGGTGCGCGGATCGTGCCGCCGCGTGCCCGGCAGCCGCACCGTCGACGGCTCGGTCGGCTCGTCGAGGTCTGCCAGGGTCAGCGTGGTGATCTCGCTGGTGACCGCACCGGTCTCACCCAGCGCTCACACCACCGCCCGCAGCCGGGCCACCGACTCCCCGCCGAGCTGTGCGGTGACCCGGCACAGCATGACCTCGTCGTCGGTGAGCGGCCGGGCCGCCAGAAGCCCCCGGGGCGGCAGACGCAGGTCCAGCGTCGGGTCACCCACCGGCTGCCCCAGTGCGCGCAGCGTCCGGTACAGCATCCGCACCGCCGTGCGCCGCGCATGCCGCGTGGCCAGCTCCGGCTCCTCGCCGCCGCGGGTGCGGGCATGGATGAAGCCGGCCGCGTCCGCCGGCGTCACCAACGCGAACGTGGCGACCCCGGTGGCGGACAGCCGGGCGGCGAACCGGGACGCGGTCTCCCCAACGCGCGCCACCGTCTGCTCGCTGTGCGGGCCGTCGGAGCGCCAGGAGGCGAGGACCAGGTCCAGTGCGACGTCGATGGGAAGCGGTGCCGGTGGCACCGGAGGACGAGAGGTGAGCCGCGTGACTCGGCGAGGCATCTACAGGCCCTTCGGGCGGAGCACGGACGTCTCCGAACCCGGGGGGACCGTGCTGGCCAGCCTCTGGCCTGCATTCACAACCGGAACCGGGGGCACCTCTACGCAGGTGGCTCCAGGCAGCGCGATACTGGATCTCCGTGCCGAGCGACCTGACCAGGTCCAGCACGGCTACTGGCCGTGTACGTGATCAGCCTGCGCCGATGACCTGTCTGAGCGAGAAGGGTCCTAGCGACGGCCCCGGACCCGCTCGCTGCTCTTCGGGTGGCCCGGGGAGACGTCGTGAATCAGCACGCGTCCCGCGTGCTTGCCGGCGGTCGTCCGGTCGACGAAGTACCAGATCCGCCCGCCGTCAGTCAGCTTGTACTGCCAGCGGGTGTACGCGGTCCCCTGGTACGTCCCGGTGCTCAAGTCGCCCTTGAGCGGGTACTGGCGGGGACTTTGTTCTTCCGGGGCGGCAGTCAGCTGCTCCCAGGCGTCGACAGTCGCATTGCGCGCGGTGGCCAGCATGTCTCGCCAGCCCTTCTCGGCGCTCTTTGTGATCGTGACGATCTCGTACTCGACCTTGCGGAGCGGCCTCGGCAGGGACGCGTCGCGGCTCACCGGCCGGTGGCCGCGAGCGCGTCCTCGTCCAGCGGGGATGGCGCCGGAGTCGCGTCCGTTTCATCTACAGCAGGCTCGCGCAGCCGGGCAAGTAGCTCCGGGTCGGCGTAGATCTCGGCCGTCGACTTCCACGCTTCGACCATCTGGTCGAATGCGGCGAAGCGGTCGACCGTGGCGCTTGCCCGTAGCACCCGGAAGAAGTCGTCGAGGAAGGCCCGCCGCTCGTGCACGGGCAGGAACTCCATCCACGGGTACTCGTCGCTCAGCGACTCGGTGAGCACCGTGACCAGGTCTCTGTTGTCGAGGGCATGTGTCAGCAGGTGAGCCAGCGCCGCGACAGCGTGGCGGTCACCTTCGCGCCGGCGCAGTGACGACAGCAACAGCGGCTCCTTGCCGCGTTGGGACAGCACGACCTCACCGTCGGCCAGATGGTTGACGACTTCGCGGTAGTCCCGCACGAAGCTGGAGAGCGGGATGGGCGCGGCAGTCATGCACACATAGTTCTGCGAAACCGCAGAAGTGTCAAGGGGTGCTGACAAGTGTCAAGGGGTGCTGACAGGTGTCAAGGGGTACTGACAGGCAACAGGGAGCGCTGACGCACGCACCGGGTATCCCGCCCGGAACTCGCCAGCCGGTCGGGGCAAGAGCGGAGGCAAGAAGCCCCTGCCCGTCGCGTACCGACTCACGGTGTCCTGGGAGCCGAGCGCCGAGTGACTCACAGCGGCGACTGCGGGAGCGCGAACCCCGGCGCACTGGCCCTGGGCCGATTGCGCAGCCCAGCTCGCGATGACACCCGTATTTCCATCCGGCCTGCGGGCTGGTGACCGCCGGCGTCACGCCCGGATCGCCCAGCCGGGCGAGCACCTCGCAGTCCGCCGAGAGGCGGCCGCGGACAACTCCACAGCGAACGAGACCACAGCGACTCGCACGTCGATGAGGGCTGCGGCACCGCGTGCCGGTGGCAAGGTGGAGGTGATGAGCAGCCACTGGGTGCGGCGGGACCGGCCTCGGCCGGAAGGAGGTGAACACGCCTCGGCCACCCGGGGACCGCAGGGACGGGATCAGCCCGGTATCCGCGCGAGCAGCGCAGGTCAGGCCGCGTCGGTGGCACCGAGGAGGTGACCAACCGCCACCCCGCGAGCCGAAGACCGGCTACCGCATGAATGGGGCAACACGTGTCAGGGACCCGGGGTGTAGCCGCACCCCGTGCGCTCCCAGCCCTTGCCCTTCGCCTCGGCGCCGTAATCGGTGACGGCGAGCTCCCCAACCGACATCGGCGGGAGCTTCGCGCTACCCCCCGGCATCACCGCCGGGACGAGCGCCGACCTCCGTCCCGGAGGACCGCATGACCACGATCGACGAACTGCTCGGCGCCGGTGACGGCACCGTCATCCAGCTGAACGAGCGGCATCCTCGCCGTCGCGCGCACCTGCGCCAGTTGCTCGACGTGCGCGCCCGCCTGGCCGTCACCGCGGCCGAGCAGCGCTCCCACAACCTCCCCGAACAGCACGAGGTCACCCGGCTGCTGTGGGCCGTCGAGGAGGCCATCCACACCGGCTGGCCCCGCACCTACTACGAGCAGTTCCCGCGGTGGTGCGTCGAGGAGGAGACGCTGCTGCATGAGCCGACGACATCGGTGACCGGCTGCAGCGTCTGCCGCGCCGACTTCGCCCCCGGCGTGAGCCACCAGCCGCCCGACGCGGCCTGACCGAGTGAGCCCGGGCGTCCGCGCCCGGGCTCACTCCACTCCAGACAGCGTGCAGCTGCTCACGTTCACCCGAATGGGGCGCTCAGCGAATGCCGCCCGAGCGCGCACCTGCACCTCTGGCGCCGCGACCCAATCGCCGCGGCCCCGCGCCGCCCGCCCCCGGAGGTGCCCTGATGTCCGTCCCCCACACCCTCACCGCCCGCCCGCACCGGCCGCTGCCGCCCGACGTGGTGGCTGAGCTGCGCGACGCGGCGGTCATGCGCCGCGCGGCCGCGCTGGTCGACATCGACATCGACGAGCTGCCGATCACCTTCAGCCCGCACCACGGCGGCGAGCGCCTCGCGGCCACCCGCACCGCCGCAGAGCTCCTGCTGGCCCGGCTGGAGCTGCTGCTGCCCTGCCCGGACTGCGCTGGAACCGACCAGCGGCTGGACTGCGCGCAGGAGCTGGGGACGCTGGAGGCCCGCCTCGCCGCCGCCGCGGCCCGGGCTCAGTTCGCCCTCGCCTCCCTGCTGCGCCATCCCGACCTGTACGCGGCCTGATCCCACCGTCATCCGCGACGCCGGCACCGAAGCCGGCCGCCCCGATCCGCCATGCGGCACCCAGCAGTGCCGCGATCCCCGCAGCAGGAGTCATGACCGCAATCCAGCCCTCCCGCAAGCCCAATGCCTGGATGTACGTCGAGGGCCCGGCCCGCCGGGTCCTGCACATGAAGTTGCTGTACCGCCGCCAGCACCTGGCTGCCGCGGCGGCCGAGCACACCGCCCACGGACAGGTGGGCGCCGAGATGCTGTGGCGGGCGGTCGACGCCACGGAGGCCCGGCTGCGCCACCTCTTCCCGGACAGCTGGGCCCAGCAGCACGAGACCTGGGCGACCACGGATGCCGCGCGGATGCACACCGCGGCCGACCCTCGCCCCGTCGACTGTCACCTCTGCGTCCCCAATCCGCCCGAGGCCACCGCCTCGTCGGGGTCCTGACCACCGGCGGTGGCCCCACCCGCATGGGCGGGGCCACCGGCCGTGCTACGCCTCCCCGGCGGCCTCACGGGCATGGCAGGCGGTGACACGCTCGCGACACAACGTCCTCGCACGCAGTTTAACTGCGACACTCGGGCTGTGTTGGCCGAACTCCGGGGGAAGCTCGACCCGGAAGGGAGCACCGCGGTCGACCGGAGCGAGGACCTGCTCACCGATGCCGTCTTCGGCGCCTTCCGTCATCTGCCCCGCCGCGCGACCGTGGCGCTGCTGGCGACCGTTGGCGTTGCCGTCACCGCGAAGGACGCCGAGCTCGGGCGCGTGGAACTGTGGCCACGTATGCCCATCACGCGCTGGCCGGGCGTCCTCATCGAGCCGGATGTCGTCGTGGTTGTCGGGAAGCAGCCCGTCGTTTTCGAGGCCAAGCTGCATTCGCCGTTCCACAGCTACCACGATCCGAAAGCCCCGGCCGCGGGGCCGATCCACCAGCTTGCCGGCCAGTACGCCGCAGTGCGGGAATGGGCCGCTGGAGAGAAGCTCCATCCACCAATCGTCGTGGCCGTGACCGCTCCGTCCGCACCACCCGAGCAGGATCTCCGCGAGGCCATCGCCGGCGCGCGTCACCTGCATCCGGACACCGCTGGGGACACGTTCCGTTGGCTGCCCTGGTACCGCATCGCGACGGTTCTTGAAGGGCTCGAACGACTCCAGGTGCACGAGAGAACCCACGTCGAGGACGTGCTGGCGTTCATGGACAGAAGAGGAGTGCGGCGCGTGTTCACGGGCTTCAACGCCGAGGACTACTGGCTCGTCAGCGCAGCGCAGCGGGTCGCCGGTGACAGGCTGTACCCCCAGATCCAGACCTTCGTGGCCGATCTCGCCGACGTACTCGCCGACGACGAGATCGGCTGGTCCCAGCCGAACTGGCGCGCCATGTGGATGAACGCCGGCGGCTCCATGACCAAGCCGACGGACTGGACGCGCGGGTGGATCGGCGCGGCGTTCTGGCCCCAAGTCTGGCCAACTCGGGGAACGAAGGGGGCCAGCCTGGCGCAGTACGCCCTCTTCGACTTCCTCGAGCCTGCGCTTGAGATCGGGCTCAGCATCCCCGGCCCCGGGGTCGCCGCCGCACAGAAGAACTGGTCACCGCACCTGGCGGCCGTCGCAACCGCATTGAACGGCTTGCCGGACCACTACGAGCTCGTCGTTGACGGAGGCGACCTGGCGCGCCCGTCGCGCGCCATTCCTGCCGCCGCTGTCGACGCCGACTGGCTCACCGCCGCCGTGAACGTCTTGCTGGGCACCGCGCACCTGCGCCTCCGTCGGCGCTCCGATCCCCTTCACGCGACGGTGCAGGCGGCCCGGGAGATGCTGGTAGAGCTGCGCGACGACCTCCTCAAGGTCGGGGAACCACTGTGGGACATGCTCGCCACCGTTGAGTACATCCACTCACCGTTCCAGCGCCCAGAGGCGGCAGAGCGCGAGTAGTGAGGGGCAGATGGAACGCCACACGTTCAACGAAGAACAGGTCGACGCAGGCATCGCGGCCATCATCGAGCGCGCGAAGGACCGTGGTCAGACGATCCGCTACTCGGCCGTGTTCGCAGCGGCTGGTCTCCCTGAACCACAGCAGCTCCACCAGGGGTCTGAGTCCCAGCTCGTCACCGACTTCATGAAGGCAATCCATGACCGGTGCATCGAGCGCGGACTGCCGCCGTTGGACTCGCTGGTGGTCCATGTTGCTGGGCCTCGGGAGAACTGGCCCGGCGGGGGCTACTTCAAGGTCAACGGCCTCGCGGACCCCATGAAGGAGCGGGTTTCGGCTGAGGACCAGGTCAAGGCGACCCGCTTCTGGGAAGACCAGAAGCAGCAGTGCAAGGACTGGGCAGACCGAGAGCGCCGGATGCGCTGACCGCGGACCGTCCCGCCGCTGCGGCAGGCATTCCGGAATCCAGCGAGGCGCATTCCAGAATCACGCGTTCACGTCTCAGAAACGGCCCACGCGACCGCCGGGCATGATCGCGAAAGCCCAGGTCACATCTAAAACACGGAGCCCCCAGAGGCCCGGCGGGGCCGAGTCTCCCAGACCGCGCGAGTGGTCACCGGTCGTCCCGGACCCGCCGCGCCACCGCCTCCTCCACCGCCGCGACCGCCGCCGCCGGCTCCGCACGGGCCCCGCGGGGTGCCGACGCCGGCCCGGCCGGCACCGCGGCGTCATCCGGGTCGGCGCTCACAGCACGTCGAGCACCAGCAGGACGACGATCGTCAGCACCGCCGAGATCAGCAGCGAACCGAGGCAGCCGAACCGGTTGGAGAAGAAGAGGAACACCCGCCCGGGGTGCCCGGAGACGCGCGCGCGGAACCCCGCGTGACCGGCGTCGCCACCCGGACGGGCGGGTCCACCCGTTCAGGGGATCGTGGCCCTCGCGGCCGACTACGTACGGTCATCCCCAGTGCGGCGCCGAGCGCGGCCGCACGCCAGACCCCGGTCCGGCCGCCCCGTTCCCCCCGGGCGCGGCCGGACCGGTCCCATGTCCGGGGTCAGCAGGCGCTCCCGGTCAGCGCGAACAGCTCGTCGCGCTGCGCCTGGTCCAGCGGCAGGTCCACGGTCACCTCGTCCTCGCCGTCCACCTGCACGCCGACCACGAAGAGGTACGGCTGCTTGGTCTCGGCCAGCGCGTGGGGGTCGCAGCGCGCCGTCGTGAACTCCAGCGACACCTGCCGCGTGGCCTCGCCCTCCCCCAGCGTCGCCGGGAGGTCCGCGGCGACGTCGTACAGCACGTTGCCGTCGAGCCGGGTCAGCGTCACCGCCCGCTCGTCGTCGCCGCCGCGGGTCAGCGCGAGCATCCCGGTCACGGCGTCGCCGTCGAGCGCCAGCCCCGTCACCGCCACCCCGGCGACGGCGAGCGCCGCCTCGGCCGCGCACGTGTCCGCGTGGATGCGGGCCAGGTCCGCCGCCGCCAGCGGCACCCGCAGCACCTCGCCGCGCCCGTCGGGGCGGACGACGGTCAGCCGCGCGGCCGCGGGCTCCGCGGCGGAGCCACAGACGGCGTCCCCGTACGGCGCGGGCAGGTCGATGACGCGGCCCGGCACGAAGGCGGCCTCCACCGGCCGGTCGGGCAGCGCCGCGAAGCCGGGCGAGTCGATCGCCACCGAGGTGACGGTGAACGGCCCGGCGCCGGTGTCGGTCACCCGCACCTGCACCTGCCCGCCGACCGCCGCGTCGGTGCGCAGCTCAACCGCCTCGGCCTCGATCCCCTCGACCGCGGGCACGGCCGGCCCCGGGGAGGGGGTGGCGGACGAGGACGCCGAGGGCGCCGAAGACGCCGCCGGGGCGCCGCCGCACCCCGCGCACAGCAGCAGGAGCAGCCCGGCCGCCGTCCGCCTCATGCGCGCAGGGTAGGGCGCGCGGGCCCCCTACTGGTGCCGCGCGGGCAGCCGGGCCATCACGTGCCCCGCCTCCATCCGCACGTCGAGCTTCTCCTGCGGGTTGGCCGCCGGCCCGCGCCGCGGCTCGCCGTTGTCCAGGTCGAACGCCGAGTCGTGCCACGGGCAGACCAGGCACGCGTGCCCGCGGACCTCCTCGACGCTGCCCTCGTACAGCGGCCCGGCCAGGTGCGAGCATGTGCCGACGAAGACGTCGACCCGCCCGCCCCGGCGGACGGCGGCCAGCGGCGCGGTGACGCCGCTGCCGGGCGCGGTGCGCAGCGCCGGGCGGCCCTCGGGCAGGTCGTCGAGCGGGCCGAGGTCGATCCAGTCGGAGGTGAGCGCGCGGGCCGCCGTCGCGGCATGGGAGGCGCCGGAGGACTGCGCGTAGGACATGTGCCCGCCCACCGCCGCCGAGCCGGTGGCCAGGCCCAGCCCGGTGTAGGACAGCACCCGGCCGAGCGTGCCGCGCCCCTTCGCCCGGGCCACCAGCGAGCCCACGTAGAAGCCGAGCGCGACGGTGTTGGCCACCGCGTGCAGCGCGCCGAGCCGGCGGACGCCGACCTCCTGCTCCGACCAGTCGGCCGCACCGCTCATCGCGGCGGGCACCGACACGACGACGCCGGTGCCGATGAGCACGGTCGCGGCCGGCCGCAGCGGCGGGATGGCGTCGAGCAGGCCGGCCGACGCCCAGCTGCCCACCGGCACCTGCACCAGCACCGGGTGCAGCGGGTGGCCGAGCCACGTGCCGTGCAGGGCGTCCTTGAGCGCTCCGGGCTTGAGCACGGCCTGGACCGCCGAGCGGGCCGGCTCGATGACCTTGTCGAAGGTGCTCACGTCCGCGAGGCGGTCGAGGAAACCCATCAGGCTCATGGGCGGCTCCCTACCCCCGTCGGCCGCTCGGCAAGCCGGTCGGCGGCGGCCGTCAGGCCGGCGACCAGCAGGCCCGTGACGACGGCGCCCGTGGCGTTGAGCAGCGCGTCGACCGGCGACACGACCCGGCCGAGCGGCAGCGCCCACTGCAGCGTCTCGATCGCCGCGCCCGTGGCGAGTGCGGCGGCGACGAGCACCGCGGGCGAGCGCAGGACCGGCCACCGCAGGACGGCCACCACCGCGAGCGGCGCGAGCAGCAGCAGGTTGCCGAGCAGCTGCACCACGGTGCCGCGGGAGCCAAGGCCGGTCACGTACCAGCGCAGCTCGGCGGCGGGAGCGCCCCACTCCCAGCCCCCGCTGCCCGCGGGCA
Organism: Geodermatophilus sp. FMUSA9-8; assembly: GCF_037034165.1. Taxonomy (NCBI): domain Bacteria; kingdom Bacillati; phylum Actinomycetota; class Actinomycetes; order Geodermatophilales; family Geodermatophilaceae; genus Geodermatophilus; species Geodermatophilus sp. FMUSA9-8. The sequence goes on along the minus strand of NZ_JBAGKE010000006.1, from coordinate 305,059 downwards.
GCAGCGTCAGGGCAGCCACCGCGGCCAGCGCGACGACGGTGCCGGTGGTCAGGGCGGGTCGGGCGTCCATGCCACCCACGGTGACCGGCCTGCCTGGGAGGAGCCTGGACGCGCCCGGGGTGACGCGATCCACACCGTCACGGGGGAATGCCGGGGCGTAATCCGCTGGCTCCCAGGGAACTGTCAGGGAGAACCTGTGCACTACCCCTGCCACCCCGAGAGACCCGGACCGAGGAGACGTCGTGACCTGCCCGTCGCTGCTGCACCGCCCCGTGGCGGTCGCCGACCTCGTCGGTGACGTCGCGGCCGGCGTGCGCTCCGACCGGTGGTTCGGCCAGTTCTCCCGGTTCGTCCTCGTCGGCGGGCTCTCCAGCGCCGTCTACGCGCTGCTCTACGTGCTGCTCAACGGCCTGGGCGACGTGCCCGCCAACGTCATCGGCTCGGCCATCTCGTCGATCATGGCCAACGAGATGCACCGGCGGATCAGCTTCCACGCCGGTGAGCGCGTGGGCTTCCTGACCGCCCAGTGGGAGGGCGGCGCGCTCGCCGTCGCCGGGATGATCGCCACCAGCCTCGCGCTGAGCTGGTTCAACTCGGTCACCACCGACCCGTCGGTCGTCACCGAGTTCCTGGTCATCGCCCTGGTCACGGCCACCATCGGCACCCTGCGCTTCCTCGCGCTGCGCTGGGTGTTCCGCCCCCGTCCCGCCTGACGGCACCGGTTCGTCCCCGATCCGGCGTTTGACGCGCCGGGATCCGCGGGCACACTCGGAGACGGTGGTTGAACACGCAACCACTGTCCGAGACACGAGAGCCGAGGGAACCGTGGCGAAGATCGCCGTCATCTACTACTCGTCCACCGGGAACGTGCACCAGCTCGCCGCCGCGCTCGCCCAGGGCGCGGAGGAGGCCGGCGCCGAGGTCCGCCTGCGCCGCGTGCCGGAGCTCGCCCCCGAGGAGGCCATCAGCTCCAACCCGCTGTGGCGCGCCCACGTCGACGCCACCGCCGACCAGGTGGAGGAGGCCACGCCGGCCGACATGGAGTGGGCCGACGGCTACGCGCTGGGCAGCCCCACCCGCTTCGGCACGCCCGCCGCGCAGATGAAGCAGTTCATCGACCAGCTCGGTGGCCTGTGGTTCACCGGCAAGCTGGCGAACAAGGGCGCCACGGCGTTCACCAGCGCGCAGAACGTCCACGGCGGCAACGAGTCGACGATCCTGACGTTCTTCAACATCTTCTCGCACTTCGGCGCCGTCATCGTGCCGCCCGGTTACACCGACCCGCTGCTGTTCGAGGCCGGCGGCAACCCCTACGGCGTCTCGACGGCGTCCGGCGGCCAGTCGGCCACCGCGTCCGAGGCCGAGCTCACCGCCGCCCGCTACCAGGGCCGCCGCCTCGCCGAGATCACGGCGAAGCTCGTCGCCTGACCGCCCGGCCGTCCCGGCCCGCCCCCGCCGCGGGGCGGGCCGGGACGCCGCGCCTCTAGCCTCGACGGATGGACGAGCCGACGACGACCCCGCCGCGGCCCTGGCGCCGCCGCGGACGCACCGCCGGCCGCTGGCTGCTGCGCGTCGCCGTGGCCACCGCCGGGGCGCTGCTCGGCATCCTGCTGCTGGGCCGCATCGACGCGCCGATCGGCCCCTTCGACGCCAGCCTCGCCCTCACCCCCACCGGCGGCGGCGCCACGGTCGAGGTGCCACCGCTGGGCAGCCTCGAGGTGGACGCCTACGACGGGCCGCTGGGCCTCGACGTGCAGCTGCGCCGCGTCGACGAGACCCGCATCCAGGCGCTGGTCAGCGACCCGGCGCGGCTCGACGGCCTGGTCGACCGCGTCAGCGCCGACCTGCAGGACGCCGTCACCCGGCTGGCCTGGACCACCGCACTGGCCGGCGTCGGCGGGGCGGCGCTCGGCTCGCTCGTCGTCTACCGGCGGTGGCGGGAACCGCTCGTCGCGGCCGGCGCCTCGGTGGTCCTGCTGGCCGGCACCGCCGGCCTGGGCGCGGCCACCTGGCGGCCCGAGGCCCTCTCCCAGCCCACCTACACCGGGCTCCTGGTCAACGCGACCAGCCTGATCGGCAGCGCCGAGGACATCGTCGCCCGCTTCAACGCCTACCGGGCCTCGCTCGAGGACCTGGTCACCAACGTCGGCACCCTCTACTCGACGCTGTCGGCGCTCCCCGCGCCCGGCGGGCCCACCGACACCGTCGCCCTGCTGCACGTCTCCGACATCCACCTCAACCCGGCGGGGTTCGACCTGGTCGCGCAGGTGGCCGAGCAGTTCGACGTCGACGCCGTCCTCGACACCGGCGACATCACCGACTGGGGCAGCGCGCCGGAGAACCAGGCGATCGGCTCCATCGGCTCCCTCGGCGTGCCCTACGTCTACATCCGCGGCAACCACGACTCCGCGATCACCGCCGCGCTGGTCGCCTCGCAGCCGAACGCCACCGTGCTCGACGACTCCGCGACGACGGTCGCCGGGCTCACCGTGGTGGGCGCCCGCGACCCCCGCTTCACCCCCGACAAGGACGCCACCGGCGACACCGAGTCCCTCGAGCAGACCGGCGAGGACCTCGCCGAGCTCTCCGCGGAGCAGGACCCGCCGCCGGCCATCGCGATGGTGCACGACCCGAAGCAGGCACCGCCGCTGGACGGTGTCGTCCCGGTCGTTCTCGCCGGGCACACCCACGAGCGGGAGGTCGAGACCCTCGACGAGGGGACGCTGCTCATGGTGCAGGGCTCCACGGGCGGCGCGGGCCTGCGCGGCCTGCAGGGCGAGAGCCCGACGCCGCTGACCTGCACGGTCCTCTACCTCGACCCCGACAGCGGGGCGCTGGTCGCCTACGACGACATCACCCTCGGCGGCCTCGGCGAGACCGAGGCGACCATCGCGCGCACCGTCGTCCCCGAGCCCGAGGAGCCGGCCCCGGCGGACGGCGGGACCGACGGCGACAGCAACGGCGACACGGACGGCGCCACGGACGGCGGGACGGGCGACGGCACCGACGGCGCCCCGGCCTCCCCGACCGGCTGACCGTCCCGCCCTACGCTCGCCGCCATGTCGACGACGTCGCGCACCCGCCTGTCCGCCGGCCTCCTCGCCGGGGCGATCGCCCTCGTCCCGCTGGCCGGCTGCTCGTTCACCTCCAACGGCTTCTCCTGCTCCGGCACCTCGTGCACGGTCACCCTGAACGGCGAGGGCAGCGAGGTGGACGTCCTGGGCACCACGGTGACCCTCGGCGGCGTGCGGGACGGCCGGGCCTCGATCACCGTCGGTGGCGCGAGCGTCTCCTGCGGGGCGGGTGAGTCCGTCGCCGCCGGGCCGCTGCAGCTGGAGTGCACCAGCGTGACCGGTGACGCCGTCGAGCTGCGCGCCAGCCTGAACTGAGCTCAGGCCGCGTCGGCGACCTCGACCACGACCCGCACCGGGTCCTGCAGCAGGTAGACGCGGAACGGCGCCTCCGCGCGGGCGCCGACGAACGCGACCGTCGTCCCCTCGTAGGTCGCGTCGAACACCACCTCGGTGACGTTGCCCGTCCCCTGCCCGGCCACCGGGCCGCCCGCGTACTCCTCGACCCCGGTGTCGTACGGGTAGCCGGCGCCGGTCACGGTCACCTGCAGCACCGCACCGCCGGCCACCGCGACCGGCGCGCCGCTGCCCTGCGAGCTCGCGGCGTCCACCCACCGGACGTCCCACCCCGGCGTCCCGGCGCCGTCGACCTCGAGGACGACCCGGTCGAAGCCGTCGTGCCGGCCGGTCCGGACGTCGGTGACGGTCACCTGCGCGCCCGCGGACGCCGCCGCGGTGTCGGGCGAGGCGTCCCCGGGGAACGCGGCGCCGCCGTCCCCACCGCCCCCGTCGCCGTCGTCCTCCGGCTCCTCCGCCGAGGGGGTCGCCGCCGGGGCCCCGCCGTCACCCGCCGCCGGGGAGGTCGCGGGCGAGGGCGCGGGGGAGGGCGCCGCGGACGACGTCGAGGGGGTGGCGGCAGCGGGTTCCGCGCCGCCTCCGCAGCCGGCGACGAGGAGGGCCGCCGACAGGGCGGCGCACACGGGCAGGAGGGGACGCCGGGTCACCCGGGGAGCGTCGCAGCGGAGGACCGGCTCCCCGCGCACCGGCGCGCCGACACCCCCGGACCGGGGTGGTGTCCGGGCCCCCGCGGGGGCCATGTATCGTTCTCCCTGCCCCCGGCGAACGAGCCCCCATCGTCTAGCGGTCCAGGACGCCGCCCTTTCAAGGCGGTAGCACGGGTTCGAACCCCGTTGGGGGCACGCACCACCGCAGTACCAGCACCACCAGCAAGGCCCTGTAGCGCAGTTGGTTAGCGCGCCGCCCTGTCACGGCGGAGGTCGCGGGTTCGAGTCCCGTCAGGGTCGCTTCCCCGGTGGAACGTCACCGGGAGGGGCAGGTAGCTCAGTCGGTACGAGCGCTCGCCTGAAAAGCGAGAGGTCGGCGGTTCGACCCCGCCCCTGCCCACACACACTCCCCCGGACGGTGCCGGTGGTCGTCGAGCGATCCGACCCGGCCGCCGATCCCCGCCTCGCCGCCCGCCTGCTCGAGGTGCAGCACGCCGCCTACGGCGTCGAGGCGCGGCTCATCGGCGACGACCGCATCCCCGCCCTGCACGAGGACCTGCCCGCCCTGGTGGGCGCGGGGCTCGACTGGCTCGTCGCCCGCGACGGCGGCACCGTCCTCGGCGCCCTGGGCATGCGCGCCACCGGCGGGGAGGTCGACGTCGACCGGCTCGTCGTCGACCCCGCGCACGCGCGGCGCGGCACCGGGCGCGCCCTCGTGGCGGCCGTGCTGGCCGGCGCGGGCGGACGGCGGGTCACCGTCTCCACCGGACGGGACAACACCCCGGCCCGGCGGCTCTACGCGCAGGCCGGCTTCCGGGAGACCGGCGAGCGCGAGGTGCTGCCGGGCCTGTGGGTGGTCGACGCGGAGTGGGTGGCCGGCGCGGCGCGGGAGCCCTAGACGCCGACGGCGCGGTCGGCGAGCACCTGCTCGTAGACCTGCTCGTGCACGGCGCGCACCGCCGCCAGCTGCCCCTCGCGCCACGCGCGGTCGGCCGGCCGGGGCATCGGCCGGGTCAGTGCCGCGCCGACCGCCGCGTTCAGCGACACCGGGTCGAAGCCGTGCTCCTCGTCGTTGCCGTAGACGACGACGTCGGACCACTGGTCGGCGAACCAGCCGCAGCTCGGGGCGACGACGCGGGTGCCGACGTCGCGGCAGACCTCCAGGTCCCGCGAGTGCGTGCCGCAGCGCTCGGGCAGGACGGCGACGTGCAGCTCCTGCAGCTGTCGCGCCCAGCGCGCCGGGTCACGGACCACCACCTCCAGGCCCTCGGCGCCGGCGAGCTCGCGGCCGCCGGGCAGCTCCTGGCCCGGCTCGAGGAACACCCGCAGCCGCCCGCCGCCGGACACCGCGCCCGACAGCGCCGCGCGGACCATCGCCGCCGGGTCGGGCACGGCGGTGCCCGGGGTGCCCAGCGCGAGCCCGACCAGGCCGCGCTCCGCGCCGGTGTCGGGGTCGGCCGCGGCCACCGACGGGTGCGCGACGACGATCGCCGTCCGGCCGAAGCGGTCGGCGATCTCGTCGGCCGCGCCGGGGGTCAGCGTGAACACGACCTCCGCCGTCGCCAGCAGCGCGGCCAGGTGGGCGTCGTGCCGGTGCCGGGTGGGCTGCGCCGGGTCGCGCAGCTGGTGCACCGTGACGACCAGCGGCACCCCGGTGCGCCGCAGCGCCTCGGTCCAGCTCACGACCTCGTCCTCGGGCAGGTGCCCGTAGCCGGTGTGCACGTGCACGACGTCGACGCGGTCGGCCCAGGCGGTCAGGTAGGCCGGGTCCAGCCACGGGCTGGGGTCGTGGTCGGGCCCCACCGGGACGGCCGTGTCCGGCAGCACCGCGGCGACGTAGGCGTCGCGGTGCGGCACCGTCGCGACGCGGACCCGCGCGCGCGAGGCGGACGGCGGCAGAGCGGGGATCACTCGGGCGGCACTCCTCCTGCGGTCGAGCACTGCGACGGCAGGGGCGGTGCTCCTCGATGAACTCCGGCCGTTCCGATACCCAGGATGGTGCCGCACAACCGTGTGCGACCTCACCCGGTGGGCCGCGTCACTCGTCGGGAGGACCGGTGCGCGCCTCCTGGGCGGCGGCGTACGCGGGCGCCCGGAAGCGGGCCATCGGCCCGTCGGCCAGCATGCCCGGCGGCGGGTTCCGGACGGCGTCGAAGCGCAGGTCCGGGTCGACCTCGCCCACGGGCGCGGTGACCAGCAGCCGGCCGAAGGGCACCCAGTCCCCGCCGCCCCGCGCGGCCAGCAGCCGGAACGCCGTCCCCGGCGCCGCGGCGGCCACCGGGCCCGGGTCGGACGGCAGCGCGGCCGGACCGTCCGGGACGGCGGCCAGCCGCACGGTGCCGGCGGCGCAGCGGTAGCCCATGAGCGAGGTGTAGGCGGCCGCGGCGTCGGCGCGCAGCACCGGCAGGTAGCGGGTCCGCCGGCCGCGGCCGGTGGTCGACAGCAGCAGGTCCACCGGCCGGTCGCCGTCGGGCAGCCGGACGGCGAGGCCCAGCAGGTCCGGCAGCGGGGCGGGCAGCCCGGCGCCGCGGGAGAACCGGACGACGGCGGGCTCGCGGGCCGCGCCGGCCAGCCAGGGGACGCCCCAGTCCGGGCCGCCGGACCGCTCCAGGACGGCGTCGAGCACGGCGCCGCGCGGGTGCATCGGCTTGCCGTGCCGCCGGCGCGCGAGCGCAGCCAGCGGCACCGCCACGAGCCGTCCGGCGAGGGCCAATGCGTCTGCCACGGCGGCTCCCTACCCGGGCCCGCCGCGACGGAACGACACCGACCGCCGCGTCCCGGTGGGCAGGACCTGCCGGTGTCGGGCGGGATGTCCGTCGTTCCTTGCCCTGTGGTGCGGACCGGTCCGCTGCCTACCGTCGGGAGGTGCTCTCGACGCTCCTGGTCATCGGCGGGGTCCTCCTCGGGCTGGTCGCCCTGCTCGCCCTGATCGTCGGCCTGAGCGCCCGCCCCGCCCCCCGCACCGACCGCCGGCCCGCCGGCTGGGTCGCCGACGCGGGGCGCCCGCACCCCGACGCGTGGTCGCCGCTGACCAGCACGACCACCTCGGAGATCCCGCCGGTCCGCTGACCGGCCCCCGATCCGGCGTCCCGGCGGCTGCGGCCAGCGCGCCGCCGGGACGACCCGTCACCCCCGCCGGCCGACCGGCTCCCACTCCGACTCGGCGCGCAGCACCGGCTTGAGCACCTTGCCGCCGGGGTTGCGCGGCAGCACCGCCGAGCGCACCGACACGAACTGCGGCACCTTGAAGTCGGCCAGGTGCGCGCGGGCGTGGCCCAGGAAGGCCTCGACGTCGAACGCGCTGCCCGGGACCGGGACCACCACCGCGCCGACCTTCTCCCCCATCACCGGGTCGGGCACCCCGACGACGGCGACCTCGAACACACCCGGCGCGGCCGCCAGCGCGTTCTCCACCTCCACGCAGTACACGTTCTCGCCGCCGCGGTTGATCATGTCCTTGGCGCGGTCGACGACGTAGGTGAAGCCGTCGTCGTCGATGCGGGCGAGGTCGCCGGAGTGCAGCCAGCCGTCGGTGAACGCCTCGGCGGTGGCCTCGGGCTTGTTCCAGTAGCCCTGCACCACGTTGGCTCCGCGGATGAGCAGCTCGCCGACACCGGTGGCGGGGTCGACACCCTCCAGCCGCAGGTCGACCACCGGCGCGGGGAAGCCCACCGAGTCCGCGTGGGTGCCGGCGTGCTCGTGCGGCAGGAACGTCGAGATCGACGAGGTCTCCGACAGCCCGAACCCGTTGCCCACCTGCGCCGAGGGGAACGCCTCCTTGATGCGGGCGACCAGCTCCGGGGCGATCGGCGCCCCGCCGTAGGTGGCGAACCGCACCACGCTGACGTCGGTGTCCGCGAAGGCCGGCTGGTTGACCGCCAGCCAGAACACCGCGGGCACCGAGGTGACGACGGCGATCCGCTCCTCCGGGATGACCCGCAGGAACCGGCCCACCTCGAAGGCCGGCATCACCACCGCGGCCGCGCCGCTCTGCAGCGCCGGCAGCAGCTGGCTGTTGCAGCCGGTGACGTGGAACAGCGGCACGCTCACGAGGTTGCGCAGCGACGGGTCGTCGCGGCCGAGACCCACCACCCGGCGGGCGTTCTCCGTGTTGGTCAGGAAGTTCTCGTGACTGGTCATCGCGCCCTTGGGGAAGCCGGTGGTCCCCGAGGTGTAGAAGATCGCCGCGAGGTCGGAGAGCGCCACCCCCTCCTCGGCGTACGGCTCGCCGTCGGGCAGCGGGGTGCCCGCCTCGAGCACCACCCCCGCGCCGCTGTCGTCGACGACGTACCGCGCCTCGGCGTCGGTGAAGCGGGTGTTCACCGGCACCGCCACGCCGCCGGCGAGGAGCGTGCCGACGAAGCCGAGCACCCAGTCCGCGCCGTTGCCCAGCCGGATGGCCACGCGGTCGCCCCGGCCGACGCCGGCCGCACGCAGGCCGCCCGCCACCCGTGCCGCGCCGTCCCACAGCTCCCGGAAGGTGAGCCGCGGCCCGTCCACCTCGACGAGGGCCTCGCCGCCGGGGTCCCGGTCGACCGAGGCCCGCAGCATCGCCACCACGGAGTCAGGGAGGTCGGTGTAGTGCTTGGTGCCGCCGGCGTCGCGCTCGACCCCCGACTCGTCGAAGGGGTGCAGCGTCATCTCAGTACGCCCCCACGTTCTCGAAGTACCGGCGCGGGACGTCGACCAGCATCGTGGTGATCTGCTCCTCGGTCACCCCGTGCTCGCGCAGGTAGGGGAGCACGTCCTCGTGGATGTGCGTGTAGTGCCACTGCGGCAGCAGGTCCATGACGCCGGGGGCCAGCCAGTCGATGTAGCAGGAGGCGTCCTGCGAGAGCACCATCTGGCCGGCGAAGCCGCGGCGGCACATCTCCACCACGATGTCGGCGCGCGCCTCGAACGTCGTGTCCAGGTTGATCCCGAAGCGGTCCATGCCGAGGACGAACCCGGCCTCGGCCAGCTCGGTCAGGTGGTCGGCGTCGGTGGTGTCGCCGCTGTGGCCGAGCACCACCCTGCGCGGGTCCACGCCCTCGTCGTCGAACACCCGCTGGACCGCCAGGCCCTGCCGGCTCCCCGGGTGCGTGTGCACGGTGATCGGGGCGCCGGTGGCGCGGTGCGCCCCGGCCACGGCGCGCATGACCCGCTCCACTCCCGGGGTCAGGCCCTGGTGGTCGATGGCGCACTTGAGGAAGGCCGCCCGCACCCCCGTGCCCGCGATCCCGTCGCGGATGTCGCCGACGAACATGTCGACCATCGGGTCGGGCACCTTCGCGCCGACCGCCGCGTCGAGCGCCGGGCCGCGGTAGTGGAAGAAGAACGGGACGTCGTCGTAGGTGTAGCAGCCGGTGGCGACGACGATGTTGAGGTCCACCTGCTCGGCGATCCGCTGGATGCGCGGGATGTAGCGGCCGAGGCCGATCACGGTCGGGTCGACGATGGTGCGCACGCCGGTCCCGGCCAGCTTCCCCAGCTTCTGCACCGCGTCGGCGACGCGGTCGTCCTCGCTGCCCCACTCCTCGGGGTAGTTCTGCTGGACGTCGGCGTTCAGCACGAACACGTGCTCGTGCATGAGCGTCGGGCCGAGCTCGGCGGTGTCGACGGGGCCCTTGACGGTCTGGACCTGGGGCACGGGTGCTCCTCGCGCGATGGCGCCCGGCACCGGTGCCGGGCGGGCACCGGGACGTTAGCGGCGGTGTGACCCCGATAGCACCGGGGTCAGGCCTGCCCCGTCAGGAGCTCGGCGGCCCGCTCGCCGACCATGACGGCGCTGGCGGCCGGCCCGCGGGTGGGCACCTCCGGGAGCACCGAGGTGTCCGCGACCCGCAGCCCCTCGACGCCGCGCACCCGCAGGTGCTGGTCGACGACGGCGCCGGGGTCGCCGTCCGGGCCCATCCGCGCGCCGCCGGTCAGGTGCACCGCGGTCGCCAGCGCGGCGCGGACCCAGCCGTCGAGGGCGTCGTCGTCGGCCAGGACGGCGTCGTCCGGGCCGGGGCGGGCCGCGACCAGCGCGGCGAGGGCCCGGGTGCGCAGCAGGGCGCCGGCCAGCCGCACCGCCTCGCGCAGCCGCCGCCGGTCGGCGGCCGTGGCGAGGTAGCGGTGCTCGATCCGCGGCGCGGCCGCCGGGTCGGCCGAGGCGAGCGCGAGCCGGCCGCGGCTCTCGCCGCGGTAGAGCCCGGCGGCCAGCGACAGCGTGACGTCGTCCCCGCCGCCCCCGGGCACGACCCGGCCCCACGGCCGCAGCCAGGGCAGCACCTCCAGGTCGCCGGGCACCGGGGAGTCCGACGACGTCGCGTGCAGCACCGAGTGCAGGGGCAGCGGCCAGTCCTCCTCGGGCAGGCCGGCCACCGGCACCCAGGGCAGGTAGACGAGCGGGTGGTCGGACAGGCCGGCCCCCACGCCGGGCGCGTCGACGGCGACGCCGACCCCGGCGGCCCGCAGGTCCGCCGCCGGGCCGATGCCCGACAGCAGGAGCAGGTGCGGCGTGCCGACGGCGCCGGCCGCGAGCACCACCTCCGCGGCGCGGACCGGCCCGGCGTCGGTGTCGACGCCGACCGCGCGGCCCCGCTCGAGCAGCACCCGCCGCACCCGCACGCCGCCGCGCACCGTCAGCAGCGGCGACCCGCGGCGCGGCGAGAGGTAGGCCATGGCCGTGTTGACCCGCACGCCGCCGTCGACGGTGAAGGGCACCGGGCCGTACCCGGGTGGGCCACCGGCGTTCTTGTCCGGCTCCGACGGCACGCCGAGCTCGGCCGCCGCGGCGGCGAGGGCGTCGGCGAGCGGGCCGCCGGCGGTCGGCCGGGTGACCGGCAGCGGCCCGCCGGCGCCGTGCCCGGGCCGGTCGCCGTACTGCCGGTCGTCCTCCAGGCGGCACCAGGCCGGCAGGCAGGCCGCCAGGCTCCACTGGTCGTTGCCCGCGGCGGCCCAGCCGGCGTGGTCGGCGGGGGTGGCGCGGACGAAGTAGCCGCCGTTGACGGCGCTGGACCCGCCCACCCCGCGCCCGCGCGGCAGCGGCGCCCGGCTGCCCGGCACGAGCTCGGTCGTGAACGACCAGTTGGCCGGGTGCCCCGGGACCGTGGCGCCCAGGGTGGCGGCGTCGCGCAGCTCGGGCGGGAAGTCGGCCGGGCGCGGGTGGTCGGCGCCGGCCTCCAGCAGCAGCACCCGGCGGCCGGCGTCGGCCAGGCGGGCGGCCAGGGCGCAGCCGGAGGAGCCCGCGCCCACCACCACGACGTCCCAGCTCACAGGCCGAGGGCCTCCGGCAGGTCCAGCCGGCGCACCTTCCCGGTGGACGTGCGCGGCAGCTCGCCCACGGGGTGCAGGCTCTTGGGCCGCTTGGCCGGCGCCAGCCGCTCGCGGGCCCACGCGCCGAGCTCGGCGGGGTCGGCGGTGCCCACGTAGGCGGCCACCACCCGCTGGCCCCAGTCCTCGTCGGGGACGCCGACCACGGCGCTCTCGACGACGTCCGGGTGGGCGTCGAGGACAGCCTCGACCTCCGCCGGGTAGACGTTGACGCCGCCGGAGATGACCAGGTCCTCGCGGCGGCCGTCGAGCCAGACGGTGCCGTCGGCGTCGACCCGGCCGAGGTCGCCGACGGTCACGCGGTCGCCGCGCCAGGCGGCGGCGGTCTTGTCCGGCGCCCGCCAGTACTCGAAGCGGGCCCACGGCGGCACCGCGCACCACAGCTGGCCGCGCTCGTCGGTCTCCAGGCGCCGGCTCGGCCGGGCCCGCCCGACGCTGCCGGGGTGCGCCAGCCAGTCCCCGGGCGCGCACACGGTGAACTGCGCCTCGGTGGAGCCGTAGAACTCCCAGACGCTGCCCGCCGGAAGCGCGTCGAGGACCGCCCGCTTGAGCGGCTCCGGGCAGGGGGCGCCGGCGTGCACGAGCCGGCGGAAGGAGGACCAGTCGACGTCGTCGCGCGCCACGAGCCGGCGCAGGTGCGTGGGGACGCAGAAGGTCGTCGTCGGGGCGAGCGCGGTGATCGCCGCGGCGGCCCGGGCGGCGTCGAACGGGCCGGGCAGCAGCACCTCGCCGCCGGCCAGCAGGGTGTGCACCGCGAAGCGCAGCGGCGCGGAGTGGTGCAGCGGGGAGAGCACCAGGTGGCGGTCGCCGGCGGTGAAGCCCCAGAGGTCGATCTCCTCGGCGGCCAGGGCGCGTGCGTCGTCCTCGGCGAGGACGCCGGACCACACGCCCTTGCGCCGGCCGGTGGTGCCCGACGTGTAGTGCATGGGCCGGGCGAGCGGCACGTCGGCGAGGTCGGCCTCGTCGTCGCCGAGCAGCCGCTCCGGCGCGCCGGCCACGTCGAGCGCGCAGTCGGCGTCGGCGGCCAGCGCCGCGCGCTCGGCGGCGGGCAGCGCCGGGTCGAGCACCACGGGCACGACCCCGCTGCGCAGGGCCCCGAGGACGACGGCGAGCAGCGCCGGAGAGGCCGCCGCGGACACCAGCAGCCGGTCGCCGGGGCGCAGGCCGGCCGAGCGCAGCGCCGCCGCGGCCCGGCGCTGGTCGCGCTCGCCGTCGGCGGCCCGCACGACGGCGGTCACGGCAGGCGCACCCGGTCGCCGTCGACGACCACGTGCCCCTCCGCGGCGAGCTTGGCCAGCGTCGCCCGGGTCGACTGCGCGGCCGCCGGCCACAGCGCCCGCGGCACCTCGGCGTAGACGTCGGCCACCAGCGCGTCGACCGTCCCGGCGCCGCGGACCAGCGCGGCGAGCAGCTGCGACTCGCGGAAGGCGCGGTGGGCCAGGTAGAAGTCCAGGACGGCGCCCGGGTCCTCGGTGAGCTCCGGGCCGTGCCCGCAGTACAGCGCGCTGGGGCCCAGGTCGTGCACCCGGCGCAGCGACTCCAGGTAGGCGACGACGTCGCCCTCGGGGTGGGTGACCACCGACGTGCCGCGGCCGAGCACGTGGTCGCCGACCAGCACCGCGCCGGACTCCAGCCGGAACGCCAGGTGGTCGGCGGTGTGCCCCGGGGTGCCGACGACGCCGATGGCGGTGCCGGCCAGCGCCAGGCGCTCCCCCGGCTCGAGGACCCGGCCGCGCGGGCCGGCCACCGCGGCGTCGGCGGCGGCCACCGGCGCGCCGAACCGGTCCCCCCACGGCAGCGCGGCCTCCGCGTGGTCGCCGTGGTGGTGGGTGACCAGGACGGCGACGCAGCGGGCCTGGCGGGCCGTCAGCGCCTCCTCGACGGCGGCCAGGTGCGCCGGGTCGTCCGGGCCCGGGTCGACCAGCACCGCCTGCCCGCTGCCCGGCGCGCCCACGACGTAGGTGTTCGTGCCGTCGAGGGTCATGCCCGACGCGTTGGGCGCCAGCACGCGGGTGACCAGCGGCTCGAGGTCGGCCGTCCGCGGCATGGCGCCGGGGGCGGGGAGGTCCCATGTGACACGGGGGTCTGCCGGGGCGCGCACGCCCGGCACGCTAGCCGCAGCGCCCGCGACGGGCGCCGCCCGGCGGCTAGCCTCCGCACATGCGTTCCCTGACCCTCCTGTCCCGCTCCGCCCTGGCGGTCGCCGCCGCGGCCGTCCTGACCGCCTGCGGTGGGTCGGACGAGGGCTCCTCCGACTCCGCGTCGTCGAGCAGCAGCACCAGCTCGTCGTCGTCGGCCTCGCAGACCAGCAGCGCGGCCCCGAGCTCGGCCAGCGACGACCCCGCCGTCGCCGCCTTCTGCACCCAGGTCGCCCAGTTCACCGAGCTGGGCAACCAGCTCTCCGCCGCCTCCCCCGAGCAGCTGCCGGGCCTGCTGCAGCAGGCCGCCGCGGCGTTCGACAGCGTCCAGCCGCCGGCGGAGATCGCCTCCTCCTGGCAGGTCCTGGGTGACGGCGTGCAGCGGTTCGCCGACACCGCCAACGGCGTCGACCTCGCCACCCCCGAGGGCCAGAGCCAGCTGCAGACCGCCGCCCAGGACTTCCTCGGCGTCGCCAGCGGCCCCGACGGCACCGCGGTGCAGGAGTTCGGCACCGCCAACTGCGGCGAGGCGGCTCCCACCACCTGACGGAGGACCACCCTTCCCCCCACACCTCGCTCCGCTCGGCGCGGGCCCCTGAAGGGTGGTCGTTCCATCCCCTCACCGACGGCCCGTCCCCTCCTGCAGGGGGCGGGCCGTCGTCGTCCGTGCGGTGGCTCAGCAGCCGCTGATGCTCACGCCGCGGGCGCGCAGCCACGGGACCGGGTCCACCTGGCCGGCGTGCAGCCGGCCCGAGGGGTGCACCTCGAAGTGCAGGTGCGGGCCGGTGGACTGGCCGCGGTTGCCCACCTCGGCGATCAGCTCGCCGGCGCGCACCCGCTCCCCGGGCCGGACGAACTCGGCGTTGACGTGGCCGTAGACGGTGACCGCGCCGTCGTCGCCGGTGATGTAGATGGCCAGGCCGAAGCCGGTGGCCGGGCCGGTGCGGGTGACGGTGCCCGAGGTGGCGGCGTAGATCGGCGTGCCGATGGGCGCGGCGATGTCGACGCCGCCGTGCAGGGTGCCCCAGCGCCAGCCGAAGCAGCTCGACGTCCGCCCGGAGGTCGGCTTGACGTAGCCGGACCCGCTGACGGCGCCGGCCGTCCCGGAGGAGGCGCTCCGGGCGGCGGCGGCCGCGGCGGCGGCCTCCTGCGCGGCCCGGGCGGCGGCCGCGGCGGCGGCGGCCTCCTCGGCGGCCTTCTGCCGCTGCCACTCGGCGTAGGCGTCGCGGGCGCCCTGCAGCTGCAGCAGCTGGATCTGCGCCGCCTGCAGCTGCTGGTCGAGCGCCGCCTTGTCGGCCTGGGCCGTGGCGACGGCGCCCCGCTGGGCGGCCACCTGCGCGTCCGCGGCGGCCTTGGCCGACGCCGCCTGCTCCTCCGCCTCGGCCATCTGGTCGCGGGTCACCCGGGCCGAGGACTCGGCGTTGGCCTGCCGGACGCGGGCGACCTCGAGCTCCTCGAGGACGTCGACCTGCGTGTCGGCGACGTACTCCAGCATCGCGGCGCGCTGCACGAGCTCGCCCGGGCCCGCGGAGTCCAGCAGCGCGGCGGCGGTGGTCAGGGTGGCGCCGTTGACGTAGCTGTCGCGCGCGAAGCCGCCGATGCGCCCGATCGCGGCCTCCACGGCCTCGGCGGCGGCCCGCAGGTCCGCGGCGGCCTGGTCGGCGGCGGCCTGGGCCAGCGCGAGCGCCTCCTCGGCCGCCTCGTAGGCGACGCCGGCGGCCTCCGCCTGCACCGCGAGGCGGTCGAGTTCGGTCTGGGCGAGGGCGACCTCGGCCTGCAGCCGGCCGACCTCCGCGGCCGCGGCCTCCTGGGTGGCCCGGGCGTCGGCGAGCTGCCCGTCGGTGGGGTTGGGCGGGGGCGCGGGCACGGCCAGCGCCGGACCCGCACCGCCGACGAGGACGGCGCCGGTCAGCAGGCCGGCCAGCGCGACCCGCAGGCCCCGCCGCCGCGCGCGGGCAGCGCGACCGGGGGGCCGCCGGCCGGAACGGCACTGCAGCATCGAGCACTCCCTGGGGAAGAGGGACGGAGGAACGGCAGAAGCGTCGCGCCGTCACCGTGCGTCACACGAGCAACACGCGGCACGGGTGCCACATCGTGACGAGGGGGTGCGGTCACCACCCCTCCCGTCGCCGCTTGTCGACACCCGCACCGCCGCTCGCCCGGTGCCGGACGGCCCCGTTCCGCCGCGTCCCGCGCGTCTAGGCTCGCCGCCGTGGACGTCCTCGCCTCTGGCGCTGAACAGGTGGTCTTCTGCTCCGACCCGGGCTCCGGCCTGCGGGCGGTGATCGCCATCGCCTCGACCGCGCTGGGCCCCGCGCTCGGCGGCACGCGGTTCCACCCGTACGCCTCCGAGGACGAGGCGGTGGCCGACGCGCTGCGGCTCGCGAGCGCGATGGCCTACAAGAACAGCCTGGCCGGGCTCGACCTCGGCGGCGGCAAGGCCGTCATCATCGGCGACCCGCGCACCGACAAGACCGAGGCGCTGCTGCGCGCCTACGGCCGCTTCGTCGAGTCGCTGGGCGGGCGCTACCTGACCGCCTGCGACGTGGGCACCACGAACGCCGACCTCGACACGGTGGCCCGCGAGACGCGCTTCGCCCACGGCCGCTCCGAGGTGTACGGCGGCTGCGGCGACTCCTCGGTGCTCACCGCGTTCGGCGTCTTCCAGGGCATGCGCGCGGCCGCCCAGCACCGCTGGGGCACCCCCACGCTCGCCGGGCGCACCGTCGCCGTGGCCGGCGTCGGCAAGGTGGGCAGCTGGCTGGTGGACCGGCTCGTGGCCGACGGCGCCGACGTCGTCGTCACCGACGTCGACCCCGACGCGGTCGCGCGCGTCCGCGCCCGCCACCCCGGCGTCCAGGTGGCCGCCGACACCGCCGCCCTGGTGCGCACCCCGGCCGACGTCTACGCGCCGTGCGCCCTCGGCGGCGCGCTCGACGACGAGACGGTGGCCGTGCTCGGCGCCGAGATCGTCTGCGGCGGGGCGAACAACCAGCTCGCCCACGACGGCATCGCCGCGCAGCTGGTCAAGCGGGGCGTCCTGTACGCCCCCGACTACCTGGTCAACGCCGGCGGCGTCATCCAGGTCGAGGACGAGCGGCACGGCTTCTCCTTCGCCCGCGCCGAGGCCAAGGCGGCGGGGATCTTCGACGTCGCTCGGCGGGTGTTCGCGGCCGCCGAGGCCGAGGGCGTCTCCCCCGCCGTGGCGGCCGACCGGCTCGCCGAGGAGCGGATCGCCGCGGTCGGCCGGCTGGCCACCATCCGCCTGCCGCGCTGATCCCGGGCGGACGTGTCCTCTACCACGGCCCCGGTCGGGGGACGGAGGAGGGAGGACCCGTGCCCGAGTCCCGTCCGTGTCGTAGTCTTGCTCGGGACACAGTTCACTCAGTCGGGGTCGCCACGCGGGCCGTCCAGCCCGTGAGCTGGGCTCCCGTTCTCCGTTATGAGGGGGTCGAGCCGATGGGGCGCGGCCGAGCGAAGGCCAAGCAGACGCGCGTGGCCCGTGAGCTCAAGTACAGCTCACCCAACACCGACCTCTCCGCGCTCCAGCGCGAGCTGGCCGGTTCTCCGTCGACCTACACCGCTCCGGCGGCGAAGGACGACGACGATGACGACGACGACGAGTTCGTCGACCGATGGGCGGACGACGACGCCGACGACGACTGGGCGGCCAGTCGCTGACGGTCGGCGTCCCGCCGGTTCGCTGAGCACGCTGCACCGCCGTCCCGCGAGGGACGGCGGTGCGCGCTGCGCCCGGGGACCGGGTCAGCGGTAGGAGCCCTCCAGCCGCGCGCCGGTCCCCCCGGCGCCGACGGTGCCGGCCACCCACGCGGGGACGCCGCGCGCGGTGAGCAGGGCGACCGCGCGGTCGGCGGCCTCGGCGGCGACGGCGGCGACCATGCCGACGCCGCAGTTGAAGGCCCGCTCGGACTCCGCGCGGGGCACCCCGTGCTCCTCGAGCAGGGTCACGGCCGCCGGCAGGGCCCAGGTGCCGCGGTCGAGCACGGCCTCCAGCCCGTCGGGGACCACCCGCGCGGTGTTGCCGGCCAGCCCGCCGCCGGTGATGTGCGCGAACGCGTGCACGCCGTCGGCGCCGAGCTCGTCCACGAGCGCCAGGCAGTCGAGCGCGTAGATCCGCGTGGGCTCCAGCAGCACGTCGCCCAGCGGGCGGTCGAGGCCGGCGGGGGTGGCGGCGAGGTCGAGCCCGGCGGCCGACACCACCCGGCGGACCAGCGAGTAGCCGTTGGAGTGGAACCCGCTGGAGGCCATCGCGACGACGACGTCGCCGTCGCGCACCCGCTCGGGCCCGAGCACGCCGTCGGCCTCGACGACGCCCACCGCGGTGGCGGCGAGGTCGTACTCGTCGGCGTCCATGAGGTCGCCGTGCTCGGCGGTCTCCCCGCCCACCAGCGACGCGCCGGCGAGCTCGCAGCCGGCGGCGATGCCGGTGACGATCGCGGCGATGCGCTCGGGGACGACCTTCCCGCAGGCCACGTAGTCCTGGAGGAACAGCGGCTCGGCGCCGCAGGCCACCAGGTCGTCGACGACCATCGCGACCAGGTCGATGCCCACGGTGTCGTGCCGGTCCAGCTGCCGGGCCAGGGCGATCTTCGTGCCGACGCCGTCGGTGGAGGAGGCCAGCAGCGGCCGGCGGTGGCGGGTGGTGTCGAGGGCGAAGAGCCCGGCGAACCCGCCGAGGCCGCCGACCACCTCGGGGCGGCGGGTCCGCTCGACCGCCGTGCGCATCAGGGTGACGGCGCGCTCGCCGGCGTCGATGTCGACGCCGGAGGCGGCGTAGGTGAAGCCCCCGGGGCCTGCGCTCACGGGCGGCGGAGGGCGTCGTCGGCGCCGCCGGACACCGCCGGGCTGCCGGCCTGCTGGCCGGTCCAGCCGCTGACGGAGCGCCCGGGCTCGTCGACGCGCGGCATCGGCGTGCGGCCGATCCCCTCGAGCACGTGCTTGCCGAGCACCCCCGGCTCCCCCAGCGGGATCGGGTAGGTGCCGGTGAAGCAGGCGGTGCACAGCCGGTTGGCCGGCTGCTCGGTGGCCGCGATCAGGCCCTGCTCGGAGACGTAGCCCAGCGAGTCGGCGTTGATCGAGGCGCGGACGCCGTCGACGTCGAGCCCGTTGGCGACCAGCTCGGCGCGGCTGGCGAAGTCGATGCCGTAGAAGCACGGCCACTTCACCGGCGGGCTGGAGATGCGCACGTGCACCTCGATGGCGCCGGCCTCGCGCAGCATGCGGATCAGCGCGCGCTGGGTGTTGCCGCGCACGATGGAGTCGTCGACGACGACCAGCCGCTTGCCGCGGATGACGTCGCGCAGCGGGTTGAGCTTGAGCCGGATGCCGAGCTGCCGGATGGTCTGCGACGGCTGGATGAAGGTGCGGCCGACGTAGGAGTTCTTGACCAGGCCCAGGCCGTAGGGGATGCCGCTGGCCTCGGCGTACCCGACGGCGGCCGGCGTGCCGGACTCCGGCACCGGGATGACCAGGTCCGCGTCGGCCGGGTGCTCCTTCGCCAGCCGCCGGCCGATCTCGACGCGGGCGGCGTGCACGCCGCGGCCGCTGATCGTGGTGTCGGGGCGGGCGAGGTAGACGTACTCGAAGACGCAGCCCTTGGGCTCGGCCGGGGCGAAGTGCTGGCTGCGCAGGCCGTTGCCGTCGATGGCGATCAGCTCGCCGGGCTCCACCTCGCGGACCACGGAGGCGCCGACGATGTCGAGCGCCGCGGTCTCGCTGGCCACGACCCAGCCGCGCTCGAGGCGGCCGAGGACCAGCGGGCGCACGCCCTGCGGGTCGCGGGCGGCGTAGAGCGTGTCCTCGTCCATGAAGGTGAGGCTGAAGGCGCCGCGCAGCTGCGGGAGCACCTCCATGGCCGCGGCCTCGACGCTCATGTCGGGGCGGGCGGCGATCAGGGAGGTGACGAGGTCGGAGTCGGTGCTGGCGGCGAAGGCGCCGGGGACGCCGGCGTCGGCGGCCCGGCCGGCCAGCTCCTCGGTGTTCACCAGGTTGCCGTTGTGGCACAGGGCGAGGCCCGTGCCGGCGTCGGTGGTCCGGAACGTCGGCTGGGCGTTCTCCCAGGTGGACGAGCCGGTGGTCGAGTACCGGGTGTGGCCGACGGCGAGGTGGCCGCGCAGGCTGCCCAGGGTCGACTCGTCGAAGACCTGGCTGACCAGCCCGAGGTCCTTGTAGACGACGACCGAGGCGCCGTCGGAGACGGCGATGCCTGCTGCCTCCTGACCGCGGTGCTGGAGGGCGTACAGGCCGAAGTAGGTCAGCTTGGCGACCTCCTCCCCCGGCGCCCAGACACCGAAGACGCCGCAGGCGTCCTGGGGGCCGGGAGCATGGGGGTCGAGGGCGTGCGTCAGCCGTCCGTCACCGCGAGGCACACAGCCCAGCCTACCGGCAGCGGCCCCTCCCGCCGGGTGGCGCGCGCCACCCGGCGGTCCGGCGCGGACGGAACTGCGGCGGGGGTGCGGGGCGTTGTCGGGGGCACGACCCGAGGAGGCGTCATGGCCAGTGACCGGCCCGACCCGCAGGAGTTCCTGGAGATGGCCCAGCGGATGCTCCGCGGGCTGTTCGACCAGCCGCGCGCGGACGACCCGCGCGACGACGACCCGTGGGGCCGCGCGACCCGCGAGCGCCGCCGGGAGCCCAGCCCCGAGGAGCGCCGCGAGAACCTGACCTTCGCGCTCGCCACCCGCGCCGTCGAGGCGCTGGAGGACCTCGCGCTCAACGTCGCCGCCATCCGGCAGCGCCTCGAGCGCACGGCTCCCGCGGACCAGGCACCCAGGCCGGCGGAGGAGCCCACCGTGCGACCGCCGTCCGCGGAGGGCGACGGCGGGACCGGCCGGGACTGAACCCGGCCGGTCCGGCCGACCCAGGAGACCGTGCCGGTCAGGAGACCGTGCTGATCTCCGCGGAGATCCGGGTGTCCTCGCCGTGCCCGGTGTGCACGACCGTGTCGCCGTGCAGGGTGAGCAGCTTGGCGCGGATGGACCGCACGATCGTCGGGTGGTCGCTGAAGCTGCGGCCCGTGGCGCCGGGCCCGCCGGAGAACAGCGTGTCGCCGCTGAAGACGGCGGCCAGGTCCGGGGCGTGCAGGCAGGTGCTGCCCGGCGAGTGACCCGGGGTGTGCAGCGCGCTCAGCGTCGTGCCGGCCACCCGGAAGCGGGTGCCCTCCCCCAGCGCCTCGTCCGGGCGCGCCCCGGGGTGGACCGCGCCGTAGACCATGTCCCACAGCATCGTGTCGGCGGGGTGGAACCAGATCGGCGCGCCGGTGGCCTCGCGCAGGTCGACGGCGGCGGTGATGTGGTCGTTGTGCCCGTGGGTGAGCACGATCGCGGTCACCTTCCGCCCGCCGACGGCCTCGACGATCGGCTCGGCGCGGTGCGGGGCGTCGATGACCAGCACCTCGTCGTCGTCGCCGACGAGCCAGACGTTGTTGTCGACGTCGAAGTCCTGGCCGTCGAGGCTGAAGACGCCGGAGACGACGGCCTTCTCGATGCGGGCGCCCATCAGAGGACGACGACCGAGCGCAGGACCTCGCCGCGGTGCATCTTCTCGAAGGCCGCCTCGACGTCGTCGAGGCCGACGGTCTCGGTGACGAAGTCGGCCAGCGGGAAGCGGCCCTGCCGGTACAGGTCGGCGAGCATCGGGAAGTCGCGGCTGGGCAGGCAGTCGCCGTACCAGCTGGACTTGAGCGCCCCGCCGCGGCCGAACAGCTCGATCATCGGCAGGGTCAGCTGCATGTCCGGGGTGGGGACGCCCACCAGGACGACGCGGCCGGCGAGGTCGCGGGCGTAGAAGGCCTGCTCGAACACCTCGGGGCGGCCGACGGCGTCGATGGCGACGTCGACGCCGAACCCGTTCGTGAACCCCTTGATCGCCTCGACGGCGTCGGTGGACCGGGAGTTGACGGTGTGCGTGGCGCCGAACTGCCGCGCCCACTCGAGCTTCCGGTCGTCGACGTCGACGGCCACGATCGTCGTCGCCCCGGCCAGCTTCGCCCCGGCGATGGCCGCGTCGCCGACGCCGCCGCAGCCGAAGACCGCGACGGACTCGCCGCGCTGCACCCCACCGGTGTTGATGGCCGCGCCCACGCCGGCCATGACGCCGCAGCCGAGCAGGCCCGCGGCGGTGGCGGGGGTCTCCGGGTCGACCTTCGTGCACTGGCCGGAGTGGACGAGCGTCTTCTCCACGAACGCGCCGATGCCCAGCGCCGGGGACAGCTCGGTGCCGTCGGCCAGCGTCATCTTCTGCGCGGCGTTGTGGGTGTCGAAGCAGTAGTGCGGCTGGCCCTTGAGGCAGGCGCGGCACTGCCCGCACACGGCGCGCCAGTTGAGGACGACGAAGTCGCCGACGGCCACGTTGGTGACGCCCTCGCCGACGGCGGCCACGGTCCCGGCGGCCTCGTGGCCGAGCAGGAACGGGAACTCGTCGTTGATGCCGCCCTCGCGGTAGTGCAGGTCGGTGTGGCAGACCCCGCAGGCCTGCACGTCGACGACGGCCTCCCCCGGGCCCGGGTCGGGCACCAGGACCGTCTCGACGCTGACCGGTGCTCCCTTGCTGCGGGCGACGACGCCCCTCACCTCGTAGGCCATGCGCCGAGCCTAGAGGCGGGGCCCCGGCCGTCGTCCGGTCGCGCGGGACGGGATGCCGCGCAACGGTCAGGTCACGCTCGACGCGCGGGTTCCCGGAGGGGGACGTAGCGTTCGTCACTGTTTTCCTGCCAACAGGGCCGCCCGGCCCCGCCGAGCGGAGGTCCCCCGTGGCGCTACCCGGCTTCCTGCGGCGCGAGCGCATCGTCGCCCGCCCCGGATTCAACCGGTGGCTCATCCCGCCCGCGGCGCTGGCGGTGCACCTGTGCATCGGCCAGGCGTACGCCACCAGCGTCTACAAGAACGCCCTGGTCGACCACTTCGCGGTCTCGCAGACGGCGATCGGCATCGTCTTCTCGATCGCCATCGTGATGCTCGGCCTGTCGGCCGCGCTGTTCGGCACGTGGGTGGACAGGAACGGCCCCCGCGCCGCGATGTTCACCTCGGCGTGCTTCTGGGTGTCCGGCTTCCTGGTCGGCGGCCTGGGCATCGAGACCGGCCAGCTGTGGCTGCTGTACCTCGGCTACGGCGTGCTCGGCGGCATCGGCCTGGGCATCGGCTACATCTCGCCGGTGTCCACGCTGATCAAGTGGTTCCCCGACCGGCCGGGCCTGGCCACCGGCATGGCGATCATGGGCTTCGGCGGTGGCGCGCTCATCGCCTCGCCGCTGTCCCGCCAGCTGATGAGCTGGTACGACCCCAGCTACGACGGCACGGCCGGCACGGTGCCCAACGGCGAGGCCGTCGCGGCGCTCTTCTTCACCTTCGCCGCGCTCTACCTGGTCTTCATGATGTTCGGCGCCTTCATCGTGCGGGTGCCGGCCGAGGGCTGGAAGCCCGACGGCTTCGACCCCTCGACGGTCAAGCAGAAGGCGCTCGTCACCACCGAGAGCGTCTCGGCGCGCAACGCCGTCAAGACCCCGCAGTTCTGGCTGCTGTGGACCGTGCTGTTCTGCAACGTCACCGCGGGCATCGGGATCCTCGAGCAGGCCAGCCCGATGATCCAGGACTTCTTCCGCGACGGGGACACCTCCACGGTCGCCGCCACGGCGGCCGCGGGCTTCGTCGGCGTCCTGTCGCTGTTCAACATGGCCGGCCGGTTCGTCTGGTCCTCGACGTCGGACTACATCGGCCGCAAGCCGATCTACATGGTCTACCTGGGCGTCGGCCTGGTGCTCTACATCGCCCTGGCGACCATCGGCAGCAGCGCCACCTGGCTGTTCGTGCTGCTCGCCGCGGTGATCATCTCGTTCTACGGCGGCGGGTTCGCCACCATCCCGGCCTACCTGCGCGACCTGTTCGGCACCTACCAGGTGGGCGCCATCCACGGCCGGCTGCTCACCGCGTGGGCGGCGGCCGGTGTCGCCGGCCCGCTGATCGTCAACAGCGTGCTCGACACCCAGGGTGAGCCGGGCAGCCTGGTCGCGGCCAACTACCGGCCGGCGCTGTTCATCATGGTCGGCCTGCTCGCCGTCGGGTTCGTGGCGAACCTGCTGGTGCGGCCGGTCGACAGCAAGTGGCACGAGCCGCACCGCGACGCCTCCGGCGCCGCCACCCCGACCCCGGAACGGAGCGCCGTCCGATGAGCACGTCGATCTCGAAGGAGCAGTCGGCCGACGGGCAGCGGCCGGTGCACACCCCGACCGGGCTGATCGCCTTCGCGTGGACGCTGGTCGGCGTGCCGCTGGCCTACGGCCTGTACCAGACGGTCAAGACGGCGCTCACCCTCTTCACCGGCTGAGCCGCTCCTCCCTCCCCGCGCGCAGCTGGCCGAGCACGTGCTCGGCCAGCTGCGCGCGGGCGTGCAGGGCCGCCGACGCGAGGAATAGGAAGCAGTCGGTGACCTCTAGCTCGAGCAGGACGGGGCCGGCGTCCCCCGGGATGACGTCGACGCGCGCGTAGGACAGCGCACCGCGGCCGCCGGGCACCGCGTCGAGGGCGGCCCGGGCCACCGCCAGCTGGGCGGTGTCCGGCTCGACCGGCCGCACCGTGCCGAGCACGTCGGCGACCACGACCGGGCGGCGCACCCCCGCGCCGGCGAGCAGCGGCTCCCGGCGGACGGCGTGGGAGAACTCGCCCGCCAGGAACACCATGCTGGTCTCACCGGCGGTGTCGATGCCGGGCAGGTAGGGCTGCACCATCACCGTCCGGCCCTGCGCGTGCAGCGCCGCGACGAGGGCCGTCGCGTCCGGGTCGGCCAGCCTCCCGAAGCGCCCGGTGTCGGCGGCGCTGCCGCTGACGGCGGGCTTCACGACGACGTCCCCGGCGCCCGCGTGGCCCGCCGCCGTCTGCCCCGGCTCCAGGAAGACCGTGGGGACGGTCGGCACCCCGGCGCCCGCCAGGTCGCGCAGGTAGCGCTTGTCGGTGTTCCAGGCCAGCACCCCCGCCGGGTTGACCGTCGGCGGGCAGGCGCGGGCCCAGGACACGAAGGCGTCCCGGCGGAGCGGGTAGTCCCAGGTGCTGCGCACCAGCACCCCGTCGAACGCCGCCCAGTCGACGTCGGGGTCGTCCCACACGGCGGGGACGGCGTCGGCCCCCGCGGCGTCCAGGGCGGCCAGGAGCAGCGGCCCGTCCTCGTCGAGCTGCGGCGCCGTCCGGCACGTCGCCACCGCCACCCGCATCCGCGCCATGCCGTCCTCCCGGGACTCGACCGGCCGGGAGGCTACGGGTGGGGTCCGACAGGCCGGCCCGGCCCCGGAGGGCCTTCGTAGCGCTACTGGCCCCTCAGGGGGCGCAGGGGCAGGTGCTCGGAGAGGTCGGCGCGGTTGCCGCTCGCGCTGACCGACCCGGCGGCCACCGCCTCGGCCCAGCTCAGCTCGCCGGTCGCCAGCCGCAGCCACGTGGCGGCGTCGGTCTCCACGACGTTCGGCGGCGTCCCCCGGGTGTGCCGCGGCCCCGGGACCAGCTGGACGGCGACGTGCGGCGGCACCCGCAGCTCCACCGAGCGCCCGGGCATTTGCTGGGCGAGCCAGCGGGTGCTCGTCTTCACCGCCGCGCCGAGCACCGACCGCGCCGGCTGCCCGGCCTCCCCCGCCAGCCACGGGCGCACCGCATCGACGGCGGCCCGCAGCTCGTCGGCGGGGATCGGCTGCGCGGGCATCAGCTCGTCGGGACGGTCCCCGCCGGGACGCTGCCCACGGTCGCCTCGGGGGTGCCGAACAGGGCCGGGAGGGTCGCCGTCCAGGCCGCGCGCAGCTCGTCCAGCGGCAGCGCGGCGATCCCCTCGACGGCGAGCGTGTCGCCGCCGGTGGTGCCGAGCTCGGTGACGGGGACGCCGGCCCACTCCGCCGTCGTCCGGACGGCCTCGGGGTCGGTCGTGGTGACCACGGCGCGGGCGCCGGACTCGCTGAACAGCGCGGTGAACGGGTCGTCCCCGAGCTGCAGCGTCGCGCCGGTGCCGTACCGGAGCGCCGACTCGGCCAGCGCCTGGGCGAGGCCGCCGTCGGCGAGGTCGTGCGCGGAGGTGACCAGGCCCTCGCGGCCCAGGGCCCCGAGCACCTCGCCGAGGGAGCGCTCGGCCTCGAGGTCGACGGCCGGCGGGCGGCCGCCGAGGTGGCCGTGGACGACCGACGCCCACGCCGAGCCGCCGAACTCCGGCCGCGTCTCGCCGAGCAGCAGCACGGTCTCGCCGGCGGCGCGCCAGCCGGTGGGCACGCGGGTGCGGACGTCGTCGTGCACGCCCAGCACGCCGATGACCGGCGTCGGGTTGATGGCGACGTCGCCGGTCTGGTTGTAGAGGCTCACGTTGCCGCCGGTGACCGGCAGGCCGAGGGTGCGGCAGGCGTCGGCGAGGCCGCGGACGGCCTCGGCGAACTGCCACATCACCTCGGGCTCCTCCGGGGAGCCGAAGTTCAGGCAGTTGGTGACCGCCAGCGGGCGGGCGCCGCTGACGGCGACGTTGCGGTAGGCCTCGGCCAGGTTGAGCTGCGCGCCGGCGTAGGGGTCGAGGCGGGCGAAGCGGGCGTTGCCGTCGAGGGCCAGCGCGATGCCGCGGGAGCTGTCCTCGTCGATGCGGACCACGCCGGCGTCGTCGGGCTGGGCGAGCACGGTGTTGCCGCGCACGTAGCGGTCGTACTGCTCGGTGACCCAGGTCTTGTCGGCGCCGTCGGGGCTGGCGACGACGGCCAGCCAGTGCGCGGTCAGCTCCTCCGCCGTGGCCGGGCGGGGCAGCGCGGCGGCGTCGTCGGCGTGCAGGGCGTCGAGGTCGGCGGGGCGGCGCATCGGCCGCTCGTACACCGGGCCCTCGTGGGCGACGGTCCGCGGCGGGACGTCGACGATGCGCTCGCCGTGCCAGTCGACGGTGAGCCGGTCGCCGGCGGTGACCTCACCGATGACGGTGGCCAGCACGTCCCACCTGCGGCAGACGGCGAGGAAGGCGTCGACCTTGTCCGGCTCGACGATGGCGCACATCCGCTCCTGCGACTCGCTCATGAGGATCTCGGCGGGCGTCAGGGTGCTGTCGCGCAGCGGGACGCGGTCGAGGTCGACGTGCATGCCGCCGGTGCCGGCGCTCGCCAGCTCCGAGGTGGCGCAGGACAGCCCGGCGCCGCCGAGGTCCTGGATCCCGGTGACCAGGTCCTGGGCGAAGATCTCCAGGCAGGCCTCGATGAGCAGCTTCTCGGTGAACGGGTCGCCGACCTGGACGCTCGGCCGCTTGGCCGGGCCCTCGGCGTCGAAGGTCTCCGACGCCAGCACCGACACCCCGCCGATGCCGTCGCCGCCGGTGCGGGCGCCGAACAGGACGACCTTGTTGCCCACGCCCTCGGCCTTGGCCAGCCGCACGTCCTCGTGCTTCATGACGCCGACGCACAGGGCGTTGACCAGCGGGTTGCCCGCGTAGCAGTCGTCGAAGAGCAGCTCGCCGCCGATGTTGGGCAGGCCCAGGCAGTTGCCGTAGCCGCCGACGCCGGCGACGACGCCGGGCAGCACGCGGGCGGTGTCGGGGGCGTCGGCGCGGCCGAACCGCAGCGAGTCCATGACGGCGACCGGGCGGGCGCCCATGGTGAGGATGTCGCGGACGATGCCGCCGACCCCGGTGGCCGCGCCCTGGTACGGCTCGACGTAGCTCGGGTGGTTGTGCGACTCGACCTTGAAGGTGACCGCGTAGCCGTCGCCGACGTCGACGACGCCGGCGTTCTCGCCGATGCCGACGAGCAGGTGCTCGCTGGGCGGCAGGTCGCCGAACTGCCGCAGGTGCACCTTGGAGCTCTTGTAGGAGCAGTGCTCGCTCCACATGACCGAGTACATGGCCAGCTCGGCGGTGGTCGGCCGGCGGCCGAGGATGTCGCGGATGCGGGCGTACTCGTCCGCCTTGAGCCCGAGCTCGGCGAAGGGCTGCTCGACGTCGGGCGTGCCCTCCGCGAGCGGGACGGTGTCGAGCTGGTGCGACAGCGGGCCGGGCCCGGTGTCGAGGTCGGAGAGACCGGCGGTGGCCGACTCGGTCATGCGCTGACGACCGCCTTCAGGACGCTGGTGAAGAAGCCCAGGCCGTCGGTCGAGGGGCCGGTGAGGTCCTCGACGGCGTGCTCCGGGTGGGGCATGAGGCCGACGACGCGGCCGTCCTCGCTGGTGACCCCGGCGATGTCGCGCAGGCTGCCGTTGGGGTTGCCGCCGACGTAGCGCACCGCCACCCGGCCCTCGCCCTCGAGCCGCTCGAGCTCGGCCGGGGCGGCGACGTAGCGGCCCTCCCCGTTCTTGACCGGCACGACGATCGTCTGGCCCTCGCCGTAGCTGCTGGTCCAGGCGGTATTGGCGCGCTCGATGCGCAGCTGCTGGTCGCGGTTGCGGAAGTGCAGGTGGCTGTTGCGGGTGAGCGCGCCCGGCAGCAGGCCCGCCTCGCACAGCACCTGGAAGCCGTTGCAGATGCCGAGGACCGGCATGCCCTGCCGCGCCCGGTCGACGACGTCCTGCATCAGGGGCGCGCGGGCGGCGATGGCGCCGGCGCGCAGGTAGTCGCCGTAGGAGAAGCCACCGGGCAGGACGACGGCGTCGACGTCCCGGAGGTCGTGGTCGGCGTGCCACAGCGCGACCGGCTCGGCGCCGGCCAGGCGCACCGCGCGGGCGGCGTCGACGTCGTCCAGGGAGCCCGGGAAGGTGATGACACCGATGCGCACGGGGGTCCTTCTCAGTCGGTGGGGAGGTGCAGCTCGACGTCCTCGATGACCGGGTTGGCCAGCAGCGTCTCGGCGATCTGCTCGAGGTCGGCGCGGCTGAGGGAGCCCTCGACGTCGAGGACGAAGTGCTTGCCCTGGCGCACGCCGGTCACCTGGGTGTGGCCCAGCCGGCCGAGTGCGCCGAGCACCGCCTGCCCCTGGGGGTCGGAGATCTCCGGCTTGAGGACGACGTCGACGACCACCTGGGGCACGGCTCCCGAGCCTACCGGTCGCCCGGTGGCACCTTCCCGGCCGCCGACCGGACTGCCGGCTCCGCCACGGGGCCCGAGCGCCGAGACGTGCGAACTCGTGGCCGTGACGCCGCCATCGCCACGAGATCGCAGGAGTCGGCGCACGTCAGTCGCCGGACAGCGCCGTGGCCAGCACCTGGAGCACCCGCTCGGGCCGCCCCAGGACGTCGGCGGAGGTGAAGCGGAGCACCGTCCAACCCGCGAGTACCAGCCCGTTCTGCCTGCGGAGGTCGTCGACGAACACCCGCCGCTCCCGGTGGACGTCACCGTCGAACTCGACCAGCACCTTCCGGTCCGGCCAGGCCATGTCGACGCGGCCGACGAAACCTGCGGCGCCGCGCACGACGTGCTGGAGGTCCGGCGCCGGGAGTCCCGCCTCCAGCACCAGCCAGCGCAGCACGGACTCCATGGGCGACCCGGCCCGGTGGTCTGCCACGGCGAGCACCCGGCGGGCCGCGCGGATCCCGCGTACCCCTCGGGCGCCGGCCGCGATGCCCTCGAGCGTCCGCCGCTGGTAGCGGCGGCGCAGCATCTGGTCGGTCACCGCGAGCAGCGCGGCGGGCGGCAGCACCGCGGCGAGGTCGAGCCAGGTGCGTCCCGGGGAGGTCACGGGCACACCGAGCCGTCGCGTGACCTGCTCGTCGGGGAGCGTCGCGCAGTGCACGCGTCGGTCGGCGCGGTGCCGGATACGGGTGCCCGGCGGGACGACGAGGTGGACCCGTCGGTCCTCGCGGACGAGCGGGACCTCCAGCCCCCACAGCCGGGCCGCGGTCAGGTGGCTGAGGACGGCCGACGCCGGCGCTCCCCGGAGCACCGCCTCGACCCGGACCCGGAGGTCCGCCGACGCGGCGCGCGGCAGGTAGGTGTCGCGGGACGAGCGCAGCACGTCCCGGTGTCGCAGGTGCCAGTCGGAGATCCCGATGGCACGTGCGCTCCGGCGGTCGGTCGGCCGGGTGAGGCGCGACGGCACAGGCGGCGTGGGCATCGACGGAGACTGCCGGGGAACGGCTCCGGCCCGCTCGCGCTGTCCACAGGGCCGCCGAGTCATGCGGACTCGTGGCGATCGGCGGCCGATGACCACGAGTGTGTGGGTCTCGGCGTCGACTCGCGCGAGGTGCGGGCCGAGGATCAGCCGTCGAGCAGGGCCAGGACCGCCTCGGGGGTCTCCCAGTGGGCGTTGTGTCCGGCGCCCTCGACCAGCACCGCATCCGGGTCGATGCGCCGCATCGCGTCCAGGCCGACCATCGGGTCGGCCGCGCCGGCTGCCAGGCGCAGCGGCGCCCGGCAGCTCCGCAGGACCGCCTCCACCGAGGGGCCGACGGCGCCGAACGCCCCCGG
This sequence comes from Geodermatophilus sp. FMUSA9-8, assembly GCF_037034165.1. Lineage (NCBI taxonomy): Bacteria > Bacillati > Actinomycetota > Actinomycetes > Geodermatophilales > Geodermatophilaceae > Geodermatophilus > Geodermatophilus sp. FMUSA9-8. The sequence goes on along the minus strand of NZ_JBAGKE010000006.1, from coordinate 275,209 downwards.
GTCGAGCGCCGGGGAGAAGCCGCCGTCGACCTCGCGGACCCCGGCGAGCGCCACCTCGGAGGAGGGGTCCACGAAACCGGTCAGCCCGGCGAGGCGCAGGTGCCGCTCGGCGGCCTCGGCCGCGGTTGGGAAGACCTGCGGCGGGCGGCCGGCCACCCGGCGCGCGCCCGCCTCCTCCTCGGCCGTCCAGTCGATCTTCACGCCGACGGCGACCACCCGGCTCACCTCGACGCCGAACCAGCCGGTCCCGAGCACTGCGCCGACCACCCCGCCGAACGAGTGACCGAGCACGGTGACCCGCGACGCCCCGAGCTCGGCGCTCAGCGCCGCGACGTCGGCGGCGTGCTGGCCGTACCCCCAGGGCGGCCCGGCCGGCCCGGCACCGTGACCGCGCAGGTCGGGGGCCACCCAGGGTCGGCCGGCCAGCAGCGGCGTGAGCCGGGACCACACGGACGACGCCGCGCCGAGGCCGTGCAGGAGCACCACCAGGTCCTCGCCGGACCCGCCCTGCCCGGCCTCGCGCGGCGGCATCAGGCGAACCGGCGGCCGGTCAGCTGCTCGTACGCGGCGACGTAGCGCTCGCGGGTGGCGACCACGACGTCGTCGGGCAGCTCCGGAGGCGGCGAGACGCGGTCCCACCCCGACGACGTGAGCCAGTCGCGGACGTACTGCTTGTCGAACGAGGGCTGGGGCGCGCCCGGCGCCCACGACGACGCCGGCCAGAACCGCGACGAGTCGGGCGTGAGCACCTCGTCGCCGAGCACCAGGCCGCCGTCGGCCCCGAGCCCGAACTCGAACTTGGTGTCGGCCAGCACGATCCCCGCCGCCGCGGCGATCTCGGCGCCCCGGCGGTAGAGCGCCAGGGTCAGCTCGCGCAGCTCGGCGGCCCGACCGGCGCCCACCAGCGCCTCCACGCGGGCGAAGTCGATCGCCTCGTCGTGCTCGCCCACCTCGGCCTTGGTCGACGGCGTGAACACCGGCTCCGGCAGCCGCGAGCCCTCGACCAGCCCGGGCGGCAGGGTGACGTCGACGATCGCGCCGGTGCGCTCGTACTCCTTCGTCCCCGAGCCGGACAGGTGGCCGCGGGCCACGCACTCCACGGGGAGCATGTCCAGCCGCCGCACGAGCATCGCCCGCCCGGCCACCGACGCCGGCACGTCGTCGGCCGACACGAGGTGGTGCGAGGCCCCGAACGAGGTCAGCACCGGCGCCAGCTGCTCGAACCACCACACCGACAGTGCGGTGAGCACCCGCCCCTTGTCGGGGATCGGCGTCGGCAGCACGGAGTCGTAGGCCGAGATCCGGTCCGACGCCACGAGCAGCAGCCGGCCGTCGCCGGCGTCGTAGACCTCGCGCACCTTGCCGCGCGCGACGAGGGGCAGGTCGACCGTCACGAGAGCGCGGCCAGCCGGTCGAACAGCGGGCCGAGGTTGCGCACGTAGCCCTCGGGCCGGCAGATCTCGTCCAGCCGCGCCTCGTCGAGGGTCACGCCCGAGGACTCCGCGCGGGACCGGAGGGTGGACCGGAACGGCGTCCCGGAGTTCCACGTCTCCATCGCCGCGCCCTGCACCAGCGCGTAGGCGTCCTCGCGGGACAACCCGGTCTCCACCAGCTCGAGCAGCACCGCGGAGGTGTAGATGAGCCCGCCGGTGAGGTCGAGGTTGGCGCGCATCCGGTCGACGTCGACGACCAGGTCCTCCACCAGGCGGGCGGTGAGGTCCAGCAGGTAGTCGGTGGTGATCGCCGCGTCGGGGAGGAACACCCGCTCGGTGGAGGAGTGCGAGATGTCCCGCTCGTGCCACAGCGGGATGCCCTCCATCACCGGGACGACGGCGGCGCGCACGACCCGCGCAAGCCCGGCGATGCGCTCCGAGCGGATCGGGTTCTTCTTGTGCGGCATCGCGCTCGAGCCCTTCTGGCCGGAGCCGAAGGCCTCCGAGAGCTCGCGCACCTCGGTGCGCTGGCCGTGCCGCACCTCGAGCGCGATCGCCTCGCAGACGGTCGCGATGACCGCCAGCGCCGACACCCACTCGCTGATCGAGTCGCGGAGGACGACCTGGGTGGAGGCGTCGGCCGGCCGCAGGTCCAGCGCCTGCGCGACGGCGACCTCCACCGACGGGTCGATCAGGGAGTACGTGCCGACGGCGCCGGAGATGGCGACGACGCCGACGCGCTCGCGGGCCGCGCGCAGCCGGTCGCGGGAGCGGGCGGCGGCGAAGGCGAGGTCGGCGACCCGGTGCCCCCACACGACCGGCTCGGCGTGCACGCCGTGCGTGCGCCCGACCTTGAGCGTCTCCCGGTGCGCCAGACCGTGGTCCCGCAGCGCGGCCACCAGCCGGTCGGCCTTGGCCAGCAGCACGTCGGTGGCCTCGGTGAGCTGCACGGCGAGCGCGGTGTCGAGCAGGTCCGACGACGTCATGCCGTGGTGCACGTACGCGGCGGCCGAGCGCGGCTCGGTGTTGTCGGCCCACGCGGTGAGGAAGGCGATGACGTCGTGCTGCGTCGTCTCCTCGATCTCCGCGACGCGGGCGGCGGTCGGCGGTGGGGCGTTGCGCACCGGCTCCACGACGTCGGCCGGCACCCGCCCCGCGGCGGCGTGCGCCTCGAGGACGAGGGTCTCCACCCGGCACCAGAGCTCGTACTTGTGCTCGTCGCTCCAGACCCGGCCCATGTCGGGGAGCGTGTAGCGGTCGATCACGCGGGTACCGCCCGCACCCGGTCAGCTCGTCGAGTCACGGGGCCATCCTCCCGCAGGGCTAGCGTGATCGAACACGCCCCCACGGACCCGGGAGGACCGGCGATGCTGCGACAGGCCAACCAGCTGGTCGCCCGGGCACGGGAGCGCATCCGGGCCGCCGGGGAGCGCGACCCGCACGGCTGGCCGGAGCGCGACGACGACCGGGCCATCCTCGTGCGCGACGACGACCCGTACGACGCCGACACCGGGTCCGCCACCTCCTCCCCGGCGGCCGACGGGGAACCCCCGCTGGGCAGCCCGGAGCCCGGCGCACCCGACCTCGACGGCCCCCTCGCTCCCGGCGGCATCAGCGGCCCGCCCGACGGCGGACGCCCGCACCGCGCCGCCGAGCGCGGCCGCCGGCTGCTCGGGCCGGGCCGGGAGACGCCGCACGGCGACGCCACCGTGCCCAGCGGGCTGCGCACGGCGGCCGCCTGGTCGTGGCGGCTCATCGCCGTCCTGGCCGGCGCGTACGTGCTGCTCTACGCCGCGGCGTACGTGGCGGTGGTGATCGTGCCCGTGATGGTGGCGCTGCTGCTCGCGGCGCTGCTGCAGCCGGGCGCGGCCGGGCTCATCAAGCGCGGGTGGCCGCGGTCGCTGGCCGCCCTGGCGATGCTGCTGGTCGGGTTGGCCGTCGTCGCCGGGATCATCACGCTGGTCGTCGAGCGGTTCAGCGCCGGCTTCTCCGACCTCGCCGACCAGGTGAGCCAGGGCCTCGACCAGATCCGCGACTTCGTCGTGGAGACGTTCCCGGTGACCCAGCGGCAGATCGACGACGCCGTGACCTCCGCCCAGGACGCCATCGTGTCCAACCAGGAGACGCTGGCCACCGGCGCGCTGACCACCGCCGCGACGGTCGGCGAGGTGTTCACCGGCATCGTCCTGGCGCTGTTCACGCTGTTCTTCTTCCTCAAGGACGGCCGGTCCATCTGGTTGTGGCTGGTCGGGCTCTTCCCCCGCGACTCGCGCGCCTACCTCGACGAGGCCGCCCGCCGGTCCTGGCGCACGCTGATCTCCTACGTGCGCGCGACCGTGGCGGTCGCCCTGGTCGACGCCGTCGGCATCGGCATCGGGCTGGCGATCCTCGGTGTGCCGCTGGTGATCCCGCTGGCCGCGCTGGTGTTCCTCGGCGCGTTCATCCCGATCATCGGGTCGTTCCTCGCCGGGTCGATCGCGGTGCTGGTGGCGCTGGTCGCCGTCGGCCCGATCAAGGCGCTGATCGCGCTGGCGATCGTCGTGCTGGTCATGCAGCTCGAGGGGCACGTGCTGCAGCCGCTGCTGCTCGGCAAGGCGGTGCACGTGCACCCGCTGGCGGTGGTGCTGGCGATCGCGGCCGGCCTGCTCATCGCCGGGATCTTCGGCGCGCTGATCGCGGTGCCCGTGGTGGCCTGCGCGAACGTGGCGGGCACCTACCTCGCCCGGCGGCACGACGGCCCGCGCCCGCCCGAGCCCCGGCCCGAGCGGGCGAAGCCGGCGGTCGGCGTCCGCGGCTAGGCGTCGCTCCGGGATCAGGTGACCTGATCGGAGCGCCTCCTCCCTCACGGCGGGAGGTGAGGGAGGAGGCGCTGCGGTGAGGGAGGACGGGGCCTCGGCCGCTAGCCGACGGTGATGCGCCCCTCGACGGCGGCCAGGGCGATGTCGCTGCGCCAGTGCGCGCCGGCCAGCCGGACCGCGGCCACCCGCTCGTAGGCCGCCTGGCGCGCGGCGGCGAGGTCGGCGCCGGTCGCGGTCACCGCGAGCACCCGACCGCCGGCCGAGCGCACCGTCCCCTCGGCGTCCACGGTGGTGCCGGCGTGCAGCACGCCCTCGCCGTCGGCGCCGGTGACCGGGTCGCCGGTGCGCGGCGCCTCGGGGTAGCCGGCCGCCGCGACGACCACGGTGACGGCCGCCCCGTCGCGCCAGCGCAGCGGCGGGTGCTCGGCGAGGGTGCCGGTGGCGGCGGCGTGCAGCAGCCCGGCCAGCGGCGTCTCCAGCAACGGCAGCACCACCTGGGTCTCGGGGTCGCCGAAGCGGGCGTTGAACTCGACCACCCGCACGCCGCGCGAGGTGAGCGCCAGCCCGGCGTAGAGCAGGCCGCTGAACGGCTCACCCCGGCGGCGCATCTCGTCGACGGTGGGCTGCAGGACGGTGGCGAGCACCTCCTCCACGAGCCCGGCCGGCGCCCACGGCAGCGGCGCGTAGGCGCCCATCCCGCCGGTGTTGGGGCCGGCGTCGCCGTCGTCGCGGCGCTTGTGGTCCTGGGCGGGCACCAGCGGCAGCACCGTCGTGCCGTCGGTGACGGCGAACAGCGACACCTCCGGGCCGTCGAGGTACTCCTCGACCAGCACCGCTCCCCCGGCGTCGAGCACCCGGTGCCCGTGCGCCACGGCGGCGTCCCGGTCGGTCGTGACGACGACGCCCTTGCCGGCGGCGAGCCCGTCGTCCTTGACCACGTACGGCGCGCCGGCCTCGTCGAGGACCGTCTCCAGCTCCGCCGCCCCGCCGACCGGCCACGAGCGGGCGGTGGGCACGCCGGCGGCGGCCATCACGTGCTTGGCGAAGGACTTGCTGCCCTCGATCTGCGCGGCCTGCTCCGACGGGCCGAAGCAGGCGATGCCGGCGTCGCGCACCGCGTCGGCGGCGCCGGCGACCAGCGGCACCTCCGGACCGACGACGACCAGGTCGGCGCCCCAGCCGCTGGCCAGCGCCGCGACCGCCACCGGGTCGGCGACGTCGACCGGCGCGGCCTCCGCGATCGCCCGCGTGCCGGCGTTGCCCGGCGCGCAGGCCAGCGCGGTCACCGCGGGGTCGGACGACAGAGCGACGCACAGGGCGTGCTCCCGGGCTCCGGAGCCGATCACGAGCACGCGCACGGACGGCGACCCTACCGACGCCTCACCGCACCCGGTTCGGCTGCGCCCGCATCGCCCGGTGCAGCGCCTTCACGCGCTGGTGCTCGGCGGCCCGGGCGCGCGCGTCGGCCCGCAGCGCCTGCCGGTGCGCCTCGGCCTGCAGCTTGCGCCAGCCGAGCAGCCGGGCGGGGTCGAGCCGGCCGTCGTCGATGGCGGCGGCGACGGCGCAGCCGGGCTCGGTGCGGTGCGCGCAGTCCCGGAACCGGCAGTGCGCGGAGAACCCCGCGACGTCGGCGTACGCGGTGTCGACGCCCTCGTCGTCGTAGAGGCCGAGCTCGCGCATGCCGGGGGTGTCGACGAGCAGGCCGCCGCCGGGCAGCAGGTGCAGCTCGCGGGAGGTCGTGGTGTGCCGGCCGCGACCGTCGGCCTCGCGGACCTCCCGCGTGGGCGCCACCTCGTGCCCGGCCAGCGCGTTGGCCAGCGAGGACTTCCCCACGCCCGACGGCCCCACCATGGCGCCGGTCACGCCGGGGGCGAGCAGCGCACGGACGGCGTCGAGCCCCTCGCCGGTGTGCGCGCTGACGGCCAGCACGTCGGCGCCCACGGCGTCCTCGGCGACGGCCGCGACCGCCGCCGCGACGTCGTCGCACAGGTCGGCCTTGGTGAGCACGACGACCGGGGTCGCGCCGCTGCCCCACGCGACGGCGAGGTAGCGCTCCACGCGGCGGGCGCGGGTGGGCCCGGCGAGGGCGTCGACGACGAGGACCAGGTCGAGGTTGGCCGCCACCACCTGGGCCGCCGACGTCCGGCCGGCGACGGTGCGGGTGAACGCCGAGCGCCGCGGGAGCAGGGCCACGGCGAGCTCGCCGCGCAGCGCCACCCAGTCGCCGACCGCCGGGCTGTCGACGCCGTCGGGGTCGTACAGCGCGGCGGCCGGGTGCACCCGCCGCTCGCCGTCGGCGGTGAGGACCGTGAGCCGGCCGCGGTCGACCCGCGCCACCCGTCCGGGTGACGTCCCCTCGGGGAGCTGCTCGAGGCGCTCGGGCGACCAGCCGATGTCTGAGAGATGCATCACCCGCCGGATGGTGGACCGCAGGTCAGCGTGCCGTCCTCCCATTTCTCAGCGACGCGCCAGGCTGCGTTCGCCATCCCGACACCTCGGTCGGGTGTTCTGGATGGCATGCACGCGACCGAGTCGCTCGCGACTCACGCACGGGTCCGCACCTCGGGCCCCTTCGTCGTCGGTCACCGCGGTGCCTGTGCGTACCGCCCGGAGCACACCCTCGCCAGCTACGAGCTGGCCATCGACATGGGCGCGGACCTCATCGAGCCCGACATCGTCGTCACCCGGGACGGCGCGCTCGTCGCACGGCACGAGAACGAGCTGTCCCGCACCACCGACGTCGCCTCCCGGCCCGAGTTCGCCGACCGGCGCACCAGCCGCCGCGTGGGCCGCAAGAAGCGCACCGGCTGGTTCGCCGAGGACTTCACGCTCGAGGAGCTCCGCACCCTGCGCGCCGTCGAGCGCAAGCCGGGGCTGCGCCCGCTCAACACCGCCTACGACGGGCAGTTCGGCATCCTCACCCTCGAGGAGGTCGTCGACCTGGCCCGCCGCCGGTCCACCCCGCAGCGGCAGGTCCGCGTGCTGGCCGAGCTGAAGAAGCCCAGCTGGTCGGCCGAGCGCGGCCAGCCGATGACCGAGCTGGTCGCCGCGGAGCTGCGCCGCCTGGACGCCTCCTCCCCCGACGGGCCGGTGGTGCTGCAGTCCTTCGACGCCGCGGCGCTGCGCCGGCTGCGCGCCGACCTCAGCGACGACGGCCCGCAGATGTTCCAGCTCGTCGACATCGCCTCCTCCGACGACCACCTGCTCACCAACGCCGGACTGCGCGCGGTGTCCACCTACGCCCAGGGCATCGCGCCCTGCGTCGACCGGATCCTGCTGCGCGACGCCGACGACACCATGACCGGCGTCTCCGACCTCGTCGCCCGCGCGCACGCCGCCGGGCTGCTGGTCGTGCCGTGGACGCTGGCCGCGGAGAACACCTACCTGCCGCGCCACCTGCGCAGCAGTGACGACCCGGCCGCCGCCGGTGACGCCCGCGGCGCCGCCCGGCTGCTGCTCGCGCTCGGCGTCGACGGGATCATCACGGACAACCCCGACGTCGTCGTCGCCGCCCGCGCCGAGATGGAGACGACCCAGCCGGTCCGCCAGGCCGCCTGACCACCCATCCGACGGGAGCCGCCCTGCGAGGCGGCGCGAGGAGTGGGGGCCAGAGGCCTCCGCGACCGAGTGCCGGGAAGGGCTCCACGCCACAGGGGACGGCACCTGGCCGCGGTGTCGGCCGGTAGGCCGACGACGTGATCAGTCGAGAAGGTCGTGGACGACGACGTTCTCGTCGCGGCCCGGGCCGACGCCGATCACGCTGATCCGCGCGCCCGAGAGCTCCTCGAGCCGGCGCACGTAGGCCTGCGCGTTGGCCGGCAGCTCGTCGAAGGACCGGCAGTGCCGGATGTCCTCGAACCAGCCCGGCATCTCCTCGTACACCGGCTTGGCGTGGTGGAAGCCGGTCTGGGTCATCGGCATCTCGTCGTGCCGGACGCCGTCGACGTCGTAGGCGACGCAGATCGGCACCGTCTCCAGGCCCGAGAGCACGTCGAGCTTGGTGAGGAAGTAGTCGGTGATCCCGTTGACCCGGCTGGCGTAGCGCGCGACGACGGCGTCGAACCAGCCGCAGCGGCGGTCGCGGCCGGTGGTCACGCCGACCTCGCCGCCCTGCTTGCGCAGGTACTCGCCGTTGGCGTCGAACAGCTCCGTCGGGAACGGGCCCGAGCCCACGCGGGTCGTGTAGGCCTTGAGGATGCCGACCACCCGGGAGATGCGGGTGGGGCCGATGCCGCTGCCGGTGGCCGCGCCGCCCGCGGTCGGGTTCGACGACGTGACGAACGGATAGGTGCCGTGGTCGACGTCGAGCAGCGTGCCCTGCGAGCCCTCCAGCAGCACCCACTCGCCCGCGTCGAGCGCGTTCGCGAGCATCAGCCGGGTGTCGGCGATCCGGTCGCGGAGCTGCTCGGCGTACCCGGCGTACTCCTCGACGACCTCGTCGACGTCAATGGCCTTGCGGTTGTAGACCTTGACCAGCACCTGGTTCTTCTCCACCAGGGTGCCCTCGAGCTTCTGCCGCAGGATCGACAGGTCGAGCAGGTCGGCCACGCGGATGCCGGTGCGGGCCACCTTGTCGCCGTACGCGGGGCCGATGCCGCGGCCGGTGGTGCCGATCTTGCGCTTGCCGAGGAACCGCTCGGTGACCCGGTCCAGCGCCCGGTGGTGCGGCATGATCAGGTGCGCGTCCGCCGAGATGACCAGCTTCGAGGTGTCGACGCCGCGCTCCTCGAGCCCGGCGAGCTCGCCGATGAGCACCTGCGGGTCGACGACGACGCCGTTGCCGATCACCGGCGTGCAGCCCGGCGTGAGGATCCCCGACGGGATCAGGTGCAGGGCGTACCGCTCGCCGTCGGGCGTGATCACGGTGTGCCCGGCGTTGTTGCCGCCCTGGTAGCGGACCACGTACGGGACCCGGCCGCCGAGGAGGTCGGTGGCCTTGCCCTTGCCCTCGTCGCCCCACTGGGCACCGATCAGCACGACTGCCGGCATCGGGTGACGCACCCCTTCGTCGTCGACACCGGCAGCGACCGGTCTGTCAGGTGGCAGGGTATCGGCATGTCCCTCGTCGAGTTCGACCTGCGCGGTCTCGGGCCCGGGGAGGCACCCGAGCGAGCCGCCGTCGCCGCGGCCGCCGACGCCGGTGCGCTGCTCGTGCGCGGCCCGGTGGCGGCGCTGTCGGCGGTGCTGGCCGCGCTCGTCCGCGCCGGGCGGACCGCCGAGGTCCCGGTGTCGTGGGAGCCCGCCGACGACGCCTCCTCGCGCGGGCTGGCCCGCGACCTCGGCATCGGGAGCGGCGCCGAGCGCGAGCTGTCGCTGGTGCGCGACGACCACGGCGGCGTGCTGCTGCAGCACGGGCGCTACGAGGCCGCCGAGAAGGGCCGGCTGCCGCTGGCCGCGCGCCTGGGCGTGCAGGCCCACCACGACGACCAGCGGGTGGCCGACGGGACCGTCGCCCGGATCGAGGTCCGCCCCGACTGGACCGCCGTCGACACCCTCCGCGTCGTCGTCTCCCCCCAGCTCATGCGGCCGCCGCGGCGCAGCACCGGCCGGGCGCTGCAGCTGGCCAGCGACCCGGCGCAGGTCACCCGCGACGGCGTCGTCTTCCCCCGGCCGGTCACCCGCTGGACCTGGTACGCCGACGACCGGGTGCGCTGGCGGCTGCGGCCCTGAGCTGCGGGGACGCGGGACGGGGCGCGGTCGTGGACACTGGGGAGGCCCCAGCCCCGAGGAGGCCCCGCTGCGCCCGTGTCCGGTGACCCGGTGACCGTCGACCGCCTGCCCTTCGCGCGGGTGTCCCCGCCGCGCCGCCGGGTCCTCGACCGGGTGCTCGCCCGCCCGAGCCTGGCCGCCGTGGTGGGTCTCGCCGTCGTCGTCCTGGTGTTCGGGCTGCGGGTGCCGGAGCTGCTCACCCCGGAGGGCCTGGCCGGCGTCCTGGACCAGGCGGCGCTGCTCGGCATCGGCGGGGTGGCCGTGGGGCTGCTGCTGGTGGGCGGCCACTTCGACCTGTCCATCGGCACGGTGGCCGTGGCCAGCTCGGTCCTCACCGGCGTCCTCGTCGGGCAGCAGGGCTGGGGCGTCTGGCCGGCGCTGCTGCTGTCCCTGGCCTGCGCGCTGGCGGTCGGGACGGTCAACGGCTGGCTGGTCGTGCGCACCGGGCTGCCGAGCTTCCTGGTCACCCTCGCCACCGCGCTGGTGCTGCAGGGGACGACGCTGTCGACGCTGCCGCTCGTCGCCGGGGCGCCGCGGATCAGCGGGCTGGACGTCGCGCCCGGCTGGTCGTCGGCGTCGGCGCTGTTCGGGTCGACGGCGGAGGTCGGCGGCGGCGTCTTCCCGGTCTCGCTGCTGTGGTGGCTGGCGGCCACCGCCGGCGCGGGGTGGCTGCTGTGGCGCACCCGCTTCGGCAACGAGGTGCTGGCGATGGGCGGGTCGCGCCGGGCGGCCGCGGAGCTCGGCGTCCCGGTGCCGCGGACGACGTTCGTGCTGTACGCGCTCACCGCGACCGCGGGCTGGCTGCTCGGCACGCTCGCCCTGGTCCCCGCCGCGAGCGTCGCCGCCACCCCGTCGCTGACCACCGCGATCGACCTCGTCGTCGTCGCCGTGCTCGGCGGGTGCCTGCTCACCGGCGGGTACGGCTCGATGGCCGGCGCCGCGGTCGGCGCGCTGCTCTACGCCGTCGCGCGCAGCGGGTTCGAGCTGTCGGGCTGGGACCCGCGGTGGTCGCAGGTGCTGCTCGGCGTGCTGCTGCTGGTGGCGCTCGCCTTCGGCGGGGTGGTGCGGGGGCGGCTGCGCGCCGCGCCGCGCTCGTGAGCACCGCCGCCGGCAGCACCGCCGGCCGGCCCGACGGCGCCCCGCCGGTCCTGGAGCTGCGCGGGGTGACCGTGCGCCACGGCGGCGTGCCCGCCCTGGACCGGGTGGGCATGGCGCTGGAGGGCGGGCGGATCACCTGCCTGCTGGGCGAGAACGGCTCGGGGAAGTCGACGCTCGTGGCGCTGCTGTCGGGGCTGCAGCGGCCCGACGAGGGCGAGCTGCTCCTCGACGGCCGGCCCGTGCGGCTGCGCAGCCCCCGCGCGGCGCGGGCGGCCGGCATCGCGACCGTCTGGCAGGACCTCGCCGTCGCACCGCTGCTGTCGGTGTGGCGCAACCTGTGCCTGGGCGCCGAGCCCACCCGCGGGGCGTGGCCGCTGCGGCGGCTCGACGTCGACGCCGCCCGCGAGACCGCCGTGCGCGCGCTCGCCGGGATCGGCGTCACCGGCGTCGACCCCGACCAGCCGGTCAGCACGCTGCAGGCCGGCGCCCGGCAGAGCCTCGCCATCGCCCGGGCCGTGCACTACGGCGCCCGCGCGCTGGTCCTCGACGAGCCCACCGAGCCGATGACCATCGCGCAGCACACCCTCGTGGGGCAGGCGGTGCTCGGCGCCCGGGCGCGCGGCCTCGCCGTCGTCCTGGTCACGCACAACCCGCGCTACGCCCACCTCGTGGGCGACCGCTTCCTGCTGCTGGCGCGCGGCCAGGTGGCCGGCGACCTCACCCGCGCCGACGTCGACTCCGACGACCTCACCCGGCTCATGGCCGGCGGCGAGGAGCTCACCGCGCTGACCACCCGCCTGCAGGAGCTGCACCCCGAGCTCGGCGACCGCTGAGCGGCCGCCGGGCCCGGGGGAGCCGGGTCAGCCGGCGTCCGGTCCGGCCTTGGCCAGGTGCAGCCAGGTGTCGACGACGGTGTCCGGGTTGAGCGACATCGACTCGATGCCCTGCTCGAGCAGCCACAGTGCGAGGTCGGGGTGGTCGCTGGGGCCCTGGCCGCAGATGCCGACGTACTTGCCGCGCGCCCGGCACGCCTGGATGGCCATCTCCAGCACCCGCAGCACCGCCGGGTCGCGCTCGTCGAAGCGGTCGGCCACCAGGGCGGAGTCGCGGTCGAGGCCGAGGACGAGCTGGGTCATGTCGTTGGAGCCGATGGAGAACCCGTCGACGTGGTCGAGGAAGGCGTCGGCGAGCAGCGCGTTGCTCGGCAGCTCGCACATCATCACGACCGACAGGTCGTTCTCCCCGCGGCGCAGGCCGTGCGAGGCCAGCAGCTCCACCACGCCCTCGATCTCGGCGACCGTGCGGACGAACGGGATCATGACCTTCACGTTCGTCAGGCCCATCTCGTCGCGCACGTGGCGCAGGGCCTCGCACTCCATCGCGAAGCACTCGGCGAAGTCCTCCGACAGGTACCGGGAGGCGCCCCGGTACCCGATCATCGGGTTCTCCTCGTCGGGCTCGTAGCGCTCGCCGCCGAGCAGGTTGGCGTACTCGTTGGACTTGAAGTCGCTCATCCGCACGATCACCGGCTCGGGCGCGAAGGCCGCGGCGATCATGGCCACGCCCTCGGCGACCCGCTGCACGAAGAAGTCCCGCGGCGAGGGGTAGGCCGCGATCCGGTCGGCGACCTCCTCGCGCAGCCGGCCGGGGAGCTCGTCGAACTCCAGCAGCGCCTTCGGGTGGATGCCGATCTGCCGGTTGATGACGAACTCGAGCCGGGCCAGCCCGACGCCGGCGTTGGGCAGCCGGGAGAAGGCGAACGCCTGCTCCGGCGTCCCGACGTTCATCATGATCTTGGTGGGGACCGGGGGCATGGCGTCGAGGCGGGTCTCCTCCACCTCGAAGTCGACGGCGCCCTCGTAGACGTGGCCGGTGTCCCCCTCGGCGCAGGAGACGGTGACCTCCTGGCCGTCGGCGAGCGAGCGGGTGGCCGATCCGGTGCCCACGACGGCCGGGATGCCGAGCTCGCGGGCGATGATCGCCGCGTGGCAGGTGCGCCCGCCGCGGTTGGTCACGATCGCCGAGGCGCGCTTCATGATCGGCTCCCAGTCGGGGTCGGTCATGTCGGCGACCAGGACGTCGCCGGGGCGGAAGTCGCCCATCTCCTCGAGGTCGCGCAGCACCCGGACCGCGCCCGCGCCGATCTTCTGCCCGATCGCCCGGCCCTCGACCAGCACGGTGCCCGAGCCGGTCAGCCGGAAGCGCTCGGTGCCGCTGCCCGTGCGCGACTGGACGGTCTCCGGGCGCGCCTGCAGCACGTACAGGCCGCCGTCGACGCCGTCCTTGCCCCACTCGACGTCCATCGGGCGCCCGTAGTGCTCCTCGATCACCAGCGCGTAGCGGGCCAGCTCGGTGACCTCGTCGTCGGTCAGGGACAGCACCCGGCGGTCGGCGGGGTCGACGTCGACGAACTCGGTGGTGCGGCCGACCTCGGTGGAGTCGGTGTAGACCATCTTGGTGGCCTTGTCGCCCACGCCCCGCTTGAGGATCGCGGGGCGCCCGGCGCGCAGCGCGGGCTTGTAGACGTAGAACTCGTCGGGGTTGACCGCCCCCTGCACCACGCCCTCGCCCAGGCCGTAGGCGGCGGTGACGAAGACGGCGTCGGGGAAGCCGGACTCGGTGTCGACGGTGAACAGCACCCCGGAGGCCCCGACGTCGGAGCGCACCATCCGCTGCACGCCGGCCGACAGCGCGACGGTGTCGTGCTCGAAGCCGTGGTGCACGCGGTAGGCGATCGCCCGGTCGTTGTAGAGGGAGGCGTAGACCTCGCGGACGGCCTGCAGCACCGCGTCGATGCCGCGGACGTTGAGGAAGGTCTCCTGCTGGCCGGCGAACGAGGCGTCGGGCAGGTCCTCGGCGGTGGCGCTGGAGCGGACGGCGAACGACAGCGCGTCGTCGTCGCCCACGAGTTGCTCGTAGGCGGTGCGGATGTCGGCCTCGAGCTGCTCGGGGAAGGGCTGGCCGACGACCCAGCCGCGGATCTCCCGGCCCGCGGCGGCCAGTTCGCGGACGTCGTCGGTGTCCAGGTCGCGCAGCCGCTCGGAGATGCGCTCCGCGAGGCCGGTGTCGCCCAGGAAGTGCCGGTAGGCGGTGGCGGTGGTGGCGAAGCCGTCGGGCACGCGCACGCCGGCGTCGGCGAGGTGGGAGATCATCTCGCCGAGCGAGGCGTTCTTGCCGCCGACCTCATCGAGGTCGCCCATCCCCAGGTCGGCGAACCAGCGGACGTTCTCCGTACCGGCGTTCGTGCTCGCGGGGCGTTCGGTGCTCACGCGGTCCCTCCCGGGGTTCTGCCCCGCCCGGCGGACCGGCGGTCGCCTCCGCGGCGCCGTCCCCGGGCGAGGGTCTGGATGACGACGGCGGCGATCTCCTCGACCGAGGCCGCGGAGGTGTCCACCGTGGGCAGGCGGTGCGCGTCGTACATGGCCGCGGCCTTGCGCAGCTCGGCGCGGCACTGCGCCTCGGAGGCGTAGCGGGAGTCCGGGCGGCGCTCCTGGCGGACGCGGGACAGCCGGGTGACCGTGGTGGTCAGCCCGAAGCAGCGGTCGGCCAGCGCGCGCACCGGGCGCGGCAGGTCGGTGGTCTCGAGGTCCTCGTCGACCAGCGGGTAGTTGGCGACGAACAGGCCGTGCTGCAGCGCGAGGTACATCGCCGTCGGCGTCTTGCCGCAGCGCGAGGGGGCCAGCAGGACGACGTCGGCCCGCTCCAGCGCCCGCGAGCTCTGCCCGTCGTCGTGCTCGATGGCGAACTCCACGGCCGCCATCCGGTCGTTGTAGCGGCGGACGTCGCCGACGCCGTGCAGCCGGCGGGCCTCGCGCAGGCCGCGGGCGCCGAGCACCTGCTCGACCCGGTCCATGTGCATGCCGAAGAAGTCGATGACCGGGACGCGGCAGCGCAGCAGCTCCTGGCGCACCTCGTCGACGGCGGCGGTCGTGAACACCAGCGGCGTCACCGGGCCGTCGGCGAGCTCGTCGATCTGCGCGACCACCTCGCGGGCCTGCTCGACGGTGGAGATGAACGGCACGAGCGTGCGGTCGAAGTGCAGCTCGGGGAACTGGATGAGCAGCGCGTTGCCCATCGTCTCGGCGCTGATGCCGGTGCTGTCGGACAGGAAGAAGACCGGTACGGCGGGGACCTCGTCACCCGGGCTCGCTGCGTCGCGGTCCATGCCGCGGGATCGTGCCACGGCCGGGCTGCGCGTGCGGAGCGGCTCCCGCGCGCGGTCCGGGGCGGGCACTCCCCCGCCCCGGACCGCGCCGGTCAGGTGAAGACGCTGACGCCGCCGGGACCCACGAGCAGCCCCACGACGATCAGCACGATCCCCCACAGCAGCTGCTTGCGGAGGATCGCGAAGATGCCGGCGACCACGAGGACGACGGCCAGGATCCAGAGCAGTGTCGCCACGGACACCACCTCCCTGCACGGGGCGCCCGGCGGGCGCGTGTTCACGGAGTGTGCTCCCGCGCCCTGCGTCCTGCCTGGTGAACGGAACGGGACCGGTCCCGGTCCACCCGAACCGGTGACGCCGGGTGACCGGCCACCCGCGCACGACGGCCGCCGTCCCCCGGGGAGGGGACGGCGGCCGTGGTGGTGTCAGCTGCGGGGCCGGGCAGGGCTCAGGGCGCGAGCGTCGGGTCGCAGTCGCGCAGCAGCTGGGTGCAGCGCTCCTGCTCGTCGACCTCGCCGATCGCCTCGGCGGCCCGGGCGAGCACGGTGACGCAGCGCAGGAAGCCCCGGTTGGGCTCGTGCGACCACGGCACCGGGCCGTAGCCCTTCCACCCGTTCTTGCGCAGCGCGTCGAGGCCGCGGTGGTAGCCGGTGCGCGCGTAGGCGTAGGCCTCGATGGTTCGGCCGCCCTCGAGCGCGGCCTCGGCCAGCGCCGCCCAGGCGGCGCTGGCGCGGGGGTGGGCGGCGGCCACCTCGGCGGGGTCGGTGCCGGCGGCCAGCGCGGCCTCGGCCTCCGGGTCGCCGGGCAGCAGGGTGGCGGGCGGCTCGCCGAGCAGGTTGTGCGAGTGCGTCATGGCTCAGGCGCTCGGGCTCTGGCCGGCCGACAGGAGGTCCTCGCACGCCTGCTGGACGCGCGCGGCCATCCCGGTCTCGGCGAGCTTCATGTAGGGCCGCGGGTCGTAGGCCTTCTTGTTGCCGACCTCGCCGTCGACCTTCAGCACGCCGTCGTAGTTGCTGAACATGTGCCCGGCGATCGGCCGGGTGAAGGCGTACTGGGTGTCGGTGTCGACGTTCATCTTCACCACGCCGTAGGACAGCGCCTCGCGGATCTCCGACTGCAGCGAGCCCGAGCCGCCGTGGAAGACGAAGTTGAACGGCTTGCTGCCCTCGGGCAGGCCGAGCTCCTGCGTGACGACCTCCTGGCCCTCCTTGAGGATCTCCGGCCGCAGCTTGACGTTGCCCGGCTTGTAGACGCCGTGGACGTTGCCGAAGGTGGCCGCGAGCAGGTAGACGCCGCGCTCGCCGAGGCCGAGGGCCTTCGCCGTGGACACGAAGTCGCCGGGGGCGGTGTAGAGCTTGTCGTTGATGTCGTGCGCGACGCCGTCCTCCTCGCCGCCGACGACGCCGATCTCGAGCTCGAGCACGATCTTGGCGGCCGCGCACTTGTCGATGAGCTCCTCGGCGATCTGGAGGTTCTCCTCCAGGTCGATCGCCGAGCCGTCCCACATGTGCGACTGGAACAGCGGCGCCTGGCCGGCGTCGACACGGTCCTTGGACAGCGCGATGAGCGGGCGGACGTAGCTGTCGAGCTTGTCCTTCGGGCAGTGGTCGGTGTGCAGCGCGACGTTGACCGGGTACTTCTCGGCGACGACGTGCGCGAACTCGGCCAGCGCCACCGCGCCGGTGACCATGTCCTTCACCCGGGTGCCCGAGCCGAACTCGGCGCCGCCGGTGGAGAACTGGATGATGCCGTCGCTGCCCGCGTCGGCGAAGCCGCGCAGCGCCGCGTTGATCGTCTCGGACGAGGTGCAGTTGATCGCCGGGTAGGCGAAGCCGCCCTCCTTCGCCCGGCTGATCATGTCGGCGTAGACCTCGGGGGTCGCGATGGGCATCGGGGCACTCCTGTCGATCGACGCTGGTCGGCGTCAGTATCTCCCGGGCGCCGGACCCCCGACAGGCCCCCGTCTCAGGCCCGGCGGCGCAGCACCTTGCCGGGGTTGAGGAGGCCGGCCGGGTCGAGCGCGTCCTTGATCCGGCGGTGCACCTCGAGGGAGACCTCACCGACCTCGCGCTCGAGCCACTCGACCTTGAGCGAGCCGATGCCGTGCTCGCCGGTCACCGTGCCGCCGAGCGACAGCCCGAGCGCGAGGATGTCGTCGAACGCGGCGAACGCCCGGGCGCGCTGGCCGTCGTCGGCGGGGTCGAAGCAGATGGTCGGGTGCATGTTGCCGTCGCCGGCGTGCCCGACGACGCCGATCGTCAGCCCGCGGCGGACGGCGATCCCGTCGCAGCCGTCGAGGAACGCGGCGATCCGCGAGCGCGGCACGGCGACGTCGTCGATGAGGGTGGTGCCCAGCTGCTCCAGCGCGGGCAGCGCCATCCGGCGGGCGGCGAGCAGCAGGTCGCCCTCGGCCGGGTCGTCGGTGGAGTGCACCAGCTGCGCGCCGGCCTCCCGGCACAGCTGCGCCAGCGCCTCGATCTCGGCGGCCGCCGCCGCTCCCCCGCTGTCGGACTGCGCCACCAGCAGGGCGTGCGCGTCGCGGTCGAGGTCGGCGTGCAGCAGGTCGTCGACGGCGCAGATGCAGGTGTTGTCCATGACCTCGAGCAGGCTCGGCACCAGGCCGGAGGTGACCACCCGCTCCACCACCTGGCCGGTCTGCGCGGTGGTGGCGAAGGTGGCCACCAGCGTGACCGGCCGCTGCGGCGCCGGGCGCAGGGCGAGCGTGGCCTCGGTGATCACGCCGAGCGTCCCCTCGGAGCCGACGAACAGCCGCGCGAGGTCGTAGCCCGCGACGCCCTTGACCGTGCGCCGGCCGGTGCGCAGCACCCGCCCGTCGGCGAGCACGACCTCCAGGCCCAGCACGTAGTCGGTCGTGACGCCGTACTTCACGCAGCACAGGCCGCCGGAGTTGGTGGAGAGGTTGCCGCCGATCGTGCACCAGTCGTAGCTGCTCGGGTCGGGGGGATAGAACAGCCCCGAGCCCGCGACGGCGTCGCGCAGCGCCTTGTTGACCACGCCGGGCTGCACGACGGCGAGCCGGTCGGCCGGGGACACCTCGAGGACGGCGTCCATCCGCGTCATCACGAGGGTGATCGCGCCGTCGACGGCGTTGCTCGCGCCGGCCAACCCCGAGCCCGCGCCGCGCGGGACGACGGGGACGCCGTGCCGCGCGGCGACCCGCAGGACGGCGGCGACCTCGTCGGTGCTGCGCGGGAAGACGACCGCGGCCGGGGTGCCGGCCTCGGCGAGCATCGCCTGGTCGCGGGCGTAGGAGGCGGTGACGTCGGGGTCGGTGCGCACGCCGTCGGACCCGAGCGCGGCGGTGAGCTCGTCGACCCACGCGGTGGCGAGTGTGGTCACCGCCACACCGTACGGCGGGGCGGCGCATGATCAGGTGACCTGATCGTGCTGCGTCCTGGCTCACGGTGGACGGTGAGCCAGGACGCGTGGGGGTGAGCCAGGACGGCGATGCGGCTAGTCGAGGCCGAGGTCGGCGAGGGTGAAGGCGGCGCGGTACTCCAGGCCCGCGGCCTCGACGGCGGCCCGGCCGCCGCGGTCGACGATCACGGCGACGGCGATGACCTCCGCGCCCGCCTCCTGCAGCGCCTCGACGGCGGCCAGCGGACTGCTGCCGGTGGTGGAGACGTCCTCGACGACGAGCACCGACCGCCCCTCGACGTCGGGACCCTCGATGCGGCGCTGCAGACCGTGCGCCTTGCCGGCCTTGCGCACCACGCAGGCGTCGAGGAACCCCTCGCCGTCGGCCGCGGCGTGCAGCATCGCCGTCGCCACCGGGTCCGCGCCCAGGGTGAGCCCGCCGACGACGTCGTAGCGCAGGTCGCCGGTGAGCTGGCGCATCACCCGGCCGACCAGCGGGGCGCCCTCGTGGTGGAGCGTGAGCCGGCGCATGTCGATGTACCAGTCGGCCTCCCGGCCGGAGGACAGCGTGACCCGCCCGTGCACGACGGCGAGGTCGACGATCAGCTCAAGCAGGCGGTCGCGGTCGGGCAGGACGGCCGGTGCGGTCATGGGAGCGACCCTAGGCAGCCGCCAGGCGCGGTGCCGGGCCCGGGCACGGCCCGGCACACGGCGAGGGCCGCCGCCCGACCGGGGGGAGTGGTCGGACGGCGGCCCGTCGGGGACCCCGTCACGCGGACGGGGAGCGGGGTCAGCCGGCGGCGGGGGCCAGCACCTGGTCGACGATGTAGACGGTGGCGTTCGCCGTCTGCACGTTGCCGCAGATGACCGAGGCCGGGGTGCCGGTCACGGTCTGGGCCACGGTGAAGTTCTCGCCCGAGCCCTCGATGGTCACCTCGTCGCCGGCCACGGTGGTGTGGGTGCCGGCGAGCTGGTCCGGGGAGAGCCGGCCCGGGATGACGTGGTGGGTGAGGATCTGCGTCAGCACGGCGTTGTCGGCCAGGACCGCCTGCAGCTGGTCCTGCGGGATCGCCTCGAAGGCCGGGTTGGCCGGGGCGATGACGGTGATGTCCGGCGTGGTGTTCAGGGTGTCGACCAGGTTGGCCTGGGTGACGGCCTGCACCAGCGTGGACAGCACGGGGTTGTTGCTGGCGGCGGTGGCGACCGGGTCGTCGGTCATGCCGGTGAAGCTGCCCTCGCCGTCGGCGGGGACGGCGCTGCAGCCGGCGCCGAAGGGCTCGTCGGACATCATGTCGGAGCCGCTGGTGCTCTCCATGCCCTCCTCGGAGCCCGACGAGGTCTCGCTGCTGCTGTCGCTGCTGGGCGAGGCCGAGCCCTCGCTGGCGGTGCCGCTGTCGTCCGAGCCGCAGGCGCTCAGGGTGACGGCCAGCGTGGAGGCGGTGGCCAGCAGGACGCCGCGGGTCAGGGTGCTCTTCACGTCGGGTGTGCTCCTCGTGTCGTCGTGCTCGTCCGTTCGGGGACCGGGTGGTCCCCGCGGTGGTCCCTCCCGGCCCGTGCGAGGGGTCGGGAGAGGCGTCTGCGGCGCGGGTGGCCGAGACGGTCTGTGGGGGATGTGTGCCCTGCCGGCCGGCTGCCGGCGGGGCGGGGACCGCTACCTCGCGATCACCCGGATGGAGTGCAGGCCGCTCGCCCCGTTCGGGAAGGGCGTGGCCCGCTGGTCGGTCTGCACCTCGCCGTCGGCCGCGGTGGCCCGGACGGTGAGCTGGTAGGAGCCGGGCGCGAAGTCGTACGGGAGGACCCACTGGCGCCACAGGTCGGCGTCAGCCTGCGGGGCGAGCTCGGCCTCCTGCCACTCGCCCTCGTCGACCCGCACCTCGACCCGGGCGATGCCGCGGGTCTGCGCCCAGGCGACGCCGGCGATCGGGCGGCGCCCGGCGTCGAAGGCGCGCAGCGGGGCGGGGGTGTCGATCCGCGAGGCGAGCTTGATCGGCGCCTGCACGGCCCAGTCGCGCTCGACCCAGTAGGCGTCGAAGGCGTCGAAGGTGGTGGCCTCGATGCCGGTCATCCACTTGCAGGCCGACACGTAGCCGTAGAGGCCGGGGATCAGCATCCGCACCGGGAAGCCGTGCTCCACGGGCAGCGGCTCGCCGTTCATCCCGAAGGCGATCATCGCGTCCTCGACGTCGAGGGCCGCACGGGTCGGGGCGCCGATCGTCATGCCGTCCACCGACCGGCACAACAGCTGGTCGGAGTCGCCGGAGACGCCGTGCTCGCGGAGGAACGCGCCCAGCGGGATGCCGATCCAGCGGGCGGTGCCGGCGAGCCCGCCGCCGACCTCGTTGGAGACGCAGGTCAGCGTGATGTCGCGCTCGATGACGTCGTCGCGCTCGAACAGGTCGGCCAGCGTGTGGGTGCGCGGGGAGTCGAACATGCCGGTCAGCTCGAGCCGGTAGTCGGCCGGGCGGACCTGCGGCACGGTGATCGCGGTGTCGACCCGGTAGAAGTCGCGGTTGGCGGTGAACAGCGGCGTCACGCCCTCGACGCGCTCGGCGAGGTCGGCGCCCCGGGGCAGGGCCGCGGCCCGCGACGACGGCGTCGGCAGGGTGAGCTCGCCGCGGGCGTTGCCGACGTCGAAGCGCCGCTGCAGCAGCCGGCCGCCGCCCCCGGTGACCGCGGCGGCGCCGAGCGCGACCCCGCCGGTGAGGAAGAACCGGCGGCGGTCCATGCCGGTGCCCTTGCGGTCGGCCATCGACAGGGCGCCGCGCAGGCGCTCCATCACGTCGGCGTCGTCGTCCCGCGCGGCCGGCGCCGTGGCCGGCGCGGAGGCCGGGGCCGTGGTGGGCAGCGTGAGGGGGGCGAGCAGCGCCAGCAGGGCGACGGCACCGGTGACGGCGCCGGCCACCGAGGGCAGCGCGTCGAGGACGCCACCGGCGGGGCGGCTGACGGCGGCCGCGGCGCCCAGGAGCCCGAAGAGCGCGATCCCCGCGACCCCGGCCCGGCGGGACCGCAGCGACACCAGGCCGACGACCAGCGCGTACAGCGCCACGACCACCAGCGTGCCGACGACCAGGGCGATCTTGTCGTTCTCGCCGAAGGTGCGGATGGCGAACTGCTTCACCGGCTCGGGCACGAGGGTGATGACCGTGTCGCCGACGGCGACGACCGGCGAGGACGCCGGCCCGACCAGCCCGGCGACGAGCTCGGCGACGCCGAGGGCCACGGCGGCGGCCAGCAGGCCGGCCAGCGCGGCGAGCAGCCGGCGCGGGCCGCGACGGGCGGGGATCGGGTCCCCGTCCGGTCCGGTGGCCGGCGCGGGGGCCTGCTCGGTGGTCGTCATGCCCTGGGTTCGGGACGACCCGGCGAGCGGTTCACCGGTCTCGGTCACGATGGGGTAACGGAGTCGAGCCGCACGGTCACGTCGTCCCCTCCTCCGTCGCGCGCCATCGGATGTCGCACCACAGATCCCCTCGGTGGAGTCGCGCAAACCAGCGGGCCCGCCCGTTCCCCCGTACGGGGAGCGGGCGGGCCCGAGGACACCACGCGGGTCAGCGGCCGCGGGCGCGCTCCCAGCCGCGGTAGCGGTACCAGTCGTTCGACGGCTTGAGGGCCAGCGCGACGATGCCGGCCGCGATGAGCAGCGTCTGCAGCAGCGACAGCGTGGTGAGCAGCCCCGTGGTGCCGGGACCGGCGAGCCCGATCAGCCCGGAGAGCACGGCCAGGCCGCCGAGCACCCAGAGGACGATCCGGGCCCAGTTGCGCCCCTGCCAGGCGAACCAGATGAACAGCAGCTGCAGGCCGATGAAGACGAGCGCCACCACGACACCGGCGGTGATCGCGCCCGCGCCGGCGACGTCGGTGATGCCGTCGTACTCGGCCGGGTCGAGGCCCTGGTCGATGAGCGCCTGGTCGACGAGCTCGTCGAACTGGGCGAAGGTGACGATCGCGCCGATGACCCCCAGCAGGGTGCTCAGGAGGAAGGCGCCGATCCCGAACCGCACCGTCTGCGGGCGCGCGACGGGCGTCGGGGCGCCCCACGCGTCCGGCGCCTGCGGTGCGGAGCCGTAGCCCCCGTACTGCTGGCCGTACTGCTGCCCGTACTGCTGGCCGGGGGGCTGCTGTCCGTACGGCTGGCCGTAGGGCTGCTGCTGGCCGTACGGCTGCTGCTGCCCCCACGGCTGCTGCTGGCCGTAGGGCGGCTGCTGGCCCGGGCCGGGACCCCAGCCCTCCTGCCCGGGCGGGCCCTGTCCTGCGGTCATGTCTCGCCTCCTGTGCGGGGCCCCGGGCCGGCCTGTCCCGGCCGGGGTCCGCGGCGATGATCGCCGACCCCGGGCGGCGGGACCAGTCCCCGCGCAGGCGCGGGCCCGCCGCCTCCCCCGGGAGGGGACGGCGGGCCCGGGAGCTCACTGCGCGCGGGAGACGGTCAGCCCGCTGTCGGCGTCGACGACGTCGGCCGACCAGTCGACGACGACGCCGTCGCCGTCGCGGATGTCACCGGCGAGCAGCGCCCGGGCGAGCGGGTCGCCGATCGCCGACTGCACCAGCCGGCGCAGCGGCCGGGCGCCGTACACGGGGTCGAACCCGTTGAGCGCGAGCCACTCGCGGGCGGCGTCGGTGACCGTCAGCGTGAGCCGGCGGGCGGCCAGCCGGCGGGCGAGCACGCCCACCTGGATGTCGACGATGCCGGCCAGCTCGTCGCTGCCCAGCGCCCGGAACACCACGACGTCGTCGAGCCGGTTGAGGAACTCCGGCTTGAAGTGCGACCGGACGACGTCCATGACCGCGGCGCGGCGCGCCTCCTCGGGCAGCGACTGGTCGGCGATGACCTGCGACCCGAGGTTCGACGTCAGGATCAGGATCGTGTTGCGGAAGTCCACGGTGCGGCCCTGACCGTCGGTGAGCCGGCCGTCGTCGAGGACCTGCAGCAGCACGTCGAAGACGTCGGGGTGCGCCTTCTCCACCTCGTCGAGCAGCACGACCGTGTAGGGCCGCCGCCGCACCGCCTCGGTGAGCTGGCCGCCGGCCTCGTAGCCGACGTAGCCGGGGGGCGCTCCGACGAGGCGCGCCACCGAGTGCTTCTCGGAGTACTCGCTCATGTCGATGCGGACCATCGCCCGCTCGTCGTCGAACAGGAACTCCGCCAGCGCCTTGGCCAGCTCGGTCTTGCCGACGCCGGTGGGTCCCAGGAAGAGGAACGAGCCCGTGGGCCGGTCGGGGTCGGCGATGCCCGACCGCGCGCGGCGGACGGCGTCGGAGACGGCGCGGACGGCGTCGGGCTGGCCGACCACCCGGCGGCCGAGCTCGTCCTCCATCCGCAGCAGCTTCTGCGTCTCGCCCTCGAGGAGCCGGCCGGCGGGGATGCCGGTCCAGGCCTGCACGACCTCGGCGATGTCGTCGGGGCCGACCTCCTCCTTGAGCATGGAGGCCTGCGCGGCGACATCGTCCTCCGCGGTGGCGAGCGCCTTCTCCAGCTGCGGCATCCGGCCGTAGCGGAGCTCGGCGACGCGGGCGAGGTCGCCCTCGCGCTCGGCCCGCTCGGACTCGGTGCGCAGCCGCTCGAGCTCCTCCTTCACCTGCTGGATCCGGACGATCGCGCCCTTGTCCTGCTGCCAGCGGGCGGTCAGCTCGGCGAGCTCCTGCCGCCGGTCGGCCAGGTCGCTGCGCAGCACCGCGAGACGGTCGAGGGAGGCGGGGTCGTCCTCCTTCGCCAGCGCCATCTCCTCGATCTCCATGCGGCGCACGGCGCGCTCGACCTCGTCGACCTCGACCGGCCGGCTGTCGATCTCCATGCGCAGCCGGCTGGCGGCCTCGTCGACCAGGTCGATCGCCTTGTCGGGGAGGAAGCGGGCCGTGACGTACCGGTCCGACAGCGTGGCGGCCGCGACGATCGCGGCGTCGGTGATCCGGACGCCGTGGTGGACCTCGTAGCGCTCCTTGAGCCCGCGCAGGATGCCGATCGTGTCCTCGACCGAGGGCTCGCCGACGAACACCTGCTGGAAGCGGCGCTCGAGCGCCGGGTCCTTCTCGATGTGCTCGCGGTACTCGTCGAGCGTGGTCGCGCCGACCATCCGCAGCTCGCCGCGGGCGAGCATCGGCTTGATCATGTTGCCGGCGTCCATGGCGGAGTCGCCGGTGGCGCCGGCCCCGACGATGGTGTGCAGCTCGTCGATGAAGGTGACCACCTGGCCCTCGGCCTCGGTGATCTCCTGGAGCACGGCCTTCAGGCGCTCCTCGAACTCGCCGCGGTACTTCGCCCCGGCCACCATCGCGCCGAGGTCGAGCGCCATCAGCCGCTTGCCCTTGAGGCTCTCGGGGACGTCGCCGGCGACGATGCGCTGGGCCAGGCCCTCGACGATCGCCGTCTTGCCGACGCCGGGCTCGCCGATGAGGACCGGGTTGTTCTTGGTGCGGCGGGACAGCACCTGCACGACGCGGCGGATCTCGGCGTCGCGGCCGATCACCGGGTCGATGCGGCCCTCGCGGGCGCGCTCGGTGAGGTCGACGGCGAACTTCTCCAGCGCCTGGAAGGTGCTCTCCGGGTCGGCCGTGGTGACCTTCCGGTTGCCGCGCACGGTGCGGAACGCGGCCAGCAGCGTGTCGCGGGTGGCGCCGGCGCTGGTGAGCACGGCGGCCGCCTCGCCCTCGGACCCGGCCAGTCCGACCAGGAAGTGCTCGGTGGAGACGTACTCGTCCCCCAGCGCGCCGGCCTGCTCGCCGGCGGCGTTGACCACGCGCAGCAGCTCGCGGGAGGCGGACGGGGCCTGGACGGTGGCGCCGCTGACGCTGGGCAGGCGGCGCAGCGCGGCCTCGGCCTTGGCCCGGACGTCGGCCGGGTCGGCGCCGACGGCGGTGAGCAGGGGGCCGGCGATGCCGTCGGTCTGCTGCAGCAGGGCGACGAGCAGGTGCAGGGGCTCCAGGGCCGCCTGCCCCCGGTCGACCGCCAGCCGCTGGGCGGCCGCGAACGCCTCCTGCGAACGGGTGGTCAGCTTGTGCTCCATGGTGGGTGCGGATCGTCCTCTCGTCGGCGGCGCCGGGGTCACTGCCCCGGCGGACGGCGTGTCGACCGGTCCAACGGAGCAGGAGTTGAGTCTGTTCCGCTCAACCCCGGCGGACGACGGCGACCCGAAAGGGGTGTGCGCCGACACAACTGCATGCCGCGCGACACGGTTGTCCCTACACTCGAACGCATGACGCAGACCGGCGAGGAAGCCGCCCTCCCCGCTCCCAGCGTGGCCTTGGACGACCAGCTGTGCTTCGCGCTCTACGCCGCCTCGCGGGCGATGACGGCCCGCTACCGGCCGATGCTCGAGGAGCTGGGGCTGACCTATCCCCAGTACCTGGTCATGATGCTGCTCTGGGAGGAGGACCAGCAGACGGTCGGCCAGCTCGGCCACCGGCTGGCCCTCGACAGCGGCACCCTGTCCCCGCTGCTCAAGCGGCTGACGGCCGCCGGCCTCGTCACCCGCCACCGCCGCGTCGAGGACGAGCGCTCGGTCGCCATCGCCCTCACCGACTCCGGCCGGGCGCTGCGGGAGCGGGCCTACGCCATCTCGCAGGACATGATCTGCGCGCTCAGCATGGGCGTCGAGGAGTTCTCCGACCTCAAGCAGACCCTCAACGTGCTCACCCACCGCGTGAACGAGGCGCCCCGCACGGTCTGACGGCCCGGTGGGTTGCCCGCAACCCACCGGGGTAGGGCGCGGGGGTCCGACGCCGGTCAGCAGTGCCGGCCCCTCCGTCCGGAAGGCAGCCATGCCCACCCGTACCGCACGCACCGCCTGGAACGGCACGCTCGAGCAGGGCTCCGGCCAGGTCGAGCTCTCCAGCTCGAGGGCCGGCACGTTCGAGGTGAACTTCCCCAAGCGTGCCGCCGACGAGGCCGGTGGCACGACCAGCCCCGAGGAGCTGGTGGCCGCGGCCCACTCCGCGTGCTTCGCCATGCAGCTGTCGGCCAACATCGCCCAGGCCGGCGGCACGCCGCAGGCCCTCGAGGTCAGCGCCGACGTCTCGCTCGGCCCGGACCAGGCGAACGGCGGCTTCAGGCTGACGGGCATCACGCTCACCGTCCGGGGCGAGGTCGACGGGCTCGACGCGGCCGGCTTCGAGAAGGCCGCACAGGAGGCCAAGGCCGGCTGCCCGGTCAGCAAGGCGCTCGCCGGCGTGGAGATCACGCTGGACGCCGCGCTCGACTCCTGATCCCCCGCACGACGAGAGGGCCCGCTCCCCCACCGGGGAGCGGGCCCTCTCGTGTGTCACGCGGGCTCAGCGGGCGGTGCCCACCGCCGGGTCGTCGGCGAGCGCGGGCGCGGACTCGCGGCGCAGCCGCTCCTCGCCCGTCTCCGTGCGCAGCGCGACCTCGCGGATCAGCAGGATCGCCGCCACGGCGGCCACCGCGATGACGCCGGACACCAGGAAGATCCGCCCGGTCGCATCGCCGTAGGAGACCTCGATGAGCCGGCGGATCGGCTCCGGCGCGTCGGCGAGGTCGGCCAGGCCCACGGAGCCCGAGCCCGAACCGGCGGCGGCCAGCTCCGGCGGCAGGCCGGCGGTGATGAGGGTGGAGACCCGGCTGCTCAGCACGGCGCCGAGGACCGAGACGCCGATCGTGCCGCCGAGGCTGCGGAAGAAGGCGACGGCGGAGCTGGCCGCACCCAGGTCGGAGGCGGCCACGGTGTTCTGCACGGCCAGCACCAGGTTCTGCATCGTCATGCCGATGCCGACACCGAGCACGAACAGGAAGACGCCGAGCAGGACCATGTCGGTCTCGTGGTCGATGGTGGCCAGCAGGCCGAAGCCCGCGACGACCAGGATCGACCCGGCCACGAGGAACCGCTTCCACCGGCCGGTGCGGGTGATGAGGATGCCCGACACGGTCGAGGAGACGAGCAGGCCGCCGACCATCGGGATGGTGAGCAGGCCGGCCGCCGTCGGCGAGTAGCCACGGGAGATCTGCAGGTACTGGCCGAGGAAGACCGTGGAGCCGAACATCGCCACACCGATGGCGACGCTGGCGACGATCGCGAGCGTCGTCGTCCGGTCGCGGAACAGGCGCAGCGGGACGATGGGCTCGGCCGCGCGCAGCTCGGTGACGAGGAAGGCGGCGATCGCGAGCACGCTGCCGCCGAGGAACAGGGCGGTCTCCAGGGAGGCCCAGGCGAACTGGTTCCCGGCGAGGGTGACCCAGATGAGCAGCCCGGAGACACCGGCGGTCAGGAAGGCCGCGCCGAGGTAGTCGATGCGCACCCGCCGCTTGGTGACCGGCAGGTTCAGCGTGCGCTGCAGCAGCACCAGGGCGACGACGGCGAACGGGACGCCGACGTAGAAGCACCAGCGCCAGCCGAGCCAGCTGGTGTCGACGAGCAGGCCGCCGAGCAGCGGGCCGCCGACGGTGGCCACCGCCATGACGCCGCCGAGCAGGCCGGAGTACCGCCCGCGCTCGCGGGGGCTGATCATCGCGGCCATCGCGATCTGCACGAGCGCCTGCAGGCCGCCGAGCCCGAGGCCCTGCAGCACGCGCCAGCCGATCAGCGTGCCGACCGACTGCGACAGGCCCGCCAGCATCGAGCCGACGATGAAGACGACGATCGACAGCTGGATGAGCAGCTTCTTGCTGAACAGGTCGGAGAGCTTGCCCCAGATCGGCGTGGACGCCGTCGACGCGAGCAGGGTGGCGGTGACCACCCACGTGTACTGGCTCTGGCTGCCGCGCAGGTCGGTGATGATCGTGGGCAGGGCGTTCGAGACGACGGTCGAGGACAGGAACGCCACGAACATCGCCAGCAACATTCCCGAGAGGGCCTCGAGGATCTGGCGGTGGGTCATGCGGCCCTGCTGCTCGACGGGCGCCTCGGTGGGAGATCCCGGCCCGGTGGCGGGCTCGCGGGTGGTGGTCACGGTGGTGCTCCTGGTCGGTTCGGGACGGGCTGCGGCGGACTGCGCGGGGGCGGGGTGCGGGGTCACGCGGGAGCCCCCGCGTGCGGACGGGGGACGGCGGCGCGGTCGAGGTCGGCGGCGAGCCGCTCGAGCAGGTCGCCGAGGCGGGCGGCCTCCTCCTCCGTCCAGCCGGCGAGGGCCTCGGCGGCCCACTCCGACCGGACGGCGCGCGTCTGGGCGATCGCGGCGGACCCGGCGGGGGTGAGCCCGATGAGGCTGGCGCGGCCGTCGTGCGGGTCGGGCCGGCGCTCCACGAGGCCGGACCGCTCGAGGGCCGCGACCTGGCGACTGGCGACCGACACGTCGACGCCGACCTGGGCGGCCAGCGCACTGCAGCGCTGCTCGCCGTCGCGCTCGAGCGGCACGAGCAGCGCCCAGCCGAAGGAGGGCAGGTCGCCGTGGACGGCGTCGGCGGCGCGGGCGGAGACGTGCCGGCCGCTGCGCAGCAGGCGGGCGATGCCGGCGGTCAGCCGGTCCCGGGTGGCGGGAGTGAGGGGCATGGCGTCCTCGGGGTGGTGCGATGAGTGCAGACTGCAACCATACATCCGGTTGGTTGTTGTCTGCAACCAGCTACCCCATACGCCTCTTCCCACACGCGGCGACGGCGCCCGGACCGCGGGGGTCCGGGCGCCGTCACAGCGTGGGTTCGGCGCTCAGCGCCGGGTCGTCACGGCCTCTCCCGCGTCGGCGGGGTCGGCGGCGGCCTGCGCCTCGCGGGCCTCCCCGAGCCGGTTGAACCGGCCGAGCAGGTCGGCGAGCGTGGTGACGTCGTCGGCCGGCCAGTCGGACATGTCGCTCTCCCAGCGGGCCCGGCGCACGTCGCGGATCCGCGCCAGCCGCGCGGCGCCGTCGGGCGAGGGGCGCAGCACCTGGGCGCGGCCGTCGGCCGGGTCCGGCTCGCGGTCGACCATGCCGAGCGCGACCAGCGAGGCCACCTGCCGGCTGACCGTGCTCTTGTCGAGCCCGAGCCGCGCGACGAGGTCGCTGGCGCGCAGCGGGCCGGCGTCGGCCAGCAGCGCGAGCAGGCCGTAGGCCGCGCCGTCGAGGTCGGGGTGCAGCTCGCGCGCCAGGCGCGCCGAGATGGCGCGGGAGCGCCGCAGCAGCAGGCCGATCTCGCGCTCGAGCCGCACGAAGGTCGCGTGCAGGTCGTCGTCCACGTCCTCCTGCACGACGGCGCCGCCCGCCGGGTTCCCGCCCGCCGGGTTCCCGCCCGCCGGGTTCCCGCTCACCGCGGCTCCCGCGGCCGCCAGACCACGAGCGCCGAGCTCGCCCGGCGGAGCGGGACGAGGTCGGCGCGGCCGAAGGCGGTCCCGAAGCCGGAGGCCGCCGACTCGGCGGCGACCGCCCGGCGCTCGGCGTCCTCGACCTCGCCGAGCAGCTCGTGCACGCGGCGCTGCAGCGCCTCGACCTGCGACTCCAGGTCGATGATCCGCTTGATGCCGGCGAGGTTCACGCCGTCCTCCTGGGACAGCCTCTGGACCTCCCGCAGCAGCGCGACGTCGCGCGGGCTGTAGCGGCGCCCGCCGCCGGCGGTGCGGCCCGGGGTGACCAGGCCGAGCCGGTCGTACTGGCGCAGCGTCTGGGCGTGCATGCCGGCCAGCTGGGCCGCCACCGAGATGACGAAGACGGGTGCGTCCTCGGCCACCGCCCGCACGCCGTCGGAGTGGCGGCGCTCCCCGGCGCCGGGGGCGCTCACCGGGTGCCCCCGCGCTCACCGCCACGGTCGACGGCGGCGGTGATCTGCGGCCGCGGGTCGCCGAGCTCGGCGTCGAGGGTCTTGAGCGCGCGCTCCCCCTCGGCCGACAGCCGCTGCGGGACGGCGACCTCGACGGTGACCAGCAGGTCGCCGGAGCGGCCGCGGCCGGGGACGCCCCGCCCGCGCACGCGCAGCGTGCGGCCGCTCGCGGTGCCCGCGGGCACCTTGAGGGTCACGTTGCCGTCGAGCGTGGGCACGGTCAGCGTCGTGCCGAGCACCGCCTCGGGGAAGGTGACGGGCACGGTGAGCGTCAGGTCGTCGCCCCGGCGGCCGAAGAGCTCGTGGTCGCTGACGTGCACGACGACGAACAGGTCACCGGCCGGGCCGCCGCGCCGTCCCGGGGCGCCCTTGCCCGCCAGCCGGATGCGCTGGCCGTCCTTGACGCCCGCGGGGATCCGCACGGTGATGGTGCGGGTCTGCGTGGTCACGCCGTTGCCGGCGCAGGTCGGGCACGGGTCGTCGACCACCTGGCCGGTGCCGCGGCAGTTGCGGCACGGCTCGGAGAAGGCGAACGCCCCCTGGCTGCGGCTGGTGACGCCGGCACCGCCGCAGACCTCGCAGGTGTGCGGCGAGGTGCCGGGCTTCGCGCCGCTGCCGGCGCAGGTGGGGCAGGTGCCCGGGCTCTGCATCCGCAGCGGCACGGTGACGCCGAGGACGGCCTCGTCGAAGGACAGGGTCGCCTCGGTCTCGACGTCCTGGCCCCGGGCCGGCCCGGACGCCGCCTGCGAGCGGGCCCGGGCCGAGCCGGGGGCGGCACCGGTGGCGCCGCCGCCGAAGAGGTTGCCGAAGATGTCGCCGATGCCGCCGGCCCCGCCGCGCGCGGCACCGCCCGCGGCGCCGAAGAGGTCGCCGAGGTCGAACGGCTGGCCGCCGCCCGCCCCGCCGCCCGGGAACCCGCCGGGGAAGCCGGCCCGGGCCCCGGCACCGCCGGAGCCGAACAGCCGCCGGGCGTCGTCGTACTCGGCGCGCCGCTTGGGGTCGCTGAGCACGTCGTAGGCCTCGGAGACCTCCTTGAACCGGGCCTCGGCGTCGGCGTTGCCGGGGTTCTTGTCCGGGTGCAGGTCCCGCGCGAGCTTGCGGTAGGCCTTCTTGATCTCCGCGGCGTCGGCGCCCTGGGAGACGCCGAGCGCCCCGTAGTAGTCCTTCTCGATGAAGTCCCGAGTGCTCATCGGGCGCCTCCTCCCCTCGGGGTCTCCACGAACGGTCCGGGGCCGGTCAGCCGGCGGCCGGGGTCTCCCCCGGCGCACCGCCGTCGGCCGGCGCGTCGGCGGGGGCCGCGGGAGCCGCGGCGGCGCCGGACGGCTCGCTCACCGAGACCATCGCGGTGCGCAGCACGCGCTCGCCCCGGCGGAAACCCTGCCGCAGGACCGTCGTCGCGGTCGGCACCGTCACCTCGTCGGACGTGTCGTGCAGGACGGCCTCGTGCAGCGCGGGGTCGAACGGGTCGCCCGCGACGCCGAAGGACTCCACGCCCAGGCCGTCGAGCAGGCCCAGGACGCGGTCGGCCACCACCTTGAAGGCGCCGGTGAGGTCGCCGTGGTCCCGCGCCCGCTCGATGTCGTCGACGATCGGGAACAGCTGGGCGGCGAACCGCTCGGCGGCCTGGTCGACGACCAGGCCCCGGTCGCGGTCGACGCGCCGCCGGTAGTTGGCGTACTCGGCCGTGACCCGCTGGAGGTCCTCGGTCCGCTCGGTCAGCTGGCGGGCGAGGTCGCCGTCGCCGGTGGCCGGGACGGCCTCCTGCGCGGTCACCTCGGAGCCGGCGGCCGTGTCGTTCTCGGTCATGCGCTCCCCTGGCGATGGGTGGGCTGTCGGTGCCGGGCCCGGCGGGGCGCCGGCCGGCTGCTCGCCGGCCGGCGCCCGCACCGCGCCGTTGACGGGGTCGATCCGCCGCTTGTCACGGATCACGACCCGCGGCTGCTCGTCCCCCTGGCTCATCGGCGGTCGGTGTCCTCGTCGACGATCTCGGCGTCGACGACGTCGTCGTCGGCGGCCGTGGCGCCACCGGCACCGGCACCGGCACCGGCACCGGCTCCGGCCGCACCGGCCCCGCCCGGGGCACCCTCACCGGGAGCGCCGGCCTCGGCCTGCTGGGCGTAGAGCGCCCCGCCGACCTCCTGCGAGATGCGCGCGACCTTCTCCTGCGCCGACTTGATCGCGGCGATGTCGGAGCCACCGAGGGCGGAGCGCAGCTCGGTCAGGGCCTCGCCGAGCTCGTCCTTCTTGTCGGCCGGGATGCGCTCGCCGTTCTCCGCGAGGAACTTCTCGGTCTGGTACTGCAGCGACTCCGCCAGGTTGCGGGTCTCGGCCTCGTCGCGGCGGCGCTTGTCCTCCTCGGCGTGGGCCTCGGCGTCGCGCATCATCCGCTCGATGTCCTCCTTGGGGAGGGCCGAGCCGCCGGTGATGGTCATCGACTGCTCCTTGCCCGTGCCCAGGTCCTTGGCGGACACGTGCACGATGCCGTTGGCGTCGATGTCGAAGGCGACCTCGATCTGCGGGACGCCGCGGGGCGCCGGGGGCAGACCGGTCAGCTCGAACATGCCAAGCTTCTTGTTGTACATCGCCATCTCGCGCTCGCCCTGGAACACCTGGATCTGCACGGACGGCTGGTTGTCGTCGGCCGTCGTGAAGATCTCGGAGCGCTTGGTCGGGATCGTGGTGTTGCGCTCGATGAGCTTGGTCATGATCCCGCCCTTGGTCTCGATGCCGAGGGACAGCGGGGTGACGTCGAGGAGCAGGACGTCCTTGACCTCGCCCTTGAGGACACCGGCCTGCAGCGCGGCGCCGATGGCGACGACCTCGTCGGGGTTGACGCCCTTGTTGGGCTCCTTGCCGCCGGTCAGCTCGCGGACCAGGTCGCTGACGGCCGGCATGCGGGTCGAGCCACCCACCAGGACGACGTGGTCGATCGCGCCGACGGAGATGCCGGCGTCACGGATCGCCTGGTTGAACGGCGCGCGGGCGCGGTCGAGCAGGTCCTGCGTGAGGCGCTGGAACTCGGCGCGGGTCATCGTGACGTCGAGGTGCAGCGGGCCCTCGGCGCCGGCCGTGATGTAGGGCAGGTTGACGTTGGTCGACTGCGCGCCGGACAGCTCGATCTTGGCCTTCTCGGCGGCCTCGCGGAGGCGCTGCATGGCCAGCTTGTCCTTGGACAGGTCGATGCCGTTCTGGGCGTTGAACGTCTGCACCAGGTGCTTGACGACGCGCTCGTCCCAGTCGTCGCCACCGAGGTGGTTGTCACCGGCGGTGGCCTTCACCTCGATGACGCCCTCGCCGATCTCGAGCAGCGAGACGTCGAACGTGCCGCCGCCGAGGTCGAAGACGAGGATCGTCTGCTCGGTCTCGCCCTTGTCCAGGCCGTAGGCCAGCGCGGCCGCGGTGGGCTCGTTGACGATGCGCAGGACGTTGAGGCCCGCGATCTCACCGGCCTCCTTGGTGGCCTGGCGCTGCGCGTCCTCGAAGTAGGCCGGGACGGTGATGACGGCGTCGGTCACCGGCTCGCCCAGGTAGGTCTCGGCGTCGCGCTTGAGCTTCTGCAGGACGCGGGCGCTGATCTCCTGCGGCGTGTACTGCTTGCCGTCGATCTCGGCGGTCTTCCACGTCGTGCCCATCTCGCGCTTGACCGAGCGGATGGTGCGGTCGACGTTGGTGACGGCCTGGTTCTTGGCCGACTGGCCGACGAGGACCTCGCCGTTCTTGGCGAAGGCGACGACCGAGGGCGTGGTGCGCGAGCCCTCGCTGTTGGCGATGACCGTCGGCTCGCCGCCCTCCAGGACGGTGACGACGGAGTTGGTGGTCCCGAGGTCGATACCGACCGCTCGTGCCATGGAGCTGGCTCCTCTTCCGTGTGCGTGCGGGTGGTGCGCTGGGTCTGCTGGGGGTCGGCCGAGGGACCTCCGACCGCCTTGCGCGGGGTCCGCTCAACTTTCCTGCCCACCGTAACGGCAGACCCGCGGGCGGTGTTCCCCACCCTCCCCCACCTCTCCCCCGTGACGCGCCCCACACCGCCGGCCGGTCGGTGGCACGATCAGGCCGCCTGATCGTGCTGCGTCCTGGCTCACCGCCCACCGTGAGCCAGAAGGCGCTGGGGTGAGCTAGGACGCCGGCCGGGCGCCCGCGTCGTCGGCCGCGGTGGCCCGATCCGCGGGACGGTGGACGACGACGAAGCGGCGCACTCCGAGGAACGGGGCGGCGAGCAGCGCGGTCAGGCGGGCGCGGAGGTCGGCACGAGCCCCCGGACCGACGTCGGCCTGCGTCAGGCGCACCACCCGGATCCCGAGCTCCCGCACCTGGTCCTCGCGGCGCTTCTCCCGCCAGAGGACCTCCCCGGGGTCCCGGCCTCCGTGGGGCTCGGAGTACTTCACCCGACCGTCGAACTCCACGGCGACCGCGGCCTCCTCGTACCAGCCGTCCACCCGGGCGACGAAGCCCCGCGGACCGTGCACCTCGGCCTGGAGGTCGGGGGCCGGCAGGCCCGCCGCCAGCAGCGCCAGGCGCCCACGCGTCTCCAGCGGCGACTCCGCCCGGCCGTCCGCGAGGCCGAGCGCCCGCGCGGCGTCCCCGATGCCCGGCCAGTGCGTCGCGCGGAGCACCGCCGCACGCAGGTCCGCCGGGTCGACGAGGCGCCCGTGCAGAGCGGCGTCCATGGCGACGACGGAGTCGGCCATGTCCCACTCGCGGGCACAGTCGACGAGCGTCCGCGCCGGCGTCGTCACGGGGAGTCCGTGCACCGATCCGACCTCCCCGGCCGTCAGGGTCGCGCGCGCGACGACGTAGCCGCGCCCCCGCCGCCACTGCCCCTCGTCCGTCAACCGGACGACCGCCTCGGTGTCGCGGGGCAGGAGGACGCCGTGGAGCCGCGCGGCCGAGTCGTGGCTGACGACCGGGCCCGCGCCCAGGGAGGCCAGTACCGCGAAGCAGTCGACGGCGTGACGGCGCGGCTCGTCCCCTTCCGCGTCGCGCAGGTCCCGGGCCCCGATGTAGACGCCGCGACGCAAGCGACACCAGCGGCGGGCGCCGAGCTCCGCCCGGATCTCGTCGGGGCGGTAGCCGGCAGCCACGGCCTCTCGCGCGGTGAAGACGCCGGACCTCGGTTCGGCGACGCGCGCCAGCTCGGGATGCATGGCGGGAGTCTCGGGCGCTCCGGACGCCCACCGAGCCCGCCGCAGCCATCTGTGGACACCGCCCGGACGGCGTCCTGGCTCACCGCAGCGCGTCCTGGCTCACCGCCGACCGTGAGCCAGGACGCGGCACGATCAGGCCGCCTGATCGTGCTGCGGCGCGGCGGGAGTGAGCCGGGTCACCTCCGCGGCCTCGGCGGCGCGCGTGGAACGGACGGCGGGACTGTTCCACCGCGGCGAAGGCGCAGGTCAGCGCGCCGGCACGACCACATCCGGCACGGCGTCGAGCCGCCTCGACGGGGCGCGGCGCGTCGGGTTACCGGCGAGTAACCTGACCTCCGGCCAGCTATCGTGCTGGGCTGCGCGGGCACAGGCGCCCGCGCGCGATCCGCCGCCGGTCACACGCACCGGTGACGGCGGCGAGACCGCCTCTCGCCGTCCGTGGCGGACGAGCCAACCGACGCCGCGAGGCGTGGGGAGAGGGAATCATGACGGGCCCCCTGCAGATCGTGCTCGGCACGATCAGCGTGCTGTTCCTCATCGTCTCGGTCGTCCTGGCCTACCGGGCCGTGCGCGCCATGGTGCGGATCATCCGCACCGGCCAGCCGGACTCCACCCGGAACGGGCCGGTCGGCCCGCGGCTGAAGACGCTCGTGGTCGAGTCGCTCGGCCACACCCGGATGCTCAAGTGGTCGGCCATCGGCGCCGCCCACTGGTTCGTCTTCGTCGGCTTCTACGGCCTGTTCCTCACGCTGGTCGAGGCCTTCGGCGAGGTCTGGGACCCGGCCTTCCACCTGCCGCTCATCGGCGAGTGGGGCCTGTGGAACCTCTTCGCCGACCTCATCGGCACCGGCACGATCCTCGGGATCCTGTACCTGATCTACCGGCGCCAGAAGGACCACCCGCGCCGCCAGGGCCGCACCAGCCGCTTCGCCGGCTCCAACGAGGGCCGCGGCTACTTCGTCGAGGCCGTCGTCCTCACCGTCGGCGTCTGCATCCTGCTGATCCGCGCGCTCAAGGTCTCCTCGGACCTCACCGAGGCCCCCACCTGGTCGCACCCGGTCGCGAGCCTGCTGGCCACCGTGCTGCCGGACAGCCCCGACCTGCTCAGCGTCGTCGCGTTCGTGAAGATCGTCGTCTCGCTGACCTGGCTGGTCGTCATCAGCCGGATCCTCAACATGGGCGTGGCCTGGCACCGCTTCAGCGCCTTCTTCAACATCTACTTCAAGCGGAACGACGACGGCACCGTCGCCCTCGGCCCGCTGCAGCCCATGACCTCGAACGGCAAGCCGATCGACTTCGAGGACCCGGGCGAGGACGACGTCTTCGGTCGCGGCAAGATCGAGGACTTCACCTGGAAGGGGATGCTCGACTTCACCACCTGCACCGAGTGCGGGCGGTGCCAGAGCCAGTGCCCTGCCTGGAACACGGGCAAGCCGCTGTCTCCCAAGATGGTGATCATGGACCTGCGGGACCACCTGTACGCCAAGGCCCCGTACCTGCTCGGTGAGAAGACGGCGTCGGAGACCGCGCCGGACTACGACGTCCTGAAGCCGAGCGACGAGCAGGTCTGGTCCTCCGGCTACGCCCGCATCGAGGGCACCAACGACGCGCAGGCGCACCGGCCGCTCGTCGGCACGCTGGAGGAGGGCGGGGTCATCGACCCCGACGTCCTGTGGAGCTGCACCAACTGCGGCGCCTGCGTCGAGCAGTGCCCGGTCGACATCGAGCACATCGACCACATCGACGACATGCGCCGCTACCAGGTGCTGATCGAGTCCAACTTCCCGTCCGAGGCCGGCGTGATGCTGCGCAACCTCGAGAACCGCGGCAACCCCTGGGGCGTCAGCCCGAGCACCCGCGAGGACTGGATCAAGGAGATGGACTTCGAGGTGCGGATGGCCGACGGCCCGCTGCCCTACGACGTCGAGTACCTGTTCTGGGTCGGCTGCGCCGGCGCCATCGACGACCGCGCCAAGAAGGTCACCAAGGCCGTCGCGGAGCTGCTGCACACCGCCGGCGTCGAGTTCGCCGTCCTGGGCTCGGGCGAGACCTGCTCGGGCGACCCGGCCCGCCGCATGGGCAACGAGTTCGTCTTCCAGATGATGGCGCAGGAGAACGTCGAGACCCTCAACGGCGTCTTCGAGGGCCGCGTGCCGGGCACCCGCAAGATCGTCACCACCTGCCCGCACTGCTTCAACTCGCTGGGCAAGGAGTACCCGCAGGTCGGCGGCGAGTACGAGGTCGTGCACCACACGCAGCTGCTCAGCCAGCTGGTGGAGGAGGGCCGGCTCACCCCGGTCACCCCGGTCGACCGCAAGGTCACCTACCACGACCCGTGTTTCCTCGGCCGGCACAACAAGGTCTACACGCCGCCGCGGGAGATCCTCGACAGCGTGCAGGGCCTCTCCACCCAGGAGATGCACCGCTGCAAGGACCGCGGCTTCTGCTGCGGCGCCGGCGGCGCGCGCATGTGGATGGAGGAGAAGATCGGCAAGCGGATCAACGTGGAGCGCACCGAGGAGGCCCTCGGCCTCGACCCGGACGTCATCTCCACCGCCTGCCCGTTCTGCATCACGATGCTCTCGGACGCCCTGACGTCGAAGAAGCAGAACGGCGAGGCCGCCGAGCACGTCGAGGTCCTCGACGTCAGCCAGATCCTGCTGCGCTCGATGGCCCCGGTCGGCACGCCCGGCACCGAGCACGGCGCCGAGGTGGGCACCGCCGACGACGACGTCGCCGGCACCGGCTCGGCCGCCACCGGGCACGGCCCCCAGGCGTAGCAACACCGCAGCACCCGACGGACGCCGTCGGCGAGGACCTCCTCGTCGGCGGCGTCCGTCGTCTGTCGGGGCCCGCGCTCCGGTAGAACACGCGTCGTGCTGCTGCACCTGAGGGTCACCGTCCCGCCGGACCGCACCGACGACGTCCGGGACCTGTTCGAGCGCTGCCCCGGGACGGCCCACCTCGCCCTGTTCCCCGGCTCCTCGCTCGACCCGCCGGGCGCCCTGTTCCTCGTCGACGTCGCCCGGGAGTCCGCCGACGCGCTGGTCGCGGGACTGCGGCGGCTGCACGTCGACCGCGACGGCGGGATCACCATCGAGACCGTCGACACCGCCGTCTCCGCCCGCGCCGAGCGCGCCGAGGAGGAGGCGCCCGGCGACGGCTCCGACGCCGTCGTGTGGGAGCAGGTGGTGCGGACGACGGCGGCCGACTCGTCGCTGTCGGTCTCCTACCTGGCGTTCCTCACCATCGCGACGCTGCTCGCGGCGGTGGCCATCGTCAACGACTCGGCGATCCTGGTGATCGGGGCGATGGTGCTCGGGCCGGAGTTCGCGCCGCTGGCCGGGCTCGCCGTGGCGCTCGTGCACCGGCGCCGGGGCGTCGCGCGCACGGCCGCCAAGGCACTCGTCGTCGGCTTCGCCGTGGCGATCGCCGTCACCGCGCTGGTCACCCTCGCTGGCCGCGGGCTGGGCTGGTTCGGCCCCGAGGTGCTCGCCATGGAGCGCCCGCAGACCGGGTTCATCACCCGGCCCGACCGCTGGTCGGTCGTCGTCGCGGTGCTGGCCGGCATCGCCGGGGTGCTGTCGCTGACCTCGGCCAAGAGCGGCGCGCTGGTCGGCGTGTTCATCTCCGTCACGACCGTCCCCGCGGCCGCCGACATGGCGGTGGCGCTGGCCCTGGGCGGCGGCACCGAGTTCTGGCGGGCGACGGCGCAGCTGGGGATCAACCTCGCCGGCATCCTCGTCGCCGCGGTGGCCACCCTGGCGCTGCAGCGGGCGCTGTGGCGGCGGGTGCCGCAGGTCGTGCCGCGGCTGGGAGCGACGGACGGCGCCCGGCTGCCCGTCTGAGGCGGTTGCACGCTGCACCCAGTGGCGGACGCCGACCCGGCGGGGCGCACCATCGACGGGTGACCCGCACCGCCGCCGCTCCCCCGACCACCCCCGGAACCGCCGACCGGCGGCGGGGCCTGGTGCTGGTGGCGACGGCGATCGTGCTGACGGCGGCCAACCTGCGGACGGCGGTCAGCACCGTCGGGCCGGTGCTC
Organism: Geodermatophilus sp. FMUSA9-8; assembly: GCF_037034165.1. Taxonomy (NCBI): domain Bacteria; kingdom Bacillati; phylum Actinomycetota; class Actinomycetes; order Geodermatophilales; family Geodermatophilaceae; genus Geodermatophilus; species Geodermatophilus sp. FMUSA9-8. The sequence goes on along the minus strand of NZ_JBAGKE010000006.1, from coordinate 235,774 downwards.
GAGGAGATCGAGCGGGGCCTCGGCGTCTCCAGCGCCGCCGCCGGCGTGCTGACGACGCTGCCGGTGCTGTGCTTCGCCGCGATCGGCTTCGCCGGGCCGCCGCTGGCCGCCCGCTTCCGGGACGCGCACGTCCTGGCCGGCGCGCTGCTCACCATGGCTGCCGGGCTGGTGCTGCGGGCCGTCGTCGACTCCTTCCCGCTGTTCCTCGCCGGCACCGTGCTGGCCATGGTCGGCGGGGCGCTGGGCAACGTGCTGCTGCCCGGCCTGGTCAAGCGCTGGTTCCCCGGGCGCACGGGCCTGCTGATCGGCGCCTACAGCGCGAGCATGGCCATCGGCGGCGCCGTCGCCGCGGTGAGCACCGCGCCCATCGCCGCCGCCGTCGGCCCGTCCGGCTGGCGCTGGGCGCTGGGCGTCTGGGCGGTGCTCGCCCTGGTCGCCGCGATGCCGTGGTTCCTCGTCCCGCGGCAGCCCGGCACCGGCCGCGCCGCGCACCGCTCGGTCCGGATGCGCCCGCTGGCGCGCAGTCCGCTCGCCCTCACCATGGCCGCCTTCTTCGGGCTGCAGGCGATGCAGGCCTACGTGGTCATGGGCTGGTCGGCGCAGTACCTGCGCGACTCCGGGCTCAGCGCCGCGACCGCCGGCCTCCTGCTGGGGATCAACTCGATCGTCGTCATCCCGGTGAACGCCGTCGTCCCGTCGCTGACCGTGCGGCAGAGCTGGCAGCGACCGCTGCTGCTGGGCTTCATGGCCTGCTACGCCGTCGGCTGGACGGGGCTGTGGCTGGCCCCCCGCACGCTCCCCTGGCTGTGGATGAGCGTCCTCGCCGTCGGCATGGGCACCTTCAGCATGGTGCTGGCGCTGATCGGCCTGCGCGCCCGCACGCCGGAGACGGTCGCCGCGCTCTCCACGGTCACCCAGGGCTGGGGCTACGTGGTCGCCGGCACCGGCCCGCTGCTCGTGGGCGTGCTGCGCGGCGCGATCGGCGGCTACACCGGCATGTTCGTGCTGGTCGGCGTCGCCACCGTCGGGCTGACCGTCACCGGCTGGCTGGTCACCCGCGACCGCTACGTCGACGACGAGGTGCCCGGCTGGTCGCCCGCGGAGGTCAGCGCCGCGTCTCCGCGCGGGTGAAGTTGCGGAAGGACCGGGACGGCGTCGGGCCGCGCTGGTCCTGGTAGCGGGAGCCGTAGACCGCCGAGCCGTAGGGGTGCTCGGCCGCCGAGGTGAGCCGGAACAGGCACAGCTGGCCGATCTTCATCCCCGGCCACAGCGTGATCGGCAGGTTGGCCACGTTGGAGAGCTCGAGCGTGATGTGGCCGGAGAAGCCCGGGTCGACGAAGCCCGCCGTCGAGTGGGTGAGCAGCCCGAGCCGGCCCAGGGAGCTCTTGCCCTCCAGCCGGGCGGCGAGGTCGTCGGGGATGCTCACCAGCTCGAGCGTGGAGCCCAGCACGAACTCGCCCGGGTGCAGCACGAACGGCTCGTCGCCGTCGGGCTCGACCAGCGTGGTGAGGTCGTCCTGCTGCTGGGCGGGGTCGATGTGGGTGTACCGGGCGTTGTTGAAGACCCGGAAGTAGCGGTCGAGCCGGACGTCGATGCTCGAGGGCTGCACCAGCCCCGCGTCGTGCGGCTCGATGCCGAGACGCCCCTCGGCGATCGCAGCGCGGATGTCGCGGTCGGACAGCAGCATGGCGCGGAGTCTAGGGAGACGGCGCCTCACCCCTCCGGGTTCCTCCCGCGCCCGCCGGCTCCACCCCGCCCGCCGGCACGCCGAGGACCGTCGTGCCGGCCCGTCGGGGCGCCGGCCGCCGGCCGGGCGGGGGACCCGGGCCGGCAGGGAGGCGGACGTGTCCACCCTCAGCAGGCGCACGCAGGCAGCCGTGCTCGTGTCGGCCGTCGTGGTCGGCTACGCGGGCGCGGCGGCGTACACCGCGCTGGCCGCACCGGCGCTGCCGGTCGCCGAGGACTTCGGGCCCGGCGACGGCCTGGACCGCTACGTGGTGACGGCGGACAGCGGCGACGTCGCCGGGCTGCTCGGCGCGCTGGAGGCCCTCGACGGCGTCGAGCACGCGCAGCGGCTCGACGACGGGCGGGCCCTCGTGGCCACCGGAGAGCTGTCCGCCGCCGACCTCGAGGCGGTCGAGGGGGTGGCCGCGGTCGAGCTGTCGCCCCAGGTGCCGGTGCTCGGCACCGTGACCGATCCCTACGGCACGGCGTACGGCTGGAACCTCGAGAACACCGGCTCGAACGTCTACGACCAGGCCGCGGTGCCGGACGCGGACAGCGACGCCTCGGACGGCTGGGACGTCGGGACCGGCGCCGGCACGGTGGTGGCCGTCATCGACACCGGCTTCGACTCCGACCACCCCGACCTGGCCGGCTCGCTGTGGACCAACCCGTCCGAGCGGTGCGGCACGGTGGACACCGACGGCAACGGCAAGGCCGGCGACTGCCACGGCTGGAACTGGTACACGAACTCACCGGACGTCGACAACGGCGCCCAGGGCACCCACGGGGCCAGCGTCGCAGGCGTGGTCGGCGCCCGGGCCGGCAACGGGACCGGCAGCGCCGGGATCGCGCCGGACGTCACGATCATGCCGCTGGTCATCGGCGGCGGGGACAGCGTCGACGCGACGCTCGGAGCCCAGGCGATCCGGTACGCGGCCGACCACGGCGCGGACGTGATCAACGCGTCCTGGGGTGGGCCCTTCGCCGGGACGCCCCTCACCGACCTCCGCGCAGCGATCGCCTACGCCGCGTCCAAGGGGGTGCTGTTCGTCGCGGCCGCGGGCAACGACGCGGCCAACCGCGACACGAACGTCATGTACCCGGCCAGCCTGACGGAGCCGAGCGTCATCACGGTCGGCTCGAGCACCGCGGCCGACACGATGAGCACCTCGTCGGCGTACGGCTCGACGTCCGTGGACCTGTTCGCCCCGGGGAACAAGGTGGCGACCACCTGGAACGACGGTGGCATGCGACTGGTGAGCGGCACCTCGATCGCGGCGCCGCACGTGGCCGCCGCGCTGGCGCTGTACCGGGCCGCGCTGCCCACCGCCTCGATCGCCGAGCTCAAGCAGGCGCTGCTCGAGGACACCGACCCGGTCGCCGCCTTCCGCGGCCGGTCGGTGAGCGGTGGGCGCCTGTCGCTGACCGGCCTGGCCGAGCGGGTGCTCGACTCGGTCGACCACACGTTCACCGGCATGTCCGCCCCGGCCGGCGTGGTCAGCCCGACGGTCGCGGTGAGCGGCACGACGGCGCCCGGGACGTTCAGCGTGACCCTGGGGCTCGGCATGCAGCACGAGGGCGAGGTGTGGGCCGTCGCCGGCGCCGAGATCGGCCTCGACGGCGCGACGGTCACCACCGGCGACGACGGCCGGGCCGTGTTCAGCCTGGGCGCCCGGACCTCCCTCGAGGGCCTGACGCTGCGGCCCTCGGTGTCGCTGGGCGACGGGAGGTACGTGCTCACCGTCCAGCTCACCCGCGACGGTGCCGCGCTCGGTGGCACGCGGGCGGCCCCGCTGCTCGTGGGCACCGCGGCCGAGGCGGGACCCGACCGGCCGGCCGACGGGTCCGGCACGGGCGGCTCGGGCACGGGCGGCTCGGGCACGGGCGGCTCGGGCACCGGCGGCTCCGGCACGGGTGGCTCCGGCACCGGCGGGTCCGGCACCGGCGGGTCCGGCACCGGCGGCTCCGGCACCGGCGGGTCCGGCACCGGCGGGTCCGGCACCGGCGGGTCCGGCACCGGCGGGTCCGGCACCGGCGGCTCCGGCACCGGCGGCTCCGGCACCGGCGGCTCCGGCACCGGCGGCTCCGGCACCGGCGGCTCCGGCACCGGCGGCTCGGGCACCGGCGGCTCGGGCACCGGCGGCTCGGGCACCGGCGGCTCGGGCACCGGCGGCTCGGGCACCGGCGGCTCCGGCACCGGCGGCACCCCGCCGTCGTCCGGCACGGGCACGGTGACCTATCCCGGGGTGGGCGAGTTCCGGATCACCTCGATCACCCCCGTCACCGTCGGGGCGTCGGGCGGGACGCGGGTGCGGGTCAACGGCCAGGCGCTGCCCTCGGGCGCGCGGGTCCGGATCGGCGACTCGGCCGCCGCGACGGTGGTCCGATCGTCGACGACGTCGCTGGTGTTCACGACGCCGGCGCGGGTGGCCGGCCGCTACGACGTCACGGTCTTCGCGCCGGACGGGCGGTCGCAGGTGCTCGAGGACGTCCTCGAGTACGTGGCGGCCCCGGCGGCCGGCGCGACCCCCGCTCCGGACGGAGGCAGCGGTTCTGCCACCCCGCCCCCGGGCGGGTCCGGCACGGCACCCGGCGGCACGGCACCCGGCGGCGGCACCGCACCCGGCGGCGGCACCGCACCCGGCGGCGGCACCGCACCCGGCGGCGGCACCGCACCCGGCGGCGGCACCGCACCGGGCGGCGGCACCGCTCCAGGAGGCGGGACCGCCCCCGGCGGCACCACGCCCGGCGGCAGCTCGGCGGCGCCCGAGACCCGCACCGGCCCGGACGGCCAGCGGCTGGTCCGCTCGGCCCGCCTGGGCGGCATCCCGGCGTCGCTCTGGGCGATGGACTGCTCGGTCTCCTGCCGCGGCCTCGTCGTCGGCAGCTGACCCCTCGGGCCGCCCGGTCCGGGACCAAGGTCCCGGACCGGGCGTTCCGGCTGCACCCGGGACGCCACCTGCCGATATCCGCGGGGAGGACCACCCGACGCAGGAGGAGACCGCGTGCTCGACACCCGCCCCCGGACCGGCCGCAGCGGCCGCACGGCCGTGCGGCCCACCGGTGAGGAGCGCAGCTTCGCCGCCGAGGAGCTGATCGTCTCCAAGACCGACCTGCGCGGCGTCATCACCTACGCCAACGACGTGTTCCTCCGCGTGGGCGCCTACTCCCTCGACGAGGTCATCGGGCAGCCGCACAACCTCATCCGGCACCCCGACATGCCGCGCGCGGTGTTCAAGCTGCTGTGGGACACCCTGGCCGCCCGCCAGGAGCTGTTCGCCTACGTGAACAACCTCGCCGCCGACGGCGCGAACTACTGGGTGCTCGCCCACGTGACGCCGTCCTACGGCCCCGACGGCGCGGTCGTCGGCTACCACTCCAACCGGCGCCGCCCCTCGCGCCGCGCGCTCGACCGCATCCGCCCGCTCTACGAGCGGCTGCTCGCCGAGGAGCGCCGCCACCCCCACGCGCGTGCCGCCGTCGCGGCGTCGTCGGAGCTGCTCGGCCAGGTCGTCGCCGAGCAGGCCGCCTCCTACGAGGACTTCATCTGGACGGTCATCAGCCAGGAGGAGAACTGACGTGGCGCGCTCCCGGAACCGCTCCGACGCCGGCGAGCTGGAGGCCTACCGCGCCTTCGTGCGCCGCCTGACCGAGACGTGCGAGGCCGCCGCCCGCGGCGACCTCGAGGCCCGCGCCGTGCCCGTGGCCGGCTCGGAGGACGTCCCCGAGCTCGTCGCCCTGCAGCACGGCGTCAACCGTGCGCTCGACGTCAGCGACGCCTTCGTCCGCGAGTCCCGCGCCGCGCTGACCTCCGCCGCCGAGGGCCGCTACCACCGCAAGGTGCTGCTCACCGGCCTCAACGGCGCCTACCGACAGGCGGCGACCGACATCAACACCGCCCGCGACGCCATGCGCGAGACCGCCGGGCGGGTCACCGACGCGCAGACCTCGCGGCTGCGCCTGGCCGACGACTTCGAGTCCGTCGTCCTGGCGATGAGCGAGCAGGTGGCGACGGCGGCCACCGAGATGAGCGCCTCGGCCGCCGGGCTGACCACCGCGTCCTCGGCCGCCTCCGGCGCCGTCGGCGACGCCTCGGCCACGCTGACCTCCCTGACCCGCACCTCCGCCGAGATCCGCCAGGTCATCGCGCTCATCGAGTCGGTGGCCGCCCAGACCCGGCTGCTGGCGCTCAACGCCACCATCGAGGCCGCGCGCGCCGGGGAGGCGGGCAAGGGCTTCGCCGTCGTCGCCTCCGAGGTCAAGGACCTCGCCGACCAGACCGCCTCGGCCACCGAGCGGGTGACCACGCAGGTGGAGGCGATCCGCGCCGCGTGCGACGAGGTCACCGCGGTCATCGGCTCGGTCGGCACCACCGTCGGCGAGATGAACGGCCTCGTCGACGGGATCGCCGCGGCCGTCGACGGGTCGGCGTCCCTGGGCACCACCGACACCGACGTCACCGGCCTGTCCCAGATGGCCGAGCGGCTGCGGTCGGAGGCCATCGGCTTCCTCGAGGAGATGCGCCGCTAGGGCTCCACCGTCGCGGCGGCTCCCCAGCGGACGGATGTACCGTGCAGGCAGTCGGTGGCCGGGAACGGCCACCAGGTCTCGACGCCGTCCCGTCCCCACCAGGCCGGCGCTGCTGTGCCGTGGAGGTGTGCGTGGCCCCGGATGCCGCTGCGCGTCCCGGCGCCCAGGACATCCCCTCGGGACCCGACGTCGCCGACGTGTTCGCCGGCGGCAGCGAGAACGGCCGGCTGATGGCGGCCGTCGACTGGGCAGCGACGCCGGTCGGTCCGGTGGGGACGTGGCCGGCGAGCCTGCGCTACGCCATCCGCACCGTGCTGGCCTCGCGGTTCCCGATGATCCTCACCTGGGGACCGGAGTTCACCCAGTTCTACAACGACGGCTACGCCACCCTCATCGGCGCCAAGCACCCCGCCGCCCTCGGCGGCGACCTGCGCGTGACCCAGGCCGAGCACTGGACCTCGCTGCAGGGTCCGATCGAGCAGGCCATGGCCACCCGCGTCCCGACCTGGATCCCGCAGCTGCTCCTGCTCCTCGAGCGGGCCGGGTACCGCGAGGAGACCTACTTCACCGTCTCCCACGCCCCGGCCTTCGGGGACGACGGCGAGGTGGCCGGCATGCACGCCGTCTGCACCGAGGTCACCCGGCAGGTGCTGGCCGAGCGGCGGCAGGTGCTGCTGCAGGAGGTGGCCGGCGCCGGCGGGCGCCGCGAGGACGAGCACGACCTCGCGACACAGGTGTGCGCCGCCCTCGCCACCGGTCCGCTCGACGTCCCGTTCGCCGCCGTCTACCTCACCGACGACGACGGGCGGCTGCAGCGGGCGGCCACCTGCGGGGTCGATGCCGGCCTGCTGCCCGCGACCGCCGGCGGCCTGCCCGACCTCGCGACGGTCCCGGTCGCCGGCCTGGGCGTCACCGGCGGGCCCTTCGCCGAGCCGGTCACCGACGCCGTCACCCTCCCGCTGTCCGGCGGGTCCGGAGGTGAGCCGGTCGGCGCGCTGCTGGTCGGCGTCAGCCCGGCGCGCGCGCTCGACGCGGAGTACCGCTCCTTCCACCAGCTGCTGGCCGGGCAGGTCGCCGGGGCCGTCGTCGACGCCCGCGCCTACGCCGGCGAGCGCGCCCGCGCCGAGGCCCTCGCGGAGCTCGACCGGGCCAAGACCACCTTCTTCGCCAACGTCAGCCACGAGCTGCGCACGCCGCTGACCCTGCTGCTCGCCCCCCTCTCCGACGCGCTCGACGAGGCCGGGGACCAGCTGCCGCCGGCCGCGCACGACCAGCTCGTCCTCGCGCTGCGCAACGGCCAGCGCCTGCAGCGCCTGGTGAACGACCTGCTCGAGTTCGTCAGCATCGAGGCCGGCCGGACAGCGGCGGTGCGGGTGGCCACCGACCTCGCCGCCGACACCGCCGAGCTCGCCGGCGTGCTGCGCGCCGCCGCCGAGCGCGCCGGGCTGACGCTCACCGTCGACTGCCCGCCGCTCCCCCGGCCGGTCGCCGTCGACCCGCGGATGTGGGAGAAGGTCGTCCTCAACCTGGTCGCCAACGCGGTCAAGTACACGTTCGTCGGCGGCATCACCGTGCGGCTGGCCGCCGTGGACGACGGGGTCGAGCTGACCGTCTCCGACACCGGCGTGGGCATCCCCGCCGAGGAGCTGCCGGCGCTGTTCGACCGGTTCCACCGGGTGACCGACTCCCCCGCCCGCAGCCGCGAGGGCACCGGCCTGGGCCTCGCCCTGGTCCGCGAGCTCGTCGACCTGCACGGCGGCACCGTCGGGGTGCGGAGCACTCCCGGCGCCGGCAGCACGTTCACCGTCCGGCTGCCCTGGGGCGAGCCCGACGCCGCGAGCGCGCCGCCGTCGACCCCGGCCGCCGTCCGCGCCGCCGCCCTGACGCCCTGGGACGACGACCCCGGCCGGCGGGCGCGCCCCGGCGCGGCGGAGGAGGGGCTGGGCACCGTCCTGGTCGTCGACGACAACGCCGACATGCGCTCCTACCTCACCCGGCTGCTCGCGCCGTCGTGGACGGTGCGGACCGCCGCCGACGGCGAGGAGGCGCTGCGCGCGGCGCGGGCCGCCCTGCCCGACATCGTGCTGACCGACGTGATGATGCCGGGACTCGACGGGTTCGGCTTGCTCCAGGCGCTGCGGGCCGACCCCGGCACCCGCGACGTCCCGGTGGTGATGCTCACCGCGCGCGCCGGCCAGGAGGCCGCCGTCGAGGGCTTCGACGCCGGCGTCGACGACTACCTGCCCAAGCCGTTCGAGTCCGCCGAGCTGCTCGGCCGGCTGCGGGCCGTCCTCGAGCGCGCGCGGGGACGCCGTGCCGCGCTCCCGCCGCCGCCGCCGGCGCACGCGCACCGGCCGGCTCCCGCGGCCGCCCCGCCGCCCCCGCGGCCCCGCGCCGGCGACGCGGCCGACCTGGCGCCGTCGAGCGCGCCGGCCCCGGCCGTCCCGGCCGACGGCGCCCGGCGGGCCACCTGGCGGTTCCCCTCGGCGGCGGCGTCGATCCCGCCGCTGCGCCGCCGGCTGCGCGGCTTCCTCGCCGACGCCGGGATCGACGAGGACCGCGCCTACGACCTGGTGCTGGCCTCCTGCGAGGCGGCCACCAACGCGATCGAGCACGCCCAGGACCCGCGGGAGCCGGTGGTCGAGGTGCGGGTGTCGGTCGACGACGGCGCCGTGGAGGTCGCGGTGCACGACACCGGCCAGTGGCGGGAGCGCACCTCGAGCATGGACCGCGGCCGCGGCTCGATGCTGATGAGCGCCTTCGCCGAGGTCACCGCGGTGCCCGGCCCGGACGGCACGACCGTCACGATCCGCAGCCCGCGCCCGCGGGACTGAGCGGCGTCACCGTCGGCCGGCGAGCACGGTGGCGCCCGGGCCGGTGAGGTCCGCCAGCCCCGCCCGGCGGCCGGCGGCGACGAGCAGCAGCGAGAGCACCGGCCCCTCGGCCACCGGGCCCGTGCCGTGCCGCAGGCCGGTGTCGGTGGCCACCAGGGTCACGCCCGCGACCCGCTGCCGGCCGCCGCCCACGGCCTGGCCGCTGCGCACGTGTGCCAGCAGCGCCCGCGCCACGGCGTCGCGGGGCGGGTCGGAGGGGATGCCGAGCGGGCGCCGCACGTCCTCCCCGTGCACGAACGCCTCCACCAGCCGGGTGTCCCGCGGGGCGGGCGGGCCGGTCCGGCGACCGGCGACGGCGCGGAAGGCGGCCAGCGTCTCCTCCGGACGGGCGGCCCGCGCGGCGCGCAGCTCGGCCTCGTTGGCGGCGTCGAAGTCGAACCGGGCGGCCGCCATGCCGGCCAGGAACCGCAGCGGCGTCGTCCGCGCGCTGCCGAGCAGGTGCGCGAGCACGTCGTGCACGTCCCAGCCCGCGCACAGCGACGGCGTGGCCCACTGCGCGGGCGTCAGCCCGGTGAGGTCGTCGGCCAGCACCCGGCGCTCGGCGGCGACGACGGGCCAGACGTCCTGCGGCGCGGTCCTCGGCACGGTCGGTGCTCCCGTCGGTCGGCGGCGGGCGGCCGGCTGACCCTCCCGGGGGACAGACCGGCGCCGGCCGCGGGACTCATCGCCGGGCGCCTTGCTACGCTGACGACCGGCCTCCGGGCCACCGCGGGTGTAGTTCAATGGCAGAACATCAGCTTCCCAAGCTGACAGTGCGAGTTCGATTCTCGTCACCCGCTCTCCGAGTCCCCGAGCGGCTCCCCTCGGCGGAGCTCCTCCGCCAGTCCGACGACGATCCCCTGCGGGCCGCGGACGTAGCACAGCCGGTACAGGTCCTCGTACCGCACGATCTCCCCGACGAGCTCGGCCCCGTGCGCGCGCAGGCGGGCGACGGTCTCCTCGACGTCGTCGACGGCGAACATGACCCGCCGGATGCCCAGCGTGTTGGCGGGCGCGTCCACCGGTCCGGAGCGGACCGCCGCCGGCGTCCGGAACGACGCCAGCTCGATGCGGCCCGGACCGCCGGGCACCCGCAGCAGCGCGACCTCCTGTCGGACGTCGTCGAGGCCGATCACCCGCTCCACCCACCGCCCCTCGGCCGGTCCCCTGCCCTCGAGCTCCATGCCGAGCTCGACGAGGAACGCGATGACCGCGTCCAGGTCCTCGACGACGACGAGCACGTTGTCCATCCGCCTGAGCGCCACGTGGTCCTCCTGTCCGTCGCGCGGCCCCGTCGGCCGCTCCGTCCAGGGGACGGCGCCGCCCGGCCGGTCTCGACATCCTGGGCGCCCGGCGCGCCGTCTGGGACAGTCCCGCGGGTGACCGCGCCCGATCCCCTCCCCCGGGCCGTGGTGCTGGTCGAGGGGGCCAGCGACCGGGAGGCCGTGCTCGCCGCCGCCCGCGCCCTGGGGCGTGACCTCGCCGCCGAGGGCGTCCGGGTCGTCGCGCTGGGCGGCGCCGGGGGCGTGGCCCGGCAGGTGGCGGAGCTGACCGCCGCCGGTCTCGGCGACCGCCTGCGCGGCCTCTACGACGTCGGCGAGGAGGGGTTCTTCCGGCGGGCGCTGGGTGCCGCCGACGCCGGCGACCTCGCGGCGCGGGGCTTCTTCGCCTGCGTGGCCGACCTGGAGGAGGAGCTGGTGCGCGCGGCGGGGGTGGCCGGCGTCGAGGCGGTGGTGACCGCCCAGCGGGAGACCCGCGCGCTGGCGACCTTCCGCTCGCAGCCGGCCCAGCGCGGCCGTGACCCGGAGGCCCAGCTGCGCCGGTGGCTCGGCACCACCAGCGGGCGCAAGGCCCGCTACGCGCGGGCCCTCGTCGAGCACCTGGACCCCGGCGCCCTCCCGCAGCCGCTGCGCCGCCTCCTCGCGGCGACCTGACCCGGCGCACGGGGCGTCCCGGCCCGCCGCCCTGGCAGCCTGGCCCCGTGCACCTCTCCCCCGCCGGCACCGCGGCGCTCGTCGCCCGGTTGCGCGCGGCCGGCTGCGTCTTCGCCGAGGACGAGGCCCGCCTGCTCGCCGAGGCCGCGGCGACGCCCGGCGAGCTGGACGCGCTCGCCGCCCGCCGGGCAGCCGGGGAGCCGCTGGAACACCTGCTGGGCGCGGTCGAGTTCTGCGGCCTGCGGATCGCCGTCGGCCCGGGGGTGTTCGTGCCGCGGCAGCGCACCGCGGCCCTCGTCGCCCGGGCCGCCGGTGCGGCCCGCGCCGCCCGGGCGCGGACCGGCCGGCCGCCGGTCGCCGTCGACCTGTGCTGCGGCTGCGGCGCCGTCGGCCGGGCGCTGGCCGAGACCGTCGACCTCGGTGAGCTGCACGCGGCCGACGTCGACCCGGCGGCCCTGCCCTGGGCGCGGCGCAACCTCGACCCCGTCGGCGGGACGGTGCACGAGGGCGACCTCTACGCCGCGCTGCCCGGCCGGCTGCGCGGGCGGGTCGACGTCCTGGTCGCCAACGCGCCCTACGTGCCCACCGGCGCGCTCGCCCTCCTGCCGCCCGAGGCGCGGCTGCACGAGCCGGCCGGCGCGCTCGACGGCGGCGACGACGGCCTCGACGTGCACCGGCGCATCGCCGCGGGCGCGCCGGGCTGGCTGGCGCCGGGCGGGGTGCTGCTCGCCGAGGTGGGCGAGCAGCAGGCGCCCGTCCTGGTCGCCGTCCTGACCCGGGCGGGACTGCGGCCCGTCGCCTGGCCGCCCGAGGAGGACGGGACGACCGTGGTGACCGGGACCCGAACGGGCGGTCCGGTTCCGGATACCGGGTCCTTGGTCCCTGTGCGGCAGGACGGACGCGGGTGAGGATCCGGTCATGGCCGCCGATCCGCACCTCGAGCCGATCCGGCTGCTGCCCCTGCCGTCCCGCCGGCCCGTCCCGTCGTTCCTGGTCGACGTCGACGGCACCGCCGCCGCCGACCACGCGCTGACCTGGGCGCTGCGCGAGGCCGCCCGCCGGGAGGGCACCGTGCTCGCGGTCGCCGCCGTCGACGCCCCCGGGGAGGCCGGCCGCGCCGCCGCCCTGGCGCGGGCCGACGCCGCGGTGGTGCGCGCGGTCGCCGAGACCGGCGTCGCCGGCCGGGTGCGCACCGTCGTCGCCGAGCGGGCGCTGCTCGACGCGCTGGGCACCGCCGGCCGCGGCGGCGACCTCGTCCTCGTGAACGGCACCGGCCGCGCCCTGCTGCGCCCGGTCGCGCCGCGCTTCCCCGGCCGGCGCCCGGGCTCCGGCGCGTGAACCCGACGACTCCCCCTGCGTCCTCCTCGGGACGGGCCATGACCCCGCCCACCCCCGCGGACCGGCCGGACCGCACCGCCGCCGCTCCCGAGCCCGGCCTCACCGCCGGCGTGCGCGCCGCCGCGGCCGGCGAGCACCTGGAGGCCACCCTCCGCGAGATCGTCGAGGCGGCGGTGGCCCACGCCGACGCCACCTACGGCGCGATGGGCGTGCTGACCCCCGACGGCCGCGAGCTGGACCGCTTCGTCATCGTCGGCATGGACGACACCGTCCGGGCCGGCATCGGCCGCCCGCCGGCCGGCGCGGGGATCCTCGGCCTGCTGGTCGAGCGCCCGGAGCCGCTGCGGCTCGCCGCCCTCGGCGCGCACCCCGCCTCGGTCGGCTTCCCGCCCGGCCACCCGCCGATGGCGTCGTTCCTCGGCGTCCCGGTGTGCGTCCGCGAGCAGGTGTTCGGCCACCTCTACCTCACCGAGAAGCGCGACGGCGGCGAGTTCACCGCGGCCGACGAGGAGGCGGTGCAGGCGCTGGCCGCGGCCGCGGGCCTCGCGATCGGCAACGCCCGGCTGGCGGAGGCCGCCGAGCAGCGCCGGGCCTGGACGCAGGCCGCCGTCGAGGTCTCGACCGCGCTGCTGTCGGGCGCGGAGCCGGTGGTGGCCCTCGAGTCGATCGTGCAGCAGGTGGTCGCGCTCACCGGCGCCGACGGCGCGTCCGTGCTCGTCGCGCGGGAGGGCGACCCCGACGCGCTCACCATCCTCGCCTCGGCCGGCCGGTACGCCGGCGAGCTGGAGGGCGTCCGGATCCCCGTCGAGGACACCCACGTCGGCCGGGTGCACCGCAGCGGCGTCGGGGAACTCGTCGAGGACATGAGCGCCGACCCGGTGCGGGGACGGCACGCCGAGGTCGCCGTCGAGCTGACCCGCGGCGCGCGCTCGGGCGTGGTCGTCCCGCTCGGCCGGTCGCTGGGGACGCTGGTGTGCGTGCGGGGCGAGGACCGCGAGCCCTTCGGCGCCGACGTGCTCGACGCCCTGACCTCCTTCGCGACCCAGGTGACGGTCGCCCTCGAGCTCGCCCGCAGCCAGCGCCGCGAGCGCGAGCTGCAGGTGCAGGCCGACCGCGACCGCATCGCCCGCGACCTGCACGACCACGTCGTCCAGCGCATCTACGCCACCGCGCTGTCGCTGGACCGGATCGCCCGCTCGCTGGAGGAGGCCGACCCCTACGCGGCCCGCCGCGTCGAGCGCAGCGTCGACGAACTCGACGAGACGATCACGCAGATCCGCTCGGCCATCTTCGAGCTGCACGACCCCGCCGACGCCCCCGACCACCTCGGCCTCCGGCTGACCGACGTCGTCACCCGGGTCACCGAGAACAGCGGCCTGGACTGCCGCGTGGACGTGACCGGCGACGTCGACGGCCTGACCGGCGCGCTGGCCCACGACCTGCTGGCGGTGGTCCGCGAGCTGGTGACCAACGCCGTCCGGCACGCCCGGGCCTCGCGACTGACGGTCACGGTGGACGCCGGGCCGCCCGGCGGGGCCGACGTCACGGTCGTGGTGGCCGACGACGGCCGCGGCCTGCCCGCGGTACCCCTGCGCAGCGGCCTGGACAACCTCACCGACCGGGCGCAGCGGCGCGGCGGGCGGCTGGCGGTGCGCAGCGGACCCGGCGGGACCGAGGTGACCTGGACGGTGCCGCGCCCCGCGTGAGGGCACGGGCGGTCAGCGGCCGGGACGGGGTCCGCGCAGCTCGGTGGCGAGGATGGCCGCCTGGGTGCGCCGCTCGAGGCCGAGCTTGGCCAGCAGGTGGCTCGTGTAGTTCTTCACCGTCTTCTCGGCCAACCCCATCCGGGCGCCGATCTGCCGGTTCGTCAGCCCCTCCCCGATGAGCGCGAGCACCGTGCGCTCCTGCTCCGTCAGCCCGGCCAGGCGGCGGTCCGTCCCCGCCCGCTGCGGCTGCCCGGTGCCGGCGAGCGTCCCGCCGGCCGCCACGGTGCGCACGGCCGAGACCAGGTCCGCGCCGCGCACCTGCTTGACCAGGTAGCCGGCGGCCCCGGCGGCGAGGGCGGCGGCCACCGCCTCGTCCTCGGCGAAGCTCGACAGCACCAGGAACCGGCAGCCGGGCAGCCGGTCCCGCAGGCCCCGGACCACCTCGGCGCCGTCGCCGTCGGGCAGCCGCATGTCCACGACCGCGACGTCGGGCCGCACCGCGGGACCGCGCGCCAGGGCCTCCGCCACGGTGCCGGCCTCGCCGACGACCACCAGCCCGGGGTCGTCCTCGAGGACCTCCGCCACGCCACGGCGGACCACCTCGTGGTCGTCGACGAGGAAGACGCGGACCGGACGCTGCGGGGCTGCCACGACGACCCTCCCTCCGACCGTGACTGCGGTCACAGAGGGTAGTGCCTGGGATGGCTGTCCTGCGCGTCAGGCGGGGAGCAGTAGCGCTGCGTACAGGGTCAACCCCGGGCCGAAGGCCATGGCGACCACCGGGCCGTCGACGTCGGCCAGCTCCTGCAGCACCAGGAGCACGGTCGCCGACGAGCAGTTGCCGTGCTCGGCGAGCACCCGCCGGGACGCACCGATCTGCTCCTCGGCCAGGCCGAGCTCGTCGCGGACCACGTCGAGGATCCGCGGGCCGCCGGGGTGCACCGCCCAGCCGGCGACGTCCTCGACGCGCAGCCCGGCGCCGTCCAGCAGCTCGGCCACCACGTCGCCGACGTGCCGGGCGAGCACGTCGGGCACCCGCGGCGAGAGCCCCATGCGGAACCCCAGGTCGGTGACGTCCCAGGTCATGTGGTCGGCGGTCGAGGGGTCGGTGCGGGCGACGACACCGGCCAGCCGGCGGCCGCGGCCCGCGCCCGGCTCGACCACGACGGCCGCCGCGGCGTCGGAGAACAGCGCGTGCGCCACCACCTGCTCGAGGTCCCGCACGGCCGGCTGCACGTGCAGGCTGGTCAGCTCGCAGCACAGCAGCACCGCGGGCCGGGACCGGGCGGTGACGAAGTCGCCCACCGCCGCCAGCCCCGGGATGGCGGCGTAGCAGCCCATGTGCCCCACCAGCAGCCGCTGCAGGCCCGCCGGCATGCCGAGGTCGCTGGCCAGCCGGATGTCCAGCCCCGGGGTGGCGTACCCGGTGCAGGTGGCCACGGCGAACAGGCCGACGTCGCCGGGCGCGAGGCCCGCGGAGTCCAGCGCCGTCGCCACGGCCTGCTTGCCCAGCGGCAGCGCCTCCTGGACGTAGCGCGCCATGCGCGCGCCGGTGCCCCACCCGCTGAGGTCCTCGTCGACGGGGTTGGCCACCGCGTGGCGGCGGCGCACCCCGGCGCTCGACCAGATCCGCCTGGCCGCCCGGACGCCCTCGTAGTGGCGGGCGAAGAAGCCCTCCCAGGCGGCGTCCTGGTCGAGGGTGGCCGGCAGGGCGGCGCCCGCGCCGGTCAGCACGGCGGCGCTCACCCGCGCGGCCCCCGGGGGAACGGGCTGGTCGGGGAGGCGGTCACCCCTCGACCGTACGTGCGGGCGGGGCGCCGCGCCGCCCGGGCGCCTCCCGCTTGCGGCCGTAGCCGGCGAACAGCACGGCGGTGGTGCGCAGCGGCCGCATCCGGACGACGGCGCGGCGCCCGAGCCGCCAGGCGACGACGTCGCGCACCGAGGGCCGCAGGCCGACCAGCCGCAGGTCCAGGCCGAGCCGGTCGGCGGCCGCGAGCAGCCGGCGCCGGTCGACGAACAGCGCCGGGTCGTGGATGCCCGGCGGCGGCCCGCCGGGCAGGCGCTCGGCGATCCGGACGGCGACCACCTCCGCCAGCCGGGTCGCGGCGATCGCGTCGACGACGAGCGTGCCGCCGGGGCGCAGCAGCCGCGCCGCCTCGGCGAGCACCGCCTCGTGGTCGGCGACGTGCTCGAGGATCTCCCCGGCGACGACGACGTCGGCGCACCCGTCGCGCAGCGGCACCGCGAGCACCGACCCGCGCACCGCGAGGACGCCGTGCGCCGCGGCGACCCGGAGCCCCGCGGCGCCGAGGTCGACGCCGACGTGCCGGTAGCCCAGGCGCGCGGCGTGCGGCGCCATCAGCCCGCCGCCGCAGGCGAGGTCGACCAGCAGCGCGTCCGGGCCGGCCGCCGGCGGGACGTGCCCGGCGCGCGAGGCGGCCAGCCAGTGCAGCATCGCGAACCCGCCGGCGGCCTCCCACCACTGGTCGGCCAGCCCGTCGTACTGGGCGAGGTCGTTGCGCCGCGGGTCGCCGATGCGCACCCGCCGGCTACTTCTTCAGGGGGTCGTGGCCCCAGTTCATCAGCGAGTACCGCCACTTCGAGGACTCGACGTCCTCCTTCTTCGGCTCCTGCGCCATGTGCCGCTGCACGTAGCCGTGGACCTTCTTCATGGCGGCGTAGTCGTCGTCGTCGAGGTCGCCCTTCTTCTTGCCCAGCAGCTCGATGATGCGCCGGCCCATCTCGTGCCCGGTCGACTCGCCGGACCCGCCGCTCTTCTGGCCGACCTCCTGCGACTCGTCGGTGTCCAGCCACTTCCCCAGCTCCGAGGCGCTCATGTTGACCGCCTCGTCGAAGTCCTTCCGGATGGCGTCCCGGTCGTCGTCGGCCACGGTTCCTCCTCGGTCGCGTCCCCCGCCGGTACCTCGCTCCCGACCTCGGGAAACGGGTGCGGCGCGCGGCGGCCGGGTAGGGCACCCCGCGTGAGCGTCGACGGGACGGGGCAGCGGTACGCGCCGTCGGCCGCGCGCAGCGCCCAGGAGCGCGGGGAGACCCTCGACCAGCTGCTCGACCGGAACCTCGCCGAGCTGCTGCAGGAGCTCCGGGTGGCCATCACCGGCGTCCAGGTGCTGTTCGCCTTCCTCCTCGGCCTGGCCTTCACCGCGCGCTTCCGCGAGCTCGACGACGTCCAGCTGACCGTCTACACCGTCACCCTGCTGGCCACCGCGCTCGCGACCGTGGTGCTCATCGCGCCGGTGTCGTTCCACCGGCTGGTCTTCCGCCGCCGCCGCAAGGCCGCGCTGATCCGCGTCGCCGACCGGATGCTGCTGGCCGGGCTGGCGCTGCTGGTGCTGGCCATCAGCTCCGGGGTGCTGCTCATCCTCGACGTCGTCCTCGGGCGCTGGGCGGGCGTGCTCGGCGGCGGCGCGGTGCTCCTCGTCGGGCTGGTCACCTGGTACGCGCTGCCCCTGGCCGCCCGCCGGCACGAGGCCACCCCCTCCCCCGACTCCGACGCGGGGCCGCCCGCAGGATGAGGGCCCCGCCCGCACCCGGAGGTCGCCCGTGTCCGTCACCGTCGTCGGCAGCCTGAACGAGGACGTGCTGGTCGCCGTCGACCGGCTGCCCGGGCGCGGCGAGACCGTCGTCGGCCGCGACGCCGCGCTCGCCCCGGGCGGCAAGGGCGCCAACCAGGCGGCGGCCGCCGGCCGGCTCTCCGGCGCGGGGGTCGCCATGGTCGGGCGCGTGGGCGAGGACCCCGCGGGCGGGCGCCAGGTGGCCGCGCTGCGGGAGGCGGGCGTGGACACCGCGGGGGTGCTCGCGACGCCGGGGACGCCGACCGGCTCGGCCACCATCCCCGTGGAGGACGGCAGCGGGGAGAACCTCATCGTGGTCGTGCCGGGCGCCAACGCCGCCCTCACCCCGGCCGACGTCGACGTGCCGGCCGTGCGCGGCGCCGACGTCGTCCTGCTTCAGCTCGAGGTGCCGCTCGAGGCGGTGCGGGCCGCCGCGGACGCCGCGTCCGGCACGGTGGTGCTCACCCCGGCGCCGCCGCGGCCGCTGCCGGAGGAGCTGCTGCGGCGGGTGGACGTGCTGGTGCCCAACGAGCACGAGCTCGTGCAGCTGGCCGGCGCCGGCCCGGCCGGGCGCACGCCCGCCGAGCTGGCGGAGCTGGCCCGCGGCCTCGGCGTCACCGCCACCGTGGTCACCCTCGGCGCGCGCGGCGCGCTGGTCGTGCCGGCGGACGGCCCGGCGCTGCTGCAGGCGCCGCCGCCGGTGCGCGCCGTGGACACCACCGGCGCCGGCGACTGCTTCACCGG
Organism: Geodermatophilus sp. FMUSA9-8; assembly: GCF_037034165.1. Lineage (NCBI taxonomy): Bacteria > Bacillati > Actinomycetota > Actinomycetes > Geodermatophilales > Geodermatophilaceae > Geodermatophilus > Geodermatophilus sp. FMUSA9-8. Next base: position 217,352 of record NZ_JBAGKE010000006.1, on the reverse strand, counting down.
CGCCCTCGGCGCCGCCCTCGCCCGGGGCGACGACCTGCCCGGCGCCGTGCGCGAGGCGGTGGCCGCGGCGGCGCTGTCGACGACGGGCCCCGGCGCGCGCGGGGGCCTGCCCGACGCCGCCGCGGTGCGCGCGCTGCTGCCGCGGGTGCCGGGGGCGCAGGAGGTCGAGGCGAGTGAGGACGAGGCGCGCGAGGACGAGGCGCGCGAGGACGAGGCGCGCGAGGACGACGGGGGTTCGGCGGCGGGCCGGGCTGGGCAAGGCCCCCTCGACCACCAGGACGGACCCGAGGAGGACGCCGTGACCGAGCCCGAACGGCCGCCACGCTCGCCGGAGCGCGCGGAGGGCGACCCCGCCGGCGAGCAGCCCGACGACGACGGCCGCACGCCCCGCGCCGAGGACCCCGCGGAGGGGCAGCCGATGGGCGACGGCCCCGCCGACACGCCTGGCAGCTGACGCCGGACGGACCCGTCCGGTCCCCGGGCCGGGCGGGTCCCGGGTGACGTGGATCACCTCACCCGCTGGGGTCCGCGCAGCTCAGGGCCTGTTTCCGGGTCCGGCGGCTCGGGCAGGCTGGGTCTCATGGAGGACACCCAGCACGAGGACCGGACGGTGCACGAGACCCCCGGCGAGCCCACCGGAGAGCCCGCGACGACGGCGCAGGCCGCCGCCGAGCGCGTCGTACGGCTGCTCGCCAACCCCCGCCGGACCCGCCGCGCCTGACCCGCGCGGCACCCCCGGCCACTCCGGTCCCGGAACCGGGTCGTCACAGCGGTCCCACCCGGCACCGGCGTCCCGACCTGCGCGTTCGCCTCTCGGGACCCCAGTGGGATCACCCGTGCCGGGGGTCCGGCGTGCCGCGAACTGATCCGTCACGGGAGGCGGCAGAGTCGCCGTCGTGACCGCCGCCCTCTCCCTCGCCGACGCCGACAGCCCGGCCCCGGTCCGCCGCAGCCGCGCGGAGCGGGAGGCCATCGTCCTGGACACCGCCGAGCGCCTGTTCGCCGCCCGCAGCTCCCGCAGCGTGGGCATGGACGAGCTCGTCCGCGAGACCGGTCTGGGCAAGATGACCGTCTACCGGCTGTTCAAGAGCAAGGACGAGCTCGTCGGCGCGTACCTCGCCCGCAAGGCCGCCACGGTGCTCGGCCACATCGACGAGCTGCTCTACCTCGCGCCGGACCCCCGCGCCGCGCTGCTCGCCGTCGTCGACTCCGTCCAGGCCGACGTCACCCGCGCCGGGTTCCGCGGCTGCCCCTTCACGAACGTGAGCAGCGAGTACGACGACCCGCAGCACCCCGCCCGCAGCGCGGCCGCCGACTACAAGTTCGAGCTGCACGCGCGGCTGGAGCGGCTGGCCGAGGAGGTGGCCCCCGGCGTCGGCGAGGACCTGGCCGCGCAGGTCCACCTGATCGTCGACGGCATGTACCTCTCCGGCGGCCTGCTCGGCCCCGACGGCCCGGCCTCCCACGGCCGCGACCTCGCCGAGCGGCTGATCGACATCGCCACCGCCCGCTCCGCGGCCGGCGACGCCGCCTGACGCGCGTCGGGCCGGGGCCCTGCGGCCCCCCTCCCCCGCGGCGACTGCCCGGCGAGCGCACCCCGCTCGCCGGGCAGACGTGTCCGCGGACCCGCAGGATGAGCCGGTGACCGACCGCACCCGTCCCGACCTCGACGACACGACCGTCGAGGGGCTGGGCAAGCTCTCCGAGGCCCTGGAGACCATCGAACAGGCCCGCGGCCAGCTCTACGGCTTCCACCAGCACTCCGGCAAGGCCGACCGGCTGCTGCAGGAGGCCGTCGAGAAGTTCCGCGAGGCCGGCCACACGCAGCTCGCCGACGACCTCGACCGCGACCTCGTCGGCCGCAACGTCATCGCCGACCGCTGGACCTTCCAGATCGTCGAGGACTACGACGCGTCCTACTGGTCGGCGTTCCGCGACTTCGACGAGCGGGCCCGCACCGAGCTCTCCGGCGGGGACCGGCACGTGTTCGAGGCGCGGATGAAGCAGCGCGAGCGCACGGCCGGGCACCCGGCGCACGAAGCCGGCCCCGCGCTCGACGACTGAGCCGCCCGGGTCGCCGTCGCCACGGGGCGCGCGCAGACTCGGGCCGGTGAGCACGCGCGAGCAGAAGATGCCCGAGCCGGACTCCCCGCGCTCGGTCGGCCCCCTCGGCAGCGACACGTCGGGCCCGCCGGCCCGGGACTCCGACGGCCCGGAGGCCACCGGCCCGGCCGACGGCGCGGCGGGGCCGTCCTGGCCGCCCGCGGAGACGGAGCCGGCGGCGCACCGGGACTGAGTTCCCCGGTGGGGTGCCGGCCGTTTGAGCGGGGCCTCCAGCGGACAGACCGTCGGGCGTGACCGCACCCGGAACGCCCGCCGAGCCCCGGCCCTCCGCGCCGGGCACCGACCCGTTCGCCACCGGCTACGGGACGACCGCCTCAGGCCCGACGGCCGGCACCCCGGCCGCCACGTCGGGTGGCACGTCCGGCGGCACCACCCCGGCCCCGCGGTCCTCCCGCGCCGGGTCCGCCGGCCGCACCATCGGCCGCGGCCTGGCGCTGGCCCTGCTCATCGCCGTCACGGTGGTCCTGGTGCTGTTCATCGTGTTCAACGGCGAGACGGTGCCGATCAGCCTGGTCTTCACCGACGTCCGCGCGCCCCTGGTGGTGGCGCTGCTCATCGCCGCGGGGCTCGGCGCCTTGTTCGCCGCCCTGCTGGGCGCGGTGCTCGCCGCCCGACGGCGCAACCGCTGACCCTGCCGGGCTCGCCCGGCACCTCCCAGGCCCGCCGGGCCTCCTCCCCGGCGTCGACGGCCCGGGACACCCGCTCTGACCCCTGCGGGCGTGTCCCGGGCCGCGCCCTTGCTCCTGGTTACCCGCCGGTAATAACGTTCGTTACCGGCGAGTAGGCACACCTGCCGCCGCCCACCGGCACGGAGCACGGGAGCGACACCGCATGAGCCACTACACCGCGAACCTGCGGGACCTCGAGTTCAACCTGTTCGAGTTCCTCGACACCAAGGACCGGTTCGGCACCGGCCCGTTCGAGCAGATGGACGCCGAGACCGCGCGCGGCGTGCTCGCCGAGATCCGCCGGCTGGCCGAGGGCCCGATCGCCGAGAGCTTCACCGACGCCGACCGGAACCCGCCGGTGTTCGACCCGGCCACCTCCTCGGTGACGCTGCCCGAGAGCTTCAAGCGGTCGGTGCGCGCGATCGAGGACGGCGAGTGGTACCGCCTCGACCTGCCCGAGCACCTCGGCGGCTTCGGCGCCCCGCACGCCCTGACGTGGGGCGCCTTCGAGATGGTGCTCGGCGCCAACCCCGCCGTCTTCATGTACGGCTCGTGGGCCGCCTTCGCCGCCGTCCTGCACGAGCTCGGCACCCCCGACCAGAAGCGCATGGCCGAGCTGATGCTCGAGCACAAGTGGGGCGCCACCATGGTGCTCACCGAGCCCGACGCCGGCTCCGACGTCGGCGCCGGCCGAACGAAGGCGGTGCGCCAGGACGACGGCTCCTGGCACGTCACCGGCGTCAAGCGGTTCATCACCTCCGCCGAGCACGACCTCTCCGACAACATCGTCCACCTCGTGCTGGCCCGCCCCGAGGGCGCGAAGCCGGGCACCAAGGGCCTGTCGCTGTTCGTCGTCCCCAAGTTCCACGTCGACCTCGAGACCGGCGAGCTGGGCGAGCGCAACGGCGTGTACGTGACCAACGTCGAGAAGAAGATGGGCCTCAAGGTCTCCACGACCTGCGAGCTCACCTTCGGCGACGGCCCGGTGCCCGCCAAGGGCTGGCTGGTCGGTGAGGTGCACGACGGCATCGCGCAGATGTTCAAGGTCATCGAGCACGCCCGGATGTTCGTGGGCACCAAGGCGATCGCCACCCTCTCGGCCGGCTACCAGCAGGCCCTGGCCTTCGCGAAGGAGCGGGTGCAGGGCGCCGACCTCACCGCGACGTCGAAGGACGCCCCGCGCGTGACGATCACCCACCACCCCGACGTGCGCCGCTCGCTGATGCTGCAGAAGGCGCACGCCGAGGGCATGCGGGCGCTGTACCTCTACACGGCGAGCTTCCGCGACCGGGTGACCGAGGCCGAGGCCGCCGGCACCGCGGACAGCGAGGAGGCGCGGCTGGCCGCCCGCGTCAACGACCTGCTGCTGCCGGTGGTCAAGGGCTACGGCTCCGAGCGGGCCACCCAGTTGCTCACCCAGGAGTCGCTGCAGACCCTCGGCGGGTCGGGCTTCCTGCAGGACTACCCGATCGAGCAGTACATCCGCGACTCCAAGATCGACACCCTCTACGAGGGCACGACGGCGATCCAGGGCCAGGACTTCTTCTTCCGGAAGATCGTCAAGGACGGCGGTGTCGCGCTGACCTGGCTGGCCTCGCAGGTCCAGGCCACGATCGACGCCGAGGTGGGCAACGGTCGCCTCAAGGAGGAGCGGGCGCTGCTGGCCACCGCCCTCGCCGACGTCCAGGGCATGCTCACCGCGATGTTCGGGCAGCTCACGGCCGCGCAGGAGGACATGGCCAACGTCTACCGGGTCGCCCAGAACACCTCGCGGCTGCTGCTGGCCGCCGGTGACCTGGTCACCGCCTGGCTGCTCGTGCGCCAGTCGGAGGTGGCCCTCGCCGCCCTCGCCGGCGAGGTGGGCGAGAAGGACCGCCTGTTCTACGAGGGCAAGCTCGCCGCCACGCGCTTCTTCTGCACCCAGGTGCTGCCGAAGCTCACCGCGGAGCGGGCCATCGCCGAGGCCACCGACAACGCGCTGATGGAGATCCCCGAGGCCGCGTTCTAGGAGGACCCGCCTGCCCCCACCGCTCGCACGCTCGCGGCGGGCCCCTGCAGGCGGGCCGTTCCAGCACCTCACCGAGATGGCCGCCGTCCCCACCCGGGGGCGGCGGCCGTCGTCGTGCGGGGCCGTCGTGTGGGGCCGTCGTGTGGGGCCGTCGTGTGGGGCCGTCGTGTGGGCCCGGCCTCGCGGCGTGGTGCCCGACCTCGCGCTGCGGGGTGGGGTCGGGCACCACACGGCGAGGCCGGCAGCCGGGGAAGGGCCGTTTCGGGGGGACGACGGCGGGCATGCCCCTCCCCGTGACCGACCCGCAGGGCAGCGACCGCATACAGCAGGACGTCCCCACCGCTTCGGGGACCGGCGACAACAGCGACAGCGGCTCGTCCTTCGAGGACGTGCCCCTGACGCGCGAGGACGCCCTCGAGCGCGACGCGGCCGCGGGCGACGACCTGCCGGCCCGCGCGGACAGCGACGTCGCCCGCGCCCGGGGCGGCGACGCCTCCGGCGAGGTCCAGGGCCCCACCCCACGATCCGGAGGGAACGCCGACTGATGAGCGAGACCGACCACACCGGCTACCGCGAGTCCCCCGACACCACCGACGGGCCGACCGAGTCGAACATGATCGACGGCGTGTCCGGCGAGGACCGCTCCGACGGCGGCGAGGCCGACGTCACCCTCACCACCGACGACGAGGCGCAGCGCGACGACTCCGTCGTCCGGGGCGGCAACGTCCCCGACTGATCAGATCCAGCCGTGGCGGCGGGCGACCTCGACGGCGACGTGCCGGTTGGCCGCGCCGAGCTTGCCCGCCGCCGAGGACAGGTGGTTGCGCACCGTCCCCGGTGACAGGTGCGCCCGCGCGGCGATCTCCTCGACCGGCGCCCCACCGGCGGCGAGCTCCAGCACGTCGGCCTCGCGCGGCGTCAGCGGGCTGTCCCCCGCGCTGATCGCCTCGGCGGCGAGCTCGGGGTCGACGTAGCGGCCGCCGCGCGCCACGGTGCGCACGACGTCGGTGAGCACCGCGGCGGGCACGGTCTTGGGCAGGAACCCGCGCACGCCCGCGGTGAGCGCCCGCTTGAGGTGCCCGGCCCGCCCGTGCCCGGTGACGATCACGACCGCGCAGCCGGGCACCAGGCCCTGCAGCTGGGCGGCGACGGAGATGCCGTCGAGGTCGGGCATCTGCAGGTCGAGCACCGCGACGTCGGGCGTGTGCCGGCGGGCCATCGCCAGCGCCTCGTCGCCCGACGCCGCCTGCGCGACCACCTCCAGGTCGTCCTCCAGCGCCAGCAGGGCCGCCAGCGCCGAGCGGATGAGGTTCTCGTCGTCGGCGAGCAGCACGCGGATCACGGCACCTCCTCCACGGCCGGCACCCGCGCCGGCACCCGCGCCACGACGACGAACCGCTCGCCCACCGGCCCGGCCGACAGCTGCCCGGACGCCGCCGTCAGCCGCTCGGCCAGGCCGCGCAGCCCGCTGCCCCAGTCCGCCCCGGCGCCGGTGACGCCGTCGTTCTCCACCCGCAGCTCGACCGGGTCGCCGGGGACGAGGGTGATCGTGCAGGTGCCGGCCGAGCTGTGCCGCAGCACGTTGGTGACCGCCTCGCGCACCACCCAGCCCAGCGCCGCCTGCGCCGCCGTCGACAGCGTGGTGCCGGCCTCCTCGCCGCGCACGGTGCAGGCGATGCCGGCAGCGCGCAGCACCGAGCGGGCGCCGGCGAGCTCGCCGGCCAGGTCGGTGGAGCGGTAGCCGCGGACGACGTCGCGCACCTCGCGCAGCGACTCCTCGGCGATCCGGCTGATGTCGGCCACCTCGTCGGCGGCGCCGGGCCGGCCGCGGCGCACGAGCTCGCCGGCCAGCTGGCTCTTGACCGCGATCGCCGAGAGGTTGCGGCCCATGACGTCGTGCAGGTCGCGGGCGAAGCGCAGCCGCTCCTCGGCGACGGCGAGCTGCAGCTGCACGCCCCGGCTGCGGTCCATCTCGACGACGACGTCGAGGATCCAGACGGAGAACCGGAAGGCCAGGGTCGTCGCGGCCACCGCCACCCCGATCGAGACCGCGCCGACGACGGCGGCCGGCACCGCGCTGCCGTCGAGCAGCGCGACGGCGGCGGTGAGGACCGTGACCCCGGCGGCGCCGGCCACCAAACGGCGGGTGGCGACGGTGACCGACAGCGCGAGCAGCACCTCGGCGCCGACGAACCCGGCCGCCCAGGGCACCGCGGGCGAGGGCCCGCTCGCCGTCCCCGCGGCGCCGACCACGACCACGCCGACGACGACCAGGCCGGCGAGGACCGCGACCGCGAGCGCCACCCGGTCGGGGCCGGCGGCGCGGTCGGCGAACCCGCGCCGGCTCAGCTGCACGGCGGCCGCCGTCGTCGCCAGGGTGGCGGCCAGGAGCAGCAGCTCCAGCCAGCGCGGGGCACCGGCCCAGTCCGAGGCCACGGCGAGGAGGCCGAACAGCGGCAGCGCGGTGAGGAAGGAGTAGTACGACCACCGGGTGTAGAGCTCGATCCGCTGGGGGTCGCTGCGGCTGCGCCACCAGCGTGCGACGGTCGGCACGGCGCCCATGCTGCCGTACCGACCGTCGCGGGCGGGCTCGCTCACCGGCGCGGGGCCCACCGGAACACCTGGCGGGACACCGACGCGGCGACGGCGATCCAGGCGCCGAGCACCAGCAGGGGCTGCGGCGCGGCCGCCCAGGCACCGGCCCAGTCGACGGCCTGCCCGTCCCACGTCTGCCCGGCGAGACCCAGGCGGGCGAGCTCCACGACCGGCTCCACCGGGGTGAACCGCAGCACCTCGGCGACGCGGTCGGGGAAGACGTCCAGCGGGTACAGCAGGCCCGAGGCCGCGGTGGCCACGAGCACCAGCGGCAGCGTGGTGATCTGCGCGGACTCCGGGGTGCGGGTGAACGACGTGCTGGCCACCGCGAGCAACGTCATCAGGGCGGCCCCGCCGAGCAGCGCGAGCAGCGGCAGCACGACGTCGACCGGCGCCGCCCACTCGCCGATCACCGCGCTGCCGGCGAGCACGAGCACGACCTGGGCGACGGTGACCAGCAGCGTCGGGACGGCGGTCCCCAGCAGCACCTCCGCGCCGCTGAGCTCGCCGCTGCGCATCCGCTGCAGCACCAGCTCCTCGCGGCGGGCGACGAACGTGGTGACCAGGTTGTAGTAGGTCAGGAAGACCAGGGTCACGCCGAGGGAGGTCACCACCAGGCGGGGACCGAGCGCGCCCTCGCCGCCGATGTCGGTGAGCGGGACGAGCGCGACGAAGAACAGCGGCAGCAGCAGCGAGTTGACGACGGCGGTGCGGTTGCGCAGCAGCAGCCGGGTCTCGGCGCCGGCCAGCGCCAGCGTGCGGCGCAGCCGGGACGGCGCGGGACGGGACGGGGCGGGGACGGTGGCGGCGGTCATCGGGAGGCTCCTCTCGGGGCGGGTTCAGGAGGGGCGGGGTCGGGAAGGGCGGGGTCAGGAGGGGTCGGCGCCGTCGGCGACGGCGAGGAAGGCCTGCTCGAGGGAGGCCGCGCGGGCCTGCAGCCCGCCGAGGACGACACCGCGCTCGGCGGCCTCCACGAGCAGGCGGGTGAGCACCGGCTGCAGCGCGCGGGTGTGCAGCTCCACCCGCGGGCCGTCCGAGACGACCTCGGCCCCGGGGACGGCGGGCAGCGGCGCCGCGCCGTCGGGCAGGGTGAAGCGGATGGTGGCCGGCTGGGTGGCGGCGATCTCGGCGGCCGTCCCGGACAGCACGATCCGGCCGGCCCGCATGACCGCGATGCGGTCGGCGAGCTCCTCGGCCTCCTCGAGGTGGTGCGTGGTCAGCACGACGGCGGCGCCCTCGGCCACCCGCTGCCGGACCAGCGCCCAGACGGTGCGCCGGCTCTCCGGGTCCAGGCCCGTGGTGGGCTCGTCGAGGACGATCACCCGCGGGGAGCCGAGCAGCGCGAGGGTGAGGTCCAGGCGGCGCCGCTCACCGCCGGAGAGGCTGCGGACGCGGACGTCGGCGCGGCCGGTGAGGTCCACCTGCGCCAGCGCCTCCTCGACCGGTCGCGGGCCGGTGAGGGTGGCCGCCCACATCGCGACGGTCTCGCGGACGGTGAGGTCGGCGGGCAGGCCGCTGGTCTGCAGCAGGACGCCGAGGTGCGGGCGGACGGCGGCGCGCTCCCGGACCGGGTCGGCGCCGACGACGCGCACCGTCCCGCCGGACGCCGGCGCCAGGCCCTCGAGCACCTCGAGGGCGGAGGTCTTGCCGGCGCCGTTGACGCCGAGCAGGGCGAACACCTCGCCGGGGTGGACCTCGAAGCTGACGCCCCGGACGGCCTCGACGTCGCCGTAGCGGCGGCGCAGGTCGGTGACCTCCACGACGGGGGCGGCACGGCCGGTCGCGGCCGGGACGGGAGCCGGGTGGGTGAGCGGCACGGGGCCTCCTCCTCGTGCCCCGCCGGCCGCTGGTCGGCCGGTCCTCCGGGGCACGTCCCCACGCTCCCGCCGACCCCGGCCGGCCGCGGGTGCCGTCTCTCACGACCTGGCGCCGGGCGCGCACGGGCCCCCCGTGACGCGTGTCATGGGGGGCCCGTGGACCGGGGTCAGACGGCGGCGGTGCGGCGCTCCCCGGCGGAGGCGACGGCGTCGTCGGCGCCGAGGTCGCGCACCCGGGTCTCGCCGTAGGAGAGGACGGCGACCAGGGTGACGACGGCGCAGGCGGCCACGTACAGCGAGACCCGGCCCGGGTGGGCTCGGAGAAGCTGCCGAGCAGCGCGACGGCGATCAGCGGCGCGGGGGCACCGGCGATGACCGAGGCGAGCTGCGCGCCCACGGAGACGCCGGTGTAGCGGGCCTTGGTGCCGAACAGCTCGGCGAAGAACGCCGCCTGCGGCCCGTACATGGCGCCGTGGAACAGGAAGCCGACGACGAGGGCCAGCACGACCAGCCAGAAGCTCCCGGTCTCGTAGAGCTCGAACAGGGCGAACGCCCACACCCCGGTCCCGGCGGCGCCGAGCAGGTAGACCGGCCGGCGGCCGACCCGGTCGGACAGCGCGCCCCACAGCGGGATGGTCACCAGGTGCACCGCCGAGGCGACGAGCAGCGCGTTGAGGGCGAACGAGGAGTCCAGGCCCAGCCCCTTGGTGAGGTACGCCGTCGTGAACGCCGTCAGGACGTAGAAGGACACGTTCTCCGCGATCCGGGCGCCCATGGCCACCAGGACCTCCCGCTTGTAGCGCGCGAGGACGACGGCGATGGGCGCCTGCTCGGCGGCACCGGTCTCGCGCGCCCGCGCCTCGGCGGCCCGCTGGGCCTCGAGGAACACCGGCGACTCGCTGACCGCCAGCCGCACCCACAGGCCGACGAGGATGAGCACGGCCGAGAGCAGGAACGGGATGCGCCAGCCCCAGGCCTCGAACGCCGCGTCGGACTGGAAGGCCGCGAGCAGCGCGAGCACCGCGGTGGACAGCAGCTGACCGGCCGGGGCGCCGGCCTGCGGCCAGGACGCCCAGAAGCCGCGGTGCTCGGGACGCCCGTGCTCGGACACGATGAGCACCGCGCCGCCCCACTCGCCGCCGAGGGCGAAGCCCTGCACGAGGCGGAGGAACACCAGCAGCAGCGGCGCGAGCGCGCCCACCGTGGCGTAGGTGGGCAGCAGGCCGATGGCGAAGGTGGCGCCGCCCATCATGAGCAGCGAGACGACGAGCAGCTTCTTGCGGCCCATCCGGTCGCCGTAGTGGCCGAAGACCAGGGCGCCGATCGGGCGGGCGGCGAAGCCGATCGCGTAGGTGCCGAAGGCCAGCAGGACGCCGGCGAAGTCGGACGAGTCGGGGAAGAACAGCGGGCCGAAGACGAGCGCGGCGGCCGAGCCGTAGAGGAAGAAGTCGTACCACTCGACGGTGGTGCCGATGATGCTCGCGCCGACGACGCGGCCGAAGCGCCCTCGCTCTCGGGGTGCGGTCATGCGGGGTCTCCTGGGGGACGTCGGGGTCCGGTCGTCCCGACGCTAGGAAGCCGATCGCGTTCCACCCATGTGGCCGAGGACAGTCCTGTGACCTGGTTCATGTGGTCCGGGCCCATGCACTCGCGGCGACGACCGGTGGCGGGGCACCGGGCACCCGGTGTGGCCGGACACCACCGCGGCGGCGCCGAGTGTGTGGCCGCGAGCCGTGGGAGTCATGGCGGCGGGGTCCTACCCTCGCCGCCATGGCTGCGCAGGACCTGGCGGGACGGCGGGCGCTCGTGACGGGCGGCGCCTCGGGCATCGGCCGGGCGGTCGCGGCCCGGCTGGCGGAGGCCGGCGCGGCGGTCGTCGTCGCCGACCGGGACGCCGCGGCGGCCGGGCGGGTCGCGGCCGAGGTGGGCGGCACCGCGGTCGCCGTCGACCTGACCGACCTCGCCGCCGTCGACGCGCTGGACCTCGACGTCGACGTGCTGGTCAACAACGCCGGCTTCCAGCACGTGGCGCCGCTGCACGAGTTCCCGCCCGACGTCTTCGCCACCATCCTGCGGCTGATGGTGGAGACGCCGTTCCGGCTGGTCCGCGGCGCGCTGCCGCACATGTACGCCCGCGGCTGGGGCCGGGTGGTCAACGTGAGCTCCGTGCACGGCCACCGCGCCTCGCCGTACAAGTCCGCCTACGTCACGGCCAAGCACGCGCTGGAGGGCCTGTCGAAGGTGGTGGCGCTGGAGGGCGCGGCGCACGGCGTCACGTCGAACTGCGTGGCCCCGGCCTACGTGCGCACGCCGCTGGTCGAGGGGCAGATCGCCGACCAGGCGCGCTCGCACGGGATCTCCGAGGACGAGGTGGTCGAGCAGGTGATGCTCGCCCCGGCCGCGCTCAAGCGGCTGATCGAGCCCGCGGAGGTGGCCGACGCCGTCGCCTGGCTCTGCTCGCCGGCCGCGGCCTCGGTCACCGGCACGTCGCTGCGGATGGACGGCGGGTGGACCGCCCACTGACGAGGCGGCCGGGCAGGATGCCGCACGTGACCCGGACCACAGCGCTGCCCGCCGACGGCGCCGGCCCGCCGCCGCGGGTGCCCTCCGCGGCCGCCGAGTACCTGCAGCTCGTCCTCGACGACGCCGCCGCCATCGAGTACGAGGGTCCGCTGGTGCGCGCCCGCTCGGGCGGCGCCGACCCCGAGAGCCTGGCCGAGCTCGAGCGGGTGCGGCTGCTGGCGCTGCAGGTGCGGGCCGCGTTCGCCGCCCGGCGGCGGCGCGAGTCGGAGCTCTCGGCGCTGTTCGACACGGCCAGCGACCTGGCCACGCTGCGCGGCGTCGACTCGGTGCTCACCGCGATCGTGCGGCGGGCCCGGCAGCTGCTCGGCACCGACGTCTCCTACCTGACCCTCAACGACGACGCCCGCGGCGACACCTACATGCGGGTGACCGACGGGTCGGTGTCGGCGCGGTTCCAGGCGCTGCGGCTGCCGATGGGCGCGGGCCTCGGCGGGCTGGTGGCGCAGACGGCCGCGCCCTACTCGACGGCCAGCTACTTCACCGACTCCCGGTTCCACCACACCGACGCGATCAACAACGGCGTGCGCGAGGAGGGCCTGGTCGCCATCCTCGGCGTGCCGCTGATCCGCGGCTCGCAGGTGATCGGCGTCCTCTACGCCGCCGACCGCACCGAGCGCACCTTCGTCCGCTCCGAGGTGGCGCTGCTCGGGTCGCTCGCGGCGCACGCCGCGATCGCGATCGACAACGCCCGGCTGCTGGAGGAGACCCGCACGGCGCTCGAGGAGCTGTCCGCGGCGACCCGGGAGCTGCGGGCGCACACCGAGTCGGTGGAGCGGGCGGCCGGGGCGCACGACCGGTTCATCGACCTGGTGCTGCGCGGCGGCGGCGTGGAGGACGTGGCGGCGGCGGTGACCGAGGCGCTCGGCGGGCGGATCACCGTGCTCGACGAGGAGGGCCGCCCGACCTCCGGCGACGACGGCGCGCTGCCGCCGGACCCCGCCGGCGCGCTGGCGCTGGCCCGCTCGACCGGGCGCACGGTGGGCGACGGCGGGTGGTGGACCGCCGCCGTGACCGTGGGCAGCGACCTGCTCGGCGGCCTGGTGCTGCAGCGCGACGGCGACCTCGCCGAGGGCGACCGGCGGATCCTCGAGCGCGCCGCGCTGGTCACCGCCCTGCTGCTGCTCATCCGGCGGACGGCCAGCGAGGCCGAGGGCCGGGTGCGCGGTGAGCTGCTCGACGAGCTGCTCACCGTGCCGCTGCGCGACCCCGAGGGGCTGCGCGAGCGGGCGCGGCGGCTGGGCGCCGACCTCGACCGCCCGCTCGCGGTCGTCGTCGTCCGGGTGGAGGAGCGCTGCCGCGGGCGCGCGCTGGCCGCGGCCGGGCACCTGGCGGCCACCCGGGCGGGGCTGGCCGGGGTCCGCGACGGCCGGGTGGTGCTGTGCCTGCCGGACCTGGCGGCGGGCGAGGCGGCGGCGCTGGCGCGGCGGGAGGTCGCCGCGGCCGTGGGGCGGCCGGTGACCGCGGGCGGCGCCGGCCCGGTGCCGGGCCCGGCCGCGGTGGCCGCCGCGGCGGCGGAGGCGGCGCGCTGCGCGTCGACGCTGCTGGCGCTGGGCCGCGACGGGCAGTCGGCGAGCGCCGGGGAGCTGGGCTTCGTCGGCCTGCTGGTGGGCGAGGGCCGCGACGTGCCGGGCTTCGTGCAGGCGACGCTGGCGCCGGTGCTCGACTACGACGCCCGCCGCGGCACCGACCTGGTGGCCACGCTGCGGGCGTGGTTCGACACCGGCGGCTCGCCGGCGCGGGCCGCCGAGGCGCTCAACGTGCACGTCAACACGGTCACCCAGCGGCTGGACCGGGTGGGCCGGCTGCTCGGGCGGGGCTGGTCCTCGCCCGAGCGGGCGCTGGAGGTGCAGCTGGCGCTGCGGCTGCACCGGCTGACCGCGGCCGACGGGTCCTGACACCGGGCGTCCGCCGCGACACCGCCAGGGACCGGCGGCCCTCCTACCCTGGTCGGGTGCCCGTGCCCGTCCTGCTGCCCGCGGCGGAGTGGACGGCGCGCGCCGCGGCCCACGACGCCCGCGTCGAGCGCTGGACCGCCCCGCACCGCGAGCGCCGCCGGCGCGGCGAGAGCCACCCGGTGCTCGACTTCCTGTTCACCTACTACTCCGAGACGCCGAGCCGGCTGCGCCGCTGGCACCCGGGCCCCGGCGTCGCCCTCGCGCCCGGCGACGGCGGTCCCGCCCCGCACGCGGCCTGGCGCTGGTACGCCACCGGTGGGGACGGCGCGGCGACCCTCGACGCCGCCGCGTACCTCGCCGACCGCGGCGCCACCGTGCGGTTCGTCCGCGATCTGCTGGCGGCCACCGCGGCGCGGCCGGCGCAGACCGGCTGCCTCGGCCTGCACGAGTGGGCGATGGTCTACCGCGCCGACGAGCGCCGGCACGCGGTGCCGCTGCGGCTGGGCCGGGCGGGCACCGACGCCGTCGTGGAGTCCCACCCCGTGCGGTGCAGCCACTTCGACGCGTTCCGCTTCTTCACCCCGGACGCCGTCGGCCTCAACCGGCTGCGGCCGACGCGGGAGACGCAGGTCGCGATGGAGCAGCCGGGCTGCCTGCACGCCACGATGGACCTCTACAAGTGGGCCTACAAGCTCTCCCCCGCGGTGCCCGGCGAGCTGCTGGCCGACTGCTTCGCCCTGGCCGTCGAGGTCCGCGAGCTGGACATGCGGGCCTCCCCCTACGACCTCGCCGACCGTGGCTACGCGCCGGTGCGGATCGAGACGCCGGAGGGCAAGGCGGAGTACGTGGCCGCGCAGCGCGGGTTCGCCGAGCGCGCCGCGCCCCTGCGGCGGCGGCTCGTCGAGGTCTGCGACGCCCTCCTCGGGGCGCGCTCTACCGTCGGGGCGTGAGCTCACCGCACCCCGACCGCTGGCTGCGACTCGACGGCACCACCAACACGCGCGACCTCGGCGGCCTGCCGACCACCGACGGCGGGCGGACGCTGCCGGTCCGGGTGCTGCGCAGCGACAACCTGCAGACCCTCAGCGACGACGACCTGCGCCGGCTGGCCGAACTCCCCCTGCGCGACGTGATCGACCTGCGCACCACCGCGGAGGTGCTGCTCGAGGGCCGGGGGCCGCTGCGCTCGGTGGAGGGCGTCACGCACCGGCACCTGAGCCTGCTGCCGGAGAAGGGCCGCCACACCGACGTCTTCGCCGTCGAGGAGGACGACCTCCCGGAGCTGCCGGCCGACTGGGTGGAGACGCTGCTGCCGCGGCAGACCACCGAGGCCGACGAGGTGGAGCCGCCGGCCGTGCGCGCCTACCTCGGCTACCTGCACCACCGGCCGGAGAACGTGCTGGCCGCGCTGCGGGTGATCGCCGGGGGCGAGGGCGCGGCGGTCGTGCACTGCGCCGCCGGCAAGGACCGCACCGGCGTGGTCGTCATGTTCACCCTGGCCGCGGCCGGGGTGCCCGAGGAGGAGATCGTCGCCGACTACGCGCTGACCGCCGAGGTGATCGAGGCGCTGGTGGCCAAGCTGAGGAGCTCGCCGACCTACGCCGAGGACATGACCAGGCGCGACGTCGCGAGCCACACCCCGCGCGCGGAGACGATGCGGCGGCTGCTGGAGGTCCTGCACGAGCGGCACGGCGGGCCGCTGGGCTGGCTCACCGAGCACGGCTTCGGGCCCGACGAGCAGGCCGCCCTGCGGGCCCGGCTGCGCGACTGACGCCTCAGGTCGCCGTGCGCGGCTCCGGCGCCGGCGGCCGGTCGCGGTGCTTGGTGCGGTACATCGCCGCGTCGGCCTCGCGCAGCAGCCGCTCGGCCACGGCGCGCGGGTCGGTGGCCTCCCCGGAGTGCACGGCCACGCCGGTGCTCGTGCCGACGTCGACCGGGATGCCGTCGAGCCGGAACGGCTCGCCGAACGCCGCGGCGACCCGGGCGACCACGCCGTCGGCGGCGCCCGGCCCGGCCAGCCGGGGCACCAGGACGGCGAACTCGTCGCCGCTGAGCCGCCCGATCGTGTCGCCGGGCCGGACGGCGGCGCGCAGCCGGGCCGACACCTGACGGAGCAGCTCGTCGCCGGCGGCGTGGCCGAGGCCGTCGTTGACCGCCTTGAACCGGTCGAGGTCGCTGAACAGCACGGCGACGTGACCGCCGGCCGGGGAGGCGGCGAGCGCCTCGACCAGCCGGTCGCGGAAGAGCACCCGGTTGGGCAGGCCGGTCAGCGCGTCGTGCGTGGCCTGGTGGCGCACGGTCTCCAGGAGCCGGGCCTTCTGCAGCGCCGTCGAGGCCTGGTCTCCGACGCCGCGCAGGCGGGTGAGCACCTCGCCGTCGAGGGCGTCGGCGGTCTGGCCGGCGGCCCAGCTGGCGGTGACCACGCCGAGGAAGGTGGCGCCGGCCTGCAGCGGCAGGGCGACGACGTCGGTGAGGTCCAGCGCGGTGAGCAGCTCCCGCATCGGCGTGCTGGACCCCCGCGCGGTGAGGACGCGGGGCTCGCGGTCGGTGAGCATGGCGAACAGCTCGGGGACGTCGGCGGCGCGCAGGTCGGCCGCGCGCAGCACCTGCTCCTGGGCGGGCGCGAGCCCGTCGCACGCCGCCGCCCGGAGCACCGCCCCCGCGGGGTCCCACAGCAGCACGCCGGAGCTGCCGCACCCGACGATGCTGGGGAGCGCGCGGGCGACGACGTCGGCGACCGCGGGTGCCTCGGCGGCCTGCGCCAGGCCGTGGGCCAGGTCCAGGAGCGCGCCCGCGCGCCGGGCCTCGGCCCGGCTGGTCTCCAGCGCCATCACCAGGTCGAGGGCGGCGGCCGCGTGACCGGCGTAGGCGGCGAGCATGGCCCGCTCGTCGCCCAGGCCGCCGTCGGCCCGGCCGAGAGCGGCCAGCCGGCCGTGGGTGCGCCGCGCGGAGGCGACGTCGACGACGACGGAGCCCGGGCCGAGGTCCTCCCCGGCGAGCAGGCGGGCGGTGAGACCCGGGACCTCCGCCGCGGGGAGGCCGGCGCTGTGCACGAGGGGGGCGCCGCCGTGCGGTGAGGCGACGGCGAGCAGGTAGGCGGGCGCCAGGACGGCCGAGGCGGCGCGCTCGACGATGCGCGGGAGGACGGTGCCCAGGTCCTCGCCGTCGACGAGGTCGGTGGCCGCGGACTGCAGGGCCCGCACCTGGTCGCGCAGGGCGGCGAGCTCGGGGTCGGTCCCGGCGCGGCGGCGCCACGGCAGCCGCGACCTCCGGTCCCAGGACAGGGAGTAGACGCAGGCGGGGTGCCCGTCGGACTCGCACTCGTCGTGCACGACGCGCGCGGGGGCCAGCCCGAAGACGGTGGGGACCATGGTGATCAGGCCCCGGGCGTAGTCGCAGTCCAGCCGCGAGTGCACGTGGCCCTCGTGCAGCCGGTAGCGGAGGGTGGCCGAGGTGGCGTCGGCGTCGAGCACCTCCATCGTGGAGGTGGTGGAGAAGTTGGCGACCGCGCGCGGGAGCCTCGCGTAGACCTGCCGCGGGGACCCGAGGGCGCGCACCAGCACGACCACGCTCGCGTTGAGGCCCGCCCGCAGCGACTCCGCGCCCACGCGGAACATCACGCCGGGGTCGCCGAGCACCTCGGCCGCCGCGGTGAACAGCCGGATGCGGGTGTCGTAGCTCGTCCAGGTCGACGGGAGGCTCAGCTCGGCCGCGCTGAACGGCACGCCCGCCCGGCGCAGCAGCTCCTCCACCCCCGCCTCGCCGGCGTGCGCGCGGACGAAGGACAGCACGAGCCCGGTCGTGGCGCCCGACGTCTCGCGGGCCTCCTCGGCCGCGTGGCCCGTCCCGCCGCCCCGCGGCTCCCCCGGCTCCCCGTGCACTCCCGTCACGGGCGTGTCATCGGCACGACGCGCGGGCCGGTTGAGCCGCCGACCCGAAGGGGGGAGGCCGGCCGGAGGTCGCCCGAGAGGACGGCCCGGGCGCCCCCGGACAGCAGTCGGCCCCGGGCTGCGGGGCAGACCGGGGCCGTGCGGGTCGCGTCCCTCCGGGGGACGCCGCGCGTCAGAAGTCGCGGGTGTGGAAGGCGCTGCTGTTGGCCATCGTGAGCAGCTCGTCGCGCATCGCCGGGCTGCTGCTGCGCGCGAGCGCACGGTCCAGCGCGCGCCGCGTACGAGCCGCCTGCCGACGCTGCCGCCAGGTGGTCGTGATCGACATCTCGTCGTCTCCTCTTTCGGTGCCGGTGTGGGGTGCACCTGTAGTAAAGCAGGCACGGGCCACATCATTCCGACGATCCGTAGGGAGTGTCGTCACATCTCCGACGATCGTTCACCTTGGGGGTGGGGCGGGCGGCCTCCCGACCACCCGCCCGACGCCTCAGCCGCGGGAGAGCGCGGCGCGGGCCGCGGCCCGCGCGGCCCGCGGGTCGTCCGCGGCGAGCGCGGCGTCGGCCGCCTCCCGGCAGGCCGCGGAGTCGACGGTGGCCAGCCGGGCACCGACCCCGGCCACGGCCGGCGCGGCGCACGACAGCGAGGTGACGCCGAGTCCGGCGAGGACGCAGGCCAGCAGCGGGTCGGCCGCCGCCTCGCCGCAGACGCCGACCGGCTTGCCCGCGCGGCGGCCCGCGGCCGCGGTGGCCGCCACCAGCGCGAGCAGCGCCGGCTGCCAGGGGTCGGTCAGGTCGGCGAGGTCGGCGGAGAGCCGGTCGGCGGCCAGCGCGTACTGCGACAGGTCGTTGGTGCCGATCGACAGGAAGTCGACGTGCTGCAGGAACCGGTCGGCCAGCAGCGCCACCGACGGCACCTCGACCATGATCCCGGGCACCAGGCCGCGGTCGCGCACCCGCGCGGCGAAGTCCTCGGCCTCCCCGACGGTGGCCACCATCGGCGCCATCACCCACGGCGTGCTGCCGGTGCGGCGGGCGGCCTCGGCGACGGCGTCGAGCTGGCGGTTGAGCAGGCCCGGGTCGCGGCGGGCCACCCGCAGGCCCCGCACGCCGAGGGCGGGGTTGGCCTCCTCCGGCGGCGTCGCGAACTCCAGCGGCTTGTCGGAGCCGGCGTCGAGGGTGCGCAGCACCACACGACGGCCCGCGGCGGCCTCGAACACCTCGGCGTAGCCGGCCGCCTGCTCCTCGACGGTCGGCTCGGCGGCGCGGCCGAGGAACGCGAGCTCGGTGCGGAACAGGCCCACCCCCTCGGCGTGGGCGGCCATCGCCGCGCGCGTGCCGGCGCCGTCCTGCACGTTGGCGTAGACGGGCACGGCGACCCCGTCGCGGGTGGCGGCCGGGCCGCGGTAGCCGGCCAGCGCCTCGGCGGCCCGGCGGGCGGCCTCCACCTGGGCACCGGCGGACGACGGCTCCGGGTCGACGGTGACCGTGCCCTCCTCGGCGTCGAGCAGCACGGTGGCGCCCTCGGGGACGGCGTCGAGGCCCTCGACCGCGACGACCAGGGGCAGGTTGAGCTGGCGGGCGATGATCGCGGTGTGGCTGGTCGTGCCGCCCAGCCGGGTGGCGAGGCCCAGGATGCGTGCCGGGTCGAGGCCCGCGGTGTCGGCGGGCGCCAGGTCGTCGGCGAGCAGGACCGACGGGGTGTCGGGGGCCGGCGCTCCGGGCTCACCCTGGCCGGTCAGCTCGGCGACGACGCGGTCGCGCACGTCGCGCACGTCGGTGACCCGCTCGGCCATGACGCCGCCGAGCGACGTGAAGACGTCGACGAACTGCTGGGCGGCCTGCACGGTGGCCACCGCAGCCGGGACCCCGGTGGCGATCCGCTGCTCGACGGCGCCCAGCAGGCCGCGGTCCCGCGCCAGCCCCGCGGTCGCCGACAGCACCTCCGCGGTCATCCCGGTGGCGGCCGCGGCCCGCGCCGCCAGCCGGCCGGCGACCGCGTCCGCGGCGGCGGTGAAGCGCGCCCGCTCCTCCTCGCGCGCGGCCTCGGGCAGCGTCTCCGCGGACGCCGCGTCGGGCAGGCGCACCGCGCCGGCCGGGCGCACGACCGGGCCGAGGACGACCCCGGGCACGACGGGCGTGCCCGTCAGCGGGGTGGTGGCGCGGCTGGTGGTGGTGCTGGACATGCGGACCTCCACGTCGGGGATGAGCAGGGGACACCGTCGTCTGTTGGTGACCAGACTCACGAATACCTGTTGACTTGTCAACGTAACCAACGTAGAACCACAGAGACACAAGTCGGTTACCACATGTTCGGGCGAGCGAGACCGGGGATCCGGCCGACGGAGGAGGTGGACGGTGTACGCCGAGGAGCGCCAGCAGGCGATCGCCACGCTCGTCACCGAGCAGGGCCGCATCGCGGTCACCGCGGTGGCCGAGCAGTTCGGCGTGACCACCGAGACGGTGCGCCGCGACCTCGCCGTCCTCGAGCGGGCCGGCGTGCTGCGCCGGGTGCACGGGGGCGCGGTGCCGAGCGGCGCGCTGACCCTCGTGGAGACGGCGCTCGTCGAGCGCAACGCCACCCACGCGGAGGCCAAGCGCAAGATCGCGGCGGCCGCGGCCGACCTGCTGCCCGCCGCAGGGGGCAGCGTCCTGCTCGACGGCGGCAGCAGCACCGCCGCGCTGGCCGAGGTGCTGCCGGGCGACCGCGGCCTGTTCGTCGCCACCAACTCGGTGCCGATCGCCGCCCGCCTCGCCACCGCCCCCGGGATCACGCTGCACGTGCTCGGGGGCCGCGTGCGCGGGCTGACCCAGTGCGCCGTCGGCGAGTCCCCCGTGCGCGCGCTCGCCGACCTGCGCGCCGACGTCGCCTTCCTCGGCACCAACGGCATCACCCCCGGCCACGGCCTGACCACCCCCGACGAGGCGGAGGCCTCGGTCAAGCGGGCGATGGTCGCCGCCGGGCAGCGCGTGGTGGTACTCGCCGACAGCAGCAAGATCGGCCGCGAGCACCTCGTCCGCTTCGCCGCGCTCGACGACGTCGACGTCGTGGTCACCGACGGCGGCGCCGACCCGGGCGACGTCGAGCGGCTGGAGGACGCCGGCGTCGAGGTCGTGGTCGCGTGAGCGCCGCTCCGCGACGGGGCCGGGTCGTCACGCTCACGGCCAACCCCAGCCTCGACCGCACCCTCGCGCTGCCCGGCGCGCTGGCCCGCGGCGAGGTCGCGCGGCTCGGCGCCAGCGTCACCGAGCCCGGCGGCAAGGGCGTCAACGTGGCCCGCGCGCTCGCCGCGGCCGGGGCCGACGTCGAAGCGGTCGTCCCGGCCGACGAGACCGATCCGCTGGTCATCGCGCTGACCGCCCTCGGGCTGCGGCCGCTGATCGTGCCCACCGGGGTGCCGGTGCGCACGAACTACTCGCTCATCGAGCCCGACGGCACCACGACCAAGCTCAACGAGCCGGGCACCGCCCTGGACGCCGACACCCGAGCCGCCCTGACCGCGGTCCTGACCGGTGCCGCCCATGACGCCGCCTGGGTGGTGCTGTCCGGCTCGCTGCCGCCGGGCACGCCCGAGGACTGGTACGCCGACCTGGTCCGCGCCGTCCGCGGCACCGGCGCCCGGGTCGCCGTCGACACCTCCGAGGCGCCGCTGCGCGCCCTGCTCGCCGCCGGCCCGGACGCCGCCCCCGACCTGCTCAAGCCCAACGCCGAGGAGCTCGCGCAGGTCACCGGCACGAGCGAGGCCGAGCTGCTGGCCGACCCGGCGGCGCTGTCGGCCGCGGTCGCGCGGCTGCACGACGGCGGCGTCGCCGAGGTGCTGCTGACCCTGGGCGGCGACGGCGCCGTCCTGTCCACCGCCGCCGGCGAGGTCTGGTCGGCCCGCGCGCCGCGGATCGCCGTCCGCAGCACCGTCGGCGCCGGCGACTCCAGCCTGGCCGGCCACCTGCTCGCCGACCTCGCCGGCGCGCCCGCCGCCGACCGGCTGCGGCGCGCCGTGGCCACCGGCTCGGCGGCCGCGGCGCTGCCCGGCTCCGCCGTCCCGACGCCGGACCGGGTCGACCCGGCCGCCGTCGCGGTCACCCCCGGCCTGCCCGGGGTGCCCGGCTCCCCCGAACCCGTCCCGGCCGCCGGCCGCGACGTCCCCTGACGCCCCGGAAGGTCCGTCATGTCAGCACTGATCACCCCAGAGCTGGTCGTCCTCGACGCCGATCTCGGCTCCGAGAAGGCCGCGGTCGTCCGCCGTCTCGCCGGCCTGGTCGCCGACGCCGGCCGCGCCACGGGCGCCGAGGCGCTCGCCGGTGACGCCCTCGCCCGCGAGGCGCAGGCGGCCACCGGCCTGCCCGGCGGCATCGCCATCCCGCACTGCCGCTCGGCGGCGGTCACGCAGGCCTCGCTGGCCTTCGCGCGGCTCGACCCGAGGGTGGACTTCGGGGCCGCCGACGGCCCGGCCGACCTGGTCTTCCTCATCGCCGCCCCGGCGGCCGGCGACGCCGACCACCTGACGCTGCTGTCCGCGCTGGCCCGCGCGCTGGTGCGGCCCGACTTCGTGGCCGCGCTGCGTGCCGCCGCCACGCCGGCCGACGTCGTCGCGCTGGTCGAGGAGGTCGTCTCCCCCGGCCCGGCCACCGGCGCCACAGCCGCCACCAGCACCCCGGCGCCGGCCACCACCCCGGCCGCCGCGGCACCGGTGTCCACGGAGAAGGCCCCCGCCCGCCGCCGCCTGGTCGCCGTGACCGCGTGCCCGACCGGCATCGCGCACACCTACATGGCCGCCGACAAGCTCACCGCCGCCGCGCAGGCCGCCGGTGTCGACCTCGTCGTCGAGACCCAGGGCTCCTCCGGTGCCACCCCGCTGGACCCGGCGGTCGTCCGCGACGCCGAGGCCGTCGTCTTCGCCGTCGACGTCGGCGTGCGCGACCGCGACCGGTTCGCGGGCAAGCCGGTCGTGCAGGCCGGCACCAAGCGGGCCATCAACGACCCCGACGGGATGATCCGCGAGGCGCTGGCCGCCGCCGACGACCCGAACGCCCGCCGAGTCCCGGGTGCCGGAGCCGGCGCGGGCGAGGCCCCCGCCTCCGCGGCCGGCAAGCCCGGCACCGCCACGGAGATCCGCCGCTGGCTGCTCACCGGCGTCAGCTACATGATCCCGTTCGTCGCGGCCGGCGGCCTGCTCATCGCGCTGGGCTTCCTCTTCGGCGGCTACCAGATCGTCAACCCGAACCCGGACGTCGAGGGCTCCAGCTACGCGCTGAGCTGGGTGCTGAACAACTCGTTCTTCGACCTGCCCACCGCCTCCGGCGTCGAGGGCCTCAACGACGGCTTCCTCGGCTACCTCGGCGCGGTCTGCACCGTGCTCGGCCAGGCGGCGTTCGGCTTCCTGGTCCCGGCGCTGGCCGGCTACATCGCCTTCGCCATCGCCGACCGCCCCGGCATCGTGCCCGGCTTCGTCGTCGGCGCCGTCTCGGTGAGCGTGGGCGCGGGCTTCATCGGCGGCCTGGTCGGCGGCATCATCGCCGGCTTCGCGGCCCGATGGATCGCCTCCTGGAAGCTGCCCACCGGCGTCCGCGGCCTGCAGCCGGTCGTGATCATCCCGCTGCTGGCCACGCTGATCTCCAGCGGCATCATGGCCGTCCTGCTCGGCCGCCCGCTGGCCGCGGCGCTCGAGGGCCTCGGCAACTGGCTCAACGGCCTGACCGGCACCTCGGCGGTCCTGCTCGGGATCATCCTCGGCCTGATGATGTGCTTCGACCTCGGCGGCCCGGTGAACAAGGCGGCCTACGTCTTCGCCACCACCGGCCTCGCCGCCGGCAGCGGCGCCCCGCTGGTGATCATGGCCACGGTCATGGCCGCCGGCATGGTCCCGCCGCTGGCGATGGCGCTGAGCACGCTGGTCCGGCCCAGGCTCTACACGCCGGCCGAGCGCGACAACGGCAAGGCCGCCTGGCTGCTGGGCCTGTCGTTCATCTCCGAGGGCGCCATCCCGTTCGCCGCGGCCGACCCGCTGCGGGTCATCCCGTCGATGATGCTCGGCGGCGCCACCACCGGCGCGATCGTGGCGGCCAGCGGCGTGGAGCTGCGGGCCCCGCACGGCGGGATCTTCGTCTTCTTCGCGATGAACGGGGTGCTGATGTTCCTGGTCGCGCTGGTCGCCGGCACCGTCGTCGGCGCCCTGGCGGTCACCGTCGCCAAGAGCATCGGCGGGAAGAAGACGGGCACGGACGTCCCCGAGGACGCCGTCGACCTGGCCCACGCGCACACCGCCGGCGCGTCCGCGCCGGCCCCCGGCGCGCCGGCCCGCGTGTGACACGGCAGGCTCGACCCCACCACGACCGTTCCTGAGAAGCACCGTTCCTGAGAAGCGAGGACGACGCATGCCCAGTCAGACCGTCACCGTCGGCTCCCGGGTCGGCCTGCACGCCCGCCCGGCCGCGCTCATCGCCGAGGCCGTGGGCAAGGCAGGCGTCCCGGTCACCCTGGCCACGCCCGGCGGCGCGCCGGTCGACGCCGGGTCGCCGCTGATGATCATGACGCTCGGCGCCCAGAAGGGCGCGGAGGTCACCGTCACCAGCGACGACGCCGCCGTCGTCGAGCGGATCGCCGGCCTGGTGGCCACCGACCTCGACGCCGAGTAGCACCGCGCACGACAGCGGCGCCCGTCCCCCGCGGGGGACGGGCGCCGCTGTCGTCGCTGCCGTCAGGCCTGGTCGGGCCGGGAGACGTCGCCGCGCCAGGCGCCGGTCTCGGTGCCGCGGCTCTCGATGAACTCCTTGAAGCGCTTGGCGTCGGCCTTGACCTGGCGGTCGTCGAAGCCCAGCGCCGCGCCGGCCTTCTCGACGATGCCCGTGGGCTCCCAGTCGATCTGGATCATGACCCGGGTCTTCGTGTCGTCGAGGCGGTGGAACGTCACCACGCCGGCGTGCTTGGCGTCGCCGGAGGTGCTCGTCCAGGCCACCCGCTCCTCGGGGTGCTGCTCGGTGATCTCCGCGTCGAACTCGCGCTTCACGCCGTCGATGTTGGTGATCCAGTGGGTGTGCGTGTCGTCGATCTGCGTGATGCGCTCGACGCCGCCCATGAACTGGGGGAACGACTCGAACTGGGTCCACTGGTCGTAGGCGACGCGGATGGGGACGTCGACGTCGACGGATTCCTGCACGCTGGCCACGGGAACGCTCCTCGTTGCTCGGGATGTCGTTGGGGTCCTCGAGCCCCTACCCCGCCCCGCCGGAGCGGACACACGCAGGTCAGCGCAGCGCGGCGGCCACGCTCCCCCGCACCGGCCGGCCGTCGAGGAGCAGCATCTGGGCCAGGTGGTAGGCGTCGGGCTGCCCGGCCCAGGTGCCGCTGGCGACCTCGCCGGACGGCGTCAGCTCGTGGTGCCAGCTGCCGGTGGCCGGGTCGGCGAAGCGTTCCTCGCCGTGCGCCCGCCAGGTGCGCGCGAGGTCGCCGTAGCGCTCCTCGCCGGTCACCGCGCCGAGCACCCCGGCCGCCGCGACCGCCTCGCACAGCACCCAGTGCATGCGCGCCGGCACGACGGGGCGGTCGTCCCAGCCGAGCGTGTACGGGAACCCGGGGGCGCCGTCGGCCGCCCACCCCCGGCCGGCGGCCGCGCCGAACAGGGCGACGGCGTCGTCGAGCAGCCACGGCGGCGCCCCCTCCCCCAGCGCCGCGCGCAGGTGCAGGGCCAGGCGTGCCCACTCGAACTGGTGCCCGACCGTCACGCCGTAGGGGCGGAAGGGGTCGGCCGGGCGGTCGCGGTTGTGCTCGGGCAGCGGCTCCCAGCCGGCGGTGAAGTGCTCGAGCAGCCGCCAGTCCCGCTCGCGCGCCCAGCCGTGCACCACCCGCTCCACGCTGCGCAGGGCCCGCCGCCGCAGCCGGACGGCGTCGTCGCCGCCGAGGGCATCGGCGGCGGCGAGCGTGGCCTCGACGCCGTGCATGTTGGCGTTGGCGCCCCGGTAGTCCGACAGCCGGGACCAGTCCGGCGTCCACTCCTCGGCGGCGAGACCCTCGGCGTCGTCCCAGAACCGCCGGTCCCACACCGCGAGCGCCTCGTCCAGCAGCGCCCGGCCGCCCGCGATGCCCGCCGTCGTCGCCGTCGCCCCGGCCAGGACGGCGAAGGCGTGCACGTAGGCCGACTTCGTGCCGTCGTCCTCCGCGGCCCGCCAGCCGCCGTGCTCCGCGTCGTGCAGCGGCCCGCCGCGCAGCGCCGCCACCCCGGACGCGGCCAGCTCCTCCGCGCCGGGCCGGCCCAGCAGGTGCGCCAGGCCGAAGACGTGCGTCATGCGGGCGACGATCCAGGTCTCCTGCGCGCGCGGGAGCACCCGCCCGTCGACGCCGAGGTAGCCGAAGCCCCCGCCGGGCAGGGCGGAGCGGGCGGCGAAGGCGAGCAGCCGGTCGAGGTCGGTCACCGGCCCAGCCTGCCCTGGTCCCGGAGAGGATGCCCGCGTGGACGCACATGTGGTGACCGGCGGCGGGCGCGGCGTCGGCCGGGCGATCGTCGAGCGGCTCCTGGCCGGCGGGGCCGCGGTGGTGGTCGTGGAGCTCGACCCGGCCGCCGTCGCCTGGGTCGCCGGGCACCCGGCCGGGCCGCGGGTCGAGGCGGTGGTGGGCAGCGCCGCGGACGAGGCGGTCGCCGGGCACGCGGCCGACCGCGCCACGGCGCTCGGGCGGCTGGCCGGCTGGGTGAACAACGCGGCCGTCTTCCGCGACGCCGCCCTCTCCACCGCGCCGGCCGGCGAGGTGGTCGACCTGGTCACCACCAACCTGGCGCCCGCCGTCGTCGGCTGCGCCGTGGCCGTGCGCCGGTTCCGCGCCGCGGGCTCCGGCGGGTCGATCGTCAACGTCTCCAGCCACCAGGCGCAGCGGCCGGTCCGCGGCGCGCTGCCCTATGCGACCGCCAAGGCCGCCGTCGAGGGTCTGACCCGCGCCGCCGCCGTCGACCACGGCCCCGACGGGATCCGGGTCAACGCCGTGGCGCTGGGCTCCATCCGGACCGAGCGCTCCGACGCCGCGCTCGCCGCGCAGGACGACGAGGCCGCGGCGGCCACCCGCCGGCAGCTGGCCGCGCTGCACCCGCTGGGCCGGGCCGGGGAGGCCGGCGAGGTGGCCGAGGCGGTGGCCTGGCTGCTGTCCGACGCCGCCGCCTTCGTCACCGGGGCGGTGCTGCCGGTGGACGGCGGCCGGTCGGCGTACGGCCCGGACCCCGAGGAGACCTGAGGTCCGGGCCGCAGCGCCCGTCAGGAGGGCAGCGCCCGTCAGAAGGCGAGCGCCGTCCCGGGGTCGGACAGCAGCGCGCCGACGTCGGCGAGGAACCGGCTGCCCAGCTCGCCGTCGATGATCCGGTGGTCGAACGACAGCGCCAGCTGCGTCACCTGCCGGACCCGCACCTTCCCCTTGTGCACCCACGGCATCTCGCGGACGGCGCCGAAGGCGAGGATCGCCGACTCGCCGGGGTTGAGGATCGGCGTGCCGGTGTCGACGCCGAACACGCCGACGTTGGTGATGGTGATCGTGCCGCCGCTCATGTCGGCCGGCGCGGTCCGCCCGGCGCGCGCCGTCTCGGTGAGCCCGGACAGCGCCCCGGCGAGCTCGGCCAGCGACAGCCGGCCGGCGTCCTTGACGTTCGGCACGACCAGCCCGCGCGGGGTGGCCGCGGCGATGCCCAGGTTGACCTGTCCGTGGACGACGATCTCCTGCGCGGCCTCGTCCCAGGAGCTGTTGACCATCGGGTGCCGCTGCGCGGCCAGGAGCAGCGCCTTCGCCACGAACAGCAGCGGGCTGACCTTGACGCCGGCGAACTCCGGGCGGGCGGCGATGCGCTGCCGGAGCTTCATCATCCGCGTGACGTCGACGGTGAGGAACTCCGTGACGTGCGGCGCGGTGAACGCGCTGGCCACCATGGCCGCCGCGGTCGCCTTGCGCACGCCCTTGACCGGGATCCGCTCGCCGGCGGCGGCCGCGGCGGGCACGGCCGCGAGGGCCGGGGCCGGGGCGGACGCGGGCGCGGGCCCGGCCGCCGCCGCGGTGACGTCGTCGCGGGTGATCACGCCGCCCGCGCCGCTGCCGGTGAGCAGGGCGAGGTCGACGCCGAGGTCCTTGGCCAGCTTGCGCACCGGCGGCTTGGCCAGCGGGCGCGCCCGCCCCCGGCCGGGCCCCGCGGGACGCGACGGCGCCGCCGCCTCGGTGCGGGCGTGCGCCTCGGCCTGCCGGCCCACCTCGAGCCCGCCGTGCCGCACCGGCTTCACCGTGGCGTCGGGGGCGGTGGCCAGCAGCGGCGGGCGCTCGGCGCCGCCGGAGCCGTAGTCGGCGCCGACGGGCTCGGGCGCGGGGGCGGGCTCGGCGGCGGGCCCGGAGGCCGGCGCGGCGTGGACCGCCCGGCGCGGGCGGCGGCGGGCCTCGGTGTTCCGCGGGCCGTAGCCCACCAGCACCGCGGTCCGGCCGCCCGGGGCGGCGCCGCCGATCAGCCCGGCGGCGGGCTCGGAGGCACCGCCGGCCGGGGCGGCGGCCGGCGCGGGCGCCGGGGCGTCCCCGCCGACGTCGATGGTGATGATCGGCGTGCCGACGTCGACCGTCGTCCCCGGCTCGAACAGCAGCTCGGTGACCGTGCCGGCGAACGGCGAGGGCAGCTCGACGGCGGCCTTCGCGGTCTCCACCTCGCACAGCGGCTGGTTGACCGTGACGGTGTCGCCGACGGCCACGAGCCACTGCAGGATCTCGCCGTCGGTGAGGCCCTCCCCGACGTCGGGCAGCTTGAACTGGCGCAGCTCACCCATCGTCAGAAGCCCATCGAGCGGTCGACGGCGTCGAGCACGCGGTCGAGGTCGGGGAGGTACTCCTCCTCGAGCTTCGACGGCGGGTAGGGCGTGTCGTAGCCGCCCACGCGCAGCACCGGCGCCTCCAGCGAGTGGAAGCACTGCTCGGTCACCCGGGCGGCGATCTCGGCGCCGAGGCCCAGGGTCACCGCGGCCTCGTGCACCACGACGCAGCGCCCGGTGCGCCGCACCGAGTCGAACACCGGGTCGAGGTCGAGCGGGGAGAGGGTGCGCAGGTCGACGACCTCCAGCGACCGGCCCTCCTCCGCGGCGGCCTCGGCGGCCTGCAGCGCCGTCTTCACCATCGGGCCGTAGGCGAGCACGGTGACGTCGTCGCCGCCGCGCACCACCCGGGAGGCGAACAGCGGGTCGGGCGTGGCGTCGGGGTCGACCTCGGCCTTCTCCCAGTACCGCCGCTTGGGCTCGAGGAAGACGATCGGGTCGGGGTGGGCGATCGCCTGCTGGATGCCCCAGTAGGCGTCGACCGGGTTGCTGACGGCGACCACCTTGAGGCCCGGCGTGTGCGCGAAGTACGCCTCCGGGCTCTCGCTGTGGTGCTCCACCGCGCCGATGCCGCCGCCGAAGGGGATGCGGATGACGATCGGCATGGCCAGCCGGCCGCGCGAGCGGGCGTGGATCTTGGCCACCTGGGTGACGATCTGGTTGTAGGCGGGGAAGACGAACCCGTCGAACTGGATCTCGCACACCGGCCGGTAGCCGCGCATGGCGAGGCCCACGGCGGTGCCGAGGATGCCGGCCTCGGCCAGCGGGGTGTCGACGACGCGGTCCTCGCCGAAGTCCTTCTGCAGGCCGTCGGTGATGCGGAAGACCCCGCCGAGGCGGCCGATGTCCTCGCCCATGAGCACGACCTTCGCGTCGTCCTCCATGGCGCGGCGCAGGCCCAGGTTGAGGGCCTTGCCGATCGTCAGCGTCTCGGCCATCAGTGCCCGCTCCCCTCGAAGGAGGCCTGGTAGGCCTCGAACTCCGCCTGCTGCGCGGCGAGCTGCGGTGTCTGCTCGGCGTAGACCCGGTCGAACATCGCCGTCCCCGGCGGGTCGGCCATCTCCAGCGTGCCCTTGCGGATCCGCGCGGCGAGCTCGTCGGCCTCGCCCTCGATGCCGTCGAAGAAGGCCTGGTCGGCGATGCCGCTGCGGGACAGGTGGGCCTTGAGCCGGGCGATCGGGTCGCGCAGCTTCCACTCCTCCAGCTCGCTGGCCAGCCGGTAGCGGGTGGGGTCGTCGGAGGTGGTGTGCGCGCCCATCCGGTAGGTGAACGCCTCGATGAAGGTGGGGCCCTGGCCCTCGCGGGCGGCCTGCAGGGCGGCCCGGGTGACGGCCAGGACGGCGAGGACGTCGTTGCCGTCGACCCGGACGCCGGGGAAACCGAAGCCGGCCGCGCGCTGGTACAGCGGGACGCGGGACTGCCGCTCCAGCGGCACGCTGATCGCGTACTGGTTGTTCTGGCAGAAGAAGACGACCGGCGCCGAGAAGCTGGCCGCCCAGATCATCGCCTCGTTGACCTCGCCCTGGCTGGTGGCGCCGTCGCCGAGGAAGGCGAGCGTGGCGCTCTCCGCGCCGTCGCGCTGCAGGCCCATCGCGTAGCCGGTGGCGTGCAGCGTCTGCGCGCCGATGACCACGGTGTAGAGGTTGAAGCCGGTGTCCACCGGGTCCCAGCCGCCGTTGTCGACGCCCCGGAACAGGCTGATCACGTGCAACGGGTCGACACCGCGGGTCCAGGCGACGCCGTGCTCCCGGTAGGTGGGGAAGGCCATGTCGTCGGCGGCCAGGGCCCGGCCGGCGCCGATCTGCGCGGCCTCCTGGCCGAGCAACGAGGCCCAGATGCCGAGCTCGCCCTGGCGCTGCAGTGCGGTGGCCTCGACGTCCCAGCGGCGCACGAGCGCCAGGTCGCGGTAGAGCGAGCGCAGCTCGTCGTCGCTGACGTCGATCGAGTACTCGGGGTGCTCGACCCGTTCGCCCTCCGGGGTCAGCAGCTGCACGAGGCCCGGCTGCTGCGGGAGATGGGGGGCCGCCGCCCCCGGTACGGGGTCGACCACCTCGGTGGTCGCGCTGGACAGGCTCACGCGCTGCTCCTCGCCGTCGTCCGCGGCCGCCGGGGTCACCGGCGGGGCCGTGGGATGGGACGTGTGTGTGGCACCGGGGTGTGGCACCACTCACACATCGTGGCACGCCCCGCTCGGTTCCGGAGCACACCACCCCCCGGACGGGATGCGCAAGACCACGACGGCGGATCGAGCAGATCGCGCACTGCTAGGACGTCCGACCATGTCAGACTGAGCAGCGTGCCCCCCGGTCCCGATCGCCTGGACGCCACCGACGCACGCCTCGTGCAGGCGCTGACCGACGATCCGCGGGCCACCGTGATGGCGTTGTCGCAGTCGCTCGGGCTGGCCCGCAACACCGTCCAGTCGCGCCTGGCCCGGCTGGAGTCCAGCGGCGTGCTCGCGCCGTTCGCCTCCCGGGTCCGGCCCGAGGCGCTCGGCTACCGGCTCAGCGCCTACGTGACGGTGCAGGTCGTGCAGCGCAGCCTCGAGGAGGTGGCCGCCGCGCTCGCGGCCCTGCCCGAGGTGCTCGAGGTGACCGCGCTGTCGGGGGCCGCCGACCTCCTGGTGCGGGTGGTCGCCGTCGACGCCGACGACCTGTGGCGGCTCACCGAGCAGGTGCTGGCCCTCCGCGGCGTCCAGCGCACGGACACCGCGCTGGCGCTGCGCCGGTACGTCGACCACCGGGTGGACCCGCTGCTGGAGCGGGCAGCGGGAGAGCGCCCGCCGGCCGGGTAGGGCACCCCGGTGCCCTACGCCACGCCCCTCCCCGACCTGCTCGACGAGCTGCTGCGCACCTACGGCCCGTGCGGTGAGGAGGGGGCCGTGCACGACGTCGTCCGCCGCGAGCTCGAGCCGCTCGCCGACGAGGTGACGGTCGACCCCGCCGGCAACCTGGTGGCCCTCCTCCACGGGACGGACCGGTCCGCACCGCCGGTCCGGGTGGCCGCGCACCTCGACGAGCTGTCGATGATGGTCAAGCGGGTCGAGCCCGACGGCACGCTGCGCGTGACCTCGCTCGGCGTCATGTACCCGGGCAACTCCGGCCTCGGCCCGGTCGCCCTCCTCGGCCGGCGGGAGACGCTCACCGGCGTGCTCATGCTGGGCTCGGAGCACACCACCACCGACTCCATGCGCATCTGGGAGACCAAGCCGGACCAGGGCGACAAGGCCATGGACTGGTCGCACGTGTACGTCTTCACCGGGCGGTCGGCGCAGGACCTCGCCGAGGCCGGCGTGCACCCCGGCACCCGGGTCTGCGTGCACGCCGGCAGGCGCGGGCTCACCCGCTTCGGCGACTACCTCGGCTCCTCCTTCGTCGACGACCGGGCGGCGCTGACCGCGATGGTCGGCGCGGCCCGCCTGCTCCGCGGGCGCCCGCACGCCGACACCTACCTGCTCGCCACCACCAGCGAGGAGATGGGCGGCGTCGGCGCCGCCTACGCCGCCCGCACGCTGCCCGGGGAGCTGACCGTCGCCCTCGACGTCGGCCCCGCCGAGCCCGAGTACCAGGTCACCGTCGACGGCGGGCCGGTCGTCGCCTACGCCGACGACGCCGTCGTCTACGACCGCCCGGTCGCCGACGCGCTCGTCGACGTCGGCCACGAGCTGGGCCTGGACCCGCAGACGGCGGTCTGGCAGTCCTTCGACTCCGACGCCTCGCAGGCCAAGGCATCGGGGCAGACGGCGCGGGCCGCGCTGCTGAGCCTGCCGACGATGAGCACGCACGGGTACGAGGTGCTGCACTCCGGCACGGTCGACCGCACCGCCCGGCTGCTCGCCGCCTTCCTCGCCCGCCCCCTGCCGCCGGTCTGACCGCCGCTCCGACCGCCGCCGGGCCGACCGCCCCCGGTCAGCCGGCCCGGCGGATCCGCACCGGCCCGCGGGCGGTGGCGACGTCGACCACCGCGCCGCGCTGGGTCACCTCGACCTCGCCCCGCGCGGCGAGCCGGCCGGCCACCTCGCGCGCCTCCGGCATCAGGTCGCGCCAGCCCTCCGGGGCCACGGCGCGGGCGGCCTCCGACGGGCAGATCGTGGCTCCGGGCGCCCGGGCGTCCAGCAGGGCGCCGATCGCGCGCTCGAGGGCGGCCGCCGTCTCCTCCACTCCCCCACTGTGCGCCGTTTCCGCAGGTCGCGCCCGCGGGTACCCCGGCGGCCATGGCGAGGCAGACCCCGGTGGGGACGTTCGGCAAGGGCAAGCGCGGGATCAGCACGCTCGGCTGGGCGGTGCGCGGCGCGGCCGCCGGGGCAGCGGGGACCACCGCGCTCAACGCCGTCACCTACCTGGACATGACCGTCCGCGGACGCGGCACCAGCTCGACGCCGGAGCAGACGGTCGAGGCGCTGGCGGCGAAGGCGCACGTGCCGATCCCCGGCGACGAGGAGCACCGGGCGAACCGGATCGCCGGCCTCGGGCCGATCACCGGCCTCGCCGCGGGGATCGGCGTCGGCGTCGTCGTCGGGCTGCTGCGCGCCTCCGGCTTCCGGTCGCAGCCGCTGGTGGGCACGGTGCTCACCACGCTCGGCGTGCTCGTCGCCTCGAACGGCCCGATGACGGCGCTCGGCATCACCGACCTGCGCACCTGGTCGGCCACCGACTGGGTCAGCGACCTCGTGCCGCACCTGGCCTACGGCGCCGTCGTCAAGACGACGATGGACGCCTTCGACCGCCCCTGAACAGGTATTGGAAGCGATCCCCACGTCCTGGGCCGCAGGACGTGGGGAGAGCTTCCTATGCCTCGGAGGCCGGGAGGGTCCAGCCGCGGTCGTCGACGCCGCCGGGCACCGGCGCGGCGGGGTCGTAGGGCGTGCGGGTGAAGACGAACGTGCCGACGTCGAGGTGGTCGGCCGCGATCGTCAGCGTCTCGCCGGCGTAGTAGCCGTCCAGGCCCACCCACGTGCCGTCGTCGCGGCGGCGGAACCGGCTGGCCCGCCCGCTGCGGCCGGGCAGCGGCCCGAGGTGCAGCAGGCCGCCGGCCACCGCGCGCAGCGCCAGCGGCGCCGGGCCCCAGTACCAGACGCCGAGCCGCTCCAGCGGCACCGGCGGCTCCGCCGGGCGCCAGGCGTCGACCACGCGCGGCTCGGCGGCGCGCAGGTCGGCGAGCAGGCCGGGGACGAGCGCCGAGTCCAGCCCGCTGGTGGTGTTGGCCAGCGAGACCCCGCCGGCGCCCTCCTCGCGGTCGACGAACACGCCGGCGAGGAAGCCCGGCATCGAGCCGCCGTGCCCGACCAGCGTCCGCCCGTCGACCCGCAGGACCTGCAGCCCCAGCCCGTAGGACGACCAGGACGGCGACGACGGGTCGACGCCGGCCGGCACCGCCATCTCCTCCAGCGTCGCGGGCGCCAGCACGTCGCCGGTGTCGCCCAGCAGGAAGACGGCGAAGCGGGCGAGGTCGTCCAGCGTGGCCCACAGCTGCCCGGCGGCGGCCATCACGCCGGCGTGGTGCTCGGGCTCGGGGAGGGCGACGTCGGCCCACGGGTGCACCGCCCAGCCCTGCGCCGCCCGGCCGGAGGGCCGCGGCGTCGTCCGGGTCATGCCGAGCGGGGCGAGCACCTCCCCGGCGACGACGTCGTCCCAGGAGCGGCCGCGCGCCCGGGCGACGAGCTCGCCGAGCAGGCCGAAGCCGAGGTTGGAGTAGTGGAAGCGCCGGGCCTCGCCGAGGACGACGTCGCCGCCGTCGAGGCCGAGCTCCTCCAGCGAGCCGCCGGGCACCCGCTCCCACCAGCCGCCGGGGCTCTCGGCCGACGCGCCGGCCAGGTGCGAGAGCAGTTGCCCCACCGACCGGTCGCCGAACGGCGTTCCGGGCACGTGGTCCTCGAGCGGGTCGTCGAGGCCGAGCCGGCCCTCGTCGCGCAGCCGCATCACGGCGACGGCGGTGACGGTCTTGCTGATCGAGCCGAGCCGGTACTGGACGTCGGAGTGCGGCTCGGCGACGTCGCCGCGGCCGGCGGACCAGGCCAGGCCGCCGTCCCGGACCACGCCGGCGACCAGGCTCGGCGCCCGCCCGTCGCGCTGCGCGCGGGCGGTGCGGGCGAGCAGGGTGCGGGCGGTGGCGGGCAGCACGGGCTCGGGCATGCCCGGAACCGTAGGTCAGGCGCGGGCGGGGACCGCCAGCCGCCCGGTGCGCACCGCCCAGCGCTCGAACAGCACGGTGGCCAGCGGCGGGATCGACGCGACGAGCGCGAGCAGCGTCGTCCAGCGCGACCAGCGCAGCACCCGGGCGGCGACGAGCGTGACGAGGACGTAGGCGACGAACACCGCGCCGTGGACCGGCCCGAAGACCTGCACGCCCACCTCGGAGGTCCCGGGCACGTACTTCACGTACATCCCGGCCAGCAGGCCCACCCAGGACAGCGCCTCGGCGACGGCGACGACGCGGAAGGCGAGCGCGACGGTGCGGGGGTTCATCGGTGCGGTCCTCGGGGTCGGGGTCGGGCTGGGGTCCGGAGGGTCCAACGCGGCGGGGCGGCCGGGTGTCCCGGACGGCGGTGTGACCTGGGTGGCAGGGTCGGCGCCGTGCGGGGTCTGGCGCGGCGGGAGTTCTGCCTGGTCCTGCTGCGCCGGATGGCCGACCTGCGGCCCGACCTCGTCGCCGGCGCCCTCCCCCGGCTCGGGGCCACCCGGGCGGAGGCGCACGCGGCGCACACCCGCTGGCAGGCGCTGCACCACGCGCCGCGGGCGCCGCGCGGGCTGGCGCTGCGGGCCGCCGTCCTCGGGCCGGCCGAGCGCGTCGAGGTGCGCCCGTTCGGCGACCTGGAGCTCGACGTGCGGCACTGGCCGCTGCCGCTGTGGCCGCACCTGCGCTGGGAGGTGGTGTCCACCGTCGAGGGCGCCGTGCTGCACGAGCACCTGGTGCGCGCGCCGGGCTCCCCGGTGCCGCCGGCCGCGGACGGGCGGCTGCGCGTCTGGGAGCACGTGGTCGCCGACGTGAGCGGCCTGCCCGGCGCGGAGGAGGCCGACCCGCAGGTGGTCACCCGCTGGGAGGTGCGGCTGCCCTCCGGCGACACCGCGGCCTTCGTGTGGGGGCTGCTGCAGGTGGTCCGGACGCGGCGGGGCCCCGGCACCTGAGCGGCACCGGGGCCCCGGGGTCCCGAGGGGTCCTTCGTCAGCCGATGCGGCGGGCGCCGGCGTAGCCGCCCATCGAGTCGATGCTCGCGACCTTGACGACGTCACCCGAGGTCGGCGCGTGCACCATCTGGCCGTTGCCGATGTAGATGCCCACGTGGCTCACCGGGCTGTAGAAGAACACCAGGTCACCGGGCTGCAGGTTCGCGCGGGAGACCGCGGCGCCCATCTGCGACTGCATGCGGCTGGAGTGCGGGAGGCTGATGCCGGCGGCGCGGAAGGCGTACTGCGTCAGGCCGGAGCAGTCGAAGGAACCCGGGCCGCCGGCCGCCCACACGTAGGGCTTGCCGCGCTGGGCCATCGCGGTGGCGACCACGGTGCCGGCGACGCCGCTGGCGGGCGCCGCGGCCGCGGCCGGGGCGGACTCCGCGGAGGACGAGGACGCCGACGACGGGGCGGCCGGCTCCTCGCGCTCCTCGTCGCGGCTGGCGCGCTGGCCCTCGGC
Organism: Geodermatophilus sp. FMUSA9-8; assembly: GCF_037034165.1. Classification (NCBI taxonomy): domain Bacteria; kingdom Bacillati; phylum Actinomycetota; class Actinomycetes; order Geodermatophilales; family Geodermatophilaceae; genus Geodermatophilus; species Geodermatophilus sp. FMUSA9-8. The sequence goes on along the minus strand of NZ_JBAGKE010000006.1, from coordinate 181,341 downwards.
GGCGTGCGCGGCCGCGGCGGCCTCGAGGGCGGCGCGCCGCTCCTCGGCGGTGAGCCGGGCGAAGTCGGCCTGGTACTCGGCGATCTGGCCCTCGAGGTCGGCCTGCTGGGCGGCGACGGCGTCGTACTGGCGCTGCGCCTCGGCGGCGTGCTCGGCGGCGGCGGTCTGCGCGGCGGTGGCGGCCTCGGTGGCGGCCGCGGCCTGGCCGAGCAGCTCGCCCTGGTAGCCGGCGACGCCCTGGAGCAGGGTGACGCGGTTGACGAACTCGTCGGCGTCGTCGCTGGTCATGAGGGCCTGGAGCGGGCCCATGGTGTCGCCGGTGTAGGCCGACCGGGCGATGCCGACGACCTGCTGGCGGGCGGCGTCGACGGCGGCCTGCGCCTGGGCGAGGGTCGCGGCGGCGGCCTCGGCGGCGGCCTGCTGGGCGCTCAGGGCCTCGCGCGCCTCGTTGAACTGCTCGGTGACGACCTCGAGCTCGTGGCCGCGGGCGGCGACCAGCTGGGCGGCCTCGGCGGCGGTGGCGGGCTCCTCGGCCTGCGCGGGGACGGCGCCCAGGCCCAGCCCGATGCCCAGGGCCCCGGTGAGGGCGAGGGCGGCGCGGCGGCAGCGAAAGCGGCCGGTCGCGGGCATGCCGGGGACAGACGTGCGCAGGGACGCCACGCGCCAGTTCTCCTCTTCCCAGGCCGCCTACCGGGTTAGCTGACGGGTTCGGGCGTGGACTCGCCCGGCGCGTGCGGACACGCGCTGCACCCCAGGACTGCGTTGGGTCCCCGGCCCGGCCTCCCGAAGGGGCGACCGGCTCGACGGCGTCCGCGGGGTGTCACCCAGGTTGGTGACGGAGCGCCCCGTTGGACGTACTGAGAGTAGGGGCCGTGACCGAGGCGTGACAATGGGTTTCTTGTAATTACATGGCTCACACCGCGGCCCGGGCGGGAGCAGGAGGACCGACCCCGCCGGTTTGGGACCGGCCCGGGACGTGTAGGAGTCTGCTCATGTCCTCCTCCACGCGGATGCGCCTCGCCCGCCCGCTCGTCGTGCTGGCCCTCCTCGGCTCGCTGACGGCCTGCGGCGACAACACCGACTTCACCCGCGGGCCGACGAACTGCGACTCCAGCGGGGAGAACGCCAGCAACGAGAACGACGCGAGCTGCCAGGAGACCGGGGTCAACCCGGGCAACGACGCGCCCACCACCGACGACAGCTCCGACGACTGACCGCCTCCCCGAGGGGCGTGCGGACGCGGCGGCTGGTGGCGTGACCCGGTGAGCCCCGGACGGACGTGGACGGCGGCCCGGCTGCGCGCCGAGTCCCGGGGGCTGCTCGGCGGCGCCCGCCGACGGCTGCTGGGCCGCGACCTCGCGCTGATCGGCGCCGGGCTGACGTTCTACGCCGGCATCGCGGTGGTGCCGCTGCTGCTCGTGGCGGTGCGGCTGACCGCGCTGGTGACCTCGCGGGACGAGGTCCGGGCGCTCAGCGCGCGGCTGGCCGAGCTGCTGCCCACCCCGCTGGGCGCGCCGGAGGCGGTGGAGCGCCTGGTCGCGGCCGGCGTCCGGGTGGACCTGCTCGGCTTCGTCCTGGCGCTGCTCCCGCTGTCGCTGTACGGGGAGGGCCTGCGGCGGGCGCTCATGCGGTTCAGCCGGCGGCAGGAGAACCTCACCGCCTGGCGGGGACGGCTGTCGGCGCTGCCCCTGGTCGTCGTCACCCCGCTGCTGCTCTACCCGCTGCTGCTCGCCGCGCGGGTCATGGCGGACCTGGCCCGGGAGGACGGCGTCGGGCCGGCCCTCGGCCGGTTCTTCGTCGGCTACTACACGGTGCTGTTCGTGCTCACCGTGCCGCTGCTGTGGGGCTTCGGCGTGGTGGCCGGCGGGCGGCACCGCTGGGGCGCGCTGGTCAGCGGCGCGCTGTTCACCGCGGCCTGCCTGTCGGGGTTCCTGCAGGGCTTCGTGCTGTTCCTGTCGCTGCCGCTGGACCTCGGCGCGCCGTTCGGCGGCCTCGACGCGGTCGGCGCGGTGGTCGCCATCGGCCTGTGGCTGTTCCTGCTGCACCTGGTGCTGCTGAGCGGCTGGCTGCTCACCCAGGCGCTCGACGAGCGGCTCGGTCAGCCCGCGGGCTGGCCGGGCCAGCTGCCGCCGCCTCCGGGCCAGCCCCCCTCGGGAGCGGGTGCACCGGGCGCCGGCGGGCCGGGCGCGGGCTCCGGCTCGGCGGGCGGCGGGCCGGGCGCCGGCTCGGCCGGTGGCGCCTCGGGAGCGGGCGCCGGCCCGGGATCGGGCGCACCGGGCCCGGGCGCCGGCGCCGGTTCCGCGGGCGGCGGCTCGGGCTCGGGGGCCGGCTCCACGTAGTCGCTGCCGTTGCTCACCCGGATCGACACGACCTGGCCGGGCACCGCGCGGCCACCGCGCGGCGGGCTCGTGCCGAGCAGCGTCCCCGGCGCCTCGTCGCTGTCGACACGCACCGTCCGGGGCTCGAAGCCGGCGTCGGTGAGCGCCCGCTCGCAGCCGCGGACGCTCGAGCAGCCGGGCACCGGGCGGGTGTTGCCGTTCATCACGGTCTCGTCGGCGGGCGGGAAGTCGCTGCTGCCGCGGGCGGTGAGGATGGGCTCCATGGCGTCGCGCCAGATCGTGGCGCCCTTGCCGCCACCGAAGCCGCCGACGTCCTCGTTGCGCTTGGGGTTGAGCACCATGACGCTCGCGGTGATCTCGGGCGTGTAGCCGACGAAGGCGACCGAGTAGTTGTCCTGCGAGGTGCCGGTCTTGCCGGCGATCTGGTGCCCGCGGACGTAGGCGCGCGACCCGGTCTGGCCCGGGTTCCCCGGCTCGACGTCCTTGCGGAGCATCTGGTTCATCGTGTTCGCGACGCCGGGCGGGATCGCCTCGGGCGTGCACCGGTCCCCCACCGCCAGCGGCTCGCCGTCGGCGCCGACGGCCGGCTCCCCGGTGGAGTCCAGGACGGCGGTCACCGGGACGACGTCGCACTGGGTGCCGCCGGCGGCGAACGTCGAGTAGGCGCTGGCCAGCGCGAGCGGGCTGGTGGCCTCCGAGCCGAAGGTGAACGACCCCCGGTTCTCGTCGATGATCTGCTGCGGCAGTTCCGGCGGGCTGAACTGGAACAGCCCCATCGCCTCGGCCATCCGCACCGGCTCCTCGACGCTGCCGAGCGCGTCCTCCAGCGCCAGGAAGTAGGTGTTGGAGGACTGGTAGAGCGCCGTCGTGAGGTCCAGCGTGGAGCGGTAGGTGCCGGCGTTCTCGACGTCGTAGGGCCGGCTGCCGTCGCGGTAGACCCGCGAGACGTAGGGGTCCGACGTCGTGAGCGTGTAGTACGAGGAGTAGCCGCGGGCCAGCGCGGCGGCGGCGACGAAGACCTTGTAGGTCGAGCCCGAGCCCTGGCTGGGCGCGACGTTGAGGTTGAACGACTCCTGCGTCGGGTCGTTGCGGTCGTAGCCGAACGTACGGTTGACGCTCATCGCGAGCAGGTGGCCGGTGCCGGGCTCGACGGCGGTGAACATGCCGGCCAGCGAGTCGTCGGGCGCGAGCGTCTCGAGCACCGCGGCGTCGCCGGCGCGTTGCAGCTCGGGGTCCAGCGTCGTCTGCACGACGTACCCGCCGTTGTCGAGCTGCTCCTGGGTGAGGCCGAGCTCCTGGATCAGGTAGCGCTGGACGAAGTCGCAGACGAACGGGCCGACGCTGGCCTGCACGCAGCCGCGGCGCGGTGCGGGCGCCGGCGCCAGGTCCAGCGGGGCGGCCTGCGCGGCCGTGGCCTCGGCGGCGCCGACCATCCCCTGCTCGGCCATGCGGGAGAGGACCTCGTTGCGCCGGGCGGTGGCCGCCTCGGGGTCGGTGAACGGGTCGTCGTAGGTGGGGCTCTGCACCAGGCCGGCCAGCAGCGCCGCCTGCGGCAGGGACAGCGCGGAGGCGTCGATGCCGAAGAAGGCCTGGCTGGCGGGCTGGATGCCGTAGGCGTTCTGCCCGAAGTACACGATGTTGAGGTAGCGGGTGAGGATCTCGTCCTTGCTGTAGGTGTCCTCGAGCGCCAGCGCCAGGCGGGCCTCGCGCAGCTTGCGGCCTAGCGTCGGCTCGGTGGCGGCGAACCGCTCCTCCGGGGTGTCGGCGGTCTGCAGCAGCGTCTGCTTCACCAGCTGCTGGGTGAGCGTGGACCCGCCCTCCTGCACGCCGCCGGCGGCGATGTTGGTGACCAGCGCGCGCACGGTGCCCTGGACGTCGAGGCCGCGGTGCTCGTAGAACCGCGAGTCCTCGATGGCCACCATCGCCTGCTTCATCACCTCGGCGATGGCCTCGGAGGCGACCGGCGCGCGGTTCTCCTCGTAGAAGGAGGTGATCGGCTCGCCGTTGGCCGCGAGGAGCACCGTGTTGCCGGGCGGGGTGTCGACGGTGAACTCGGTGGGCAGGTCGCCGAGCAGGCCCGTGGACTGCTGCGCGGCCACCGCGGGGCCGCCGACCCAGGGCAGCAGCAGACCCGCCAGCAGAGCCCCGGCGACCACGATCGTCGCGGCCAGCCGCATCAGCGTGCCGGCCGGGCTCCGCCGGTCCATGGGCCTCCCTCCCCGCCGGGACACTGCAACAGAGATCACTGCCCGCCACAACCACCCGTGCCGTGCCGCGCCCGGTCGGGGGACCGTCAGGAGGCCAGCGCGCCCGGCAGGTCGTCGCGGTGGAGCACCACGAGGGTGCTCACCGCACGCGTCAGCACCACGTAGAGCCGGTTGAGCCCGCGCGGCTCGGCGGCCACGATCGCGGCCGGGTCGGCGACGACGACGGCGTCGAACTCCAGGCCCTTCGCCAGCGTCGCCGGGACGACGGCGACCCGCTCCGCCGCCGACCCGTCGTCGGCGAGGACCGCCGCGGGCAGCCCGGCGTCGCGCAGCAAACCGGCGACCGCCGGCACGGCGTCGTCGGCGCAGACGACGCCGACCGAGCCCGGCCCGGCGGCGAGCCCGGCCACCACCTCGGCCAGCGGGCCGGCGAGGTCGGTCACCGGCCGGACCTCCAGCGCGCCCGGCTCGCGGCGCACGGCGGTGGCCGCGGGCAGGCCGGGCGCGATGACCGGCAGCAGCCGGTTGGCGTAGTCGAGCACCTCGCCGGGGACGCGGTACCCGCGGGTCAGCGGGCGGACGGCGGTGTCCGGGCGGCCGAGGCCCGCCAGGGTGGGCGCCCAGTCACCGGCCGACCAGGGGCTGGTGGCCTGGGCGAGGTCGCCGAGGACGGTGAGCGACCCGGCGGCCAGCCGGCGCGCCACCGACCGGCACTGCATGGGCGAGAGGTCCTGCGCCTCGTCGACGACGACGTGCCCGTACCCGGCCGTCCGCTCGACCAGCCCGGCCGCCTCGTCGACCAGGACGGCGTCGGCCTCCGTCCACCGCGTGGCGCGCACCGACCGGGCCGGGGGGCGCAGCAGCAGCGCCTGCTCGTCGTCGGCGAGCACGCCGCGGGCGGCTCGGGCGAGGACGGCGGCGTCCGACAGCAGCCCGGCGACCAACGCGGCCGGGTCGCAGGCCGGCCACACGGCGTCGCAGAACGCGCGCACCTCGGGGCTGCGGGCGGCGCGGCGCGTCTCGGCGTCGGTCGGGCTGCCGCCGGCCTCCTCCTTCTGCCGGCGCGCGTCCTCGGCCAGGAGCAGCGCCAGGCGCTCCCGCCCGGCGGCGTGGTGCAGGCGCTGCTGGTCGTCGGCGACCCGCCCGCGGCGGCGCAGGTCGTCGACGTACCGCTTGAGCCGCTCCACCGGCACCCGGTAGCGGCGGCCGGCCAGCGGCACCAGCACGTCGTCGGCGGGCTTGGCGATCCCGCCCCACAGCACCCGCTCGAGGACCTGCGCCATCCGGGCGTCGCCCTTGAGCGCGGCGACCTCCGGGGCGTCCTCCGCCCGGACCGGGACGTGCGCGGTCAGCTCGGCGACCGTCGTCTGCTCGACGTCGACCTCGCCGAGGGTGGGCAGCACCTGCTCGATGTAGCGCAGGAACGCGCGGTTGGGCCCGACGACGAGCACGCCGGTGCGCGCCAGCTGCCCGCCGTGCGTGTAGAGGAGGTAGGCGGCGCGGTGCAGGCCGACGGCGGTCTTGCCGGTGCCCGGGGCGCCCTGCACGCAGACCGACTCGGCCAGCGGCGCGCGGACGATCTCGTCCTGCTCGGGCTGGATGGTGGCGACGATGTCGCGCATCGGGCCGCTGCGCGGGCGCTCGATCTCCTCCCGCAGCAGGGCGCCGTCCCCCTCCTCCCCCGCCCCGAGCAGCTCGTCCTCGTAGCCGGTGAGCTCCCCGCCGGAGAAGCCGAACCGGCGGCGGCGCACCAGGCCCTGCGGGTCGGCGGCGCTGGCGCGGTAGAACGGCCGGCTCATCGGCGCGCGCCAGTCGATGACGACCGGCCGGCCGGCGGCGTCGCGCACGTGCCGGCGGCCGATGTGGAAGCTCTCGGCCCCGCCGTCGGGCAGCCCCGCGTCGGTGCGGCCGAAGAACGCGGGGACGTGCGGGTCGGCGGCCAGGGCGCGCAGCCGCTCGGCGCGGGCGGCGCCCAGCCGCTCGGAGGCCCAGGCGTCGACGCCCGCGTCGACGACGGCGGAGGCGGCGGCGCGCATCTCGGTCAGGCAGTCCGCCGCGAGGGCCAGGTGGGCGCGCTCGGCGGTCAGGACGGGGTCGGTCGGTGAGGCGGTCCCGGTCGTGTCGGTCGGCGTCGCGGACACGGTCGCTGGACGTTACGCCGTCCTCGCGGCGCCGTCTCCGCCTTTCGCACGGGAGAGGCGGAGGCGCCGGTGTGCGCGGCGGAGGTCCTGGGGAGGATCGCCCCATGTCCGACTCGATGCCCGACTCGATGCCCGACTCCATGCTCGCCGGCCGGCTCAACGTGCGCACCAAGCAGTTCGAGGTCAAGGAGGTGCCGCGCCCGGCGCCGGGTCCCGGGGAGGTCCTGGTCGAGGTGCGCGCCGCCGGGATCTGCCTGTCCGACGTCCACCTCGTCGACGGCACGCTCAACCCGCTGTTCCTCCAGGGCGAGGAGGTGACGCTCGGGCACGAGGTGGCCGGCGTCGTCGTGGAGCACGGCGAGGGCGTGACCGGCTGGGAGGGCCGCCGGGTCACCCTGCAGGCCGGCGAGGAGCTCGGCGGGTGGATCCACACCCGCGGCGTCGACTACGACGGCGGGTGGGCGCACTACGCGGTGTCCACCGTCTCGACGCTCGTGCCCATCCCCGACGCGATGCCCTTCGAGCAGGCCTGCATCGTCCCGGACGCCGTCTCCACGCCGTGGGCCTCGATCGTCACCACCGCGGGCGTCCGCGCCGGCGAGCCCGTGGGCGTGTGGGGCATCGGCGGGCTCGGCGCCCACGCCGTCCAGCTGCTGCGCCTCGCGGGCGCGGCGCCGATCGTCGCCGTCGACCCGGTGGAGTCCGCGCGGGAGCGGGCGCTGGCCTTCGGCGCGGACCTCGCGGTGGACCCCTCCGAGGACGTCGCCGCACGGGTGCGCGAGCTGACCGGCGGCGCGGGGCTGGCCTACGCCTTCGACTTCGCGGGCGTCGCGCCGGTGCGCGAGCAGGCCGTGCGGTGCCTGGAGCGCGGCGGCGCGCTGGTGCTCGTCGGCCTCACCGACCAGCCGCTGACCATCCGCAACGGCACGCAGTTCAGCTACTTCGGCGAGCGCCTGCTCGGCCACTACGGCTCCGAGCCGCACCACGTGGAGCAGCTCGTCGGGCTGGTGCGGCACGGCCGGCTCGACCTGTCCCGCTCCATCTCCGGCACGCTGCCGCTCGAGGAGGCCGCCCGGGGCATCGAGATGCTCGAGCGCAAGGAGGGCAACCCGATCCGCCTCGTCCTCCAGCCCCACGGCTGACCCCGGGCCCTCGTCGCGCTGTCGGCCCCGCCTCTCGCGCTCGGCAGGCGGGACCGCCTGGGCGGGGAGGGGCCTCTGTCGCGCTAATGGCCCTGAGGGCGGTCGGCGGGCTCCACGATGTGGACCTGCACGGCCCGGAACTGCGCCGGCGTCTGCTCCAGGACGGCGCGGGTGGGCTCGCCGACCTCCAGCGCGGGCCCCCGGCGCAGCGCCGCCAGGGGCGCGAGCCGGCGGTCGGCGAGCACGGCGTCGGCCATCCCGCGGTCGCCGCCGGTGAACAGCGCCTCGACGTCGGCCGCGTGCGGGAGCAGCACGCGGGCGGCGGTGTCGGCGGCGGCCTCGACGACGGCGTCGGCCTGGTTGGCCCGGCGCCGGGCGAAGCGCTGCTGGCTCCAGCCGCCGGCGGCGCTGCGCCCCTGCACCAGCCGGGTGTCGACCTTCGAGACGACGAGCGCGGCGCCGTCGAAGACCCCGGTCGCCCACCGGCCGCGGCGCACCAGCAGGACGGCGGCGCGGCGCGGCTGCCGGGCCGCGGCGGTGAACGAGGTCAGCAGTGCGGGGCCCGGCGTCCAGGCGAAGGGCGCCCGCAGGGTGAGCGCGGTGCCGTCGGCGCAGGTGACCGCGACGGCGTCGTCGTCGAGGCGGGTGGCGGCGAAGGCGCCGTGCCGGTCGGCGACGCCGTCGAGCCAGCGGCCCAGCCGCTCCGGGGCGACGCCGAGGACGCGGCCGCCGCCGGCCGCCGGCCGGGGACGGGTCACCGGCTCAGCCGGTCGTCTCCCCGGCCAGGACCGGCTCGGCGATGTTCTCCTCGGGCACGTGCAGCAGCCGCTGCGCGAGCAGGACGACGACGGCGGCCAGCCCGGCCGAGCCCGTCGCCACCAGGAACGCGGCGTTCGCGCCCACGGTGTCGACGATCTTCCCGGCCATCGAGGTGCCCAGCGCCACGCCGAGCCCCAGCGCCGTGCCGATCCAGGTGAACGCCTCGGTCACGGCCTGCCGCGGGACGATCAGCTCGGCCAGGGTGAACGAGCTGATCAGCGACGGCGAGACGGCCACGCCCGCCACCACGACGAACGGGATCATCACCCACACGTTCGTCACCAGCGTCAGCGGCACCGACAGCACGGTGAGCACGAGCAGGACGACGAGGAGCCGGTGCCGCAGCGGGTGCTTCCAGTGCACCGCGCCCCAGCCGATGCCGCTGATCATCGAGCCGACGGCCAGGCCCGCGATGAGCACCCCGGACAGGGCCATCGCGTCCACCTCGTCGGCGAACGCGACCAGCGCGATCTCCAGCGTGCCGAGGATCGAGCCGACGGCGGCGCCCACCACGAACAGCACGCGCAGGCCGGGGGTGCGGATCGCCGAGGGCCCCTTGCGCGCCTCGTGGCCGTGCGGCGGCGGCTCGGTGCGGCCCTGCGCGGCGAACAGCAGCGCCCCCACCACGGCGAGGGTGAACGCGGTGACCACGCCGGAGGTGGCGTGCCCGGTGGTGGACAGGAAGGTGACCAGGACCGGCCCGACGATGAAGACCAGCTCGTCGACGACGGACTCCATCGCCAGCGCCGCGGGCAGCCGGGTGGTGCCGCGCAGCAGGTGCGTCCAGCGGACCCGGATCATCGAGGCGACCGGCGGGATGCAGGCGCCCGCGAGGCCGGCGGTGAGGAACAGCGTCCAGCGCGGCCAGTCCTCCTTGACCGCGGCGAGGAACGCCGCCCCCGACGCGGCGAACACCGCGATGACGGGGAGCAGCGTGCGCCGCTGGCCGAAGGTGTCGGCGAGCCGGCCGAGGGCGGGGCCGGCGATCGCGGTGGTGACCGCGCCGGCGGCCGCGACCGCGCCGCCGAGGCCGTAGGACCCGGTCTCCGAGGCGATCAGCAGGACGCAGCCGAGGCCGACCATCGACAGCGGCAGGCGGCCGACGAAGGCCGACAGCACCATGGGCAGCGCGTGCGGCGTGCGCAGGACGTGCAGGTAGGGACTGAGCACCGGGGAGGGACCTGTCGTCGGGGGGCTCTGTTACCGGTCAACGCTAACCGAGTCGCGGCCGCCGGGCCGGGGGACGGATGCATGCCGTGCCACACCGACCACGGAACGGCACGGGCCCCGCCCCGGACGACGCTGTCCGGGGGCGGGGCCCGTAGTCCAGGGGCGCCCGGGACCTCGGGGTCCCGGGCGGCCGGTTCAGGCGAGGCGGCTCTTGAGGATCTCCAGCTCGTCCCACATGGTGCTGGGCAGCTTGTCGCCGAACTTCTCGAACCACTCGGTGATCTGCGGGACCTCCTGGCGCCACTCGTCCACGTCGACGGCGAGCGCCCCGCGCACCTGCTCCTCGGTCATGCCGAGGCCCGAGACGTCGAGGGAGTCCGGCGTCGGGACGTGGCCGACCGGGGTCTCCTCGGCGGCCGCGGTGCCCTCGAGGCGCTCGACGACCCACTTGAGCACCCGGCTGTTCTCGCCGAAGCCCGGCCACAGGAAGCCGCCGTCCTCGTCCCGGCGGAACCAGTTCACGTAGAAGATCCGCGGCAGCTTGGTGGCGTCGGCGCCCTTGCCGGTCTCCACCCAGTGCCGGAAGTAGTCGCCGGCGTTGTAGCCGATGAACGGCAGCATGGCGAACGGGTCGCGGCGGACGACGCCGACGGCGCCGGTGGCCGCGGCCGTCGTCTCCGACGACAGCGTGGCGCCCATGAAGACGCCGTGGTTCCAGTCCCGCGCCTCGGTGACCAGCGGGATCGTGGTCTTGCGGCGACCGCCGAAGAGGATCGCCGAGATCGGCACGCCCTTCGGGTCGGTGTACTCCGGCGCGAGGATCGGGCACTGCTCGATCGGCGTGCAGAACCGCGAGTTCGGGTGCGAGGACGGCTCGTCGGAGTCCGGCGTCCAGTCCTGCTTCTTCCAGCTGGTGAGGTGCGCCGGCGGCTCCTCGGTCATGCCCTCCCACCAGACGTCGCCGTCGTCGGTGAGCGCGACATTGGTGAAGACCGAGTTGCCGTTGTCGATCGTGCGCATCGCGTTGGGGTTGGTGTCCCAGCCGGTGCCCGGGGCGACGCCGAAGAGCCCGAACTCGGGGTTGATGGCGTAGAGCCGGCCGTCCTCGCCGAAGCGCATCCAGGCGATGTCGTCGCCGATGGTCTCGACCTTCCACCCGGGGATGGTCGGCTCGAGCATGGCGAGGTTGGTCTTGCCGCACGCCGACGGGAAGGCGCCGGCGACGTAGTAGGTCTTCTGCTGCGGGCTGGTCAGCTTGAGGATCAGCATGTGCTCGGCGAGCCAGCCCTCGTCGCGGGCCATCGCCGAGGCGATCCGCAGCGAGTAGCACTTCTTGCCGAGCAGGGCGTTGCCGCCGTAGCCCGAGCCGTAGGACCAGATGGCCCGCTCCTCGGGGAAGTGCACGATGTACTTGGTCTGGCTGCACGGCCAGGGCACGTCCTCCTGGCCCGGCTCCAGCGGCGCGCCGAGGGAGTGCATGGCCGGCACGAACGGCCGGTCGGTGCCCATCGCCTCGAGGATGCGCGAGCCGATGCGGGCCATGACCCGCATCGAGACGACGACGTACTCGGAGTCGGTGAGCTCGACGCCGAACATCGGGTTCTCGGCCTCGACGGGGCCCATGCAGAACGGGATGACGTACATCGTCCGGCCGCGCATGGAGCCGCGGTACAGCTCCGTCATGACCGACTTCATCTCGTCGGGGGCCATCCAGTTGTTGGTCGGCCCCGCGTCGGCCTCGTCGACCGAGCAGATGAAGGTGCGGTCCTCGACGCGCGCGACGTCGCTGGGGTCGGAGGCGGCCCAGAACGAGTTGGGCTTCTTCGCCAGGCGGGTGAAGGTCCCGGCGTCGACCAGCTTCTGGGTGAGCCGCTCCCACTCCTCGTCGGTGCCGTCGACCCACACCACCTGGTCCGGGCCGGTCAGCTCCGCCATCTCCCGCACCCAGGCCAGCAGCCGGGCGTGCGTGGTGGGGGCGTTGTCGAGACCGGGGGTGGTCACGGAGGTCACGGCGTCTCCATCCTCTGGGCACGCCGCGTGTCGTGGACACGGGCGCCGGTGCCTGGTGTCCCCGGGGGCGGCGGAACGGGTCCGACCGGCCGGGTCCGGGAAGCGTACGAGCGGGCGGACCCGCCTGTCATGGTGAGAGATGTTACGTCCTAGACGTCTAGGTCCGCTTCCCCCCGTCCCGGGGAACAGGCCAGGTGAGCGCGGTGTTCACTGCTCCACGTGACCAGCCTCACGCCCGCTCCGGCCCTGCTCGCGCCCCTGACGCTGCGCGGGGTGACCCTCCCGAACCGCCTCGTCGTCGCCCCGATGTGCCAGTACTCCGTCCGCGACGGCCTTGTCGGCGACTACCACCTCGTGCACCTGGGCCGGTTCGCCCTGGGCGGTTTCGGCACGGTCGTGGTGGAGGCGACGGCGGTGACGCCGGAGGGGCGGATCAGCCACGGCGACGTCGGCATGTGGTCCGACGAGCACGTCCCCGGGCTGGCGCGGGTCGCGGACTTCCTGAGGGCGTCCGGGGCGGTGGCCGGCATCCAGCTCGCGCACGCCGGCGCCAAGGCCAGCAGCCAGCGCCCGTGGGAGGGCGGGGCCGCCGTCACCCCGGAGAACGCCCGGCCCGGTGAGGACCCCTGGCCGACGGTCTCGGCCAGCGCGGTGCCGGCGGGACCGGGCTGGCCGGTGCCGCACGAGCTCACCGCCGTGGAGCTGGGCGAGGTGCGCGAGGCGTTCGCGGCCGCCACCCGCCGCTCGCTGGCCGCGGGCTTCGACGTCGTCGAGGTACACGCCGCCCACGGCTATCTGCTGCACCAGTTCCTGTCGCCGCTGTCCAACCGGCGCACCGACGGCTACGGCGGCTCGCGGGAGGCCCGGATGCGGTTCCCCCTCGAGGTGGTCGAGGCCGTGCGGGCGGAGTGGCCGGAGGACAGGCCGCTGTTCGTGCGCGTCTCCGCCGTGGACGGCACGCCCGACGGCATCGGCCTCGACGACACCGTGGCCCTGGCCCGGGAGCTCCGCGCCCGCGGGGTCGACGTCGTCGACGTCTCCGGCGGCGGCCTCGGCGGCTGGCAGCACCCGCTGGGCTACGGCTACCAGGTGCCCTTCGCCGCGGGCATCCGCGAGCAGGCGGGCATCGCCACGATGGCGGTGGGCCTGATCGTCGACGGCCGGCAGGCCGAGGCGGTCGTGGCCGGCGGGATGGCCGACCTCGTCGCCGTGGCGCGCGAGGCGCAGGAGGACCCGAACTTCGCCGTGCACGCCGCCCGCGACCTCACCGGCACCCACGACGCCTACCCGGTGCAGGCCGGCCCGCGGCTGGGCCGGCGCAACGCCTTCCTCGGCTCGCTCGGCGCCTGGACCGGCCCCGAGCCGGTGCAGGTGGCGGCGCGCGGCTGACCGGCCCGCGGCGGCGCCGGTGCCACTACGGTCCCCGGACCGTGCCGTCCCGCCGCGCCCTCGTCGCCGTCTCCGCCGCCCAGCTCGCCGCCGGCCTCGCCGGCCAGGCGCTGGCGGTGCGCCGCCGACACCACTTCGACCTGCCGTTCCTGACCGGCGACCCGGCCCGTGTGGGCCGGGACTCGCTGTGGATGGGGACGGCCCTCGCCGCGCCGGTCTGGATGCTCGCGGCGCAGGCGTGGGCCGTGTCCCGCCTGGCGGCCGGGCCCGACGAGCGGGCGCGCCGGGTGCTGCGGCTGCTGAGCGGCGGCATGGTCCCCGGCTACCTGCAGGAGCGCCTGGTCCGGGAGCGGCTGGCCGCGCCGGCGAGCGCGCCGCTGGAGACGGCGGTGGTCGTCGGCGGGCTCGGCCTGGCCGCCGCGATGGCGGTGCTGGGCCGCCCGGCCCGGCCCTAGGCCGTCCCCTCCGGCGCACGGCCGTAGTCCGGGCCGACCTCGGCGAGGAAGGCGTCCCACTCGCCGGGGGCCGGCCGGCCGCCCGCCACGGCGTCGAGCTTGTCGAGGTACCAGTGCCAGCCGAGCGCGACGTCGGTGACGTCGGCGCCGGCGGCGAAGTGCTGCACGAAGTGCAGCGTCGTGCGCCCGCTCTCCACGGCGAGGGCCAGCTCGACCCGCCAGCCCTCCTGCTCCGGCCACTCGACCACCAGCCGGCGCGGCGGGTCGCACTCGGCGATGACGACCGCCTCGGCGGCCGGCTCGGCCTCGTGGGTCATCGTCAGGGTGCCGCGGGCGCCGGGGGCGCGCTCGCCCTGGTACGTGCCGAACCAGCGGGCCAGCCGGTCGGGCTCGGTGATCGCGGCCCACACGGCGTCGGGCCCGTCGGGCCAGGACCGGCGGAACTCCAGCCGGCGGCGGCCGTCGGGCAGGTCGGTGACGACGCCGCGGCGGCCGGTGGGCGGGTCGGCGGGGGTGGTCTGCGCGTCGGTCACGGGGCGTCTCCGTCCGTCGGGGGGTGGGCCCGGGACCGGCGGCCGCGGGCGATCTCGGTGTCGAGGGCGTCGAACCGCTGCGCCCACAGGTCGCGGTAGGGCTCCAGCCAGTCGTCGAGCTCGCGCAGCGGGCGCGGGTCGAGCGCGTACAGCCGGCGGCGGCCCTCGACCCGGCTGCGCACCAGCCCGGCCTCGCGCAGCACCCGCAGGTGCCGGCTGATCGCCGGGCGGCTCACCGGGAAGCGCCCGGCCAGCTCCCCGGCCGCGACCTCGCCGTCCCGGAGCAGCGCGAGCAGCTGCCGCCGGGTGGGGTCGGCGAGGGCCTCGAGCGCCTCCATGCGCGGATGTGTAACACACGGCTTACGCATCCGGCCAGGGGTTGCAGGTGCGGAGGGCCGGGCAGGGAGGGGCCATGACCGTCACCGACCCCGACGTGCCGGACCCGCTCAACGACCCGCGGACGACGCAGGCCGACCCCGGCGCCTACGGCCAGGGCGCCGACCTGGCCTCCACCGCGGACGACCCGGCGTCCACCGGAGCCGACGAGCTCGACGCCGACGACGCGGAGACGACCGCCGGGCAGACCCTGGCCGACGACGCCGGCGGCGGTGACGTCACCGGAGGTGCGTTCTCCGAGGCGCCGCCGTCCTGAGGCGGACCGGTCCGTTTCGGCCCGCCCCGTCCGGGAACCCCTCGCTGCGTCCGACCCATCGACGAGGAGGCACCCATGGCCACCGGTGAGACCGGCTTCGAGGACGTCACCTTCGACCTGATCTCCGTGCAGTACCACTCGCTGAAGGCGGGCCACGACTACGGCCAGTACGTGCGGGACGCCGAGAACGCGGGCCTCGACGACGTCGCCGCGTTCTTCCGCG
This sequence comes from Geodermatophilus sp. FMUSA9-8, assembly GCF_037034165.1. Lineage (NCBI taxonomy): Bacteria > Bacillati > Actinomycetota > Actinomycetes > Geodermatophilales > Geodermatophilaceae > Geodermatophilus > Geodermatophilus sp. FMUSA9-8. The sequence goes on along the minus strand of NZ_JBAGKE010000006.1, from coordinate 166,261 downwards.
AGGTCATGGAGCAGGACTCGGCGCGGGCCAAGCGCTGCCACGACCTGCTCCGCCAGATCTCCGGCACCGAGCAGGGCGGCCCCGCCACCCAGTAGCGCGACGCACGGAGGGCTCCACCCGGACCGGGTGGAGCCCTCCGTCGTGTCAGCGGGTCAGACGGCGCAGGAGTCGCCCTCGCAGCCCTCGGCGGCGGGGACGGTGGCCAGCGGGTGGGCGTCGGCCCAGGCCCGCTCCAGCACCTGCAGCAGGAGGTCGGCCGGCTGGGCGCCCGCGGCGCCGTACTTCCGGTCGACGACGAAGAACGGGACCCCGGTCGCGCCGAGCGCCTGCGCGGTGGCGGCGTCGGAGAGCACCGCGGAGCGGTAGCGGGAGTCGGCGAGCGCCGCGCGGACCTCGGCCTCGTCGAGCCCCACCTCGACGGCCAGCGGCACGAGCGCGTCGACGTCGAAGACCGGGCGGGACTCCTCGAAGTAGGCGTGCAGCAGGCGCTCCTTCATCGCGCCCTGCAGCCCGCGGTCGGCCGCGAGGTGGAGGAGCTCGTGGGCGAGCAGGGTGTTGCCGCTGACGCCGTCGGCGAGGGAGTACTCGAGGCCCTCACCTGCGGCGGTCTCCTCGACGTGCCGCATCATCGCCCGCATGTCCTCGACCGGGCGGCCGTACTTGGCGGCCAGCGCCGGGAGGGTCGCGTGCGTCTCGCCCTCGGGGACGCTCGGGTCGAGCTGGAAGGACCGCCACACCACCTCGACCTGGTCGCGGTGCGGGAAGCGCTCGAGCGCGGACTCCAGCCGCCGCTTGCCGATGTAGCACCACGGACAGACGACGTCGGACCACACCTCGATGCGCACGGAACCGCTCAACCGCGCGCGGCCCGCCGTCATTCCGGCCGGTGGGCCTCCGCCCGGGCGCGCCCGTCGCCGGGGGTGGGGTCGAGGAAGACGAACCGGACGCCGGCGTGGCTGGCGACCAGCCGGCGCTCGGCCTCGTCGGAGGCGCGCTCGATGTCGGCGACGGTCGCGGTGTCCGCGAAGTCGACCTTGGCGGAGACGATGAGCTGGCCGGGGCCGATCACCGAGGTGAGGAGGAACGGCACGTCGTCGACCTGGGGCAGGTCGAGGAGCTCCGCGCGCAGCCGGTCCTGGATGGACGCCGGCACCGACTGCCCGATGAGCAGCGAGACGTTGGCCCGCGCCAGGGAGCCGGCGACGACGAGCAGCAGGACGCCGATGAGGATCGCGGCGACGCCGTCCCACACCGGGTCGCCGGTGACCTGCTCGAGGAACAGGCCGAGCGCGGCGAGCACCAGGCCGACCAGCGCCGCGCTGTCCTCGAAGGTCACGGCCTTGACCGTGGTGTCGGTGGTCTCGGCGAGGTAGCGCCGCGGCGTGGTCCCCCACCGCCTCGCCGAGCTGCGCACCTGCCGGACGGCCTTGAGCCAGGACGCGCCCTCCAGCACGAAGGACACCGCCAGCACGACGTAGGCGACCGTCGGGGAGCCCTGCTCCTCGCCCTCGAGGATCGTCTCCACGCCCTGGTAGAAGGAGAAGCCGGCGCCGAGGGTGAAGGTGGCCAGGCATGCCAGCAGCGCCCAGAAGTAGGTCTCGCGGCCGTAGCCGACCGGGTGCCGGGCGTCGGGGGCCTTGTCGCCGCGCTTGAGCGCGATGAACAGCAGCACCTCGGTGATCGTGTCGGCGACCGAGTGCGCGGCCTCGGACAGCATCGCCGAGGAGTGGCTGATCAGGCCGCCGACGAGCTTGGCGATCGCGATGCCGAGGTTGGCCAGCCCGGCGACGACGACGGTGCCGGTGGACTCGCCGCCGGCCTCCTCGGTCCCGGCCTCGCTCGCCGTCGAGGCGAGGGCGTGCTCACGGGTGGGGACCGGCTCGCTCATGGCCCCTGCGGTGCCCCGTCGTTGGCCGGTACAACCGCCGGGCGCCCGCGACGATCAGGTGGCCTGATCCCAGCGCGTCCTGGCTCACGTCCCACGGTGAGCCAGGACGCCGCACGATCAGGCCACCTGATCATCGACGCACCGGGGACTAGCGGACGCCGACCAGGTCGACGACGAAGACCAGCGTGGCGCCGGGCTTGATGACCCCGCCGGCGCCGCGGTCGCCGTAGGCCTTGTGCGCGGGGATGGTCAGCCGACGGCGGCCGCCGACGCGCATGCCCTGGATGCCCTCGTCCCAGCCCTGGATGACCATGCCGACGCCGAGACGGAACTCCAGCGGGTCGCCGCGGTCCCAGGAGGCGTCGAACTGCTCGCCGCCGTCGTGGGTGACGCCGACGTAGTGCGCGCTGACCAGGCTGCCGGCCGTGGCCTCGGGGCCGTCGCCGACGGTGATGTCCTCGATCACCAGGTCGTCGGGGGCCGGCCCGGTGGGCGGCTCGACCTCGGGGCGGGTGGGCTGGGACATCGCTGCTCCTCGCGTGGGGTGCCGGGCGGACCCCGGCGGGACCCGACCATCCAAACAGCGGTCCGGCCGGGTCGCTCAGCGGCCCCCGGCGACGTCGAGCACGCTGCCGGTGCAGTAGCCGGAGCCCTCGCCGAGCAGCCACAGCACCGCGGCGGCCACCTCCTCCGGGGTGCCGGGCCGCCCCATCGGCACGGTGGGCGCCAGCCTGGCCGCCCGGTCGGGCTGCCCGCCGCTGGCGTGGATGCCCGTCTCGACGATTCCGGGGCGGACGACGTTCACCCGGACGCCCTCGCCGGCGACCTCGCGGGCCAGCCCGACCCCGAGCGTGTCGACGGCGCCCTTGCTCGCGGCGTGGTCGACGTACTCGCCGGGCGAGCCGAGCCGGCTGGCCGCCGACGACACGAGGACCACCGATCCCCCGGCGCCGCCGTGGTGGGTCGACATCCGGCGCACCGCCTCCCGGCAGGTGAGGACGGCGCCGAGCACGTTGACCGCCAGCACCCGCCGGACCCGGTCGGCGGTGAGCTCGTCGACCCGGGCACGCGGGGCCACGACGCCGGCGTTGGCGACCACGCAGGCCAGCGGGCCGAGCCGGGCGGTGGCCGCGCCGATGCCGCGGCTCCCGCCGGTCACCAGCAGCACTCCGGGCGGCACGCGGGGACGCCAGCGCGCCCGGGTGCGGGCCCGCCGCCGGAGTGCTGGGCTGGACCGGTGACCCCCGCTGATGCGCCGTGGTGGACCCGTGCCGTCGTCTACCAGGTCTACCCGCGCTCGTTCGCCGACTCCGACGGCGACGGGATCGGTGACCTCGGCGGGATCCTGTCGCGGATCGACCACCTCGCCGACCTCGGCGTCGACGTCGTCTGGCTCTCGCCGGTCTACCCCTCGCCGCAGGCCGACAACGGCTACGACATCAGCGACTACACCGACGTCGACCCGCTGTTCGGCACCCTCGCGCAGCTCGAGGAGCTCATCGCCGCGCTGCACGACCGCGGGATCCGGCTGGTCATGGACCTGGTGGTCAACCACACCAGCGACGAGCACCCGTGGTTCGTCGAGTCGCGCTCGTCGCCGGACTCGCCCAAGCGGGACTGGTACTGGTGGCGCCCGCCGCGGGCGGGGATGACGGCGGGGCAGCCGGGTGCCGAGCCGACCAACTGGCACGGCTTCTTCTCGGGCCCGACCTGGGAGCTCGACGAGGCCAGCGGCGAGTACTACCTGCACCTGTTCGACCGCAAGCAGCCCGACCTCAACTGGGAGAACCCGGAGGTCCGGCAGGCCGTCTACGCGATGATGCGGGAGTGGCTCGACCGCGGGGTCGACGGGTTCCGCATGGACGTCATCAACCTGATCAGCAAGGACGTCGGCCCCGACGGCTCGCTGCCCGACGGCCCGCCCCTGCCGGGGCTGCCCTACGGCGACGCGACGGCGTCGGTGGTCGACGGGCCGCGCATCCACGAGTTCCTGCAGGAGATGCACCGCGAGGTGTTCACCGGCCGGCGCGAGCAGCTCCTGCTCGTCGGCGAGACGCCCGGCGTCACGGTCGAGGAGGCGCGGCTCTACACCGACCCGGCGCGCGGCGAGCTGGACATGGTGTTCCAGTTCGAGCACGTCGGACTGGACTTCGAGGGCTCGAAGTTCGCCCCGCGGCCGCTGCGGATGCGCGACCTCAAGGCGTCCTTCGGCCGGTGGCAGGCGGGCCTGGCCGACGTCGGCTGGAACTCCCTCTACTGGGACAACCACGACCAGCCGCGCGCCGTCTCGCGCTTCGGGGACGACTCGCCCCGGTACCGCCGGGACTCGGCCACGTGCCTGGCCACCCTGCTGCACCTGCACCGCGGGACGCCGTACGTCTACCAGGGCGAGGAGATCGGGATGGCCAACGCCCCGTTCGACTCGGTCGACGACTTCCGCGACGTCGAGTCGCTCAACCACTTCGCCCAGGCCGTCGCGCACGGCGAGGACCCCGGCGAGGTGCTGGCCGCGCTGCGCCGGATGAGCCGCGACAACGCCCGCACGCCGGTGCAGTGGGACGACTCGCCGCACGCGGGCTTCACCACCGGCACGCCGTGGCTGCCGGTCAACCCCGACCACACCGCGTGGAACGTCGCCGCCCAGCGCGACGACCCCGGCTCGGTGCTCGCCCACCACCGGCGGCTGATCGCCCTGCGCCACGACGACCCGGTGGTGGCGCTCGGCGACTTCACGATGCTGCTCCCCGACCACGACGAGGTGTACGCGTTCACCCGGGCGCTGGACGGCGACGCGCTGCTCGTCGTCTGCAACCTGGGCGGGGGCACGCACGACCTCGCGGAGCTGCTGCCGGAGGCGCCGGCGGCGGAGGTCGTCCTCGGCAACCTGCCCGAGGACGACCCCGCCACGCTGCGCCCGTGGGAGGCCCGGGTGCTCAGGCCCTGACGGGCTCGGCCGGCTCCTCGGCCGGCACGTCGAGGGGGTGGGCCAGCTCGTCGGCGGGCAGCCGCCAGGCGAGAACGGCGACGACGGCGAGCACCGGCGGCACGAGCCCGGCGAGCAGGAAGGTGCCGGTGAGCCCGACGGCGCCGCTGACCGGCCCGGCCAGCGCCATCGACAGCGGCATGAACGCCAGCGACACGAAGAAGTCGAGGCTCGACACCCGCCCGAGCAGCGCCGGCGGCACGCGGCGCTGCAGCACCGTGCCCCAGATGACGGTGCCCGCCTCGAAGGCCGCCCCGAGGACGCCGGCCGCGGCCACCATCAGCCACAGCGACGACGTCCAGCCGAAGACGACCATCGGCACGCAGCCCAGGCCCCACAGCAGGTTCATCACCGTGAGGTAGCGCCGGGGCAGCCGGAACGAGGCCACGACCGCCGACCCGAGCGCGCCGCCGATGCCGAACGCGGCCAGCACCAGCGCGTGCTGGGACGGGCCGCCGCCGGCCTGGTCGCGCACCGCGAAGGGCACCAGCACCTCGAACGGGCCCATGAGCACGAGCACCATGAGCGAGGCGAACAGCAGCGTGGCCAGCAGCCACGGCGTGCGGACCATGTAGGAGACGCCCTCGCGGACGTCGGCGAGCAGGCCCGACCCGAGCTCCTCGCGGCGCACCGGCAGGGTGGGCAGCGCCGCCACGCAGGCGGCCGCGGCGGCGGAGGTGAGCGCGGTGACCAGCAGCGCGACGCCCGGGGAGAACGCGCCGACCAGCAGCCCGGCGGCCGCCGGGCCGATCGCCATCGCCAGCGCCGGGCGCACGACGCCCTCGAGGCCGTTGGCGGCCAGCAGGTCCGACGGCGGCACGACGCCGGGGACCAGCGCCGAGTAGGCCGGGTAGTACAGCCCCGTGGCCACCCCGCCGGCCAGCGCGACGGCGGCGAGCGGCCCGAGCGCCAGTGATCCGGTGAGCGACAGGACGGCGACCAGCCCGACCGCCGCGGTCTGCAGCAGCGCGACGCCGAGCAGGATCCGGCGCTGCGGCACCCGGTCGGCCAGCGCGCCGCCGAGCAGCGTGCTGGCGAGCATCCCGCCGGCGGACAGCGCGGTGGCCAGCGAGAGCGCCGCCGGGCCGCCGCCGAGGGCGACCACCTGCCAGACGAGGGCGACCGTCCACAGGCCCTGCGCCAGCAGCGACAGGCCCATCGAGGCCGCCAGCAGCCGGTAGGAACGGTGCCGCAGGGGCGCCAGCGCGCGCGGCAGGCCGGCCATCGGGGTCCTCCTCGGGGTGGCGCACCGTCGGCGCCGTCGGACCCATGCTCGCCGACGGGGCCGACAGGGTCAGCCGGTTATCCCGGGGAGAGCAGGAACGGTCGGGGCGGGGTGCGGCGGGCCGGGCGCGGATGGGCGGCCACCACCGGCGCGGCCGCCTCGACGACGCAGGCCACGGCGTGCTCGGCCAGCGCCGCCAGGGCGCGCCGGTCGGTGCCCGGCCGCAGCGGCGGCAGCACGTGCACCTCGAGCACCAGGTCCCCGGCGCCGGCGACGCGGCGGAGGCTGCGCCACAGCGGGTCGTCGCCGAGGTAGCCGGCGAGCGTGGTGGGCCCGGCGGCGGTGCGGTAGCGCAGCGCGACCGGCAGCACCGGCGCGGCGGCGTCGACGGCGGCCTGGAAGAAGGCCGGCCGGAAGCGGCCGAGACGGGCACCGCAGGCGGTGGTGCCCTCGGGGTGCACGGCCACCGCCCGCCCGGCGCGCAGCAGGGCCGCGACCTCGGCGACCGTGCCCGGCAGCGTGGACAGCCGGGCACGGTCGTGCAGGACGACGCCGGTGCGCCGCGCCCACGCGCCGACCACCGGCCAGCCGCCCACCTCGGCCTTCGCGACCGGGCGCGCGCCGAGCAGCAGCGCGGCGAGCGCGAGGTCGTCGAGCCAGGAGACGTGGTTGCTCACCACGAGCGGCGCGGGGCCGCCGCCGGGCCGCGGCAGGTCGCCGGAGACCTCCAGGGCGACGCCGAGCGCGGCCAGGACCCGGGCGGGCGCGTCCGCGGCGGGGCGCGCCAGCGCCGCGGCCACCCCGGCCAGCCGCCGGGCCGCGCCCCGGCCGGCACCGGCACCGGCACCGGCGTCGGCGTCGGCGCAGGCCGGCGTGCAGTCCGAGACCGCCAGCCAGGGGTTCACCGGCCGGCGCCCGTCAGCCGGCGCAGCACCCGCGGGTCGACGTCGGCCAGGTCCAGCAGCACGTAGAGGTCGGCGGTGCCGAACGCCGGGTCGTGCGCCGGGGGGCCGCCCACCCGCGCGCCGAGCTGCAGGTAGGCGCGCAGCAGCGGCGGCAGCACGGGGCGCAGTGGCCGGGGCGGCGCCTCGACGTCGAAGGGGACGTGCGGGAGGACCCGCAGGGCCGCGGGCGCGAGGTGCCGCGTGCGGACGACGTCCCAGACGCCGGCCGCCGTCGCGCCGCCGTCGGCCAGCGACACCGAGGCACAGCCGCCCAGGTGGGTGTGGCCCCCGTCGAGGACGTAGCGGGCGAGCCCCGCCCACAGGTGGGTGATCACCGCGCCGGAGCGGTGGTCGGGGTGGACGCAGCTGCGCCCGGCCTCGACCAGGCCCGGCCGCAGCGGCGCGAGCCGGGTGAGGTCGAACTCGCCGTCGGAGTAGCCGCGGCCGCGCGCGGCGGCCCGCTCCGGCGGCAGCACCCGATAGGTGCCGACCACCTGCCCGGAGGTCTGCTCGCGGACGAGGAGGTGGTCGCACAGCGCGTCCCACTCGTCCTCGTCGCGGCCGTCGGCGGCGGCCGGGCCGTCGAGGACGGCGCCGCACTCGAGGGCGAAGACGTCGTGCCGGAGCCGCTGGGCCTCGGCGAGGTCGGCGGTCGTGCGGGCGAGGGTTGTCCGGTAGCGGACGGCGGGGCGGACGGGCGCTGCGGCGGTCACGTCCCCGGAGGGTCGGGGAGGCCGGTGTCGCGGCGGGAACGGCGACCCGGCGGGGTGGTGACGATCAGCGGTCGGCGGTGCCCGGGGGTCCCGGGCCGGGTCGTGCTCTGCCCCGCCGGCGTGGGCAGTGCACGACCGCGCGCCGGAGGACTACGTGAGCGGCGAGCGCGGCAGCATGCGGTCGCTGATGATCCGCTTCTGGATCTCGCTGGTGCCCTCGAAGATCGTGGTCAGCCGGGCGTCGCGCCAGTGCCGCTCCACCTGCCGCTCGGTGGTGTAGCCGTTGCCGCCGTGCAGCTGCATGGCCTGGTTGGTCACCCGCACCGCCATCTCGGTGGCCTCCAGCTTGACCATCGAGGCCTCCCGCTCGCAGCGCACGCCGAGGTCGATCAGGTGCGCCACCTGCCGGTAGAAGGTGCGGGCCTGCTCGACCTGCGCGGCCATCTCCGCGACGGCGAAGCGCAGGGCCTGGAAGTCGCCGATCGGGTGGCCGAACTGCTCGCGCTCCTGCAGGTAGACCACGGAGTCCTCGAGCGCGGCCCGGGCCAGGCCGACGGCGCGGGCGGCGGTGTGCACCCGCGCCGTGTTCAGGAACGCCTGCGCCGCGGCGAACCCGGCGCGCGCGGCGGCCTCGCCCTGCTCGTCGCTGGCGGCGGCCTCGTCGACGACGTTCTCCCGGGGGATCCGGACGCCGTCGAAGACCAGGTCCCAGGTGAGGAAGCCGTGGTAGCCGATCTTGTCGATCGGGGTGCCGGTCAGGCCGGCCGGGAACGAGCCGCGGTCCTTCTCCAGCAGGAGGTTGACCAGGCCCTTCGACCGGGACTCCCCCGGCTCCGGGTCGCGCTCGCGCACGAGCACCTGGATGAAGTCGGCGGCCTCTGCGTTGCCGCACCAGCGCTTGTGGCCGGTGACCACCCACTCGTCGCCGTCGAGGACCGCCCGGGTGGAGACGCCGGCGAGGTCGGAGCCGGCGTCGGGCTCGGACAGCGCGATCGCGCCGATCCACTCGCCCTTCGCGCTGCGCCGCAGCAGCTCGCCGCGCCGGGCGGGGTCGGCCACCGCCGTCCCGAGGCCCTGCGAGCGGGCGAGGATGCTCGCGCTGCTCATCCAGGCGCGGGCGAGCTCCTCGGAGACCATGCAGTACTCGAAGACGCCGAGGCCCAGGCCGCCGTGCTCGGCGGGCACCGTGATGCCGAACCAGCCGAGCTCGGCCATGCGGGCCAGCAGCGACTCCGGCAGCAGGCCCTTCTGCGGGTCGAGCTCGTTCGCCACCGGGAGCACCTCGTCGTAGGCGAAGCGGCGCGCCTGCTCCTGCAGCGCCTCGCGCTCGGGGGTGTGCCACGGCGGCAGGAGCGCGGGCGGGGCCGGCTCGAGCAGCTCGGCGGGGCGGTCCGGGGTCGACGTCATCGTCGTGGGGCCTCTCTCCGTCGCGGTGGGGATCGCGGTCAGGGCGTCTGCCCACCATGCGCGCCGCGCCCCTGACCTGCACGGTGCGCCCGGGGGAGCGTGACCGACAGCACTCCCGCTGCGGCGAATCGCACAACTACTTCACAGATCTCACATCAGCCTGGTAGAAACTGCGCCGTGGCCATCCCCGACCGACTCGACGTGACGCTGCGGCTGGTGCGCAACGCCGGCCGGGTGTCCCTCGCCGACCTCGCCGCCCGGCTCGGCGTCTCCGAGATGACCGTGCGCCGCGACCTCGACGCGCTGCAGTCCCGTGGCCTGGTGGAACGGGTCCGCGGGGGCGCGGTCGCCGTCGCCGAACCCGAGAGCGCCGCCGGCTTCACCGCCCGCGCCGGCTGGCAGGCCGGCATCAAGGACCGCATCGGCAAGGCGGCCGCCGCCCAGGTGCCGGCCGGGGCCACCGTCCTGCTCGACGCCGGGACGACGACGGTGCACGTGGCCCGCGCGCTGGCCGACCGGGCCGCCGCGGGCGAGGGCCCGTTCACCGCCGCCGTCGTCAGCCTGCCGGTGGCCGACGCGCTGGCCGACCGGCCGGGGATCCGGCTGCTCGTCGTCGGCGGCGAGGCACGGCCGGGCGAGCGCAGTCTGGCCGGGCCGCTCACCGCCGCGGTGCTGCGGCAGCTCACCTTCGACCTGTTCGTCATGTCGATCGGGGCGGTCGACGCCCGGGCCGGCTGGTCGGAGTTCACCCTCGAGGACGCCGCCGTCAAGCAGGCCGGCCTCGAGCAGGCGCGGGACACGCTCGTCGTCGCCGACGCCTCCAAGCTCGGCGTGCGCGCCTTCGCCTCGGTCGCGCCGCTGTCCGCCGTCGGGCGGCTGGTCACCGACGCCAGCGCCCGCGACCCCCAGCTCACCCCCGCGGCCCAGGACACCCTGGCCGCGCTCGACGACGCCGGCGTGGAGGTCGACCTCGTATGACCCAGCAACCCCTGATGATCCTGGTGGCCGGCCCCTACCGCGGGGGCACCGGCGACGACCCGGAGCGGATCGCGGCCAACCACCGCGCCATCCAGCTGGCCTGCCTGGAGCTGTTCCGCGCCGGGCACCTCGCCGTCAACGGGGAGGACCTGGCCCTCCCCCTCGCGGAGCTGGCCGGCTCGACCCGCGTCGGCGACGCCGCCTTCGACGAGGTCTTCCACCCGATGGGCCGGCGCCTGGTGGCCCGCTGCGACGCCGTCCTGCGGCTGCCCGGCGCCTCGGCCGGCTCCGACGAGATGGTGGCGCTGGCCCGGGCGAGGGGCGCGGCGGTCTACACGAGCGTCGCCGAGGTCCCGGCGGTGGCGGCGTGACCGGCGTCCTCGGCGTCGACCTGCCCGACTCCCGCGGCCGCACCGGCCTCGACCGGGTGGGCCGGGACCTCACCGGCAACCCCGACGTCGTCGTCCGCGACGTCGAGCTGCTGGCCGCGGCGTGGCACGTGCTGCGCCGGACCACCTTCGACCAGCGCCGCCGCGACGGCCGGTGGACCACCGAGCAGCGCGAGACCTACGACCGCGGCAACGGCGCCGCGCTCCTCCCCTACGACGTCGCGCGGCGGACCGTGCTGCTCACCCGGCAGTTCCGCTTCCCCGCCTACGTGAACGGCTCGCCCGACGGGATGCTCGTCGAGGCCGCCGCCGGGCTGCTCGACGAGCAGGACGCCGAGACCGCGGTGCGGCGCGAGGCGGCCGAGGAGCTCGGCGTCGTCGTCGGCGAGGTGACGCGGGTCTTCGACGTCTTCACCAGCCCGGGCTCGGTGACCGAGCGCGTCGTCTGCTTCGCCGCCCCCTACACCCCGGCCGACCGGGTGAGCGCCGGCGGCGGGGTGGCCGAGGAGGGCGAGGACATCGAGGTGCTCGAGCTCGACGTCGACGAGGCGCTGGCCATGGTCGACGACGGCCGGATCGCCGACGCGAAGACGATCATGCTGCTGCAGTGGGTCGTCCTGCGCGGCCCGTTCCGCCGCCCCTGACCCCGGCGGCGGCGCGGCCCGGGAGCGCTCAGCGCGCGCCGCGCTCCCGGGCCAGCGCCACGTAGTGCTCGACGAGTGACGCGTCGTCCACGGCCCCCGGGTTGACCGCCTTCTCCGGCGGCACGCCCTGGAACAGCCGCTTGAGCGGCACCTCCAGCCGCTTGCCCGTGCGGGTGTGCGGCACGCCGGGCGCCACGAGGATCTCGTCGGGCACGTGCCGCGGGCTCGCCGAGCTGCGGATGGCGGCGCGGATGCGCTCGCGCAGGTCGTCGGTCAGCTCGGCGCCGGGGGCGAGCTGGACGAACAGCGGCATCCAGTAGCCGCCGTCGCGCTGCTCGACGCCGAGGACGACGCAGTCGGCGACCTCGGGGAAGCTCTCCACGGCGGCGTAGATGTCGGCGGTGCCCATCCGCACGCCGCCGCGGTTGAGCGTGGAGTCCGACCGGCCGGTGATCACGCAGGTGCCGCGGTCGGTGACCTCCATCCAGTCCCCGTGCCGCCAGACGCCCGGCCACGGCTCGAAGTAGGCCTCGCGGTAGCGGGTGCCCTCGGGGTCGTTCCAGAAGTACAGCGGCATCGACGGCATCGGCTCGGTGATCACCAGCTCGCCGAGCTCGCCGACGACCGGGCGGCCGTCCTCGCCCCACGCCGCGGCGGCGACGCCGAGCATCGGCCGCTGCAGCTCGCCGGCGGTGACCGGGAGCAGCAGCGAGCTGCCGATGAAGCCGGTGGCGACGTCGGTGCCGCCGGACGCCGAGCTGAGGAAGACGTCGTCGCGGACGGCGTCGTACACCCAGGAGTAGGCCGAGGCCGGCAGCGGCGAGCCGGTGGACCCGATGACGCGCAGCGCCGACAGGTCGTGGGTCTCCCCCGGCCGGATCCCCGCCTTCTCGCAGGCGATCAGGTAGCCGGCGCTGGTGCCGAGGTAGGTGATGCCGGTGCGCGCGGCGAGGGCGAACTGCGCGTCGACCGAGGGGTACGCGGGCGCGCCGTCGTGGACGACCACGGTGGCGCCGCGCAGCAGCGCCGAGGTGGCGATATTCCACATGATCCAGGCGGTGGAGGCGTACCAGTAGAAGCGGTCGCCGGGGCCGACGTCGCCGTGCAGGCCGAGCTGCTTGTGCTGCTCGAGGACGACGCCGCCGTGGCCGTGCACGATCCCCTTGGGCAGGCCGGTGGTGCCCGACGAGTAGACGATCCACAGCGGGTGGTCGAACGGGAGCGCCTCGAACTCCGGCTCGCGGGGGCCGGCTACGGCGTCGGCCCAGGACAGCGCGCCGTCGGGCACCTCGTCCGGGAACAGCCGGGGGACGGCGACCGTCGCGCGCACGGTCGGCAGCGCGGCGCGCAGCTCGGCGACCACGTCCCGCCGGTCGTGCGGCCGCCCGTTGAACCGGTAGCCGTCGACGGCGACCAGCACCGTCGGCTCGATCTGGGCGAACCGGTCGAGGACGGCGCGGGTGCCGAAGTCCGGCGCGCACGAGGACCACACCGCGCCGATCGAGGCGGCCCCGAGGAACGCGACGACGGCCTCGGGCACGTTGGGCAGGTAGCCGGCCACGCGGTCGCCGCGCCGCACGCCGAGCCGGCGCAGGGTGGCGGCGAACGCGCCGACCTGCCCGCGCAGCTCCGCCCAGGACACCTCGACCGGCTCGGCGTCCTCCGCCACCGCGACCAGCGCCGGGTGCTCCTCGGTGCCGTGCCGCAGCGCCTGCTCGGCGTAGTTGACCGTCGTCCCCGGGAACCACTCGGCGCCGGGCATCTCGCGCCGGGTGAGCACCCGGTCGTCGGGCACGCGGTCGAGCACGCCCGACCAGACGGCGACGTCGGCCCAGAACTGGTCGAGGTGCTCGACCGACCAGCGCCAGATCGCGTCGTAGTCGGTCGGGTCGAGGTCCAGGCCCCGCCGCTGGGCGACCTCGCGGGCGAACGCGGCGAGCCGGGTGGCCTCCTTCGTCTCCTGGTGGGGCTGCCAGAGGACGGGGGCGCCGGGAGTGTCGACGGTCACGTCGGGAGCCTGCCACCGCTGCCTCCCCATCGGGTGACCGGGCCGCCCACGCCGGACCGGACGGTCACGTTCCGTCAGCGGATCCCAGCCGATCGGGGGACTGCCGTGTAGTGATCACGTTCCGCTGCAATCCATGTGCACAACGTCACTGCCGTGCGCTGGGGGAGGTGCGATGACCGAGCTGTCCGCCCGGACGGGCCGTCGCGCCCGCCTGCGCCGCTGGGGTGGCCGCGCCCTCCTGGTCGCCGGGCTCGGCACCGGGGTGTGGCTGGTCGGCTCGACCGGCGCCTCCGCCGAGGAGCCGCCACCCGGCTCCCCGCTCGGGGCGGTCACCGCTCCGGTGGGCGCCGCGCTCGGGGAGGTGACCGAGCCGCTGACGCCGGTGCTGGCCCCCGTGACACCGGTCGTGCAGGCGGTCGCCGGCACGGCCGCTCCGGTGACCGCGCCGCTCCGGGAGGTCGTCGCGCCCGTGTCGCAGGCGCTCGCCCCGGTGACGGAGGCCCTGGCGCCCGTGACGGAGGCCCTGGCGCCGGTGACCGGGGCGCTGCGGCCCGTCACCGGTGCGCTGGCGCCCGCGACCGACGTCCTGGCCCCGGTGACCGACGTCCTCGTCCCGGTGACCGACGTCCTGGTCCCGGTGACCGACGTCCTGGTCCCCGGCGTCGTGGCCCCCGACCTCGTCGTCCCCGCTCCCCCGGCGCCGGTCCCGGCCGCCGGGCTGCCCTCTCCCGTCCCCGGTGCCGTCGCCGACGCCGCCGTCGCCGCCGGGGCTCCCCTCCCGGCGGGCCCGGGTGCCGTGCACCCGCACCCGGGCCGGTCGGGCGCGGCCGGCGCGACCACCGCCCCGGGCGCCGCGTCTCCCGCTGCCGCCGCGTTCGTGCCGGCGCAGCCGCTGCCCGCCGCGCCGCAGGCCCCCGCCGTCCCCGGCGTCCCGGCCGTCCCGGCACCGGCCGGGACCGCCGCCTCGGGCGCCGGTGCCGACCGCGACCCGCTCTCCGCCGACCTGACCGGGGCCGTCCCCGCCGCGCTGCTCGCCGCGGCCGGGGCGGTCTCCGACGGCGCCCGCGCCGCCGCGGCCGCCGACCCGGTCGACCCCGCCACCTCTCCCGACTGAGTGCCGCGCCGCCGGCTGTCCGCCGGCCGAGCCCACGACCCCCGCCGTCCCGCCCGGGACCGGGGTCCCAGCACCCAGTCAGGAGAACTGCCATGTCCCGATGGGCCACCCGCGCCCTGCGCGTGACACTGCTGACCGGCGGCCTGCTCGCCGTCGGCACCGGTGTCGCCGCCGCATCCGACCAGCCCGGGAACGGGGACCTCGACGTCGTCGTCCCGGTCACCGTCACCGACAACGCCGTCGGCGTCCTCGGCGACGCCCCCGCGGGAGGCGGCCTCGAGCTGCCCGCCGTCTCCGCGGACCTCACCCTCGACCTCGGCCCGGTCGCCGTCTCGGTGCCGGTCACCGTCGGCGGCAACGACGCCGCGGTCGGCGACGCCGGGGTCTCCCAGCCGCCGGCCGCACCGGCGCCGGGCACCTCGCAGTCGGCCGACAGCCCGGCGGACGTCGCGGTGCCGGTCACCGTCGCCGGCAACGGCACCGGCGTTCTCGGCGACGCGGAGGCCTCCGGCACCGCCCCCGCCGCGCCGGAGGGCGCGGTGACCGTGCCGGTGACCGTCTGCGGCAACGGCGTCGGCGTGCTCGGCGACGCGGTCGGCGGCTGCACCCCGGTCGCCGGCACCGGCACTCCCGCCCCCGGGGCGGCCGGCCCGCTCGACGACCTGCTGGACGTCGACGTCCCGGTGACCGTCTGCGGCAACGGGGTCGGCCTCCTCGGCGACGCGGCCGGCGGCTGCACCCCCGCCGGGACGACCGGCCCGGGCAGCGGTGGCACGGACGGCGGCCTGCTCGACGTCGACGTCCCGGTCACCGTCTGCGGCAACGGGGTCGGCCTCCTCGGCGACGCCGCCGGCGGCTGCACCCCCGCCGGGACGACCGGCCCGGGCACGGGCGGCACCGACGGCGGCCTGCTCGACGTCGACGTCCCGGTCCTGGTGTGCGGCACCGGCATCGGCCTGCTCGGCGACGCGGGTGGCGAGTGCACCCTGCCCGGCGGCGGCACCCCCGGTACGGGCACGCCCGGCACCGGCACCCCGGGCACGGGGGACGGCGGCGTCGACGTCGACGTCCCGGTGACCGTGTGCGGCGTGGGCCTCGGCCTGCTCGGCGACGGCACCGGCGACTGCACCCCGCCGGCCGGCCCGACCGACCCGACCGGCCCGCAGGGCCCCGGCACGCCGCAGCAGCCCGGACCGCAGCACCCCGGCCCCCAGCAGCCGGGCACCGCGCACCCCGCCGTGCAGCACCCCGCGGCGCACCTCGGCCTGGTGACCCCGGTGACCGGCGCGGGCTCGTGGACGGCGGCGGGCAACGGCGGCGGCGTCCTCGCCGGGAGCGGGGCGGGCTCCGGCTCGTCCCACGGCGGGCGGCTGGCCTACACCGGCAGTGACGTCACCGGCGTCCTCGGCGCCGGCCTGCTGGTCCTGCTGGCGGGCGCCGGGCTGACGCTCACGGCCCGCCGCCGCACCGGCACCGCCTGACCGCACCGCCCGACCGCACCACCGCGGGCCCGGCCGGATCGTCGGCCGGGCCCGCGCGCGGGCGGTGCCGCTCTGCCACGATCCCGGCATGGGCGAGCCGGCGACCGAGCGCAACGTGCTGGATGGCGAGCTCGAGCCCTGCGGCACCGAGCCGCTGACCGGCTTCTTCCGCGACGGGGCCTGCCGCAGCGGGCCCGAGGACCTCGGCAGCCACACCGTGTGCGTGGTGGTCTCGGCGGAGTTCCTGGCGATGCAGCGGGAGCTGGGCAACGACCTCGGCACCCCGCGACCGGAGTACGGGTTCCCCGGCCTGCGGCCCGGCGACCGCTGGTGCGTCGTCGCCGCCCGGTGGCTGCAGGCGTACCAGCGGGGCGTCGCGGCCGGCGTCGTCCTGGCGGCCACGAACGAGCGGGCGCTGGAGGTCGTGCCGCTGACGGCGCTGCGACAGCACGCCGTCGACGTGCCCGACGACGTCAGCAGCCTGGAGTGAAGCCGGGGTGACCGGAACAACCCGGCGGGCGGGCGCGCTGTGTGCCGGCATCCCGGCCCGACGCGAGGAGCTCCCGTGACCGACCTGCTCGACCTGCCCGTGGCCACCCTGCGCGGCGAGGACACGACGCTCGGCGCCCTGACCGGCCGGCGTCCGGCGCTGGTGGTCAACGTGGCCAGCCGCTGCGGGCTCACGCCGCAGTACACGCAGCTCGAGGCGCTGCAGCGTGAGTACGGGCCGCGCGGGTTCACCGTGGTGGGGGTGCCGTGCAACCAGTTCGCGGGCCAGGAGCCCGGCACCGCCGAGGAGATCGCCACCTTCTGCTCGGCCACCTACGACGTCACCTTCCCGATGACGGAGAAGGTCGACGTCAACGGCGAGGGCGCGCACCCGGTGTACCAGCGGCTGACGGCGACGCCCGACGGCGCCGGCGAGTCCGGTCCGGTGCAGTGGAACTTCGAGAAGTTCCTGGTCGACGCCGACGGCGCGGTGGTGGCCCGGTTCCGGCCGGCGACCGAGCCCGGCGCCCCCGAGGTCCGGACGGCGATCGAGGCGCTCCTCCCCGGCTGACGCCGCTCCCTCCTGGAGAGATGCGGGACCGCGGGTGTTCCTCGCGCCTCGACGGCGCTGCAGGACCGGCAACGCACGAGGAACACCGGCGACGCGCGGGTCCGGGCACGCGGGGTGAGCATGGAGCCGTGGCCGACCTGCACTTCTACTTCGACCCCGTCTGCCCGTTCGCCTGGCTGACCAGCCGGTGGGTGCGGACGGTCGCCGCGCAGCGCACGTACGAGGTGGACTGGCGATTCATCTCGCTGCGGCTGCTCAACGCGCACGTCGACTACGACGCGCAGTTCCCGCCCGAGTACGAGGCCGGCCACACCGCCGGGCTGCGGCTGCTGCGCGTGGCCGCCCGCACGCGGGAGGAGCACGGCCGGGCGGCGGTCGCCACGCTGTACGAGCACCTCGGCCGGCGGATCCACGACACCGAGCCCGACCGCCCCGGCACCGCCGGCGAGCGCGGCACCCGCGGCTACCTCGAGCCGGTGCTCGAGCGGACCGGGCTGCCGGCCGGTCTCGCCGACGCCCTCGACGACGACCGCTGGGACGCCGTCGTGCAGGCCGAGACCGACGAGGCGCTGGCGCTGACCGGCCGCGACGTCGGGACGCCGATCCTGCACTTCGAGCCGCCGGAGGGCGTCGCCTTCTTCGGGCCGGTGATCAGCCGGGTGCCTCCCGAGGACCGCGCCGTCGAGCTGTGGGACCACGTAGTCGGCCTCGCGCGCTTCGCCGGGTTCGCCGAGCTCAAGCGCAGCCTGCGCGAGCGCCCGCAGCTGGTCTCGGCCGGCGTGGCGCCCGGCGAGGTCGGCGTCCAGGAGGAGTGGCAGGCCGGCAGCCGCCGCCTCCACCGGTGAGCCTCCGCGGGTAGGCCATCACCGGTGAGCGAGGTGTCCCGGCCGACCTGCGGCGACTAAGGTGAGCCTCACCTGCCCTCGTCGTCCGGAGCTGCCCGGTGTCCGTCCCCAGCGCCACGCGCACCCCCGCGGGGACCGCGGCGCCCGCGGTGACCCCCCGGACGGCCGCCGCGCGGCGCACGCGGCGCCGGGCCCTCGGGACGCTGGCGCTGCTGGTCCTGGTCCTCGCCGCGTGCGCCGCGAGCATCGCGATCGGCACCCGGCCGCTGGCGCCGGGCACCGTCTGGGAGGTCCTCACCGACCGGTCGCTGCGCACGGAGGAGGCGGTGATCGTCTGGGACCTGCGGGTCCCGCGCACCGCGCTCGGCCTCATGGTCGGCGCCTCGCTCGGGGTGGCCGGGGCGCTGATGCAGGGCCACACCCGCAACCCGCTGGGCGACCCGGGCCTGCTCGGCGTCACCGCCGGCGCGTCCTTCGCCGTCGTCCTGGCCATCGCGCTGCTCGGCGTGGCCACCCCGGCCGGCTACGTCTGGTTCGCCTTCGCCGGGGCGCTGGCCGGCACGGTCGCCGTCTACCTGCTCGGGGCGGCCGGCCGCGGCGGGGCCACCCCGGTCACGCTCGCCCTCGCCGGCTCGACGCTGTCGGCCCTGCTCTACGCCCTGGTCCGGGCGATCCTCGTCAGCGACTCCAACTCCCTCGACGCCTTCCGCTTCTGGGTGGTCGGCGCGCTGGCCGGCCGCGGCGCCGACATCGCCTGGCAGGTGCTCCCCTTCATCGTCGCCGGACTGGTGCTCGCGCTGGTCAACGCGCCGGCCCTCGACCTGCTCGGCATGGGCGAGGACGTCGCCCGCGGGCTGGGCCAGCGGGTCTGGCTCGCCCGCGCGGTCGGCCTGGTGGCCATCACGCTGCTGGCCGGCGCGGCGACGGCGGCCTGCGGGCCGATCGCCTTCGTCGGCCTGGTCGTGCCGCACGCCGTCCGGTCGTTCACCGGGCCGGCCCACCGCTGGCTCGTCCCGTGCGCGGCGATGGCCGGCGCGCTGCTGCTGCTCACCGCCGACGTCGTCGGGCGGGTCATCGCCCGCCCCGGCGAGGTGCAGGTGGGCATCGTGCTCGCCCTGCTCGGCGGCCCGTTCTTCATCGCGCTGGTGCGGCGCAAGCGGTCGGCGACGCTGTGAGGGGGCCCCGGTGACCGCCACCGTCGAGACGATCCGCGGGACGACGCCGCCGGAGCCCGGCGGGCGCCCGCGCGGCCGCGCGGTGGTGCTGCGGCGCGGGCCGGTCTCCGCGCGCTTCCGCTGGCGCTCGGTCGTCGTGCCGCTCGCCGCGCTGGTCGTCGTCGTGCTGCTCTCGGCCGTCGCGCTGGGCCGCGGCGACTACCCGATCGGCCTCGGCGACGTGCTGCGGACGCTGGTCGGCGCCGGCGAGGCGGGGCAGCGCTTCGTCGTGCTGGAGCTGCGGGCGCCCCGCGTCGTCGTCGGGGTGCTCGTGGGCCTGGCGCTCGGGGTCGCCGGCGCGCTGTTCCAGACCTTCGCGCGCAACCCGCTGGCCTCCCCCGACATCCTCGGCATCACCTCCGGCGCCTCCGTGGGCGCGGTGACGGCGATCGTCGTCAGCGGCTCCTCCTCGGTGGGCGCGGTGCTCGGCGGCCTCGGCGTCCCGCTCGCGGCGCTGGCCGGGGCGCTCGGCGCGGGCCTGCTGCTGTTCCTGCTGGCGTTCCGGTCCGGCGTCGACGGCTACCGGCTGGTGCTGGTCGGCGTGGCGATCTCCTCGATGAGCCTCGCCGTCGTCGACTGGCTGCTCACCCGGGCCGCCATCTACGACGCCGCGGCGGCCTACGTGTGGATCGTCGGCTCGCTCAACGCCCGCACCTGGGACCAGGCGGTGCCGCTCGCCCTCGCGCTGGCGGTGCTCGTGCCCCTGGCGCTGGCGGCCGGCCGGGTGCTCGGCGTGATGCAGTTCGGCGACGACACCGCCCGCGGGCTGGGCGTGCGGCTGGCCGCGGCGCAGGCCGCCGTCGTGCTCGTCGCCGTCGTGCTCGTCGCGGCGGCCGTGGCCGCCGCCGGGCCGATCACCTTCGTGGCCCTGGTGGTCCCGCAGATCGCCGTCCGGCTGACCGGCGGGTCCCGGCCGCCGCTGCTCGCCTCCGGCCTGCTCGGCGCGGCGCTGGTCGTGCTGGCCGACCTGCTCACCCGGACCGTCCTGCCGCAGGCCCTGCCGGTGGGCATCATCACCGCGGTCGTGGGCGCCCCCTACCTGCTCTGGCTGCTCGTCCGCGGGAGGCGGACCCCCGCATGACGACTCACCTCTCCGCCGGGCACGCCCCGTCCACCTCGTCCTCGGCCGCCCCGTCCCCCGCCGGCCCCGCCCCGCGCGTCCGCCTGGCCGCCGAGGGATTGCGCCTGGCCTACGACGACCGGGTCGTCGTCGACGGCCTCGACCTCGCGCTCACCGACGGCTCGTTCACCGCGATCGTCGGGCCCAACGGCTGCGGCAAGTCCACGCTGCTGCGCGCGCTGGGCCGGCTGCTGCGCCCGGCCGCGGGGCAGGTGGTGCTCGACGGACGGTCGATCGCCCGGACGCCGACCCGCGAGGTGGCCCGCGTGCTCGGCCTGCTGCCGCAGACGCCGGTCGCGCCCTCGGGCCTGACCGTCTCCGACCTCGTCGCCCGGGGGCGGCACCCGCACCAGAGCTGGCTGCGGCAGTGGTCCAGCGACGACGAGGCCGTGGTGACCGAGGCGCTGGCCTGGACCGACATGGCCGACCTCGGTGACCGCCCGGTCGACGAGCTGTCCGGCGGGCAGCGGCAGCGGGCGTGGATCTCGATGGCGCTGGCGCAGGAGACCGACCTGATCCTGCTCGACGAGCCGACCACCTACCTCGACCTGTCGCACCAGATCGACGTGCTCGAGCTGGTGGCCCGGCTGCACGCCGAGCGCGGCCGCACCGTCGTCGTCGTGCTGCACGACCTCAACCTGGCGGCGCGCTACGCGCAGCGGCTGGTGGCCATGCGCGACGGCGTCCTGGTGGCGTCGGGCACGCCGCACGAGGTGCTCACCGAGGAGCTGCTCGCCGACGTCTTCGACCTCGAGGCCCGCGTGGTGCCCGACCCGGTCGCCGGCACCCCGATGGTCGTCCCGGTCCGCCGCCTCCCCAGGTGAGGGGACGGGTAGTGGAAGCTCCGCGCACGTCCTGGGCGCCAGGACGTGCGCGGAGCTTCCACTACCTCGTCAGTTCTCGGCGCGGCCCTCGCGCCAGTAGCCCATGAAGGCCACCGAGCGCCGGTCGACGCCGAGGTCGCCGACCAGGCGGCGGCGCAGCTGCTTGACCATCCCGGCCTCGCCGGCCAGCCAGGCGTAGCAGCCCGCACCGGCCGCCGGGTCCTCGGGGACCTCCCACAGCAGCTCGGTGTCGAGGTCGACGTCCTCGGGGGCGGGCGCGGGCGCGGCGCAGACGCCGAGGTCGACCAGCGCGGCGTGCACCGCGGGGACCAGCAGCTCGCCGCGCGGGCGGTCGGCGCGGGCCAGCCAGCGCACCTGCACGCCCTCGGGCAGCCGCAGGTCCTGCAGGTCGCCGGCCTCGGGCACCTCCAGGACGGCGATCGCGCGGCGGCCGGCGGGCAGCGCCTCGAGGATGGCGCTCACGGCCGGCACCGCGGTCTCGTCGCCGGCCAGCAGCAGGTGCGTGGCGGATGCGGGCGGCGCCCACTCGACGCCCCACGCGCGGCCGCGGCCGGGCCGGTCGGGGCCCATGAGGACCATGCGGTCGCCGGGCGCCGCCTGCGCGGCCCAGGTCGCGGCCGGGCCCGCGTGCCCGTCGGTGACGCCGTGCAGGACGACGTCGACGTCGACCTCGGCCACCTCGGGCCGGGCGGCGCGCACGGTGTAGGTGCGCAGCACGGGCCGGCGCTCCTCCGGCAGCGCGCAGTACGCCGGGTACCACTCGGCGCCGGCGGCGTGCAGCTCGGACAGCGCGGTGGGGTCAGGGGCGAGGACGAGCTTGACCCGCTGGTCGTCGCCGGCGAGGCCGAACTCCGCGAGCCGGGGCCCGGTGAGCGTGATCCGCCGCATGCTCGGGCCGAGCGGCGCCACGCGGGCGACGACGGTGTCGAAGAACAGCCACTGGGGCAGCGCGGCGGTCGGGGCCTCGGTCGTGGTGGTCACCTGCAGGTCTCCGTCTCGCCGTCGGACGGCCCTTGCGGACCGCGTGTAAGGCAAGGCTAACCTGTGCGCCGCCCGCAGGGGAATCCCCCTGCCCGACCTGCGAGGAGACCCCGTGTCCCGACCCCCGCGCCTGCTCGGCGCCTCCCTCGCGCTGGTGGCGCTGCTCGCCGCCGGCGCCTGCTCGAGTGCCGAGGACACGGAGGCGGCCGCCGCGACCGACGAGGGCTGGTCGTTCACCGACGACCTCGGGAACACCGTGGAGCTCGACGCCCGGCCCGAGCGGGTCGCCGGCCTCAACGACGTCGCGTCGTCGCTGTGGAACTACGGCATCGCGCCCGTGGCCACCTTCGGCCAGACCTCCGCCGCCGACGACGTCCAGTTCGAGGGCCGCGACCTCTCCGGCGTCGAGATCGTCGGCGAGAGCTACGGCGCGATCGACCTCGAGGCGCTCGCCGCCACCGACCCCGACCTCATCGTCACCACCGTCTACCCGGTCGACTCCGAGGGGACGCTCGACGAGACCCAGCCGCTCTACGGCCTGGAGTCCCTCGAGCAGCAGGAGCAGCTCGAGCAGATCGCGCCGGTCGTCGCGATCGCCTGGCGCGGCTCGGCCGCCGAGGTCATCGAGCGCACCGCGGAGCTCGCCGGGTCCCTCGGCGCCGACATGGACGGCGAGGAGGTCCGCGCCGCCCGGCAGGACTACGAGGACGCCTCCGCCGCGCTGACCGAGGCCGCCTCCTCCGGGGTCACCGTGCTGCCGGTCGCGGCCTACCCGGACGAGGGCTTCTACATGGCCAAGGCGCCCGACGACCCCTCCCTGCGGCTCTACTCCGACCTCGGCGTGCAGTTCGTCGACCCGGGCGGCGACGGCTACTTCTGGCAGACGGCGAGCTGGGAGCAGGTGCCCGAGTACGCGAGCGACGTCATCCTCTACTCGCTGCGCGGCGCCATGACGCCGGAGGAGATGGCCGGCCAGCCCACCTACGCGCTGCTGCCGGCCGCGCAGGCCGAGCAGGTGTACCCGTGGGAGTACGTCGGCATGGACTACGCCGCCCAGGCCCGCTACATGGAGCGCCTCGCCGGCTGGCTCGCCGACAGCGAGAAGGTCAGCTGAGCTACAGCGGCGCCGGCGTCTCGGGAACGGGCGCCGGCGCCGCCCGCCGCGCGGTGACCCGCGCGGTCTGGGCCAGCGCGATGCCGGAGAGGACGACGAGCCCGCCGAGCACCTGCCAGCCGGTGAGCACCTGCTCCACCCACAGCCAGGCGACGACGGAGGCGAACACCGGCTCGACGGTGGCCACCAGCCCCGCGGTCGTGGGCGGCAGGTGCCGCAGCGCCGCGATCGACAGCCAGAACGGCGTGATCGCCCCGAGGACGACGATCCAGGCGACCAGCACCCACAGCGGCAGCCGCGCCGAGCCCAGCGACACCGGCACCGCCTCGCCGAGCAGGCCGGGGTCGAACGGCGTCCACGGCGCGACGACGGCCCAGAACAGCGCCGCGGCCACGAAGCTCCAGCAGGTCAGCGCCACCGGGTCGCGGTCGGCCGCCCCGCGCTCGCCCATCAGGTAGTAGGTGGCCAGGCAGACGGCGGCCGCCAGCGCCGCGCCCACGCCGAGGGCGTCGAGCGAGCCGCCGCCCTGCCACACCTGCGCGACGAGCACGAGCCCGCCGAGGGAGAGCGACAGCGCCAGCCAGATGCGCGGCCGCACCGGCTCCCCGCGCACCAGCCGAACCCACAGGGCGATGAGGACCGGCGCGGTCATCTCGAAGACCAGCGCGATCCCGACCGGCAGCCGGCCGATGGCGACGCAGTAGAGGAACTGGGTCAGCGCGACGCCGACCACGCCGAACACCACGAGGAACGGCACCTCGCGCCGGGTGAGCCGCAGCCGCCGCGGCGACACCAGCGCCAGCGCGAGCAGCAGCCCGACCGCGGCGCCGCCGCAGCGCATCGCCGTCAGCCAGGTGGGCGGGACGCCGGAGCGCAGCGCCAGCGTGGAGACGGTGCCGTTGACGGCGAACAGCCCCGCCGCGGCGACGGTGAGCAGGTACCCGACGGCGGGACGGCGGTGCACGACGGCGACAGTAGCCGCCGTCGGCCCCGACGCCGCCTACGTCACCGCCCCTGCGCCGGGTCCATCCACATGACCTCCCAGACGTGGCCGTCGGGGTCGGTGAAGCTGCCGCCGACCATGTAGCCGTGGTCCTCGGCCGGCCGCCACGTGCCGCCGCCCGCGGCGAGCGCCTTCTGCACGAGCGCGTCGACCTCCTCGCGGCTGTCGCAGGACAGCGCGTGCATCGCCGACGTCTGCCGCGGGTCACCGGCCTGCCGCCCCTCGGGGAGGAAGGCCGCGAAGCGCCCGGTGCTCAGGAGCTGCAGGAAGATGGTGTCGCTGACGACGACGGAGACCGAGGAGTCGTCGCTGAACTGCTCGTTCACCGAGAAGCCGAGCGAGGTGTAGAACGCGCGGCTCGCCGCGACGTCGGACACGGGCAGGTTCACGAAGATCATGCGCACGGGGGCTCCCGGGGTCGGTGGGCCCGGCGTGGGCCCGTCGGCAGGACAGACGCTGCCGCACGGCGGAACTCATCGGCAGGGGTGGTCCACAGGCAGGGCGGGCACCCTCGGGGCGTGACCGAGCCCCGTCCCCCGTGGTCCCGGCGCCGCCGGCGGCTGCTCGCCGGGCTCGCCCTCGGCGGCCTCGCCGGCGGCCTCGGCGCGCTCGTGCTGCCCGCCGAGGCGGGCGTCACCGCGGCGTACCTCGGCGCGCTGTGCGGGCTCCTGCTGGTCGCCGCCGTCGTCGTGTTCCTGGCGATCCCCGGGCCGGACACCCTCGGCACCCTGCTGCGGACGACGCCGCTGGCCGGCGCGGTGTGCGTCGTCGCGGCGCTGCTCGCGCTGTCGAACCCCGGGGAGTCGCTGCGCTGGCTGTGGTGGACGGCCGCCGGGGCCGGCGCCGCGTGGTCCGCCGCGGCGCTGTGGCTGAACCGCGGCGCCTGACCCGCGGCACGCGACCGCCGGCGCCGACCCCCGACACGACGGCGACCGGCCCGGCGCGAGACTGCCGGGCGTGGACCTCCCCCGCGCCTGCTACCTGCCCGACGGCGACGACGGGTACGTCGCCACCGCGCTGACCATCGGCCCGTGGGACCCCGGCCTGCAGCACGCGGGCCCGCCGGCCGCCCTGCTCGCCCGCGCGGTGGAGCGCACCGGCGGCATCCCGGACGGGCAGGCCGTGCGGCTGGCCTACGACGTCCTGGGGCCGGTGCCGGTCGGTCCGGTGCGGGTGACCGCGCGGGTGCTGCGCCCGGGCCGGCGGATCGAGCTGGTCGAGGCGGCGCTGGAGGCCGGCGGGCGCACCGCCATGCGGCTGACGGCCTGGCGGATGCGCACCCGCGACTCCGCGGCGACCGCCACGCCGCCGCAGCCGTTCGCCGTCGGCCCGGAGGAGGCCCGGCCGGCCGCGTTCGACGTCTTCTCCGAGGAGGTCGCCTACCACCGGGCGCTGGAGTGGCGCGCGGCCGCCGGCTCGCTCACCACCACCGGGCCGGCCGCGGCCTGGACCCGCCCGCTGTGCGAGCTGGTCGAGGGCGAGCCGATGACGCCGCTGGAGCACCTGCTCGTGATGACCGACGCCGCCAGCGGCATCTCCACGGAGATCGACTGGTCGCAGGCCACCTTCGCCAACGTCGACCTCGTCGTCGCGCTGTTCCGCCAGCCGGCCGGCGACTGGCTGGGCATGGACGCCGTCACGACCCTCGGGCCCGGCGGGGCCGGGCAGTGCGCCGCCGACCTCCACGACCGCCGCGGGCGCATCGGCCGGTCGGTGGCCTCGCTGTTCGTCGAGCCCCGGGAGGAGCCGACTCCCAGGCGGACCGGGTTGGATGGGGCCCGACCGCGCAGCTGACCGACCGGAGGGGACCCGACACCGCATGGGACCGTTCACCGACCTGCTCGACTGGCTCGCCGGCCGCGGCCTGGAGATCGTGCTGATCATCCTCGGCTCGGTCCTGGTGGCCCGCTTCATCAGCTGGGTCGGCGACCGGATCACCAGCCGCATCGACGCCCGCTCCACCGGCGGCGACGTGCTGGTCCGCTCCGAGGCGGCCAAGCACCGGCACTCGCTCACCCAGGTCCTCACCTGGACGCTCATCGTGCTCGTCTACACGGTGGCGGCGTTCTACGTGCTCGACCGGCTCGGCGTCCCGGTCACCGGCCTGGTCGCGCCGGCCACCGTGCTCGGCGTCGGGCTCGGCTTCGGCGCCCAGCGGGTGGTCGGCGACGTGCTGGCCGGCTTCTTCCTCATCACCGAGCGCCAGTACGGCTTCGGCGACGTCGTCTCGATCCAGGTGGTCGGCGGCGGCGACCCGGCCAACGGCACCGTCGAGGACGTCACGCTGCGGATCACCCGGCTGCGCTCGGCCGACGGCGAGGTGGTCACCATCCCGAACGGGCAGATCGTCAAGGTGGTCAACCTGTCCCGCGACTGGGCCCGCGCCGTCGTCGACGTGCCGGTGCCCACCACGGCCGACGTCACCCGGGTCAACGACGTCCTCCGCGACGTCGGCCGGGCGGCCTTCGCCGACCCCGAGCTGCGCCGCCTGCTGCTCGACGAGCCCAGCGTCATGGGCGTGGAGAGCATCGACCTCGACCAGGTCAACGTGCGGGTCGTGGCGCGCACGCTGCCCGGCCGCCAGTTCGAGGTGGGCCGCGACCTGCGCGAGCGCATCGTGCTCGCCTTCGCCCGGGAGGGCCTGACCATCACCCCCGAGCCGCCGGCCGCCGCCCCGGCCCCGGCGCGGCAGGGGGCCCAGCAGTGAGCGTCCCCGGGGCGCCCCGCCCCGCCGACGGGACCGACGGCACCGTCGGCGACCCCGCGGGCCGCGGCCGGTTCGGCCTGTCCGGCCTCCTGCGCCGCTCGCCCGGCCGCATCGGGCGGGCCCGCACGTCGACGCTCGTCCTGGTCGCCCTGTTCCTCGGCCTCGGCCTGCTGTACCTCTACGTCAAGCCCGCCGACGCCGGAACCGACCCGGCCGGCGGCACCACGACGGTCAGCACCCCGGCGCCGGCCCCGGCACCGACGACCGCCCCACCGGCGACGGAGGAGGCGCCGGGGACGACGACGCCGGAGGAGACCGCGCCGACGACGACCGCCCCGGACACCACCGCGCCGACGACCACCGCACCGACGACGACCGCGCCGGCTCCCACGGAGGCTCCGGGCACCACGGCGCCGGAGCAGACCGCGCCGGACCCTCCGGAGGCGCCAGCCCCGACGACGGCCGTCCCCACCACCGGCAGCGCGCCCACCTCCTGAGCCCCCGGGCTGGACGTGGCGCCGCCGCCCGCTAGGGTCGCCCCAGGCTCCTGAGTGACAGCGCGAAGTACCTGGCTGGCTGTCCGGCAACCTCTCCTCCGTCTGAGGTGCTCCCAGGGGAAGAGCCGGCCGCGCTGCGCCCGCAGCACGGCAAGGACGGAGCACCTGTGCGCCGCAGGTCCTCCGGTACGAGAGGAGACGGCGCGATGACCGACCCGCAGAGCTGGAGCTTCGAGACCCGGCAGATCCACGCCGGCACGAGCCCCGACCCCACCACCGGCGCCCGCGCGCTGCCGATCTACGCCACCACCAGCTACCAGTTCCGCGACACCCAGCACGCCGCGGACCTGTTCGCGCTGGCCGAGCTCGGCAACATCTACACGCGGATCATGAACCCGACGCAGGACGCGCTCGAGCAGCGCGTGGCCTCCCTCGAGGGTGGCGTCGCGGCGCTCGCGGTCGCCAGCGGCCAGGCCGCGGAGACCCTGTCGCTGCTGAACGTCGCCGAGGCCGGCAGCCACGTCGTCGCCTCCGCCTCGCTCTACGGCGGCACCTACAACCTGCTGCACCACTCGCTGCCCAAGCTCGGCGTCGAGGTGTCCTTCGTCGAGGACCCCGACGACCCGGAGAACTGGCAGCGGCTGGTCCGCGAGAACACCAAGGCGTTCTACGCCGAGTCGATCGGCAACCCGAAGGGCGACGTCCTCGACATCGCCACGGTCGCCGAGGTGGCCCACCGCAACGGCGTCCCGCTGATCGTCGACAACACCATCGCCACCCCGTACCTGGTGCGCCCGCTCGAGCACGGCGCCGACGTCGTCGTCCACTCGGCCACCAAGTACCTCGGCGGCCACGGCACCGCGATCGCCGGCGTGATCGTCGACGGCGGCCGCTTCGACTGGACGCAGGGCAGGTTCCCCGGCTTCACGACGCCGGACCCGACCTACCACGGCGTCGTCTACGCCGACCTCGGCGCGCCCGCCTACGCGCTCAAGGCCCGCGTGCAGCTGCTGCGCGACCTGGGCCCCGCGATCAGCCCGTTCAACGCCTGGCTCGTGGTGCAGGGCATCGAGACGCTGTCGCTGCGCATGGAGCGGCACGTCGCCAACGCCCAGCGGGTGGCGGAGTTCCTCGAGGCCCACGACGAGGTGGAGTCGGTGCACTACGCCGGCCTGCCGTCCTCGCCGTGGCACGCCGCCCAGCAGCGCTACGCCCCCAAGGGCGCCGGCGCGGTGCTGGCGTTCGAGATCCGCGGCGGCGTCGAGGCCGGCCGGCGGTTCGTCGAGGGGCTGGAGCTGCACAGCCACGTGGCCAACATCGGCGACGTGCGCAGCCTGGTCATCCACCCGGCGTCCACGACGCACTCGCAGCTCACGCCCGAGGAGCAGCTCACCACCGGCGTGACGCCCGGCCTGGTGCGCCTCGCCGCCGGCCTGGAGGGCATCGAGGACATCCTCGCCGACCTCGAGGCCGGGTTCCGCGCCGCCAAGGGCGCCTGACGTGTCCGGGGTGCGGGACGCGGTGGCGTCCCGCACCTCGCCGCGCACCGGCGGGTGGCGCGAGGGCGACCCCGCCGGGGACCGGCTCTTCCTCGACCTGGACGGACCGGTCCGGCTCGAGCGCGGCGGGGTGCTGCCCGGCGTCCGGGTGGCCTACGAGACGTGGGGCACGCTCGCGCCCGACGGCGCCAACGCGGTGCTGGTCGAGCACGCGCTGACCGGCGACAGCCACGTCACCGGCCCTGCCGGCCCCGGCCACCCGACGCCGGGCTGGTGGGCGTCGCTCGTCGGCCCCGGCGCGCCGCTGGACACCGACCGGTTCTTCGTCGTCTGCGCCAACGTGCTCGGCGGCTGCCAGGGCACCACCGGGCCGTCGTCGGCCGCGCCGGACGGGCGCCCGTGGGGCGGGCGCTTCCCCGAGGTGACCGTCGGCGACCAGGTGCGGGTCGAGACCGCGCTCGCCGACGCGCTCGGCGTCCGGCGGTGGGCGGCCGTCGTCGGCGGGTCGATGGGCGGCATGCGGGCCCTCGAGTGGGCGGTGGCGCTGCCCGACCGGGTGGCCGGCCTGTTCTTCCTCGCCTCCGGAGCGACGGTCACCGCCGACCAGCTCGGCACCCAGACCACCCAGCAGGCCGCCGTGCGCGCCGACCCGGTGACCGGGCTCGGCATCGCGCGGCGGATCGCGCACCTCACCTACCGGAGCGCGCTCGAGCTCGAGGAGCGCTTCGGCACGACCGTGCAGGACGACGGCCGCTTCGCCGTCGCCTCCTACCTGGAGCACCACGCCGACAAGCTCGTCGCCCGCTTCGACCCGGGCAGCTACGTGGTGCTCACCGAGGCGATGAACACCTGGGACGTCGGCCGGGGTCGCGGCGGGGTGGAGGCGGCGCTGGCGCGGGTGACCGCGCGGGCCGTCGTCGCCGGCGTCGACTCCGACCGGCTGTACCCGCTGGAGCTGCAGCAGCGGGTGGCCGACGCGCTCGGGGTGCCGCTGCACGTCGTGTCCTCGCCGTACGGGCACGACGGCTTCCTCGTCGAGGCCGATGCCGTGGGCGCGCTCGTCCGTGGTCTGCTGGGCACGTGAGCGACGACCTCGACGCGCTGCGCCTGGCCTGCGACCGGGCCCTGGGCGGCCACGGGCCGGTCCGCGCCGGCGCCCTGCTGGCCACCGTCCCGCCCGACACCGCGGTCGACCGCTACGGCGTGGGCGGCGTCGTCGCGGAGCTGGAGGCCGAGGTCGCCACGCTGCTCGACAAGCCCGCCGCGGTCTACCTGCACAGCGGCACGATGGCCCAGCAGGCGGCGCTGCGGGTGCACGCCGGCCGCACGATGCGGCGCACCGTCGTCGCCCATCCCGAGTGCCACCTGTTCCGGCACGAGGGCGGGGCGCTGGAGCGTCTCCACGGCCTGGTGCCGCGCCCGGTCGGCGACCGCAACCGGCTGCTGCTGCGGGCCGACCTCGACGCCGTCGCCGAGCCGCCGGCCGCGCTGGTGGTGGAGCTGCCGCAGCGCGACCTCGGCGGGCAGCTGCCGCCGTGGGACGACGTCGTCGAGCAGGCCGCATGGGCGCACGACGTGCACTCGGTGGCCCACCTCGACGGCGCCCGGCTGTGGGAGGCCTCCGCCGGGTACGAGATGCCCGCCTCCGACCTGGCGGCGCCGTTCGACACCGTCTACGTCAGCTTCTACAAGGGCATCGGCGCGCTCGCCGGGTGCTGCCTGGCCGGGCCGGCCGACGTCGTGGCGGAGGTCCGCGAGTGGCGGCACCGGCTCGGCGGCACGCTGTGGGGCCTGTGGCCGGGCGCGGCGTCGGCGCTGACCTGCCTGCGCGAGCGGCTGCCGCTGTTCCCCGCCTACCTGCAGCGGGCCCGCGAGATCGCCGACGCGGTCCGGGACCTGCCCGGCGTGCGCGTGGTCCCCGACCCGCCGCAGACGCCGATGCTGCACCTGCTGCTCACGACGACGCCCGAGCGCTTCCGCGCCGCCGTCCGCGGGCTGGCCGAGGACGGGCTGTGGACCTGGAACGAGGCCGCCCCGACCGCCGACCCGGCCGTGCAGCGGGTGGAGATGTCGGTCGGCGACGCCACGATGGCGCTGCCGGTCGAGGAGGTCCGCGGCGCGCTGGCCCGCCTCGCCGGCGCCGTCTGACGCCCTAGTCGGCGGCGTCGCCGGGGACGTGGCCGGCCGAGGGCAGCGGGCGGCGCACGACCGGCCGCACCCGCCGCGCGGTGGGCAGCCGCTCGGTGTAGGCGAGCGCGTTGAGCCGGATGTGCGTGAGGTCGTCCTCGGTGGCCTGCCGGATCACCTTCGCCGGGACGCCGGCCACCAGCGAGCCCGGCGGCACCTGCGTGCCCTGGGTGACGACGGCGCCCGCGGCGACGATCGAGCCCGACCCGATGTGGGCCCCGTTCATCACCACGCTGCCCATGCCCACGAGCACGTCGTCGTCGACCCGCGCGCCGTGCAGGACCACGCGGTGCCCCACGGTGACGCCGCGGCCGATGACCAGCGGGAACCCGGGGTCGGAGTGCAGCGTGCTGCCGTCCTGCACGTTCGAGTCCTCGCCGATCTCGATCACCTCGGCGTCGGCCCGGGCCACCGCGCCGTACCAGATGCTCGACCGCGGCCCCATGGTCACCGCACCGACCACCACCGCCGTCGGCGCCACGAACGCCTCGTCGTCGATGGCCGGTGCGCCGTTGTCGAGCTCCGCGATGTAGTTGTCCGCCACGGCCCCACCCCAGCACACCGGACCCCGCGCGGCCGCCCGGGGCAGACTCCACCCGTGCCCGCCGACCTGCCGTTCCTGCCCACCACCGTCGTCGGGAGCCTCCCGCAGCCCGGCTGGCTCATCGACCACGACCGCCTGGCCCACCAGTTCCCGCCGCGCGTGCGCGCCCGGGAGCTGTGGCGGCCGGCGCCGGAGCACCTGGAGGAGGCCCAGGACGACGCCACGCTGCTCGTGGTGCGCGCCCAGGAGGCGGCCGGCCTCGACCTGGTCGGCGACGGCGAGCAGCGCCGGGAGTCCTACTCCAACCACTTCGCCACGGCGCTCGACGGCGTCGACGTCGACACCCCCGGCACCGTCCTCAACCGCTCCGGGCAGCCGATCCCGGTGCCGCGGGTGACCGGGGAGATCGCGCGCCGCGGGCCGATCCAGGCGCGCGACGTGCGGTTCCTGCGGGCGGCCACCGACCGGCCCGTGAAGATCACGCTGCCCGGCCCGTTCACCATGGCCCAGCAGGCGGCCGACGAGCACTACGGCGACGACCGGGCGCTCGCGCTGGCCTACGCCGACGTCGTCCGCGAGGAGATCGCCGACCTGTTCGCCGCCGGGGCCGACGTCGTCCAGATCGACGAGCCCTGGCTGCAGGCGCGGCCCGAGGTGGCCCGCCGCTACGGCGCCGAGGCGGTCACCCGCGCCGTGGAGGGCGCGCCCGGACCGGTGCACCTGCACCTGTGCTTCGGCTACGCGGCGATGGTCGCCGAGCGGCCGGAGGGCTACTCGTTCCTCCCGGAGCTCGCCGACACCCCGGTGGACACCGTGTCGGTGGAGACCGCGCAGTCGCACCTGGACCCGGCGCAGCTGCGGCCGCTGCGCGGCAAGGGCATCGCGCTGGGCGTGCTCGACCTGTCCACGCCGGAGGTGGAGACGCCGGAGGTGGTGGCCGACCGCGTCCGCCGCGCCCTGGACGACGTCGACGTCGACCGGCTGGTGCTGTCCTCCGACTGCGGCCTGAAGTACCTGCCGCGGGCCTCCGCCGAGGGCAAGATGCGCTCGCTGGCCCTGGCCGCCCGGACGCTGCGCGAGGAGCTGCGGTGACGCTGCCGACCGACCTGCCGGTGCTCGCCTTCCCCGACCAGGCCGCGTTCGAGGCGTGGCTGGAGGCCGAGTCGGCCACCGCACCGGGCATCTACGTGAAGCTGGCCAAGAGGGGCGCCGGCGTGCCCTCGCTGACCCGCGACGAGATGGTCGAGTCGCTGCTGTGCTTCGGCTGGATCGACGGCCGCGCCAACAGCGTCGACGAGCACTGGTACCTGACCCGCGTCACCCCGCGGCGGCCGCGCAGCGTCTGGTCGGCCAAGAACGTCGGGATCGTGGCCGAGCTGGTGGCGGCCGGCCGGATGCGCCCGGCCGGCCTCGCGCAGGTGGAGGCGGCGCGGGCCGACGGCCGCTGGGAGCGCGCCTACGCGGGCCCCGCCACCATCACCGTCCCCGACGACCTGGCCGCCGCCCTGGCGGCCGAGCCGGCCGCCCAGGAGGCCTTCGCCGCGCTCGACGGCGCCAACCGCTACGCGGTCCTGTGGCGGGTGCACACGGCCGCGAGCCCCGCGACGCGGGCCAAGCGGATCGCGGCCCTCGTCGCGATGCTCGCGGAGGGCCGCACGATCCACTAGCCGGCGAGCGGGTCGGCGTCCTCCGGGGCGACCCCGGGACGCTCCTGCCAGAAGCGCCCGTCGCGCCGGCGCCACACCAGCATGAGCGCGACGCCGGCCAGCATGATGCCGATGCCGATCACCAGCGGGGGGCCCACGCCGAGCCAGGCCTGCCCGGTGTAGCTGTTGTCCGGGTCGGCGAGGTCGCGCACCGACAGGACGAGCAGCCACGCCAGCAGCGCCGCGCCCACGAGCGGGCCGACGCCCAGCAGCAGCGCGTCGCGCAGGCTGTGCACCAGCCGTCGCCGGAAGTACCAGGCGCAGGCGACGCCGGTGAGCGCGTAGTAGAGGGCGATCAGCAGCGACAGCGCGGTGATCGAGTCGAACAGCGCGTTCTCGCTGACCAGGTGCACGCCGACGTACCAGGCCACCGCCACGCCGGCGACCCACCAGGTGGAGACGTCGGGCGTGCGGAACCGCTCGGACACCGACCCGAACCGCGCCGGCAGCGCCGCGCGCCGCGCCATCGACAGGCCGGTGCGCGACGCCGGGATGATCGTCGTCTGCGTGGAGGCGATCGCCGAGGTGGCGACGGCGGCCAGCACCACCCAGTCCCAGCCGCCCAGCGCCTCGGTGGACAGCAGCGCGAAGACCGCCTCCTCCTCGTCGGCGTTGCCGGCGAGGAACGCCGTCCCGGCGAAGGAGACGACGGCGATCGCCACACCCACGTAGGTGAGCAGCAGGACCACCGTCGA
Organism: Geodermatophilus sp. FMUSA9-8; assembly: GCF_037034165.1. Taxonomy (NCBI): domain Bacteria; kingdom Bacillati; phylum Actinomycetota; class Actinomycetes; order Geodermatophilales; family Geodermatophilaceae; genus Geodermatophilus; species Geodermatophilus sp. FMUSA9-8. The sequence goes on along the minus strand of NZ_JBAGKE010000006.1, from coordinate 132,470 downwards.
CCACACGCCGGCCCGGCCGGGGGCGACCCGCGAGTCGGTGGTCTCCTCGGTGAGGTTGACCGCCGACTCCCAGCCCCAGTACGCGAAGACGCCGAGCAGCAGCCCGCCGGTCAGCGCGGCGCCGCCGGCGCCGAAGGGGTCGAGCCAGTCCCACGCCGGCGTCAGCCCGCCGAAGGGCGAGTCCCCGCGCACCCCGCGCACGATCGCGACCACGGCGAACACCAGGAGCGCCGCCGTCTGGGCGAGGATCAGCGCGTTCTGCAGGCGTGAGGAGATCTCGGTGCCGAGCACGCAGACCGCCGACATGACGAGCACCAGCAGCACGCTCAGCGCGATGACGGCGGGCGTGGAGTCGGCCAGGGCGTCGAGGCCGACCATCAGCAGGGTGAACCGGACGCCGACCTCGGCCAGCGACCCCACCACCAGGACGCCGGTCATGGTGATCGCCCAGCCGCCGATCCAGCCGGCGGTCGGGCCGAACGCGCGGGTGACCCAGGAGAACGTCGTCCCGCAGTCGGGGTCGGTGCGGTTGAGGGCGGCGAAGGCCCCGGCGATGAGCAGCATCGGCACGAACGACGCCAGCATCACGCCGGGCGCGTGCACGCCCACGAGCGCCACGACCGGGCCGATGACGGCGGCCAGCGAGTAGGCCGGCGACGTCGCGGCGAGGCCGATGACGAGCGAGTCGAGGAAGCCGATGGCCCCGGGCCGCAGCGCGGGCTCCGGTCGCGGTAGTGCCCGGGTCACGGTCGGCCACGGTACGGCCTGCCGCAGCCCCCGGCGCGGGGGCGGGCCGGAGGGCCGGGTGCGGCTAGGCGACGCGGACGGCGCCGCGGTACCCCGCCTGGTCCACGCTGGTCACCGCGACCGGCTGGCCGAAGGTGCGGGCGTGCACCATCTTCCCGTCGCCGATGTAGATGCCGACGTGGCTCACCGGCGAGTAGAAGTAGACGATGTCGCCGGGCAGCAGCTCCGAGCGCGAGACCGGGGTCCCCATCGTCGACTGGGCCTTGCTCGAGTGCGGCAGGGAGATGCCGGCGGCGGCGTAGGCGTACTGGGTCAGCCCCGAGCAGTCGAAGCCGTCCGGGCCGGAGGCGCCCCACACGTAGGGGTCGCCGATCTGCCCCAACGCCGTCTGCACGGCGGTGGCGGCGGCGGGGCCGGGTGCGGCGGCCGCGGCGACGGCGGCCGACGGCGCGTCGAGCACGGGGCCGGCGAGCGCGGCGGTCACCCGCGTCTGCTCGGCGGCGGTGAGCCGGGCGAAGTCGGCCTCGTAGGCGTCGACCTGGGCCTGCACCTGCGCCTGCTGCTCCTGGAGGGTGGTGAGCGCGGCGGCGGCCTCGGCGGCCGCGGCGTCGGCCGTGGCGCGGGCCTGGTCGGCGGCGGCCTGGGCGACGGCGACCTCGGTGAGCACGCCGTCGGTGTGGTCGGCGATGAGGTCGAGCATCGTCATCTGCGCGACGAGGTCGTCGGCGGAGTCGCTGCCGAGGAAGGCGGCCACGCGCGAGCGGGTGGTGCCGGTGTAGCCGCTCTGCGCGATGGCGCGGATGGCCGGCTCGAACTGCTGCAGCGTGGCCTCGGCGACGGCGGCGGCCCGGTCGGCCTCGGCGGCGGCCTGCTGCTGGGCGGCGACGGTGAGCTCGGCCTGGTGCACCTGCTCGTCGACCGCGGTGAGCTGCCGGCCGGCCTCCTCGACCAGCTGGGCGGCCTCGTCGGCGGTCGACGGCGCGGCGGAGGCCGAGCCGGGCGCGAGCACGAGGGCCACCAGGCCGGTGGCGGCGACGACCGCACCCGTCCAGCGCCGTCCCGTCGTCCGGTTGCGCTGCACGTCCGGCCTCCTCCTGCCGCCCCTGCGGGCGACGTCCCCCTGATCTGGTCCGTACGGACGGTAGGGAGGAGGTGAGCGGAGCGTGTGCAGGGCGCGCGGTGATCAGCGGGCGGGACCGTCCCACCGGTCCCGTTCGTCCCACCCGCCCCGCGGGTCGCGGGAACGGGCCGGTCCTGTCAGGGGGCGGTGCTCCGCCGGCGGTCGGGAGCGAGCGGGACCAGCGCGTCGGCCACCGCGCCGGTGACGAAGGAGTAGATCGCCTTGCCGGCGACGTCGACGACCCGGTCCCGGCGCGACCACGTCCACGGCGGGTCGCCGACGCCGGTGGCGTTCTCCAGCGTCTGGTCGGTGGCCAGCCGGACCGAGGTGTGCCAGGCCGAGGCGCGCCAGCCGCGCAGCCCGCTGGCCGCCCACACGCCGCGCAGCGCTCCGACGGCGGCACCGGTGCCCCAGTGCATGAGGTGGTTGCGCACGGACGGGCGCTCGGAGCCCGGCGGGCGGCGGCGGGTGGCCAGCGCCGTCAGCGTGCGCGCGGGCACGTAGGAGTCCGGCCGCCCGGTCACCTGCTGCTCGGCCTTCTCGGCCAGGGTCATCGCCGCGGTGCCGGCCAGTCCGGCCAGGGCACCGCGCATCGCCGCTCGTCCCAGCATGGCGACGTCCGTACCCCGCCGTCCGCGCGCGAAAGGCGGTCCGGGGAGGTGCCTGGACCGCACACCGCGGTGCCCGACCTCGCGCTGCAGCGCGAGGTCGGGCACCGGGGGGTCCTTCCTCAGCCGGCGAGGGGCTCCTCGGCGTCGAGTCCGGCGACGACCTCCAGGTCCCGGAGGACGGCGGAGAGCTCGTCGGCGGTCCACGGCTCGCAGCAGTCGCAGCCGTCCTCGGCGAAGCAGCGCAGGCCGAGGGTGCCGCCGGCCTGGTCCTCGTCGATGGCCAGGTGCCCGCCCACGGGCGAGCGGTGGCAGGGGCAGCCGGCGGCGCACAGCCCGATGCCCCAGCCGGAGACGACGACCGTCCGGCCGTCGTCCCAGATCCTGCCGACCTGGAAGACGGACGGCTTCTGGTTGCGGGTCATGTGGGTGCTCCCCTCGCCGGCCCCCACTGCCGGAGGCCTCCTGCGGTCGCGCGGAAAAATAATCCGGGAACCGTGTTTGAGGGGAGGTGCCGTGCGGTATGGGTGCGGGATTTCACTCCCCCGTCACAGGCGTCCCACGCGTGCGGCGGGCCGTCACACGTCGGTGACGCGCAGCCCCGCGTGCGCCTTGTACCGGCGGTTGACGCTGATCAGATTGGCGGTGAGCGCCTCCACCTGGTGCGCGTTGCGCAGCCGGCCGGCGTAGACCCCGCGCATGCCCGGCACCGCGGACGCCAGCGCCTGCACCAGGTCGGTGGCCTCGCGGTCGTCGCCGAGCACCATGACGTCGGTGTCGACCTCGGCCACCTCCGGGTCCTCGAGCACCACGGCGCTGACGTGGTGGAACGCGGCGACGACGCGGCTGTCGGGCAGCAGCGCCGCGGCCTGCTGGGCGGCCGAGCCCTCCTCGACCGGCAGCGCGAAGGCGCCCTGCTTGTCGAAGCCGAGCGGGTTGACGCAGTCGACGACGACCTTGCCCGCGAGCTCCTCCCGCAGGCCGGCGAGCAGCTCGCCGTGCCCGTCCCACGGCACCGCCACGACGACGACGTCGCCCGCGCGGGCCGCCCCGCGGTTGTCGTCGCCGGTGACGTCGCCGCCGGTGGCCGCGGCGAGGTCGGCGGCCGTGGTGCCCGCGCGGCCGGCGTCGCGGCTGCCGAGCACGACCCGCACCCCGGCCGCGGCGAACCGCCGGGCGAGCCCGCGCCCCTGCGGGCCGGTGCCGCCGAGCACCGCCACGGTCAGCCCCTCGGGCACGCCGGCCCCGGTCGCCTCGGTCACTGGACGCCTCCTCGCCGCGCTCCCCGGCGGAGCGCCCGGGTGCGGACGCTAGCTGACGCCCGCGTCACATCGATCCGCGGGACCCCGCTCAGGCGGCGGGCGGCACGTCCGCGCCGATGGCCCGCACCCACACGGTGGTCAGCGTGCGCAGCAGGGCGTCCCGGTCGAAGTCGCGGCCGAGGTTGAGCCACACGTAGCAGGTGTGGTCGACCATCGCCCCGAGCACCTCGGCGGTCAGCACCGGGTCCAGCGACTTGTCGGCGATGCCCGCCTCCTGCTGGTGGGCGATGCCGCGCGCGGCGCGCTCGACGAACGCCTCGCGCACCTGCAGCCGCAGGTGCTTGAGCTCCGGGGTGAACGTCCCGACCTGCTCGACGAGGGCGATGATCCGGGCCCGCGGCCGGTAGGCGTCGACGAACCGCTCCATCGCCGCGTGGGCCCGCTCGTACGGCGTCCCGGCGTGCGTGTCGGCCCGCAGGGCGACGAGCATCTCCCCCACGACCCCGGTGGCGACCGCCTGGAAGACGGCGTCCTTGGAGTCGAAGTAGGTGTAGAACGTCCCCTGGGCCACCCGCGCCTCGGCGACGATGTCGGCGACCCTGGTGTCGAGGAAGCCGCGCTTCTCGAAGACGCGGCGCGCGGCGTCGAGCAGGGCGGCCTTGCGGGCCTGGCCCTTACCGGTCAGCGGCCCGGCCTCGCGGCGCTCCTGCTGCACCGCGCTCACGACCGTCCCGACACCTCGCCCCCGCCGCTCCGGCGGACGGCTGTCGGCAGGAGGACCCGACGCGGTCACAGGTCCAGGGCCAGCTGCTTGAGCTGCTCGACGGTGCGCAGCCGGGCGGCCCGGTCGGGCTGGACCAGGGAGGTGACGAGCGTGGTGACGCCGGCGTCGCGGAAGGCGGCCAGCCGCTCGGCGACCCAGCTCCGCGGGCCGACCAGCGAGGTGGCCGCGACCATCTCGTCGGGCACCGCGGCGGCGGCCTCGTCCTTGCGGCCGGACAGGTAGAGGTCCTGCACGGTGGCGGCGGCGTCGGGATAGCCGTAGCGGACGGTGAGCTCGTTGTAGAAGTTCTTGCCGCGGGCGCCCATGCCGCCGATGTAGAGGGCGAGGTCGGCGCGGGACTGCTCGCGCAGGCCCTCCAGCCCCTCCCCGATCGCGCAGGGGACGCCGACCCGCACGTCCAGCGGCCCGAGCGCCGGGTCCCGCCGGGCGAGGCCGGCGTCGACAGAGGCGCCCCAGGTCTCCCGCGCCTTCTCCGGCACGAAGAAGATCGGCTCCCAGCCCTCGGCGATCTCGGCGGTCATCTCGACGTTCTTCGGGCCGATCGAGGCCAGCGTGATCGGGATCCGCTCGCGCACCGGGGTGTTGATCAGCTTGAGCGGCTTGCCGAGACCGGTGCCCTGGTCGGGCGGCAGCGGGATCGTGTACTTCCGGCCCTCGTACACGACGCGCTCGCGGCGCCACACCATCCGGCAGACCTCGACGATCTCCCGCAACCGGGCCAGCGGGGCGTCGTAGCGGACGCCGTGGAAGCCCTCGACCACCTGCGGCCCGCTGGCGCCCAGGCCCAGGGTGAACCGGCCGTCGGAGACGAAGTCCAGGCCCGCCGCCGTCATCGCCGTCAGCGTGGGTGTCCGGGTGAGCGCCTGGAGGATGCCGCTGGTCAGCTCCATCCGCTCGGTGACCGCGGCGAGGTACCCGAGCTGGCTGACCGCGTCGAAGCTGTAGGCCTCGGCGATCGAGACCACGTCGAGGCCGGCCTTCTCCAGGTCGCCGATCTCCTGGGCGGCCTCCCGGAAACCGCCGCTGTACTGCACCCGCATGCCGATGCGCATCGCCCCTCGCCCCCACCGTCCTCGCGGCGGCACGGTGGCCGCCACGGCTGTCGGTGACGATGATGTCAAGTGGCCGACCCGACGGTCACCAGGAGCCGACAGCGCCCTGGATGCCCCCTCTACAGGGACGCGTAGAAGCGCAGGTGGGCCTCGGCGGCGGCGTCCCAGGTGTGCCGGGCGGCGAGCTCCTCCCCCGCCGCCCGGACCGCCGGGTCGCGCTCCCCGCCGGCGGCCAGGAGCTCCGCGGCCAGCTCCGCGGGGTTGCCGGCGAAGCGCGCCGCGCCGCCGAACACCTCGCGCAGCACCGGCAGGTCGCGGGTCACCAGCGGCACCCCGGCCGCCAGCGCCTCCATGGCGGCCAGCCCGAAGCCCTCCTTGGTCGAGGGGAAGGCGAAGACGTCGGCCGCGGCCACCAGCGAGGGCAGCTGGTCGTGCGCCACCGGCCCGAGCACCACCGGGTAGACGCCGAGTTCCTGCGCCCGCGCCTCCACCCGCTCCCGGTAGCCGCGGTGGTCGAACAGGGTCTCCCCACCGGCCACCACCAGCGACAGCTCCGGCCGCGCCCGCTGCACCGCCGCCATCGCCTCGACCAGGTCGAGCGTCCCCTTGCGCGGCTCGATCCCGCCCACGGCCAGCACGTACGGGCCCAGCCGCGCCCGCCAGCGGTTGCGCGCGGCGGCACCGCCCGGGCCGGCGGCCGCGGCGAACCGGGCGGCGTCGACGCCGTTGGGGATGACCGTCGCCGTCCGCCCGTACCCGGCCGCCACCTCGGCGGCGACGGCGGCGCTCACGCACACGAGCGCGGAGGGCCGGCGCACCGCGCGGTCGTGGCAGGCGACCAGCTCGGGTGTGGTGAACGCGTCGAGGTGGTGCACGGTGCGCACGCAGTCGGCGACGGCGTTGGCGCTGATGCAGTCCTGGGCGTGCACGACGTCGTGGCGCCCGCCCGCGGTCGCGAAGGCGGCGCCGAGCTCCTCGATCGAACGCAGGATCCGCGCGCCGACGTCCTCCCCCGGCCGGTCGGGGAACGGCACCAGGCACACCCGGACGGCGGGGTCGACGGCGCGGAAGAACCCGCCGTCGCCGCCACGGCCCAGCGACCACACGGTGACGTCGCACCCGGCGCGGGCCAGCGCCTCGGCCAGGGCGAGCGTGTGCACGACGCCGCCGCGCGGGCGGGTCGAGTAGGTCAGCAGTGCCACCCTCACCGGTAGGCCTCCGGTCGTCGCTCGCGCAGGTGGGACAGGACGGTGCGCGCCCGGGCCACCTCGGCGGGGACGTCGAGCTCGGCCAGCGCCAGCCCGGCCTTGGCCCAGGTGCGGGCCAGCACGTCGCCGCCCGGGCCGACCACCTTCGCCTGCCCGAGGAACCGCAGCCGGCCCATCGACGCCGTCTGGTTCGCCGACACCCACACCACCTGGTTCTCCGCGGCGCGGGCGCAGTCGTAGAGGTCGAACAGCCGCGACTGGCGGTCCTGCACCAGCCGCGGCGCCCGGTCGGTGAGGCTGGCGGGCCACGCCGACAGGCAGGCCACCAGCAGCGCGCCGTCGGCGGCCAGCGTGCGGGCGGACTCGGGGAAGGTCTTGTCGTAGTCGACGAGCATGCCGATCCGGCCGAGCGGGGTGTCGAACGCGGCGAACCGGTCGCCGGCCCGGTAGGCGGTGCGCTCGCCGGCCGGCTGGTGCACCTTGCGGTGCCGGCCGAGGACGCCGTCGCCGGTGAGGCACACGGCGGTGTTGTGGTGCACGCCGTCGGCGACCTCCCGGTAGCCGACGCAGACGACCATGTCCTCCGCGGTGGCCGCGACGCGCTTCAGCTCGGGGGCGTCCTCGGGCAGGGCGGGCGGCAGCTCGCCGGCGTCGGTGCCGGACAGGTCGCCCAGGTAGCCGCCGAGGGTGGCGTCGGGGAAGACGAGCAGCTCGACGTCGCGGGAGCGGGCCGCGGCCACGATCGTCTCCACCTTGGCCAGGCACTGCTCGAGGTCGCGGCCGAAGTGCGCCGCCACCGCCGCCACCCTCACGACCGTCGCCTCCAGGCATAGGAAGCTCTACGCACGTATCGGGAACCGGGACGTGCGCATCGCTTCCTATGCCTCAACGGGATCAGCCCACGGTCGGTGCCGGGCCGGCGGCGGCCAGCGCGAGCTCGCGGTCCAGGCCGGCCCGGGGCGCGCCGGCCAGCCGGGCGGCGACGTGGTCGGCCAGGTGCCCGGCGTCCCGCCCCACCCCGGAGAACCGTCCCGACCCCCAGGTGTGCAGCCACGGCAGCCCCAGCACCGACAGCCCGGGCACGCTGGTCACCCCGCGCACGTGGGTCGGGTACCCGCGCCCGTCGAAGGCCGGCAACCGCACCCAGCTCCAGTCGCTGGTGAAGCCGATGCACCAGACGACGGCGGCGATCCGCGAGGCGTCCAGCGTCGTCGGCGCGTCCGGCCCGGGCACCCACACTGGCGTGTACCGGGCCTCCTCGGGCGCGTCGACGCCCTCGGCGGCGATGAACCGGTCGACCGCGTCGAGCACGTCCTGGTTGACCCGGTCGGCCGAGTCGAGGTTGGCCGCCAGGTCGTCGGCGAAGGTGAGCGTGGCGCCGGCGAGCCCCTGCAGCACGCCGTAGAGCCGCATCCCGTCGCGGGCGAAGGCGCGCAGGTCGATGTCGCGCCCGCCGTCGCGGCCGGTGACGTAGTGGTTGGTGCCCAGCCGGGCGGCCTCGCCGTCGCGGTGCTCGGTCACCGGCATGTCGTAGTGGCCCATGTCCGACAGCCACGCGACGACGTCACGCCCCCGGTAGGAGCGGGCGACCCGCGGCGCCCGGCCCACCGCCAGGTGCACGCGGCGCCCGGCCAGGTGCAGGTCCTCGGCGATCTGGGCGCCCGACTGCCCGGTGCCCACCACGAGCACCTCGCCGTCGGGCAGCCGGTCCGGGGAGCGGTACTGCGCCGAGTGCACCTGGACGACGTGCCCCGGCAGCTGGGAGGCCCAGCCGGGGACGACGGGCCGGTGGTACCCGCCGGTGGCCAGCACGACGTGCTCGGCGGTGAGCGGGCCGGCCGTCGTCGTCAGGGTGAACCCGCCGCCGGGCGCGGCGTCGAGCCGCTCGACGGCGGTGGACTCGAGCACCGGCGGGTCGAAGGACGCGGCGTAGCCGCGGACGTAGGCGACGATCTCGTCCCTGACCATGAACCCGTCGGGGTCGTCGCCGCGGTACGGCCAGCCGGGCAGCCGGCACTGCCAGTTGGGCGTGACCAGGCAGAACGTGTCCCAGCGGGCGTCGGACCACTCGTGCGCGACGGTGTCCCGCTCCAGGACGACGTGCTCGATCCCGCGCCGCCGCAGGTGCCACGACATCGACAGCCCGGCCTGTCCGCCGCCGACGACGGCGACCGGCACGGAGGCCGGGAACGGGACGCGGGCCGTCCCCCAGCTGGTGCGCTCAGACACCGGCGAGCACCCCGTAGGCGTCGGGACGGCGGTCGCGCAGGTGGCCCATCGAGCGGCGGGCGCCGTCGAGCAGCGCGCGGACGTCGACGTCGGCCACGGCCGTGCCCTCGCCGACACCGGTGGTGGCCAGCACGTCGCCGCCGGGGCCGACCACCTTCGCGCTGGCCACGAACCGCAGCGAGCCGAAGGTGCCCGACTGGTTGGCCGACACCCACACCACCTGGTTCTCCAGCGCGCGGGCCTGGTCGAACAGGTCGAAGCGGCGGGTCCAGCGGTCGGCGGCGAGGTCGGGGCTCGTCGCGGTGCGCGCGGCCGGCCAGGCGGACATGCAGACGACGACCTCGGCGCCGTCGAGCGCGAGGGTGCGGGCGGCCTCGGGGAAGGCCTTGTCGTAGCAGATGAGCATGCCGATCCGGCCGACCGGCGAGTCGAAGGCGCGGAACCCCTCGCCCGCCGCGTAGCTGGCGTTCTCGCCCAGCGGCTGGTGGACCTTGCGGTGCACGCCGAGGACTCCGTCGCCGGTGACCGCGACGGCGGTGTTGTAGCGGGAGGTGCCGTCGGACTCGCAGAACCCGGCGGTGACCACCATGTCGCCGGCGAGCTGGGCGAGCAGCGCCACCTCCGGGCCGTCGACCTCCAGCGCCGGCGGCAGGTCCGGCGTCCCGCCACCGCTCAGGTCGGCGAGGTAGCCGCCGAGAGTGGCCTCGGGCAGGGCGAGCAGCTCGACGCCGCGGGCGCGGGCGTCCTCGATGAGCCGCCCGATGCGGGCGAAGGCGGCCTCCAGGTCGCGCCCGAAGGGCGCGGCGACCGCGGCGAGGGTGGTCACGCTGCTTCTCCTGTGGCTGGGCCGAGTCCCGTGACGGACCCGGGGAGGGCGGGGGTGAGGGAGCCGTCGGGCCAGCGCAGCCGCACGCCCGAGCCGGGGACGAGCTCGCCGCAGACGGCGGTGGTCGCGGGGCCGGCCGGGGCGACCGCGCGGCCGGGGGCGTCGGCGGTGAGGAAGGCGGTGCCGGGGAAGCAGGTGGCCCAGTCGCCCGCGGCGGCGCCGCCCGGCCGGGGGACGGCGGCGACGTCGAGGACGGCGCCGCAGCCACTGGCCTCGGCGAGCATGCCGAGGGTGCCGACCAGCCCGGCCATGCTCACGTCCTTGGCGGCCGCGGGGGCGGTGCGGGCGACGACCGACCCCATGAGCTGCAGCTCCGCGCGGGTGCGGCCGCTGGTCGAGTCCCACTGCCGGCCGGTGTGCCCGCGCCGCCAGCCGCCGCCGAGGTCGGCGGTGAGCGAGACCGCGTGCCCGGGCCGCCCGCCACCGGCGGGGATCGGCTGGTCGGTGCGGCCGAGGGCGGTGACGCCCAGCGCCGCCGGGACGCCGACCTGGGTGTGCCCGCCGAGCACCGGCACGCCCCACGCGTCCGCGGCCGCGCGGAGCCCGGCGAGCACCCGGGCGACGAACGAGGCGTCCCGCCCGGCGACGGCGTCGAGCAGCCCGAGCGGCGCGGCGCCCATGGCGGAGAGGTCGTTGACGTTGACCAGCACGCCGCACCAGCCGGCCCACGCGGGGTCGCGCTCGACCATCGACGGCAGGATCGCGTCGCACGCGGCGACGACGTCGGTGCCGGGCACCGGGGCGCCGTCGTCGCCGACGAAGCCGGACCCGCCCAGGTGCAGGCCGGCCAGCAGCCCGCCGAGCGGCGCCTTGGTCGCCTGCACGAGCGCCGTCAGCCGGCCGACCGGCCAGGTCACCGTGGTGTGCGGCGCCCCGCCGACCTCCGCCGTTCCGGTGACCCGCCAGCCGAGCCGGGTGAACAGCCGCAGGTACCGGTCCTGCACGGTGGCGTCGAACCGCAGCGCCCCGGCGGCCTCGGCGTGCGCACAGGCGGCGGCGACCAGCGCGGCGCCCGTGCCGTGCGGCGCGCCCGGCCGGACGACGAGCCGGGAGCCGGTCCACCAGCCGACGTCGGGGGCGCCGGGATCCGCCGGGCCGAGCCGGACGCCGCCGAGCACCGTCCCGTCGGTTCCACGTGCAACGAGGGCGACCGCGCGCGGGTCGTCGTCGGCGCCGTCGAGGTCGGTGCCGGCGAACAGGCCCTGCTCCTCGACGAAGGCCGCGTGGCGCAGCGCCCGGTGCGCGGCGACGCCGTCGGGCCCGGCCTGCTCCACCCGCCACGGCGGGGCGGGCGCGGCGAGCCGGTGGTCGACGAGCAGCACGCTGCGCTCGAGGCTGGCGAGCTCCTGCGGGCTGAGCACGGTCCTCATGCCGCCGCCCTCACGCGCCGGCCGTCGACAGCGCGGAGCAGGCGCCGCAGGCCGCGCAGCCGGCGCCCTGGTCGGCGCCGCGCATCGAGCGGGCGCGCAGGCCGGCGGCCACCCGGCGGGTGACGTCGCCGAGGACGAGCGGGTCGGGCGCGCCGACGCCGTCGGCCACCGCGAGCGTGCCGGCCAGCGGCCGGTAGGGGACGACGAACGGGTAGACGCCGCGGTCGGCGAGCCGCAGCGCGCCCGCGACGAGCTCGTCGGGGTCCTCGCCCAGGCCGACGAGCAGGTAGGTGGAGACCCGGTTGCGGCCGAAGACGCGCACCGCCTCGTCCCACGCGGCGTCGTACTGGGCCATCGGCACGGTGGCCTTGCCGGGCATCCAGCGGCGCCGGACGTCGTCGTCGAGGCTCTCGACGTGGATGCCGAGGGCGGTGGCGCCGGCGTCCCGGAGCTCCTGGATGGCGTCGAGGTCCCCGGGTGCGGGCGGCTCGCACTGCACCTGGACGGGCAGGCCGGGGACGGCGGCGGTCACCGCCCGCACGCAGCGGGCGAGGTGGCGGGCGCCGCGGTCGCGGCCGTTGGTGGTGCCGGTGGTCATCACCACCTGCCGGACGCCGTCGAGCCGGACGGCGGCCTCCGCGACCTCCGCCAGCTGCGCCGGCGACTTCACCGCGGTGGTGGAGCCCGCCGCCAGCGACGCCTCGATCGCGCAGAACCGGCAGCGCTGGTCCTCCGCGTAACGGACGCAGGTCTGCACCACGGTGGTGGCCAGGACGTCGCGGCCGTGCAGCCGGGCGATCCGCTCGTAGGGGACGCCGTCGGCGGTGGTGAGGTCGTAGAAGGCGGGCCGGCGCACCGGCGTCGCCTCCAGGCCCAGGTCGGCGCCGTCGAGAAGCAGCCGGCCGCCGCTGATCGAGTACGGGCTGTCCGGGTTGACCGGCAGCGCCGTCGGGACGCCGTCGAGGAGCACGTGCCCGTCGTCGCTGGGCCCGGCACCGGCGCGGCGGGAGACGGGGGCGTCGACGCGGACCCCGAGGATCGCGACGTCCACGCGGGTGCCCACCCGCGTCGGAGTGCGTCCGGGAGCCGCGGTCCCCCGGGCCGCCGTCATCAGAGGTTGTAGGTGGAGTTGATGATCGCGCCCTTGCGCGCGTAGTGGATCAGCGCGTCCTGGACGTCGAGCGGGTGGCAGGGGATGCAGCCGGCGATGAGGTCCTCCTCGCGCAGGCCGTGCAGCGAGAGCCCGAAGCGGCAGACGTAGACCGTGCCGCCCTCCTCGATGAACCGCTCGATCTGGGTGTTGATGTTGTGCTCGCCCGGGAAGGCGGAGTCGCCGGTGGTGGGGAAGCCGCGGGTGGCCATCGCGTTCATGGCGGCCGGGCCGTAGAAGTAGAGGACCGACTCGTAGCCCTTGCGCAGCGCCCGCAGCGCCTGCAGGCACGCGACGAAGCTGACCGAGGACTCGTGCGCGATGCCGTGCACGAGCGTGAAGTAGGACTCGCCCTCACCGGCCTGGTAGTCCGGGAAGATCTTGGTCGAGCCGTAGAGGTTGCTGCCCGGCGGGAGCGAGGGGTGCGGGACCTCGGCGAGGCTCGTCTGCTGGTTGGCCTTGAGGTCCTCGTCGGAGATGAGCGGCGTGCCGGTGGTGGCGGGCAGGGTCTGGGTCACGGTGCGGCTCCCTTGATCGGTGTCAGAGGTCGTGCAGGGACTCGAAGTTGCGGCGGAAGAAGAGGTCGGCGAGCTCGCCGTCGCCGGTGGCCGCGGCCAGCCGGGCCGACTCGCCCTCGAAGTCGCCCCAGGGCTGGTCGGAGGCGAACAGGACGCGGTCGGCGCCGATCCCGTGGCGCTCGATCTCGCGGGCGAACCAGCGCGGGGCGAAGCCGATCGCCCAGCTGGTGTCGGTGTAGACGCGCTTGCCCTCGGCCACCCAGGCGAAGAAGCGCTGCCCGATGAGCTTGACGTGGCCGCTCATCCCGCCGCCCATGTGCACGAGGTGGACGGCGACGTCGTCGGCGTAGCGGTCGACCAGCGTGCCGACCTCGTCGAGGTCGCTGGCCGCGCCGGGGCTGGTGTGCACGTGCACGACGAGGCCGTGCTCGCGGGCCGCGCCGAAGACCGCGTCGAGCTGCGGGCGGCAGGCGTCGTCGCCGGCCCGGCCGCCGAGCAGGAAGGAGAGCTTGAGGGCCCGGACGCCCGGCTCGCCGGCCAGCGCCAGCGCCTTCTCGGTGGCGGCGGCGTCCTGCGGGCGGGGGCTCGTCCAGAGCCCGGCGACGACGCGGTCGTCGCGCTGAGCCGCCTCGACGACGAGGTCGTTGAGCGCGAAGGAGGTGCTCGGGTCGGGGACGCCGTAGTTCGGGATGACGAGCGCGCGCTCGGTGCCCTCGCGGTCGAGGTCGGCGAGCAGCTCGTCGATCGTGGCGCGGGCGGTGGTGTCGGGGTTGACCGGCGGGCCGCCGTAGAACGGGTGCGCGGGGAGGACGCCGAGGTGGCGGTGCGCGTCGTGCACCCGCCAGCGGGTCGGCGTCGTCATGCCGAGAACCCTGGCGGGCTCCCGTTGCCCCCTGGTGACGTCCGGAACGAGTTCTCGTTTCCGGATCGGGCGCGCCGCTGACCTGCTGTTCCGGGTCTGTTGCCGGACCCGCACGGGCCGCCGTCACCCCGGTTGCCGGGGTTCCTCGCGCACTGCCGGTCCTGCAGCGCCGTCAGTGCACGAGAAACGCCGGCAGTGCGGCCCTCAGCTGGCCGGGGACACCGAGCTCATGTTGAAGTCCGGCACCCGGACCGGCGGCATCGCGGCGCGGGTGAACCAGTCGTTCCACTCACGCGGCAGCGTCCGCTCGGTGCGCCCCGCCTCGGAGATGCGCCCGAGCAGGTCCACCGGCGACTCGTTCCACCGGAAGTTGTTCACCGCGCCGGTCACCTCGCCACCCTCGACGAGGAAGACGCCGTCGCGGGTGAGCCCGGTGAGCAGCAGCGTCTGCGGGTCGACCTCGCGGATGTACCAGAGCGTGGTCAGCAGCAGCCCGCGGTCGGTGGCGCCCACCATGTCGTCCAGCGACGCCGTCGCCTCGGGGGCCTCGAGCACCAGGTTGTCGACGGCGGCCACGGCCGGCGCGGTGGTCTTGAGCGCCCACGCCCGCGGCCGCACCAGGTTGGTGAGCACGCCGTCGCGGATCCAGTCGACCGCCGGCGTCGCCATCCCGTTGTCGAACACGCTCGCCGACCCCGACGACGCGCTGACCACCTGGAACGGCGCGGCCTCCAGGCCGGGCGCGTGCGGGTCGCTGCGCAGGGTCAGCGGGAGCTGGGCCAGCCGGTCGCCGATCCGGTTGCCGCCGCCGGCGCGGGCGAAGACGTTGCGGCCCTCGTCGGCGTCGCGCGCCTCCATCGTCCAGTAGGCGTAGAGCATCAGGTCGCTCACGGCCGACGGCGGCAGCACCGTCTCGTACCGCCCCGCGGGCAGGTCGACGCGGCGCTGCGCCCAGCCGAGCTTGCGCTCGACGTCGGCGGCGAGGTCGGGCACCGACACGTCGCGGAAGTCGCGGGTGCCGACGCCGGCCCACACCGAGCGCGCGAAGTCGGTGCTCTTGCCGTTGAGCTCCACCCGGCCGGTGGGCTGGTCGTGGCGCAGCCGCAGGCCGGTCGAGGTGCCCACGTAGGTGGTGGTCAGCGAGTGCTCCGCGTAGCCGAACAGCAGGTCACCGCGGGAGCGGGCGGCGCCGAAGGCCTCCCCCAGCGCCGGCGCGAACCCGGTGAACACCTCGATCGAGGTCTCCGCCGGGTCGGCGTCCCAGTCCCCCGCGCCCGCCGGGGCCTCCGACACCAGCGGCACCGCGTCCTCGGCGGGACCGGCGTCGCGGGCGGCCTGCTCGCTGGCGGCCACCAGCCCGGCGACGTCGGGCGTACCGGTGCGCGCCACCGTGCCGGTGGCCATCCCGGCGCCGCCGTCGACGAAGGAGACGACGACGACCTGGCGCGAGCGCATCGCCCCGTTCGTCGTCAGGCTGTTCGACGCCCACCGCAGGTTCGCCTCGGTGCTCTCGACGACGTAGGCCACGCACCCGTCGGCCGTCGACGCCGCGAGCGCCCGCTCGACCAGCTCCTGCGCTGTCGCGGCGCTCATCGCCCGCCCTCCTGCACCGTGTTGAGGATGGTGACGCCCTCGAAGAGCGCCGCCGGGCAGCCGTGGCTCACCGGCGCGACCTGCCCGGGCTGGGCCTTGCCGCAGTTGAAGGCACCGCCGAGGCGGTAGGTCGAGGGGCCGCCGACGGCGCGCATCGAGCCCCAGAAGTCCGTCGTCGTGGCCTGGTAGGCGACGTCGCGCAGCTGCCCGGCCAGCCGGCCGCCCTCGATGCGGTAGAAGCGCTGGCCGGTGAACTGGAAGTTGTAGCGCTGCATGTCGATCGACCAGCTCTTGTCGCCGACGACGTAGATGCCGCGCTCGACCCCGGCGATCAGGCCGTCGAGGTCCGGCCCGTCGTCGGCCGGCTGCAGCGACACGTTGGCCATCCGCTGCACCGGCACGTGCCGCGGCGAGTCGGCGAACGCGCAGCCGTTGGAGCGGTCCATCCCGCCCATCCGCGCGGTGTTGCGGTCGACCTGGTACCCGACGAGCACGCCGTCGCGGACGATGTCCCAGTGCTGGGCCTCGACGCCCTCGTCGTCCCAGCCGATCGTCGACAGCCCGTGCTCGGCCGTGCGGTCGCCGGTCACGTGCATGAGCTCCGAGCCGTAGCGCAGGCTGCCCAGCCCGTCGGGGGTGGCGAACGAGGTGCCGGCGTAGGCGGCCTCGTAGCCGAGCGCCCGGTCCAGCTCGGTGGCGTGGCCGACCGACTCGTGGATGGTCAGCCACAGGTTGGACGGGTCGACGACGAGGTCGTGGCGGCCCGGCTCCACCGACGGCGCCTTGGTCTTCTCGCGCAGCAGCTCGGGGATCTCCGCGAGCTCCGCGGCCCAGTCGTAGCGGCCGTCGGTGAGGTACTCCCAGCCGCGGCCGACCGGCGGGGCGATCGTGCGCATGCTCTCGAAGGCGCCGGTGGCGCGGTCGACGGTCAGCGCCGTGAACTCCGGCGCGATGCGCACCCGCTGCTGCCGCGTCCGGGTGCCGGACGTGTCGGCGTAGAACTTCTGCTCCTTGACGTGCATGCAGCCCGACGTCACGTGCTCGACGCCGTCGGCGGCCAGCAGCCGCTCGGACCACTCGGTGAGCAGCGCGGTCTTGTCGGCGTCGGGCACCTCGAACGGGTCGACGTCGTAGGAGGACACCCACGCGCCCTCGTGCGGCGGCTCCGGGGCGAGCTCGACCCGGTCGGTGACCAGCGCCGCGGACACCTGCGCGACGGCGACCGCCTGCTCGGCCAGCCGCACCGCCTCCGCGGCGGTGAGGACGACACCGGCAGCGAAGCCCCAGGTGCCCTCGTGGACGACGCGCACGGCGAGGCCGAGGTCCTCGCCGTCGGCCAGCGACTCGAGGCGGGCGTCGCGCAGGTTCAGCGACTGCGTGCGGATCCGCTCGACGCGCAGGTCGGCGTGCGCGCAGCCGAGGTCGACCGCGCGGGTGAGCGCCGCCTCGGCGAGCGCGGACAGGGGCAGGGCGAGGAAGGACTCGTCGACGTCCCGGGGCTGCACCACCGCCCCTGTCTACCAGCCGGGCCGCCCCCGCCCCGCCCTCAGTGCAGGAGCCGCTGCCAGTCCGTGGGGACCCGCCCGGCCGGCCCGGGGGCGGGCTGGTCGGCCGGGTGCTCGGTCGGCGGCGCGAGCCGCACGCCGCGGGCGTAGCGCTCGTCGACGTAGTCCCACGCCCAGTCCTCACCGGGCTCGAAGCTCTGCACGACCCGGTGCCCGGTGGCCGCCGCGTGGGCCGACGCGTGCTGCGACGGCGAGGAGTCGCAGCAGCCCACGTGGCCGCAGGCGGCGCACCGGCGCAGGTGGAACCACCAGCCGCCGGTCGCGTCGCACTCCACGCAGCCGGTGCCGCTCGGCGGGACGTCCGGGTCGATCTGCTCCATCGGGTCCTCCTTCGGGCGAGAGGCCGCCGACGCTGCCGTGGTCCGGGGCCCGGGGCAAGGTCCCGGCGTGTCCCCCCGGACGTCGCGGGGTAGCGGGGAGCCATGGCCGGCCCCGCGGACGACGTCACGCTGACCTTCGGCGGCAACGCGACGACGCTGCTGCGGCTCGGCGGCTTCACGCTGCTCACCGACCCGAACTTCATCGGCCGCGGGCAGCGCGTCTACCTCGGCAAGGGCCTGTTCGCCAAGCGGCTGACCGACCCGGCGCTGCTGCCCGGCGACCTGCCCGACCTCGACGCCGTCCTGCTCTCCCACCTGCACGGCGACCACTGGGACCGGATCGCCTACGCGAGCATCGACACGGCCACGCCGGTCGTCACCACGCAGGCCGCCGCCCGGACGCTCGCCTCGCGGGGCTTCTCCGCCACGGCGGACCTGCGCCCCTGGCAGGTGCACGAGCTCACGCGCGGCGAGGAGACGCTGCGGATCACCTCGGTGCCCGGCGAGCACGGCCCCGGCGTGCTCGCCCGGGTGCTGCCGCCGATCATGGGCAGCGTGCTGGAGCTGCTGCGCGGCGGCGAGGTGACGTGGCGGGGCTACGTCACCGGGGACACGCTCTTCCGCCCGTACCTGGCGGAGGTGCTGCAGCGCTGCGGGCCGCTCGACGTCGTCGTCCCCCACCTCGGCGGGACGAAGGCGCTGGGCTTCACGGTGACGATGGACGGCCGGCAGGGCGCCGACCTGGTGGAGCTGCTGCGGCCGCCGGTCACGGTGCCGGTGCACTACGACGACTACGACCGGTTCGCCTCGCCGCTCGGCGACTTCGTGCGGGAGGTCGCCGAGCGGCGGGCGCCCGGGGAGGTGCGGGTGGTGCAGCGCGGGGAGACGATCTCACTGCGCGCCTGACGCGGCGCCCCCGCGCCCGGCCGCTCAGCGCGCCAGCACCTCGTCGAGGCGCTCGTAGCCCTGGACGACGCCGACCTCCATGCCGCTGGCCAGCATCGCGTCGCGGTCGGCGAAGGAGTCGCACAGCGACGTCGAGGTCAGCCGGGTGCGGCCGTCGCCGAGGTCCTCCAGCACGAGCTTCTCCAGCGCGACGCCGTCGGGCATGCCCTCGAAGGTGAAGGTCTGCACGATCCGCTCGTCGGGGCGGACCTCGTGGAAGGAGCCGTGGAAGGCGTACTCGCCGTTCGCGTCGCTGTGCACGTAGCGGTAGGACCCGCCGGTGCGGCAGTCGTAGTGGTCGATGCGCATCTCCAGCCCGCGCGGGCCGAGCCACTGCACGACCAGCTCCGGGTCGGTGTGCGCCCGGAACACATTGGCCGGCGGGGCGTCGAACTCGCGGGTGATGCGGATGAGCGGGACGTCGGGGTCGGCGGCGATCCGCGTCTCGCGCGTGCTGGTGGTCATGACGGGTTCCTCTCCTGGGGTGGGTCCTCCGGCATGCCCGCGAGGACGTCGTCGAGGCGGCGGTAGCGCTCCTCGGCCTGCCGCCGGTAGCGCTCGATCCACTTCGTCATCAGGTCGAACACCTCCGCCTCCAGGTGCACCGGGCGGCGCTGCGCCTCCCGGCTCCGGCTCACCAGGCCGGCGTCCTCGAGCACCCGCAGGTGCTTGGAGACCGCCTGCACGGTGACGTCGTAGGGGGCGGCGAGCTCGCCGACCGTCGCGTCACCGACCGCGAGCCGGGCGACCATGTCGCGCCGCGTCGGGTCGGCCAGCGCCGCGAACACCCGGGAGAGCGGATCTGCCGCCACCTCGACCTCCTCGTTCAACCAAGTGGTTGCAGACGAAGGTAGGACTACGCGCCTACGTTGTCAACCATCCGGTTGAGGATGCCCAGGTGCCCGGCGGGTGGTCCGGGAGGGCGAGGTCGGCGACGACGCCGCAGTGGTCGCTCGCCCACACGCCGCCGACGGGCTCGTCGAGCACCCGGGCGCACGCGGTGACCTGCAGCGTCGGCCCGTGCACGCCGGCGCGCACCAGCACCCAGTCGATCCGCCGGCCGACGGCGGTGGCCACCTCGCCGGCCCGCACGAGCGGGTTGCGCGCGTCGAAGGTGAGCCCGGGGTCGCCGGGGTGCAGCGTCTCCCAGGCGTCCTGGTAGCAGACGCTCGTGCCGTCGAGCGACCGGCGGCCGCGCCAGAACTGCATGCTCGCGGCGTCGGGGGTGGCGTCGCAGTCGCCGAGCACCACCACGTGGTCGGCGGTGCCGGCGAGCCGCTCCAGCGTGCGCGCGGCGGCCAGGGCCTGCTGCTCCCGCTCGGCCTCGTAGCCGAACTGCCAGCTCGGCTTGTGGTGGGCGACCAGGGTGCGGCCCACCGCGGTGTCCACCTCGACGACGAGCGTGGCGCACCAGGCGAAGTCGCGGGCCCGCTCGGTGCGGCGCTGGTCGACCTCCTCGACCACCCGGTGCGGCGCGCGGGTGGCCAGCACCCCGCCGACGCCGTCGTCCGCCGCCCGCGAGAACGGGGTGACGGTGTAGCCGGACCCGAGGAGCTCCTCCACCGTGCCGCCCGCGACCGGCACCTCCTGCAGCGCGACGACGTCGGCGTCCAGCCGGCGCAGCGTCTCCCCGGTCAGCGCGCCGCGCCGTCGCCAGTCCGGGTTGGCCGGGCCGAGGACGTTCATGGTCAGGACCCGCAGGGACGCCGCCATGCCCGCGCAGTCAACCCGAGCGGGCGCCCGTCCTCCAGCCGCCGTCGCACGCCGGTGCTCCCCGGGTCCTCCCCCGGTCGGACGGCGGGCGGTCCCGCGGATCGTCCCGGCGGCCGACGCGCGCAGCGACCTGCGCGGACGACGCTCGTCCCGCCACCACGACGGTGGCCGAACGGGAGGAGGTCCGCGGTGCGCGGAACGGTCGGAGCGGTGCTCGGCGGGGCGGTCGCGGTGGCGGCGACGGCGGTGGCCGGGGTGCTGGTGGCGATGCCGGCGGGCGTGCACGGCGCCGGGGCGGTGCTCGCCGAGCTGCAGGGGCACACGGAGACGACCTCCCGCGACGACGCGGCGCGCGCCCCCGAGGGCTCGGTGCCGTTCTGGACGCGCTCCGTCGGGACCGGCGTGACCGTCGTCCGGCCGGGCGACGCGTACGGCGAGGACGACGGCAGCGTGCGCGCGGACATGGCGCTCGCGGCCGGGACGACGGCGCCCGGGTCGTGCACGCCGCTGGCGCACCCCGGCATGCCGTGGGACGGCGGCGGCTCCTGGCCCGACCTGACCGGCGAGCCGGCGCTGCTGTGCGACGGCTGGGTCACCGTCGTCGTCGACGGCCACCTCTACGCCTGGACGGGACCCGCCCCGCAGGCCTGACCGGCGCCCTCGGGTCCTGGCTCACCTCCGCGGGTCCTGGCTCACCTCCGCGGGTCCTGGCTCACCGCAGCGCCTCCTGGCCCACCTCCGACGGTGAGCCAGGACGCAGCACGACCAGGCGGCCTGATCGTGCGGGGTCAGCCGGCCAGGCGCGCCGCCCGGACGGCAACCTCGGCGCGCAGCGCGCCGGCGTCGACGGTGGTGACCGCCCCCTCGGCGACCACCTGGCGCCCGCCCACCCACACGTCGCGCACCTGCCGCGAGACGCCCGACCAGACCAGGTGGGTGAGCAGGTCGGCCGGGTCGCCGACCGGCTCGAAGCCGAGGTCGCCGGTGTCGACGTGCACCAGGTCCGCGCGCCGCCCGGCCTCCACCTGCCCGAGGTCGGGCCGGCCGATCGCGTCGGCGGCCCCGCCGGTGGCCAGCCAGAACGCCTCGGCCGCGGTCAGCGCGAGGGCCGACCGCTCGCGCAGCCGCGCCAGCGAGGCCGCCAGCCGCACGTCGGCGAGCAGGTCCAGCCCGTCGTTCGACGCCGGCCCGTCGGTGCCCAGGCCCACCCGGAGGCCGCGGTCGAGCATGTCCCGCAGCCGCGCGACGCCGCTGGCGAGCTTGGCGTTGCTGGCCGGGCAGTGCGCGACGGCGACGTCGTACTCGCGCCACAGCTCGAGGTCGCCGTCGTCCATGTGCACGCAGTGCGCGGCGAGCACCCGGCCGCCGAGGACGTCGTGGGCGGCCAGCAGCGCGGGCACCGACAGCCCGTGCTCGGCGAGCAGGTCGGCGCCCTCGGTCGCGGTCTCGGCCACGTGCAGGTGCAGCAGCATCCCGTGCTCGCGGGCGAGCTCGGCCGCGCGGCGCAGCAGGGGCAGCGGCACGGTGTAGGCCGCGTGCGGGCCGAGGCCGTACTCGACGCTGCCGTCGTCGGGCACCCCCCGCGCGAGCTCGACCGCGGCGGCCAGCTGCTCCTCCAGCGGCGGCATGCCGGGCAGCGGCACCATCGGCGCGGCAATCACCGCCCGGGCGCCGGTGGCGCCGACCGCCGCGGCGATCCGCGCGGGCTCGAAGTACATCTCGACGCTGGTGGTCACCCCGCCGCGCAGCATCTCCGCCGACGCCGCGGTCATCGCCACCTCGACGTCGTCGGGGGTCAGCCGGGCCTCGCGCGGCCACATCACCTCGCGCAGCCAGCGGTCCAGCGGCAGCCCCTCGCCCTGCCCGCGGAACAGCACCATCGGCGCGTGCGAGTGGCTGTTGACCAGGCCGGGCACCAGCAGACCGGGCAGCGCGACCACCTCGGCGTCGCCGGCCGGCGGGGCGTCGGCGGCCGGTCCGGCCCACGCGATCCGGCCGTCCTCGACGTCGACGACGGCGTCCGGGACGACGGTGCCGGCCCGGTCCCCCACGATCACGGCCCGGGCGGTGAGTCGCTGGCGCATGGCGGAACGCTAGCCCCACCGGCCCCCGTGGTCCGGCAGCGTCCGGGCGACCCCCCGGGCGCCCCTCTACCGTGGTCGCATGTCGTTCCTCGCCGCCGCGGCCACCGACCAGGGCGGGCTGACCGCCTGGCTGCTCTCCCTCGTGGACTCGCTCGGCCCGATCGGCGTGGGCTTCAGCATCCTGCTCGAGACGGTGATCCCGCCGATCCCCAGCGAGGCGGTGCTGGGCGCGGCGGGCGTGCTCATCGACAGCCCGTGGGCGTTCGTCGCGGTGGTGGGGGCCGCGACGATCGGCTCGATCCTCGGCGCGATCTTCTTCTACTACGTCGGCCGGGCGCTCGGCCCGCGCCGCTCCCACGCCTTCCTCGACCGGCTGCCGCTGGTGGAGACCGCCGACGTCGACAAGACCTTCGCCTGGTTCGAGCGGCACGGCCGGTCGGCGGTCTTCTTCGGCCGGATGGTGCCGATCGTGCGCAGCTTCATCTCCGTGCCGGCGGGCGTCGTGCGCATGCCGTTCGGCCAGTTCGTCCTCTACTCCGCCGCCGGCAG
Organism: Geodermatophilus sp. FMUSA9-8; assembly: GCF_037034165.1. NCBI lineage: Bacteria > Bacillati > Actinomycetota > Actinomycetes > Geodermatophilales > Geodermatophilaceae > Geodermatophilus > Geodermatophilus sp. FMUSA9-8. The sequence continues at coordinate 109,905 of NZ_JBAGKE010000006.1, read as the reverse complement.
CCTGATCTGGAACACCGTGCTGGTGACCCTCGGCTGGCTGGCCCGCGACTTCATCGAGGCGAACCTGCACTACCTCGACTACGCCGTCGTCGCGGTCGTCGTCCTGGGCGTGGGCTGGCTGGTCTACAAGCGGGTGCAGGACATCCGCCACCACCGCCGCCGGCAGACCACCGCCGGCCGCACCGAGCCCGGCCGCCCCGGGGACGCCGGCGACAGCACGACGGCGTGACCGCCCGGCCCGACGTCGTCGCGTTCGACGTCAACGAGACGCTGCTCGACCTCGCGCCGGTCGCCGCCGCGCTGGTCGAGCACGGGCAGCCCGAGGGCCTGCTGCCCACGGTCTTCGCCCGCACGCTGCACACCGGCACGGCGGCCACGGTCGCCGGGCTCCGGGTGCCCTTCCGCGCGGCCTTCGAGTCGGCCCTGGCGCAGCTGACCGACCTCTCCGAGCGCGACCGCGGCCGCGTCGCCGATCGCTTCCTGGCGCTCTCGCCGCACCCCGACGTCGAGCCCGCGCTGCGGCGGCTCGCGGAGGCCGGGATGCGGGTGGTGACGCTGTCGCACGGCTCGCCGGGCGTGGCCGAGGCCGGGCTGGAGCGCGGCGGGATCACGCCGCTGGTGGAGCGCACGCTGACCAGCGAGACGGTGCAGGCGTGGAAGCCGTCCCGGGAGGCGTACGTGTGGGCGGCCGGCGTCTGCGGGGTGGCGCCCGCGCGCATGGCGCTGGTGGCCGCGCACGCCTGGGACGTCCACGGCGCGGAGCGCGCGGGCCTGACCGGCGCCTGGTTCCCGCGCGCCGAGCGCGTCTGGGCGCCGGCGCTGCCCGCCCCGTCGGTGGTGGCCGCCGACCTCGCCGGGGCGGTCGACGCGCTGCTCGCGCGGTGAGCCCGCCGGTCCTCGTCGACACCCCGCTCGGCCCGGCCGCGGTGCGCGCCGCGGGCCCGGGGTCCGCCGTCGGCACGCTGGTGCTGGGGCACGGTGCGGGGGGCGCGACGGACGGGCCCGACCTGCTCGCCGTCACGGCCGCGGCGTCCGCTGCCGGCTGGCGGGTGCTGCGGGTGGACCAGCCGTGGCGGGTGGCCGGCAGGCGCATCGCGCCGGCACCACCGCAGCTCGACGTCGCCTGGACAGCGGTGCTCGAGGCGCTGCGCGCCGGCGGCGCGCTGACCGGGCCGCTGGTCGTCGGCGGGCGCAGCGCGGGTGCGCGGGTGGCCTGCCGGACCGCGGCGGCGCTCGGTGCCGACGGCGTGCTGGCGCTGGCCTTCCCGCTGCACCCGCCGGGCCGGCCCGAGCGCAGCCGCGCGGACGAGCTGCGGGCGGCCGGCGTGCCGCTCGCCGTGGTGCAGGGCGGGACCGACGCGATGGGCCGGCCGGAGGAGGTCGCCGCCGCGCTGGCGGGCGTGCCGGCGGCGTCGGTGCACGCGGTGCCGGGCGACCACTCGCTCGGGAAGGCCCCCGACGCGGTGGCCGCGGCGGCGCTCGCCTGGCTGGGGCAGCTGCCCCTCAGGAGTTGATCATCGGCTGGTTGCCGCTCGCCGCGGCGTGTCCGCGCGTGTCGGCGGCAACGAGCCGATGATCAACTCCACTGGGCGCGCGGCGGCCTCAGCGGTGGCGCCGCCGGAACGCCAGCACCACGAGCAGCAGCACTGCCGCGACCGCGGCCCCGGGCGCCGCGTAGCGCGCCATCGCGGCCCCGCCGGCGACCTCCAGCAGGTCGATCGGCTCGGGCTCGGCGGCCGGCTGCGGCCGGGGCGCGGCGGACGGGGTGCTCCGCGGCGGGGCGCCGGTGGCCGGGCGGCCGGGAGGAGCCGTGTTGCCCGACGGCGGCGCGCTGGGCGCCCGGCCGGCGGACGGCGCGGCGGGCGTCCCGCTCGAGGACGGGGCGGTGTCGGCGACCGCGGGCACCGGCGAGGTGTCCGTGGCGCCCACGGGGCTGATCGGCCGGGTGGGCGGGCTGGCCGCCACGGTGTCGGCGTCGGCCGTCAGCGAGTCGGTGGCCGACGCGGCGGCCTCGCGGGCCTTCGTGCCGGCCGAGCGCACGGCCTCGGCGACGGCGTTGTCCCCCGGGGTCTGCTCGACCGACTGGGCGACCTCCTCCGCGACCCCGGTGGCGGTCGCGGCGGCCCCCGCGACGGCCCCCGTGGTGGCGCTCCCGGCCCGGTCGGCGTCGCCCTGGGCGTCGCCCTCGCCGAGCTGGGCGGCGAGCTTGTCGGCGAACTGGCCGAGCAGCTTGTTGCCGACGTCGGTCATGACCCCGCGGCCGAACTGGGCGGGCCGGCCGGTGATGTTGAGATCGGTGAGCACGTCGACCCGGGTGACCTGGCCCTCGGCGAGCAGCTTCGCGGTGATGGTGGCCGCCGCGGTGCCGTTGCCGCGCTGGTCCTTGCCGCGGGCGTCGATGACCGCCCGGTGCGCGGCCTCGTCCTTCTCCACGAACGACGCCTTGCCCTGGTAGGTCAGGTTGATCGGGCCCAGCTTGACCTTCACCCGGCCGGTGAAGTCGTCACCGGTGACCGAGTCGAGGGCGGCGCCGGGCATGCACGGGGCGATGCGCTCGATGTCGAGGAGCACCCGCCAGGCCTCGTCGACGGGGACGGGGACGGTGAAGGAGTTCTCCAGCTGCACGGTGCGACCTCCGGGGGTGGGAACGGACCTCGGCCGGTCCGCCCGGGTGGGCGGGCCGGCCGAGGGAACGTGCGGAGCCTGGTGACCGAATGGAACGGCCCCCTCACAGGGACCCGGTGCGAGCCTGCGAGTGCCGGGGGGTGAGGGGGTCCTTCAACCTACAACCCGGCGGCGGTGGCGACCGCCCGGCGAGTGAGCACCTGCGCGAGGTGCTCGCGGTAGTCGGCCTGGGCGTTGAGGTCGCTGCTGGGGCTGGTGCCCTCGGCCGCCGAGCGGGCTGCCTGCGCGACCGCGTCGGGCGACGCCGCGGCACCGGCGAGGGCGGCCTCGGTGGCCGATGCCCGCAGCGGGGTCGGGCCCATGTTGGTCAGCCCGATCCGCGCCTCGGCGATGTGCCCGTTCTCCCGCCGGACCGCCGCGGCGACCGCGACGATCGACCACGCCTGCGCCACCCGGTTGAACTTCTCGTACCGCACGCCCCAGTCGCCGGCGAGCTTCGGTACCCGGATCTCCACGAGCACCTCGCCCTCGTCGAGGGTGGTGGTGAGGTAGTCGACGAAGAACTCCGACGCCGGCACCGTGCGCCGTCCCGAGGGCCCGGCGATCACCATCTGCGCGTCGAGGGCGAGCGCCACGGCGGGCAGGTCGCCGGCCGGGTCGGCGTGCGCCAGCGCGCCGCCGAAGGTCCCGCGCCGGCGGGTCTGCCGGTCGGCCACCGTCTCGGTCGCCTCGGCGATCAGCTTCGCGTGCCGGGCGATCAGCGGGTCGGTGACCACCTCCGCGTGCGTGGTCATGGCGCCGATCACCAGCGCGTCGCCCTCGTCGCGGACGCCGCGCATCTCCGCCACCCGGCCGAGGTCGACGACGGTCTCGGGCGCCGCCAGCCGCAGCCGCATGACCGGGATGAGCGACTGGCCGCCGGCCATGATCTTGACGTCCTCACCGCCCTCCGCGACCGCCTGGACGGCCTCGTCGACGGTGGTCGGCCGGACGTACTCGAACGCGGCGGGGATCACCGGTCACCTCCGAGGGACGAAGCAGGGGTCGAGACACCGGTCGTGGACTCGGTGGAGGCGCCGCCGTAGGCGTTGGTGCCGGCCGCGGCCCGGTCCCCGCCGTCGCCGCCCTGGTGGATGGCCCGCCAGACCCGCTCGGGGGTCAGCGGCATGCGGATGTCGCTCACGCCGAGGTGCCGGACGGCGTCGAGCGCGGCGTTGACCACCGCCGGCGTGCTGGCGATGCAGCCCGCCTCGCCGACGCCCTTGGCGCCGATCGGGTTGCCCGGCGCCTCGTGCACCGTGTTGCCGGTGTCGAAGTGCGGCAGGTCGGCGGCCGAGGGGACCAGGTAGTCGACGAAGGTGCCGGTGGTGAGGTTGCCGTCGGCGTCGTAGACGGCCTCCTCGTACAGCGCCTGCGCGATGCCCTGGGCCAGCCCGCCGTGGATCTGGCCCTCGACGATCAGCGGGTTGACGATCGTGCCGACGTCGTCCACGCACGCGTACTTGCGGATCTTGACGAACCCGGTGTCGGTGTCGACCTCCATGGCGCAGATGTGCGTGCCGTGGGGGAAGGAGAAGTTGACCGGGTCGAACGTCGCGTCGGCGTCGATCGAGGGCTCGATGCCCTCCGGGTAGTCGTGCGCGGCGAAGACGGCGAGCGCGATCTCCTGGATGCCGAGCGAGGCGCCCGGCGTGCCGCGCACGGAGAACTTCCCGTTCGCGAACTCCAGGTCGTCCTCGTTGGCCTCGAGCAGGTGCGCGGCGACCGTGCGGGCCTTGGCGACCACCTTCTCCGCGGCCTTCACCACGGCGGTCCCGCCGACGACCAGCGAGCGCGAGCCGTAGGTGTCCAGGCCCTTGGTGGCGATCGCGGTGTCGCCGTGCAGCACCTCGACGTCCTCGAAGGGCACCCCGAGGGCGTCGGCCACCAGCTGGCTCCACGCCGTCTCGTGGCCCTGCCCGTGCGGGGTCGAGCCGGTGACCACCTCGACCTTGCCCGTCGGCAGCATCCGGATGGCCGCGTGCTCCCAGCCGCCCGCGCCGAAGGACAGCGAGCCGAGCACCCGCGAGGGCGCCAGGCCGCACATCTCGGTGAAGGTGGAGAAGCCGATGCCGAGCTGCACCGGGTCGTTCGACTCCCGGCGGCGGCGCTGCTCCTCGCGCAGCTCGTCGTAGCCGATCAGCTCGAGCGCCTGCTGGGTGGCGGTCTCGTAGTCGCCGCTGTCGTACTCCAGGCCGGCCACCGTGGTGAACGGGAACTCCTGGGCCTGGATCCAGTTCTTCCGGCGCAGCTCCAGCGGGTCCATGCCGAGCTCGACGGCGAGCTCGTCCATGATCCGCTCGATGGCGAAGGTGGCCTCGGGCCGGCCGGCGCCGCGGTAGGCGTCGGTGGGCACCTTGTTGGTGAAGACGCCGTCGCACTCGAAGCGGTAGGCCGGGAACTTGTAGATCGCCGGGAACATGAAGGCGCCGAGCGCCGGCACGCCGGGGGTGATCAGCCGCAGGTAGGCGCCCATGTCGGCGAGCAGCCGCACCCGCAGGGCCTTGACGTTGCCCTCGCGGTCGCTGGCGATGTCGACGTACTGGATCTGGTCGCGGCCGTGGTGGGCGGTCATCAGCGACTCGCTGCGCGTCTCGGTCCACTTGACCGGCTTGCCGAGCCGCCGCGCCACGAGCAGCGCGATGACCTCCTCCGGGTTGACCTGCAGCTTGCCGCCGAAGCCGCCGCCGACGTCGGGGGCGATGACGCGCAGCTTGTGCTCGGGCACGCCGGTGACCGAGGCGAGCATGACGCGCAGGATGTGCGGCACCTGGGTGGCCGACCACATCGTGTAGTTGTCGCCCTGGGGCTGGACGACGACCGAGCGCGGCTCCATGAACGCCGGGATCAGCCGCTGGTTGACGAACCGCCGGCTGACGACGACCTCGGCGTCGGCGAACGCCTGCTCGGTGTCGGTGCCCGTGCCGGCCTCCCCCGCGTCGAAGACGAAGTGGTAGCTGATGTTGGACTGCGTGTGGTCGTGGCAGAGGTCGGCGTCGGCCTTGACCGCCTCCTCCATGTCGAGGACCGGCGGCAGCGGCTCGTAGTCGACGTCGACCAGCTCGATCGCGTCGGCGGCCGCCGCGCGCGAGCGGGCGATGATCACCGCGACGCCCTCGCCGACGTGGTTGACCTCGTCGACGGCGAGCGAGGGGTGCCCGGGGTTGACCATGTCCGGCGTCACCGGCCAGGCGCAGGGGATGGAGCCCTGCTCGTCGGCGATGTCGCGGCCGGTGAACACGGCGACGACGCCCGGCGCGGCCTGCGCGGCGCTCACGTCGATGCTGCTGATCTTCCCGTGGGCCACGGGGCTGCGGACCACGGACATGTGCAGCATCCCGGGCAGGACCATGTTGTCGGTCCAGGTGGTGCGCCCCGTGATCAGGCGGGCGTCCTCCTTGCGGCGGCGCGCCTTGCCGACCTCCTTCTCGACGGCGGTGGTCGCCGGGTCCTCGGTGAGGGTCATGCCTGCGCTCCGGTGGTCTCAGGGGCGGCGGGGGTGGCGGAGGACTTCATCTCGCCCGCGGCCTGCTGCACCGCGCGGACGATGTTCTGGTAGCCGGTGCAGCGGCAGAGGTTGCCCTCGATGCCCTCGCGGACCTCGGCGTCGCTCGGGTCCGGGTTCTCCTTCAGCAGGTCGATCGAGGCCATGATCATCCCCGGCGTGCAGTAGCCGCACTGGAGACCGTGCATCTCGTGGAACGCCTTCTGCACCGGGTGCAGGGCGCCTCCGGGCTCCGCGATGCCCTCGATGGTGGTGACCTCGGCGCCGTCAGCCTGGACCGCGAGGACGGTGCAGGACTTCACCGCCTGCCCGTCGAGGTGGACGGTGCAGGCGCCGCAGTTGCTGGTGTCGCAGCCGACGACCGTCCCGACCTTGCCCAGGGCCTCGCGCAGGTGGTGGACCAGCAGCGTCCGGGGTTCGACCTCGTCCGTGTACGTGACGCCGTCGACCCGCATGCTCACCCGTGTCATGGATCCTCCGCTCCGTTGCAGGGCGCGTGGCGCCCGGCCCGCCGGGCGCTCTCCGGCGGAGTCTGGCAACGGGAGAGTGACTTAGGCCACGCTTACCTCTGACGGGGGGAACGGCGGAGCCGCGGATGCGGGCTCATCGACTCTCAGGGCCCGCATCCGCGGAGGTCTTGCGGACCAGGAGCCCGCAGGAGAGAGGTTGCAGCGCTGTTGCAGCGCCTCAGGCGGCGACGAGGGCGCGCAGCTCGCGCCGGCGGAGCACCGCGCTGGCCGCCAGCGCGGCCAGGCCGAGGACCGCCAGACCCGCCCCCACCAGGCTCGGCGCGGTGTAGCCGTACCCGGCGGCGATGACGACGCCGCCGAGCCACGCGCCGAGCGCGTTCGCGGCGTTGAGCGCGGAGTGGTTCAGCGCGGCGCCGAGCATCTGCGCCTCGCCGGCGACCTCCATGAGCCGCAGCTGCAGGCAGACGACCAGCGTGGAGGCGGCGACGGCGAGCAGGAAGATGCCGGCCAGCAGGGTGGGGCCGGAGCCGGCGGCCGGGCCGACCAGCAGGAGCAGCACGGCGAGGGCGACCAGCGTGCCCACCAGCGACCGGAACAGCGCCAGGTCGGCGAGCCGCCCGCCGAGCGCGGTGCCGATCACGCCGCCGACGCCGAAGGCGAACAGCACCCACGGCACGGTGCCGCGGGACAGGCCGGTCACCTCGGTGGCCAGCGGCGCGACGTAGCTGTAGACGGCGAACATGCCGCCGAACCCGACGGTGCCCACCGCGAGGGTGAGCAGCACCTGCGGCCGGCGCAGCGCGCCGAGCTCGGCGCGCACGGTGGCGTCGCGGTCGCCGGGGCGGGAGGGGACGACGGCGAGCACGGCGGCCACGGTCAGCACGGCCAGGACGACGACGGCCCAGTAGGCCGAGCGCCAGCCGAGCGTCTGGCCGAGCCAGGTGGCGGCGGGCACGCCGGCCACGTTGGCCACCGCGAGGCCGAGCATCACGGTGCTCACCGCGCGGCCGCGCAGCTCGGCGCCGACCAGCGAGGCGGCGACGAGCGAGGCGACGCCGAAGTACGCGCCGTGCGGCAGGCCGCTGACGAAGCGGGCGAGCAGCAGCGTGGTGTTGCCGGGGGCGAGGGCGCTGAGCGCGTTGCCGACCAGGAAGGCGGCCATGAGCCCGACGAGCAGCGCCCGGCGGGGCAGGCGGGCGCCGAGCGCGGCCAGCACCGGGGCGCCGACGACGACGCCGAGGGCGTAGGCGGAGATGACGTGCCCGGCGGCCGGGATGCTCACCCCGACGCCGGAGGCGATGTCGGGCAGCAGGCCCATCGTGACGAACTCGGTGGTGCCGATGGCGAAGCCGCCGAGCGCCAGGGCGACCAGCGCCACGGCCACCCGGGGGGTGGCCAGCGTGACGGGACGGACGGGGGCGGGCGGGGCGGCGGCGCGGGCACTCACGTAGCCGTGCCAAGTCCGCGTCGCCGGGCGGCATTCCCGCACCGGCGCGTCCGGATCAGCCCCGGGCGCCGCGCCGCAGGGAGAGGAGGTGGCCGGCGACCGCGCCGCGGCGGGGCGAGCCGGCCGGCAGCGCCTCGAGGCAGGCCTGCCAGACGGCCACGTCGTCGCGGGCCTCGGGCAGCGCCGTCCACCGCAGCAGCAGCTCGGGACGGCGGCTGCGCAGCACGGCGGACCGCAGCGCGGCGGCCGTGCGGCGGCGGGCCGCGACGACGCCCGGCGCGCACGAGCGCGGCAGCACCGGCCCGGGGTAGCGGTCGAGGGCGGCGCCCACCGCGCCCCGGTCGAGCAGGGCGCGCACCCGGTCCAGGTCGGTCTCCAGCGGCCCGAGCAGCCGGTAGGGGCGGGACCCGACGAGGTCGGCGCCCACGAGGCGGCGCAGCCGGGACAGCTCGGCGCGGACGGTGACCGCGGCGGTGTCGGTGGCGTGGCACTCGGCGGCCAGCTGCTCGGTGGTGCGCCCCTCCCCCGCGGCGGCGGCCTCGGCCAGCAGCAGGAGCAGCTCGGAGTGGCGCAGCGAGAGCTCCAGCGGCCCGCGCGGCGTCGTCAGGCGGGCCCGCTCGCGGCCGAGCACCTCCAGCAGCGGCGCGGCGGCCCGGACGGGTGCCGGCCGGGCCGGCCCCCGGGCCTCCTCCTCGCGGTGCAGCCAGCGCAGCTCGGACTCGACGGCGGCCACCGTGGCGCGCACGAGGGTGAGCACGTGCGGGCTGGCCACGTGGTCGCCGCCGGTGACGTCGATGGCGCCGAGCAGGACGCCGGTGACCGGGTGGTGCACGGGCGCGGCCGAGCAGCTCCACGGCTGCACGGGACGGCGGTAGTGCTCGCTGCCGTAGATCTGCACCGGGTGGTCCAGCGCCAGCGCCGTCCCGGGGGCGTTGGTGCCGGCCACCTCCTCCGACCAGCGGGCGCCGGCGACGAAGTGCATGCCCTCGGCCAGGGTGCGCAGCCGCCGGTCGCCCTCCACCCACAGCATCCGGCCCTCGGCGTCGGTGACCGCGACGATCATGCGGTCGGCCTCGGCGTCCTCGACGAGCAGCCGGCGGATCACCGGCAGCACCGGCGCGAGCGGGTGGGCGGCGCGGTAGGCGGCCAGGTCGTCGTCGAGCAGGTCGACCGGCGGGTGCTGGCCGTCGGGGTCGACGCCGCTGCCCAGGCTGCGCCGCCAGGAGTCCCACACCATCTCGCGCACGGCCGACCGGGGCGGCGGGGCGCCGCGGGTCACCAGCGTCTCGTGCGCGGCCCGCAGCCGGCGGGTGTGCGCCGGCGACGGCCGCCCCTCGGGCAACGCGAGCCACGGGCTGACGGCGGTCACGGCACGCTCCCGGGGCTGAGGGACATGGTGCGCCCATGGTGACCCGGATCGCACCTCCCGCGCCAGGGGACCGCCGCGGGGGTCCCGCCGCAGGTCAGGCGGCCGGTGGGCGGACGGGCAGCAGGCACCGGGGGTCGCGGGCCCGCAGCGCGCCGGCCCACAGCCCCGCGCCGTAGGCCACGTCCTCCAGCCGGCGGGCGGCGGCGAAGCGCGGCAGGCCCACCTGCCCGCGGTGCGGCCACCACCCCAGGACGGCGTCGGCCGCGGCGACGGCCACGGCCGCCCGGCGGGCGCGGCGGGAGACGGCGGCGGCCGCGACGGTGAGCGGCCAGTGGTGGCGGGTGGCCGACCGGGCGAGCGTGCGGGCGCCGGCGGCGGTGCCGCGGAGCACCAGCCCGGCGGCCCGGCCGTACGGCGGGCGTCCCCCGGCCGGCGCCAGCCGGTGCGCCAGGCGGGCCGTGGCGACGCCGAGGACGCCGGCCGCGGCGACCCTGCCGCCCCGCCCGGCCAGGGCCAGCCCGAGCGCCGCGGCCGACCACGGGCTGATGACCACGGGGGCCACGAGCGCGCCGTGCCGGGCGGCCAGCGGCGCGGCCCCGGTGCCGTAGAGCGCGCGGCGGCGCAGCCACGCACCCGTCGCGGCCGGGTGCTCGTGCGCCACCCGCGCGGCCGGCTCGTAGCGCACCCGCCACCCGGCCGCGGTCAGCCGCCACACCAGGTCGACGTCCTCGGCCACGCGCATCCGCTCGTCGAAGCCGTCGCCGAGCGCCGTCCGCCGGGCCAGCAGCGCCGCGCTCGGCAGGTAGGACAGGCCGGTCAGCGGCGCGACCGGGCCGGGCACCGGGCCCATGTCGAGCGCGCTGACCGCGGTCTCGTAGGCGCTCAGCCATCCGGGGCGCCCGGGCGGCAGGGCGGTGACGCGGGGGGCGACGAGGGCCAGCCGCGGGTCGGCGAGGTGCGGGAGCAGCACGTCGAGCCAGCCGGGGACCGGGACGACGTCGGAGTCGAGGAACGCCACGGCCGCGGTGGCCGCGGCGCGCAGGCCGGTGTCGCGGGCCGCCGCCGGGCCGCGCGAGCGCGCGTGCCGCAGCACCTCGGCGCCCGCGGCTCCAGGGGGCAGGGCGGCGGCGAGGGCGGCGGCGAGGGCGGCGGGGTCGGCCGAGCCGTCGTCGACGACGAGCACCCGCACCCCGGCGGTGGGAGGGTCGGCCCGCAGCGCGGCGAGCAGCCGGGCGGCGCCGTCGGGGCGGTCGCGCACCGGGACGACCACGGTGACGTCGTCCGGGCCGGGCGCCGGGCCGGCGGGCTCGGGCACCGCGACGCCGGCGTCGAGCAGCCGGGCCGCGAGCGCCGCGGTCCGCGCGTCCGCCACGGTCAGCCGGTCGCCGTCGAGCAGGCGCCGGGCGGCCGGGGAGAGCCGCAGCAGGCGCAGCGGCGAGCCGCCGAGCAGCGCCGTCCCGTCCTCCACCGGCCGGGTGCCGGGGGCGAGGCGGACGGCGTACCCGTCGGGCAGCCGGGCGTCCGGCGGCGCGGGGAGGGCCGGGGTCACCGGCCCAGGAGGTCGGCCGTGGTGGTGAGCTCCATGAGCGGGGCGTAGAGGTCCATCAGGTGCAGGGCGCGCTCGTGCTCGTCGTCGGAGGAGCCGGCGCACGCGTCGGTGACCACCCGGACCGGGACGCCGGCGTCGGCGGCGGGCAGCACGGTCGAGACCACACAGCAGTCGGTGGCCACGCCCGCGACGGTCAGCGGCCCGCCGCCGACGACCTCGGCGAGCTCGGGGCCCCACTTGCCGAAGGTGGTCGCCGTCCGCACGAGCGCCGCACCCGGGTCCTCGACCAGCTCGTACAGCGGCGCGTCGGGCGGCTGCAGCGCGAAGGGGTACCGGTCGTAGTAGGCGGCCCACGCGCCCTGCGGCCGGGCCGGCGCCACGAACCGGGTGAACACGACGCGCTCGCCGAAGGCCGCGACCAGCCGCCGGATGCGCGGGCGGACCTCCTCGAAGCGCGGTGCCGTCCACGGGGAGTCCGGGTCGCCGAAGACCCGCTGGAGGTCGACGACGACCAGCCAGCCGGAGAGATCTGCCACGGCCGGACCCTAACCAGCCGCGCCGCCCGGCCGGTCCGGCGGGGACGGGTCAGGTTAGGCTGCCCTTCCTTCCTACCGAGGAGTACCGCGATGCCCCACGCCCTGTCCCGGCGGGCCGCCCTGCTGGCGGCCGCCCTGACCACCGCCGCGTCGCTGGCCGCCTGCGGCTCCGACGACGGCGGCTCGTCGGCGGGGTCGTCGGCCCCCTCGTCGGGCGGGGGCGGGGCCGGCGCCTTCCCCGTCACCGTGAGCACCGCCTTCGGCGACGTGGAGATCGCCGAGGCGCCGCAGCGCGTCGTCGCCCTGGGCTGGTCCGACGCCGAGACGGCGCTGTCCCTGGGCGTGCAGCCGGTCGGCGCGAGCGACTGGCTGGGCTTCGGCGGCGAGGGCGTGGGCCCGTGGGCCGAGGGGCTCTACGACGAGGCGCCGGAGATCATCGAGACGCTGGAGCCCAGCCTGGAGGCCATCGCGGCGCTCGAGCCCGACCTCATCCTCGACACCCGCTCCGACGGCACGCAGGAGCGCTACGACTCGCTGTCCGCGATCGCCCCGACCGTCGGCGCGCCCGAGGGCGTCGACGCCTACCAGACCACCTGGCAGCAGCAGCTCGAGCTGGTCGGCCAGGCGCTGGGCTGCACCGAGGAGGCCGAGCAGCTGCAGGGCGAGGTCGAGCAGGCGTTCGCCGACGCCGCCGCCGAGCACCCGGAGTTCGACGGCACCGAGGTCGCCGTCGGCGCCTACACCTCCGAGGGCTTCGGCGCCTACGTCCGCGGCGACACCCGCGTCGACTTCATGGAGGCGCTCGGCTTCACCAACAAGCAGGCCATCCAGGACCTCGCCACCGACAGCTTCTTCGTCCCGGTGTCCGAGGAGCAGGTGTCGCTGCTCGACGCGCCGCTGACCGTCGCCTTCCCGATCTTCGTCGACCCGGCGCAGATCACGTCGAACCCGCTGTGGCAGACGCTGGGCTCGGTGCAGCAGGGCAACGCCGTCGTCCTGGAGGACGAGACGCTGGTCAACGCCTTCTCCAGCGGCTCGGCCCTGGGCCAGCAGTACGCGCTCGAGAACGCCGTCCCGCTGTTCGCCGAGCCGCTGCAGGACTGAGCCGCTCAGTTCGCAGGAGGCCGTCCCGGCACCGCCGGGGCGGCCTCCTGCCGTTCCACGGCCCCGCGCCGCAGGCCGAGCGCGCCGAGCAAGCCGACGGCGAAGGCGGCCAGGACGCCGAGGTTGGCGAAGGCCCAGGCGCCCTCGCGGCCGCCGAGACCCAGCGGGCCGAACAGGTAGCCCTGCCAGGTCAGCCACCCCGCAGCGCCGTTGGTCACCAGGCCCCAGCCGAGCACGGTGCCCGCCGCCAGGAGCAGCAGCGGGACCGCCGGCGCCGCGCCGTAGCGCCCGCGGGCGTCGTAGAGGTCGGCGTCGGAGTAGTCGCCGCGGCGCAGCGCCAGGTCGCCCAGGAAGACGCCGCACCAGGCCGCGACCGGCACGCCCAGGGTGATGAGGAAGCCCTGGAACTGGACGGAGAAGCTCGCGTCGGCGAGGAACACCACCCAGATCGCGCCGAGCACCATGAGCGTGCCGTCGATGCCCGCGGCGACCGGCCGGGGCACCCGCACGCCGGCGGCCAGCAGCGACAGGCCGGACGAGTAGATGTCCAGCAGCGCGCCGCCGACCAGGCCGAGGACGGCGACGACGACGAACGGCACGAGGAACCAGGTCGGCAGGAGCGAGGCCAGCGCGCCGATCGGGTCGCCGCCGACGGCCGCCGAGAGCTCCGGGTCCGACGCGGCGAGCAGCAGGCCGGTGGCCAGCAGCAGCACCGGCGCGAGCGCCCCGCCGAGCGTCGTCCAGCCGACGACGCCGCGGGGAGACGCCGCGCGCGGCAGGTAGCGGGAGTAGTCGGCGGCGGCGTTCACCCAGCCGAAGCCGTAGCCGGTCATCGCCAGCACCAGCGCGCCGACGACGGCCGCCGTCGACCCCGCGGGCGCCGCGCCCACCGCCGACCAGTCGACCTCGCCGGCCACCAGCGCCACGTAGACGACGGTGAGCACGCCGCTGACCACGGTGATCACCCGCTGCATGCGCATGATCGCGTCGAAGCCGAGCACCCCGCCGGCCACCACGAGCAGCGCGACGACGACCAGCGCCACCGCCTGGGTCGCCGTGCCGCCGCTCCAGCCCAGCTCTATGAAGACGGTCGCGGTGGCGAGCGTCGCCAGCGAGACCAGCACGGTCTCCCAGCCGACGGTCAGCACCCACGACAGGACCGCGGGCACCCGGTTGCCGTGCACACCGAACGGCGCGCGGCTGAGCACCAGGGTGGGCGCCGAGCCGCGCTTGCCGGCGATCGCCACGAGCCCGCAGAGCAGGAACGACACGACGATGCCCACGACGCCGGCCACCAGCGCCTGGGCCGCGGAGATGCCGAAGCCGAGCAGGAACGAGCCGTAGGCCAGGCCCAGGACGCTGACGTTCGCGCCGAACCACGGCCAGAACAGCGACCGCGGGGCGCCGTGGCGCTCCTCCTCGGCGATGACGTTGATGCCGTTGGTCTCGACGGCGACCCGCGGCGCCGCCGTGCCGGTCCCCGTGTCCTGCCGCTGGGCCACTCGGCCCTCCTCCCCGGTCGGTGTCGCCGGTCATCCTGACGTCCCGGGCGCCGGGCGGCCCGCTCAGCCCAGCCGGCCGTCGTCCCCCACGTCCCAGCGGGCGGCGGCGGCCGCCAGCCGCGCGGCCATCCCCGCGAGCAGCCGCGCCCCCTCGTCCGCCGTGGCGCCGGCGGGGTCGCCCAGCACGCCGGTGGGGCTGACGGCGCGCACGCCCTCGGCGCGCAGGCGGGGCAGCAGCTCGGCGACCGGCGTCGTCACGCCCGGGACGGACCGGTCGGTCCGCACCGCCGCCGGTTCCACGTGCGACAGCAGCGAGGTCTCGGTGCGCCCGGCGTGCGCGTCGCCGCCGGGGACGGCGCAGGGGAACCAGGCGGCGTCGCGGCCCTCGGCGCGCAGCAACGGGACGGCGCGGCGCAGGGCGTCGAGGTTGCCGCCGTGGCCGTTGACGACGAGCAGCCGACCGGCCCAGCGGCAGGCGGAGCGGCCGTACTCGACCAGCAGCGCGGCCAGCGCCTCCGTGCCGATCGACACGGTGCCCGGGAAGCCCTCGTGCTCGCCGCTGGCGCCGTACGGGACGGCCGGGGCCAGCACGCCGTCGAGGCCCGCCGCCCGCGCCACGGCCTCCGCGACGACGGTGTCGGTGGCCAGCGGCAGGTGGTGCCCGTGCTGCTCCACCGACCCGAGGGGGACGACGAGCAGCGGCCGCTCGGGGAGCTCCGGCCAGACGGCGCCGGCCAGGTCGGGCACTATCCGGCCTGGGCGGGGGCGTCGGCCTCCACGGGCAGCTGCCAGGGCCGGACGACGGCGAGCAGCACGGCCATGGCGAGCACCAGCGCGGCCACCACGACGACGCCCATCGCGACGGCGTCGTTGCCGAGCACGCCGACCAGCGGGGCCACGACGGCGCCGACGCCGAACTGCACCGCGCCGAGCAGCGCCGCGGCGGTGCCGGCGGCCTCCCCGTGCCGGCTCAGCGCCAGCGCCGGGGCGTTGGGCAGGGCGAGCCCGCACGCGGCCAGGACCGCCCACAGCGGCAGCACGATGGCCCACAGGCCGCCGGTGCCGGTGGCGGCCAGCACGACCAGGACGGCGCCGGCCAGGGCACCGCCGGCCACACCGGTGACCAGGACCTGCGCGGGCGAGAACCAGCGCAGCACCACCGGGTTGAGCTGGGTGGCAGCGATCAGCCAGAAGGCGCCGGCGCCGAACAGCAGGCCGAACTGCTGCTCGTCGAGGCCGAACTCGTCCTGGAAGACGAAGGAGGAGCCGGAGACGTAGCTGAACAGCCCGGCCATGGTCAGGCCGGCCACCAGCACGAGGCCGACGTAGGCGCGGTCGCGGAGCAGGCCGCGGTAGCTGCGAAGGGTGCCCGTGAACCCGCTGCTGCGCCGCCGCTCCGGCGGCAGCGTCTCCCGGACGGCGTACCTGCCGAGGAGGAGCAGGCCGATGCCGTAGAGCCCGAGGATCAGGAAGACCCCGCGCCAGGAGGTGAAGCGCAGCACCTCCCCGCCCACCGTGGGCGCGAGCACCGGCGCCGCCCCGAGCACGAGGAACAGCCGGGAGAGCATGGTCGCCGCGGCGCGGCCCTGGAACAGGTCGCGCACGACGGCGAGGGCGATCACCGCGCCGGCCGCCGTCCCCATGCCCTGCAGGAAGCGCAGCAGGCCGAGCACCTCGATCGACGGCGCGACGAGCACCAGCAGCGAGGCGACGACGTGCAGCGCCGTGCCCGCGATCAGCGGCCGCTTGCGGCCCAGCGCGTCCGACAGCGGCCCCAGCACCAGCTGGCCGAGCGCGAGCCCGACGAGCGTGCCGGTGAGGGTCAGCTGCACGGTGGCCGAGGAGGTGCGCAGGTCGTCGGCGACGGCCGGCAGCGCCGGCAGGTACATGTCCACCGTGAGCGGGCCGAGGGCCACGAAGGCCCCGAGCGTGAGGGCGGTGCGTGCCGTCCCGGGCCGGTTCGCCGTGCCGGGAGCCGCGGAGGCGGCCGGCCGGTCCTGGGTCGTCGTCACGACAGGGGCGAAGGCGGCTCGGCGCCGGGGCATTCCACCGAGCCGGGGTGTTCACGGAACGGTTCCCCTCCCGACATGCCCGCGGGCCGGTGTCAGCGCCCGGATCCGGGGAAGGGCAGGAGCATGACCACCGACTCCCCGGACGCCATCCGCAAGGTCGCCGAGCTGCTCAAGGACCAGCGGCTCGGCTTCCTCACCACGACCATGCCCGACGGCCGGCTGACCAGCCGCCCGATGGCCCTGCAGGAGGTCGAGTTCGACGGCGACCTCTGGTTCTTCGCCGAGCAGGACGCCCCCTGGCTGACCCACATCGCCTCCTCGCCGCAGGTCAACGTGGGCGCCGGCTCCGGCGGCAGCTGGATCTCGCTGACCGGTACCGCGCAGGTCACCGCGGACGTGGCGAAGAAGAAGGAGCTGTGGAACAAGGGCGTCGAGGCCTGGCTGCCGCAGGGCCCGGAGGACCCGTCGGTCGTCCTGGTCAAGGTCCACGGGGACACCGCCGAGTACTGGGACTCCCCCGGCAACCGGCTGGCGACGGCGCTGAGCTTCGTCAAGGCCAAGGCCACGGGCAGCCAGCCCGACACCGGCGACAAGGACGTCGTCGACCTGCCCTGACGCAGGACGGGTGCGGCGGCCGGGCGGCCGCCGCACCCGCGGTCAGCGGATCGTGTAGCCGGCGTCGACCGGCAGCATCGCCCCGGTGACGTAGCGCGCCTCGTCGGAGACGAGGAACAGCACGGCGTTGGAGATGTCGACCGGGTCGACGTAGGGCACCGGCAGCGGGTGCAGCGTCTCGAACAGCTCGGCGAACTTCTCCCGCGTCGGCTCCGGGTCGTCGGGCGTGAACAGTCCCCACGTCTTCTCGTTCTGGATCATCACGGTGTCCACGCCGGTGGGGTGCACCGTGTTGACCCGGATGGACTGCTTGCCGAACTCGTTGGCCAGCGTCCGCATGATCCCGACGACGCCGTGCTTGGCCGCCGTGTAGTGGATCGTGTTCGCCGTCCCCTTGATGCCGGCGGTCGAGCTGGTGATGACGATCGACCCGCCGCCGCCCTCGATGAGGTGTGGCAGCGCGACCCGGCAGGTGTTCCAGACGCCGGTCAGGTTGATGTCGATCATCTCCTGCCAGTCGCCGTCGGTGAGTTCGAGCGCGGGCTTGATCTCGAAGACGCCGGCGTTGGCCAGCACGATGTCGAGCCGGCCGAGCTGGGCGACACCGTCGTCGACCGCCGCGCGCAGCGCCGCCGGGTCGCGGACGTCGGCCTTCGCCGCCACGATCCGCCGGTCGAGCGCCTCGACCTGGCGGACGGTCTCGGCGAGGTCCTCCTCGGTGGCCGGCGGGTACATCCCGATCGAGTCCACCGGCCCGCAGAGGTCGACGGCGATGACGTCGGCGCCCTCCTGCGCGAGCCGCAGCGCGTGGCTGCGGCCCTGGCTGCGGGCGGCTCCGGTGATGAAGGCGACCCTGCCCTCGACGCGGCCGGCCACTACTTGATCACCGACCCGGCGTCGACCGGGAGCTGGACGCCGGTGACGTACCGGGCGTCGTCGCTGACCAGCCAGAGGATCGCGTTGCTGATGTCGGCCGACTCGACCCACGGCACCGGCAGCGCGTTGAGCCCCTGGAACATCGGGGCGACGTCGTCCCGGGTCACCTCGTCCTCGGCCTTGTCGGGGACGAAGTTCCCGTAGGTCTTGCGGTTGTGGATCATGTCGGTGCTCACCGACGTCGGGTGCACCGAGTTGACCCGGATCATGTCCGGCGCCAGCTCGTTGGCCAGCGTCTTCACCAGCCCGACGACGCCGTGCTTGGCGGCGACGTAGTGGGCGAGGTTGCCCAGGCCCTTGATGCCGGCGGTGGAGCTCGTGAGCACGATCGCGCCGCCCTGGCCGTGCGCCCGCAGGTGCGGGACGGCTGCGCGCACCGTCTTGAAGACACCGGTGAGGTTGACGTCGATCATCTCGTCCCACATCTCGTCGGTGAGGTCCTCCACCGGCGCGAAGCTGGCGATGCCCGCGTTGGCCAGCACGATGTCGAGGCGGCCGAGCTCGGCGACGCCCTCGTC
Organism: Geodermatophilus sp. FMUSA9-8; assembly: GCF_037034165.1. Taxonomy (NCBI): domain Bacteria; kingdom Bacillati; phylum Actinomycetota; class Actinomycetes; order Geodermatophilales; family Geodermatophilaceae; genus Geodermatophilus; species Geodermatophilus sp. FMUSA9-8. The sequence continues at coordinate 91,678 of NZ_JBAGKE010000006.1, read as the reverse complement.
GACGGCCGTCCCCAGCGCGGCGGTGTCCCGGACGTCGGCGACCCGGGCGACGATCCGCCGGTCGAGGGCCTCGACCTGCCGGACGGTCTCGGCGAGGTCCTCCTGGGTGGCCAGTGGGTAGCCGACGGTCGGCATGTCGGCGCACCGGTCGACGGCGATGACGTCGGCGCCCTCCTGTGCCAGCCGGAGTGCGGGGCTGCGGCCCTGGCCGCGGGCCGCACCCGTGACGAGAGCGACCTTGCCGTCGAGTCTTCCCATGTGGACTCCCTGCTCGGCGGTGCGCTGAGCCCCCGTGACGCACGTGTCAACCTAGGCGGAGTCCGCCGGGCCGGGCAATGACACCGACGTCAGCCTCACGGACGGCGCACGGGCTCGGCCGGGGTCGTCCAGCCGACTCCCAGGCGGCGCACGGGCGGCGGTCAGCGGCCGCGTCGATCCTCGGTCGTGCCTCCTCCGGAGCGCCCGTGTCCCCCGTCGCGGGCGCTCCGGAGGGGCACCGGACCCCGAGGAGGACCCGTGCTCACCGTCGCCGTGCTCGTCGCCCTGCTGCTGACCATGACCCTCGCGGACCTGGCCCCCGGGCTGCTGCCCGACGGCCCGGGGCCCGCGGGGGTGGCCCCGACCCGCTGAGCCCTCAGCCGAGCTGCAGGCCCGCCAGCGGCGACTCGTCGCAGATCCGGGCGGGCGGTGCGGGTGTGGACGCAGCCGGGATCGCGGGCATGCCGAGCAGCGTCGGCTGGCCGCGGACCGGGCCGGTGTGCGAGTGGTCGAGGTGGCTCTTGGGCTTGACCAGGTCGAGGTCGCGGGCGGCCAGCGCGGTCTCGCCGTAGCCCTGCACGCACTCCGGGTCGGGGCCGTCCAGCGGCAGGCCGGTGAAGAACTTGGCCGCCATGCAACCGCCCCGGCAGGCGTCGAAGTGCGCGCACTTCGTGCAGGCGCCGCCGGTCTGCGGGCTGCGCAGCTCGGCGAACAGCTCGCTCTGCTGCCAGACCCGCTGGAAGCCGCCCTCGCTGCGGACGTTGCCGGCGAGGAACTGCTCGTGGATGGCGAAGGGGCAGGCGTAGACGTCGCCGACCGGGTCGATCAGGCAGACCACCCGCCCGGCGCCGCACAGGTTCAGGCCCGGCAGCGCCTGCCCGTAGGCCGACAGGTGGAAGAACGAGTCGCCGGTGAGCACCCGGTCGCCGTTGGCCAGCAGCCAGGCGTAGAGCTCGCGCTGCTGGGCCTGGGTCGGGTGCAGCTGGTCCCACACGTCGGCGCCGCGGCCCGACGGTCGGAAGCGGGTGATCCGCAGCTGGGCGCCGTAGCGGTCGGTCAGGGCCCGGAAGTCGTCGAGCTGGGAGACGTTCTCCCGGGTGACGACGACGGAGACCTTGAAGTCCTTCATCCCCGCCTCGGCCAGGTTCTCCAGGGCCTTCGTGGCGGTGGCGAACGACCCGGTGCCGCGGACCCGGTCGTTGACCTCGGCGGTGGCGCCGTCGAGGGAGATCTGCACGTCGACGTAGTCGGTGGCAGCCAGCTGCTCGGCGCGCGCCCGGTCCAGCTTCACGCCGTTGGTGGAGAACTTGACGCCGACGTCGTGGCCGATGGCGTAGTCGAGCAGGTGCCAGAAGTCCGGGCGCACGGTGGGCTCGCCGCCGCCGACGTTGACGTAGAAGACCTGCATCCGCTGCAGCTCGTCGATGACGCCCTCGGCCTCGGCGGTGGTCAGCTCGCGGGGGTCGCGCCGGCCCGAGGAGGACAGGCAGTGCACGCACGCCAGGTTGCAGGCGTAGGTGAGCTCCCAGGTGAGACAGATGGGGGCGTCGAGGCCGTACTCGAACTGGTCGACCAGGCGGCCGCCGGTGGGGCGCTCCGGGGCGGCGGGTCGGCTCGGCAGGACGGCGGTCATGCGCGCACCTCTTCGGGACGGCGTTCGATCATCTGGGAGCGGGCGAGGTCGGCCAGCGCCGTCACGTACGCGGGCCGCTGGGCCTCGGGGACGCCGCACGCGACCAGGGTCGCGGTGGCGCTGGGGTGGTCGGCCAGCGTCTCCACGACGGTGACCAGCGTCTTCGACTTCAGGAACGACAGCTTGCGGTTGCCGAAGTGGTAGACCAGCGCCCCGAACGGCTCCGGCCGCAGCGCCACCGACCGGGCGCGACGCCAGGGCAGATCGGGGTCGAAGAGGTCCGCGGCCGGAGCGGTCGGGGTCGTCACGGTCGGCTCAGTAGACGCCGCACATGCCGTCGATGGAGACCTCCTCGACGAGGGACTCCTCGACCAGCGCCTCCTCGGCTCCCGTCTCGACGGCGGTGGCCTGCGCGGCTCCGTCCTGGGTCTCGGTCTGGGTCGTCTCGGGCATGCGGACCTCCGGATCAGGTGGGTCGGGGGATGCGGAGGACGCTAGAGGCACCGAGTGCCACGGGCAACCGTGTGGGTGAGCGGGGCCACACCGGCGGCTCCCGGCCGGCCGGAACGGGCCAAGATGTGCCGGTGACCGACGTGCTGCGCGCCGACCTCCGCGAGGACACCCGGGCGCGGATCGAGCAGGCGGCCCTCGAGCTGTTCACCGCCGCGGGGTTCGAGCAGGTGACGATCGAGGAGATCGCGGCCGCCGCGGGCACCAGCCGGCGCACGTTCTTCCGCACCGTGGGCAGCAAGGCCGACGCCGTCTGGGGCGACTTCGACGGCCACGTCGACCGCCTGGCCACCCTGCTCGAGCACTCCGGCGACGACGTGCCGGTGCTGACCGCCGTGCTCGGCGCCTACGTCGAGGTCAACGACTACGCGCCCGAGGACCTCCCGGTGCTGCGCCAGCGGATGCGGCTGATCCTCACCGAGCCGGCGCTGCAGGCCCACTCGCAGCTGCGCTACGCCGACGTCGACCGGGTGGTGGCCGGCTACGTGGCCCGGCGCTGCGGGGAGCAGCCGACGGCGCTGGTGCCGAGGCTGGTCGCCACGGCCACCCGGGCGGCGGCGACGACGGCGTTCGAGGCGTGGCTGTCCGGCGCCGCGCCCTCGCTCGCCGACGCGCTGCGGACGGCGTTCGGCCAGCTCGCGGAGGGCTTCCCCGGCCTGCGCTGACGAGGCACTGACGAGGCATTGGAGGCTATCCGCACGTTCTGGTACGCGATACGTGCGTGAAGCTTCCTATGCCCGGCCCACCGCGGCGCGCAGGCCGTCGAGCAGCCGGTCGACGTCGGCGTCGTCGGTGTAGGGCGCGAGCCCCACCCGCAGGCCACCGGTGTCGCCGAGGCCGAGCCGCCGGGACACCTCGATCGCGTAGAAGCTGCCCGACGGCGCGTTGACCCCGCGCGCGGCGAGCTCCCGGGTGACGTCGGCGGCCGCCCGGTCGGCGAAGGTGAGCAGCAGCGTCGGCGTGCGGTGCGCCGCCCGTGACCACAGCGTGACGCCGGGCAGCTCCGCGAGGGCGTCCTCGATGCGCAGCCGCAGTCGGTCCTCGTGCTCCTCGACGGCGGTCAAGCCCGCGACCAGCCGCGCCCGCCGGTCGCCGTCGTCCCCGCCGAGGCCGGCCAGGTAGTCGACCGCCGCCGTCGTCCCGGCGAGCAGCTCGTAGGGCAGCGTGCCCAGCTCGAAGCGCTCGGGGACCGCGTCGGTGGAGGGCAGCAGCTTGTCCGGGTGCAGCGTCTCCAGCAGCGACGGCGCGGCAACCAGGCAGCCCAGGTGCGGGCCGAGGAACTTGTACGGCGAGCAGGCGTAGAGGTCCGCGCCGAGCGCCGCGACGTCGACCGGCGCGTGCGCGGTGAGGTGCACGCCGTCCACGTGGGTGAGCGCCCCGGCCTCGTGCGCCAGGGCGGTGAGGGCGGCGACGTCGGGGCGGGTGCCGATGAGGTTGGAGGCGCCGGTCAGCGCGACCAGCCGGGTGCGGTCGGAGAGCACGGCGGCCAGCGCGTCCGGCGTCAGCTCGCCGGTGTCCGGGTCGAGGTCCGCCCACCGCACCGTGGCGCCCCGCGCCTGCGCCGCCTGCACCCACGGCCGCACGTTGGCGTCGTGGTCGAGCCGGGTGACCACGACCTCGTCGCCCCGGCCCCAGCCGGCGGCCAGCGTGCGGGACAGGTCGTAGGTCAGCTGGGTCATCGACCGGCCGAAGACCACGCCCCCGGGGTCGCCCGCCACCAGGTCGGCGACCGCGGCGCGGGCGGCGACCACCACCGCGTCGGCGTTGCGCTCGGCCTCGGTGACCTGCCCGCGGTTGGCGATCGGCGAGCCGAGGGTGGCCGCCACGGCGTGCGCGACCTGGCGGGGCACCTGCGAGCCGCCCGGCCCGTCGAAGTGGGCGGCGCCGGCCCGCAGCGCGGGGAAGTCGGCACGGACGGCGGCGACGTCGTACGCGGTGCTCACGGTGCTCATCGCCGCCGAGCATGGGGGACGGCAGACTCCGCGGCATGTCCGACCTGACGCACTCCGACTCCGTCGTCGTCGCCGTCGGCCCGGAGGAGCTCTACGACCTGGTCAGCGACGTGACCCGCACCGGCGAGTGGAGCCCGGTCTGCGTGGCCTGCTGGTGGGACGAGGGCGCCACCGGGCAGGCCGGCGACTGGTTCACCGGCCGTAACGTCACGCCCGAGCGCACGTGGGAGACGCGCAGCCAGGTGGCCGTCGCCGACCGCGGCCGGGAGTTCGCCTGGCTGGTCGGCGGCTCGCGGGCGCGCTGGGGCTACGTGCTCGAGCCCGTCGAGGGCGGCACCCGGCTCATCGAGACGTGGGCGTTCCTGCCCGACGGCGTCGCCTTCATGACCGAGCGCTACGGCGCCGACGACGCCCCGGCCCAGGTGCAGGCCCGCATCCGCGCCGCGCGGGAGGGCATCCCGGCCACGCTCGCGGCCATCAAGCGCGTCGCCGAGGCGTGAGGGAGTGCACGTCCGCGGAGATGCGCCGAGGCGTCTCCGCGGACGTGCACGGGTGGACTAGCGGCCGAGGATCCCGCCGATGGCGCCGCCGAGGCCGCCGCCCTGGCCGCCACCACCCCCGCCGAGCATCTTGATCAGGTCCATCGGGTCGATGCCGAGCTTCTGGAGGAGCCCGGCGTGCTGGTCGGTGTCGACCTGACCGGGCAGTTCCTGGTCGGCCTGCTGCGCCTTGGCGTCGTCACCCTGCGACTGGAGCAGCTGGAGGATCTGTGCCTTGTCGATCTGCATGGGCGGGCCGGTACCCACTCAGCCCGCCGCCCTCACCACCCGGTCGGGACGGACCACGACCCAGCGGGCGCGGCCGGCGCGCAGCCACGCGGTCAGGGTGCCGTCGACGTCGTCGAGCGCGGTCCGCCGCCCGCCCGCGGTGACGGTGGGCCCGGACGGCGCCAGCGCGAGGACGGCGGTGCCGGCGCCGAGGACGTCGTCGAGCCGGCACTCCCGGCCGTCGACGCGGACCCGGGCGCGCGGCACGAGCGTCCCCGCCAGCCGGCGCCCGGCCGGCCCGCCGCGGTCGACCAGCGGCCCGCGGCGCAGCGGCGGCGTGCGGCTGTCGGTGGCGTAGGCGGCAAGCGCCGGCACCCGGCCGACGGCGGCGAGCACCGCCCGGCGGACCGGCACCGCGCCCGCTCCCCCGCCGGTCATCAGCCCGCCGACCAGCGCGGCCAGCCGCACCAGCGCCCGGGCGTGCGGCCCGCGCTCGGCGCCGTGGCTATCGAGCAGGCCCTCGTCCGCGGCACCGGTGACGACGGCGGCGACCTTCCAGGCGAGCTGGTGCACGTCGCGCAGCCCGAGGCCGAGGCCCTGGCCGACGAACGGCGGGGTCAGGTGGGCGGCGTCGCCGGCCAGCAGCACCCGCCCGCGCCGCCACCGGTCGGCCACCTCCGCGCGGTAGACGTACTCGGCGGCGCGGACCACCTCGGCGCCGTCGGCCCCGAACGGCGCCAGCAGCGGCCGCAGCACCTCCGGCGCGGTGAGCGCGGCCGCCGTCCCGCCGTCGAACAGCCGGGTCTCGAAGCGGTACCGGTCGCCGCTGACCGGCATGAACGTCGCCGCGCGGGCCGGATCGCAGACCTGGTGCACGCCGGGCCACACCGGCAGCGGCGACGGCGCGCGCAGGTCGACCACCAGCCAGCGGTCGGGCCGGGCGAGGGCGCGCATGCGGGCGCCGGTCAGCCGCCGCACCGTGCTGTGCGCCCCGTCGCAGCCGAGCACGGCCGCGGCGTCGAGCCGGTCCCCGCCGGCCAGCGCCACCGTGACGGCCCGGTCCGGCCGCTCCGTCAGCCCGGTCACCTCGGCGGGCGCGCGCAGCGTGACCCGCGGCGCCCGGTCGACGGCGGCGCGCAGCACCGCCTCGAGGTCGGGCTGGTGGAACATCGACGCCTGCGGCCAGCCGTGCCGGCCGGCGCCCGGGTCGCGCGCGAACTCGGCGAGCACCCGGTGGCCGGCGTCGAGCAGCCGCAACCCCGCCATCGGCCGGCTGACGGCGAGGAACTCCTCCGCGACCCCGGCGTCGGCCAGCGCGCGCAGCGCCTCGTCGTCGAGGTGCACGGCCCGGGGGACGGCGGGCGGCGCGGGCCGGCGCTCGAGCAGCAGCACGTCGATCCCCCGCCGCGCGAGCAGCAGCGCCGCGGTGCAGCCCACCGGCCCGGCGCCGACGACGACCACCGGCAGCTGCGACACGCCGCCCAGTGTCGCGGACCGGGCGGCGGCGCCCGTCCTGGCATCGTGGTCCCGCCATGGCCCCGACGTCCGCCCCCGCGCCGCCGCGCGAGTGGCGCCGCCACGGTCGGCCCGCCGGCGAGCGCTGGCGCACCCTCGTCAGCGGCCTGGGCCAGACGCTGGTCACGGCCGGCGTCGTGCTGCTGCTGTTCGTCGCCTACGAGCTGTGGGTGACCGGCCTGTTCACCGCGCGCGACCAGGACCGGCTCGCCGACCAGCTGGCCACCGAGTGGTCCGGCGGCTCACCCGGCGCGGACGCGCCCGTCGTCGGCACGCCCACCTCCCCGGCCGCGCCCGGCGTGGGCGAGCCGTTCGCGGTGCTGCACGTGCCGCGCCTGGGCGAGGACTGGTCGCGGGTCGTGCTCGAGGGCACCACCGAGGACCAGCTCGCGCAGGGCCCGGGCCACTACGTCGGGACGGCGATGCCCGGCGAGCAGGGCAACCTCGCCGTCGCCGGCCACCGCGTGGGCCGCGGCTCGCCGTTCCTCGAGCTCGACGCGCTGCGGCCGGGCGACGCCGTCGTCGTCGAGGTGGCCGACGGCTGGTTCACCTACCGGGTGCTCGGCGCCGGCGACGACCTGGCCGCGCCCGACCCCAACGGCGTCCCCGGGCGGCAGATCGTGACGCCCGACCGGGTCGACGTCGTCGCGCCCGTCCCCGGCGGCGCCGCGGACGCCGCCCCCGCCGGCGCCTACCTGACGCTCACGACCTGCCACCCGCGGTACTCGGCGCGGCAGCGCCTGGTCGTGCACGCCGTGCTGGAGGGCCCGGGCGTGACCCGGGCCGACGCCCCCGACGGGCCGCCGGCCCTGACCGAGGACTGAGCCGTGTACCGCTGGATCTGGCGCCACCTCCCCGGGGGGACGGCGACCCGCGCGGCGCTGTCGCTGCTGCTGGCGCTCGCCGCCTGCGCGCTGCTGCTGTTCGTCGTCTTCCCCGCCGTCGAGCCGCACCTGCCGTTCACCTCGGTGACGGTCGACCCCGGCCGCTGAGGGCCGCCCGCCGCAACGGTTGCGTCCCCTTGACGGCACCCGGTGCCGCGCACAGTCTGTGGCGCGGCGCACAGTCGCAGCGGCGGCCCGTCGACGGCGACGGGCGGCGACCGCGCGCGGACGGACGGAGGCACACCGGGTGAAGACCAAGGGCGCGATCCTGTGGGGCGTCGGCGAGGACTGGTCGATCGAGGAGATCGAGCTGGGCGACCCGAGGGAGGGTGAGGTCCAGGTCCAGCTCGCCGCGTCGGGCCTGTGCCACAGCGACGAGCACCTGGTCACCGGCGGCACGCCCGTCGCCTTCTACCCGGTCATCGGCGGCCACGAGGGCTCCGGCGTCGTCACCAAGGTCGGCCCCGGCGTGACCGGGCTGCAGGAGGGCGACCACGTCGTCACCGCCTTCATCCCCGCCTGCGGCCAGTGCCCGCCGTGTTCGAAGGGGATGCAGAACCTCTGCGACCTCGGCGCCAGCCTGCTGGCCGGCACCGCGATCTCCGACGGCAGCTACCGGGTGCAGGCCAAGGGCCAGGACGTCATCCCGATGTGCCTGCTCGGCACGTTCTCCCCCTACATCACCGTGCACCAGGCGTCGGTGGTGAAGATCGAGCCCGACATCCCGCTGGAGATCGCCGCGCTGGTGGGCTGCGGCGTCACCACCGGCTGGGGCTCGGCCACCAAGGTCGCCGACGTCCGGCCCGGCGAGAACGTCGTCGTCATGGGCGCCGGCGGCGTCGGCATGAACGCCGTCCAGGGCGCCGCGGCGGCCGGGGCCAAGCGGGTCATGGTCATCGAGCCGGTCGCCCGCAAGCGCGAATGGGCCATGGACCTCGGCGCGACGCACGTGTTCGAGTCGGCCGAGGAGGCCACCGAGAAGGTCAACGAGCTGACCTGGGGCCGGATGGCCGACAAGACGATCATCACCGTCGGCGACATCCAGGGCGAGGACATCCAGACCGCGCTGAGCCTCACCGGCAAGGGCGGCCGCGCCGTCGTCACCGGCATGGGCAACGCCGCGAACACGGACGTCAAGCTCAGCCTCTTCGAGCTCACGCTGCTGCAGAAGGACCTGCAGGGCGCGATCTTCGGCGGGCTGGCGCCGCGGGCGGCGATCCCCGAGCTGCTCAGCCTCTACCAGGAGGGCCAGCTCAAGCTCGACGAGCTCGCGACCACGAAGTACAAGCTGGAGGACATCAACCAGGGCTACCAGGACATGCGCGACGGCAAGAACATCCGCGGGATGGTCGTCTACACCGACGCCGACCGCTGAGCCGTCCGCCCGTGCCCGCCGGCCACGCGCCGGCGGGCACGGGCGCGTCTCAGCCCCTCAGCTCGGGGAAGTCGGTGTCGGCCCAGTCGGTGCCCGTGCCCGCCGGCGCCGCCTGCTCCTCCCGCTGCCGCAGCTCGACCCGGCGGATCTTCCCCGAGACCGTCTTGGGCAGCTCCGCGAACTCGATCCGCCGCACCCGCAGGTAGGGCGCCAGCCGCTCGCGCGCGTGCCGCAGCACCGCCAGCGCCGTCTCCGGCCCCGCCTCCCAGCCCGGGGCGAGCATCACGTAGGCCTTCGGCACGGCCAGCCGGACCGGGTCGGGCACCGGCACGACGGCGGCCTCGACCACCGCGGGGTGCTCGATGAGCACGCTCTCCAGCTCGAACGGGCTGATCTTGTAGTCGCTGGCCTTGAAGACGTCGTCGGTGCGCCCGACGTAGGTGATGTAGCCGTCGGCGTCCCGGGTCGCGACGTCGCCGGTGTGGTAGTACCCGCCGGCCATCGCCTCGGCCGCCCGCTCCGGGTCGCCCTGGTAGCCGGTCATCAGCCCGACCGGCCGCTGCGAGAGGTCCAGGCAGATCTCGCCCTCGCTGCCCTGCTGCCCGGTGAGCGGGTCGACCAGCACCACCGGGACGCCGGGCAACGGGCGGCCCATGGAGCCCGGGCGCACCTCCGCGCCGGGCGCGTTGGCCACCGACGCCGTCGTCTCGGTCTGCCCGTAGCCGTCCCGCAGCGTGAGCCCCCAGTGCCGGCGGACCTGCTCGATGACCTCGGGGTTGAGCGGCTCGCCCGCGGCGACCACCTCGCGCAGCGTGCCGGGACCGCCGGAGAGGTCGGCCTGGATGAGCATCCGCCAGACCGTGGGCGGCGCGCAGAAGGTGGTCACGCCGGTGCCGCGGACGTGCCCCAGGACGCGCGCGGCGTCGAACCGCGTGTAGTTGAACAGGTCGACGGTGGCCTCGGCGGCCCACGGGGCGAAGAAGCAGCTCCACGCGTGCTTGGCCCAGCCGGGCGAGCTGATGTTGAGGTGCACGTCGCCGGGCCGCAGGCCCAGCCAGTACATCGTCGACAGGTGCCCGACCGGGTAGCTGACCTGCGTGTGCTCGACCAGCTTGGGCCGGCTGGTGGTGCCGCTGGTGAAGTACAGGAGCAGCGGGTCGCCGGGCTCGGTGCCGGGGTGGCCGAGCGGCGCGTCGGGGGCGCCGGCGCTGTCGGCGTAGGGCGCCCACCCGGACGGCGCGTCGCCCACGGCGATCCGGCCGTAGTCGCCCGGCACGGCGTCGAACTTGGCGGCGTCGACGGCGTTGACGACGACGTGCCGGGCGCCGCCGCGGCCGATCCGGTCGGCGAGGTCGTCGGGGCCGAGCGCGGTGGTGGTCGGCATGATGACCGCGCCGAGCTTCATCACCGCGAGCATCGCCTCCCACAGCTCGACCTGGTTGCCGAGCATGAGGACGACGCGGTCGCCGCGCCCGACGCCGCGCTCCCGCAGCCACGCGGCCACCTGGTCCGAGCGGCGGGACAGCTCGGCGAACGACCAGCTGCCGCTCGTGCCGTCCTCCTCGGTGATGCGCAGCCCGGGCCGCTCCACGCCGCGGGCGACCTCGTCGAACCAGTCCACCGCCCAGTTGAACGGGCCCTCCACCCGTGGGAACGCGAACTCGGCGGCCGCCGTGGCGGGGTCGCCGCGGAGGGCGAGCAGCCGGTCGCGGGCCTCCCGGTAGGCGGTGGTGGCGGTGCCGGGCATGCGGGGGCTCCCTCGGTCGTGCGGTCGTGGGCCCCGGCATGGTCGGACGCGCCCGTCCGGCACCACCACCCCCGATCGCGCCGGGCGTTGCCGCACGTTGCAGGCGAGGACGGCCCCCGGCGCCCGCGGCGCTACCGTGACGCGGGTCACCATCGTCCGCCCTGCCCGAGGAGGTCCCCCGTGTCCCTCCCTGCCACCGCCCGGCCCGACGACCGCGACGTCCTGCGGGCCGCCGTCCGCGAGGTGCACGCCCGGTCGGGGATGGGCGTGGTGTTCGCCGGCCCGGTGCAGGGCGCGGCCATGCGGATCGAGGAGATGGTGGGCGGGCGCACGCGGTACCTGCACGGGCTGCAGGTGCGCACGGGCGCGGGCCTGGGCGGGCGGGTGCTCAGCGAGGGCCGTCCGGCCGGCGTCGAGGACTACGAGCGGGCGCTGGACATCACGCACGAGTACGACGGGCCGGTGCTCGCCGAGGGGCTGCGCACGGTGGCCGCGGTGCCGGTGCTGGTCGACGGGCGGGCGCGGGCGGTGCTCTACGCGGCCAGCCGGGAGGGCGGCTCGGTGGGCGACCGGGTGCGCGACGCGCTGGCCCGCGCGGCCGGGCGGATGGGCGCCGAGCTCGCCGTCCGCGACGAGGTGGACCGCCGTGTGGCGCTGATGGCCGCCGCCCCGGCCGGCCCGTCCGCCGCGGAGGACCCGGCGCGGTGGGAGGAGGTGCGCGCGGTGCACGCCGACCTCCGGCTCGCCGCGCAGGCCACCGACGACGCCGCGCTGCGCGACCGGCTGCTGTCGGCGTGCGGGCGGCTCGCGGCGCTGGGCGCCCCGCGCGGGACCCGGCCGGCCGTGCGGCTGTCCGCGCGCGAGGTCGACGTCCTCACGCAGGTGGCGCTGGGCTGCAGCAACCGCGAGACCGCGACCCGGCTGTCGCTGCGCCCGGAGACGGTGAAGAGCTACCTCGGCTCGGCGATGACGAAGCTCGACGCGCACACCCGCCTGGAGGCCGTCGTCCAGGCCCGGAGGCTCGGCCTGCTGCCGTAGGCGCTCGTCGCGTCGATCATCGGACGCGTGCCGCCGACACGCGCGGACACGCCGGTGGGAGCGGCACGCATCCGATGGTCACGTCCCCCGACTAGGCGTGGGTGGCCGGATGCGCTCAGGAAGCTCGCGCACCGGCCGATGAATGGAGTGACCGCAGCACCCTGACGAGCAGCGAGGGCCCATGAAGGACGTGCACATCCGTGTCGGCACTTGGAACGTGCAGTACGCCACGCCGGACCGCAACAGCGCCCGCCTGCAACGGCTCATCGCCGAGTACTGCGACGTCATCGTGCTGACCGAGACCCACTCCGACCTCGCGTTGCCGGACCCCTACAAGCCCGTGGCCATGGGACAGAGGCCTGGCGCTCGCCTCGGCGGGAGCTGGGTGACCATCTGGACCCGACGGGAGGTCACTGGGCGATTCGAATCCGCTCCCGACCTCCGCGCGATCGCCGTCGAACTCGAGGACTCGGTGGTCGTCTACGGCACGGTCCTGCCCTGGGACTCCGAGTCCCTGCCGGACACTCCCGCGGACGCGAGGGCCAAGAGCTGGGCCGAGTTCCTTCGACTCCTCCCCCAGCACGAACGACGCTGGGAGGAACTGCGTGCAGCGCATCCGGACCATCTGCTGGTGGTCGCCGGCGATCTCAATCAGTCGCTCGGGCATGGGGACGGGTATGGCTCGAAGGACGCTCGTGCAGCTCTGCGAAGGTCTTTGACGGCGGCTGGCCTGACCTGCTTCACGGACGGCGACCGCTTCGAGGCGGATCTCGCAGAGGACCCGATCGACCACATCTGCGCCGCTCCACCTTCGGGCGCCACCCTGCACGCCAGCAACTGGAAGGCGTGGGAGGGCCGGTCGCTCGACGGAGCGAAGCTCTCGGACCACTCCGGCGTTGCGGTGACGATCAGCACCTGACATTGATCATCGGACGCTTGCCGCCGACACGCGCGGACACGCCGGTGGGAGCGGCACGCATCCGATGATCAACAGCGCAGGCGCGGTCGCACCGAATGCCGGACTCGAACCGGCTCGCTCCTCGCGGAGTTACAGGCCTGCACCGGACACCTGCGCCTTCGTTCCCATAGGCCCTCGACGATGCGACCGCCCGGCGAGCGTAGGGCCACGAGGACCCGCCCGTAGGGGCTTCGCCCGGTGTTGATCATCGGACGCCTGCACGGCTGGCCGGCGTGTCGTCGCGTGTCCCGTGCACGCATCCGATGATCAACTCCGCGGGCGCGGTCGCGGCGATCAGCCGAGCAGGCGGGTCAGCGCCGGGCCGAGGTCGCGCACCGTCCGCACCATCTGCGCGCTCCCCCCGCCGCGCGCCGCCAGCGCCCGGGCGGCCTCCTCCGCCTCCGCCGTCGGCAGCGGGCACAGCACGTCCACCCGGTCCAGGCCGGCGAGCGCGGTCTCCGGCGGGTCGCCGGTGGTGTGCAGGCAGTCCGACAGCAGGACGACGCGCCGCTCGTCGGCCACCTCGGCGTCGAGCTGGCGGCGGGCGGCCCGCAGCGCGCCGGCCAGGTCGGTCATCCCGTGCCCGCGCAGGCCGATCAGGTGCGTGACGACGTCCTCCGCGGCCCGCCGCTGCCCCGGCCGCTGCACGACGTCGACCTCCCGCCCGAAGGTGATCAGGCTGGTCCGCAGCTTGTCGTCCCCGGTGAGGACGACGCCGGCCGCCGCCACCGCCGCGATCGCCACGCCGAGCCCGGTCATCGACCCCGACGTGTCCACGGCCAGGCACACCGACCGCCGGTGCCCGGTCCACGTGCGCGTGACCAGGTCCTCCGGCGCCAGCGGCGAGCCGACCTCCCAGCGGTCGAGCGTGCGGTCGAGGTCCAGGTCGCCGTCGCCCCGCCGGTCGGGCACCAGCCGCCGCGTCCCCCGTGTCCGGACGCGGCCGACCCGCCCCACCTGCACGAACACCCGCGCGGCCAGCCGCTGGGCCGCCGAGCGCAGGTCCCGGTCGGTGGCGGCGGCGAGGTCGGTGAGCAGCGCGGCCGCGGCGTCGGCGTCCTCGGCCATCAGCGCGGCGAACGCCTCCTCGTCGAGCTCGCCGACCTCCGGGCTGACCTCCTCGAACGCGTCGTGGCGCGCCGCCATCTCACGGCGGCTGGTCTGCCGGCGCCCGCCCCCGGAGCGGCGGTCGCGGCGCAGGGACGAGGCCGAGTCCTGGCCCGCCGGGGACTCCGGCGGGCCCTCACCTTTTCCCGGGTCGTCACCACCTGCGGCGTCGGCGGGGGGCTGCTCGTCGGGGGGCGGGGGCGAGCCGTCCGGTGGCCAGACGCCGTCGAGGATCTCGTCGATGACCGCCTCGGGCGTGCGCTCGACGCCCTCGGCGATGCGGATCCGCCCCGACAGGGCGGCGTAGGCGGCGTCCCGGGCGGTCTCCCGCGCCCCCTCGGCGCCGAGCCCCGACTGCCCGCGCACGTCGAGCAGCCCGCCCAGGAGCAGCACCAGGTCGGTGGCGCCGCGCACCGACGAGCCCATCCGGACGTCGCGGTGCTCGCGCGAGGCCCGCACCAGCCGGACGGCGAGGCCGATGAGCGCCGGCGGCGCCCCGGTCACCGCGGTGACGATCGCCCGCTCGGCCGCGGCGTCCTGGTAGCCGAGGACGACGCGGCACATCCGGTCGGCGATCGCCTGCCCGACCCGCGCCGTGCCGATCGCGTCGAACGGGTTCATCGCCGCGATCAGCCGGAACCCCGCGGCGGCGCGCACGTGCCCGAGCCGCGGCACGGTGATCTCCCCCTCGGTGAGCACGGTGATGAGGACGTTGAGCGTCTCCTCGGGGATCCGGTTGAGCTCCTCGAGGTAGAGCAGCCCGTGCCCGCGCATCGCCGTCAGCAGCGGTCCGTCGGTGAAGCTGCCCGGCACGTAGCCGTCGGCGAGGACGGCCGCGGGGTCGTACTGGCCGATCAGGCGGGCCGGCGTCAGCTCGGCGTTGCCCTCGACGAACACGACCTCCTGGCCGGTCTCCGCCGCGATCGAGCGCAGCAGCGTGGACTTGCCCGTGCCGGGCGGCCCCTCGAGCACGACGTGCCGGTTGGTGCGCAGCGCGACGGTGAGCACCTCCCGCTCACGACGCAGCCCGATGACCGGGTGGGGCGCGGACGGTGCGCTCACGCGGCTCCTCTCGTGGTGCGGGACCTGCGCACCCGAGGGGGGCGGGTGCGCAGGTCCCGGGTCGGTGGACGGCGGGCGGCTCAGGCCGGCGCGCCCTCCAGCGGCGGGGTGTCGTAGACGATGACGCCGCGGATGTTCTTCCCGTTGACCAGGTCCTCGTAGCCCTCGTTGACCTGGTCGAGCGTGTACGTCTTCGTGATCAGCTCGTCGAGCTTGAGGTCGCCGGACTGGTACAGCTCGATCATCTTCGGGATGTCGTGGAACGGGTCGCCCGAGCCGAACAGGCTGCCCTTCACGGTCTTCTCGAACAGCGTGAGCAGCGAGCTGGACAGCTCGATGTTGTTCTTCGTGGGGTCCGCCAGGCCGGTGATCACCGCTGTCCCGCCCTTGCGGATGGTGTTGACCGCGTCGGTGACGACCTTCGCGTCGACGACGCCGACGGTGATGATCGCCTTGTCCGCGCCGACGCCGCGGGTCAGCTCCTGGACGAGCTCCATCGCCTCCTCGGCGGTCTCGCAGCTGTGCGTGGCGCCGAGCTGCTCGGCGGCCTCCCGCTTGTTGGGCAGCGGGTCGACGGCGACGACGTTGCGCGCCCCGGCCAGCGCCGCGCCCTGCACGCTGTTGATCCCGATGCCGCCGATCCCGTAGATGACGATCGTGTCGCCGGGCTCGGTGGCCGCCGCGTGCACCGCCGACCCCCAGCCGGTCGGGACGCCGCACCCGATGAGCACGACCTTGTCCAGCGGCAGGTCCGGGTCGACCTTGACGGCGGAGTTCTCGCTGATGACGGCGCGCTCGGAGAACGTGCCGAGCATGCACATGCCGCCGTAGTCGTTGCCGTCGTCGTCGTGGAAGCGGTAGGTGCCGTCGGGCAGGTTGCCGACCAGGATCGACGCGCCCATGTCGCAGAGGTTCGACTTGCCCGTGGAGCACCAGCGGCAGTGCCCGCACACCGGCAGGAACGAGCAGACGACGTGGTCGCCGGGCTGGAGCCGGGTCACGCCCGGGCCCACCTTCTCGATCACCCCGGCACCCTCGTGCCCGCCCACGATGGGGAACTGGGGGACGATGTCGCCGTGCCGCAGGTGCTCGTCGGAGTGGCACAGGCCGGCGGCGACGTAGCGGATGAGCACCTCCCCGGCCTTGGGTTCGTCGAGCTCGAGCTCGGTGATCTCGAACGGCTTCCCGACGTCGCGCAGTACGGCTGCCCTGGTCCTCATCGACCCTCCCGTCGTCGGCCGCCGCGACTCGGCGGCACCTCCCGGCGCGGGCCATCGTCGTGACGCCGGTGTGACCGGGGCCACCCCCGGACGGGGGGATGCTCAGCCGCGGGGGCGGGGCAGCACCCGGTGCACCTCGCCCGCGCGCGCCGGGTCCAGCGGCACCGCGCTCGCCAGCACCGCCGGGCCGAGCCGCAGGACGCCGTCGCCCAGCGGGGCGCAGCGCACGCCCGCGCGGCCGCGCATGCCGCGGTGGGCGCCGGGCGCGAGCACGGTGTCCAGCCACGCGCAGGGGTTGGCCGGGCGCCCGCCGCGCAGGACGACGACCCCCTCCCCGCAGTCGAGGGAGAACTCCGCGCCGCGCAGCGCCTCCACCTCCGCGCCCCGCAGGACGACGTTGCGGCGGGCGAGCAGCGGGTCCAGCGCCCCGGCGCCGAGCTCGGCGGCCAGCGCCTCCACCGACTCGGCGGCGAGCACGGTGACGGCGGCGTCGCGGTGCGCGGGCCGGCCGGCGTAGCGGTCGCCGACGACGCCGTGCCCGGCCCGCACCTCGACCTCCTCGACCCGGTCGCCGTCCTGCGGCGGGACGACCCCGGCGGGGCGCCCGTCGTAGCGGTGCACCGGCGAGACGAGCAGCCCGACGACCTCGACGTCGTACCGGTACGGCAGCTCCGTCACCGCTCGGCGGTGCGGTGGATGGGGCCCTCCGTCCCCGTCAGCCGCTCCCCCGAGCCGCCCCAGCGCCCGGCGATGACCTCCGCGGCGATGGACACGGCGGTCTCCTCGGGCGTGCGGGCGCCCAGGTCCAGGCCGATCGGCGAGGACAGCCGGTCCAGCTCGGCGTCGGACAGCCCGGCCTCGCGCAGCCGCTCCAGCCGCTCGTCGTGCGTGCGCCGCGAGCCCATCGCGCCCACGTAGGCCACCGGCAGCCGCAGCGCGACCTCCAGCAGCGGGACGTCGAACTTCGGGTCGTGGGTGAGCACGCACAGCACGGTGCGCTCGTCGATCCGGCCGGCGTCGACCTCGGCCTGCAGGTAGCGGTGCGGCCACTCGACGACGACCTCGTGCGCGTCGGGGAACCGGCGGGCGGTGGCGAAGACCGGGCGGGCGTCGCAGACGGTGACGCGGTAGCCGAGGAAGGCGCCCACCCGCGCCACCGCGGCGGCGAAGTCGATGGCCCCGAACACGACCATCCGCGCCGGCGGGGCGAAGGAGGAGACGAACAGCGTCAGCTCGTCCCCGCGCCGCTCGCCGTCGTGGCCGTAGGTCAGCGTGCCGGTGCGCCCGGCGGCGAGCATGCCGCGGGCGTCGTCGGCGACGGCGTCGTCGAGCCGCTGCAGGCCGAGCGTGCCGGAGCTGCGGTCGGGCCAGAGCACCAGCCGCCGGCCGATGCGGTCCTCCGGCCCGCGCACGACCGTGACGACGGCGACCGGCTCGTGCCGGCCGACGGACTCGGCGATCTCCCCGAGTTCGGGGAACGACTCGCGCGACACCGGCTCGACGAAGACGTCGAGGATCCCGCCGCAGGTCAGCCCGACGGCGAACGCGTCGTCGTCGCTGACGCCGTAGCGCTCCAGCGTCGGGACGCCGGACTCGACGACGTCCTTGGCCTCCTCGTAGACCGCGCCCTCGACGCAGCCGCCGGACACGCTGCCGACCGCCGTCCCGTCGGGGCCGACGAGCATGGCCGCCCCGGCCGGCCGCGGCGCCGAACGCCACGTGGCGACCACGGTCCCCATGCCGACCGTCTCCCCGGCCTGCCACCACCCGACCAGGTCGTCCAGGACTTCACGCACGCGAGATCACCCCTGACAGTTCCTCGAAGGCGGCCAGGCTGTGGCCGGACACGAACGCGTCAACCGACGGCAGCGCCGCCTGCATCCCGCCGGTGAGCGGCTCGTACCCGGCCCGCCCCTTGTGCGGGTTGACCCAGACGACGGCGTGCGCGAGCCGGCGCAGCCGGGCCATCTGCTCGCGCAGCAGGTCGGGGCTGCCCCGCTCCCACCCGTCGCTGCACACGACCACGATCGCGCCGCGCGCGGTGCCGCGCTGCCCCCACCGGTCGAGGAAGGCCTTGAGCACCTCACCGAGCCGCGTGCCGCCGGACCAGTCGGGGATCGCGTCGCCGCTGGCGGTCAGCGCCCGGTCGGGGTCGCGCAGCCGCATCTCCCGGGTGACGCGGGTGAGCCGGGTGCCGATCGTGAACACCTCGGTGGACGCCGGCCGGGCGCGCACCGCCGCGTGCGCGAAGCGCATGAGCGCGTCGGCGTAGGGGCTCATGGAGCCGGAGACGTCGACCAGCAGCACCACCCGCCGCGGCCGGGGCCGGGACCGCCGGTGCATCAGCCGGGTGACCTCGCCGCCGTCGCGCAGCGCCCGCCGGACGGTGCGCGCAGGGTGCACCACGCCGTGGGTGTCCGCGCGCCGCCGCCGGGACGGGCGCATGGGCGCGGCCGGGCGGACCAGCGCGAACAGCCGGCGCAGGTGCTCGCGCTCGGCCGGCGTCAGGTCCGCGACGTCGCGGTGGCGCAGCACCTCGTCGCCGGACGCCGCGACGGCGAGGTCCGCGGGGTCCTCGCCCCGCTCCCCCGTGCCGCCGCCCTGCTCCAGGGGGGCGGCGGTGGACACCAGCGGCGGCGGCTCCTGCGCGGTCGCGGGCCGGCGCCGGGGCGCCTCCCCGCCGAACCAGGCGGCGAAGGCGGCGTCGTAGCGGTCGAGGTCGTCGGGCCCGGAGCACAGCGTCAGGCGGCCGGCCCAGTAGACGGCGGTGGCGTCGAGGACGTCGAGGGCCGCGACCGCGGACAGCATCGCCTCGACCCGGTCGGGGGACGCGGCCACGCCGGCGGCGCGCAGCGTGCGGGCGAAGCCGAGGACGACGCCGACGACGTCCCCGGCGCGCTCAGCCGCCACCGAACAGCGCCCCGCGGGCCAGGGCGTGCACCCGGTCGGTGTCCTCGCGGTACTTGAGCACCGCCCCGAGGGTGCGCGCGGCGAGGTCGGGGTCGAGGTCGCGGGCGCCGAGGGCGTGCAGCGCGCTGGCCCAGTCCATCGCCTCCGCGACCCCCGGCGGCTTGAGCAGGTCCAGGCTGCGCAGCTTCGCCGTCGCCCGGGCCACCTCGCGGGCGAGCTGCTCGGTGACCTCGGGCAAACGGGTGCGCAGGATGGCGACCTCGCGCTCGAAGTCGGGGTGCTGCAGCCAGTGGTAGAGGCAGCGGCGCTTGAGGGCGTCGTGCACCTCGCGGGTGCGGTTGGACGTGAGCACGACCAGCGGCGGGACGTCGGCGTGCACGGTGCCGAGCTCGGGGATGGAGATCGTGAAGTCCGAGAGCACCTCGAGGAGGAACGCCTCGAACTCGTCGTCGGCGCGGTCGACCTCGTCGACCAGCAGCACGCTCGGGGAGTCCTCGAGCGCCTGCAGCAGCGGCCGGGCGAGGAGGAAGCGGCGGTCGTAGAGGGAGGCCTCCAGGGCCTGGGTGTCCCCGGTGGCGTGCGCGGCCTCGGCGGCGCGCAGGTGCAGCAGCTGGCGGCCGAAGTCCCAGTCGTAGAGGGCCTGGCTGGCCTCGAGGCCCTCGTAGCACTGCAGGCGGTAGATCGGTCGGCCGGTGACCTGGGCGAGCGCCCGGGCCAGCGCCGTCTTGCCGACGCCGGCCTCGCCCTCGAGGAACAGCGGGCGGCGCATGACCAGGGCCAGGTAGGCGGCGGTCGCCAGTCCCTCGTCGGGCAGGTAGCCGGTGTCCTGCAGGGCGGCGGCCAGCTCCTCGGGGCTGCCGGGGAGCCCGTCGGTTCGGAGGACGGCGGCCGTGGTCTCGCTCACGCCGCCGAGCATCCCACCTGGCCGCGGGGCCGGCCGCCCCCGACCGGGGGTCCCCCGACAGCACGGTGGCCGGCCGGGAGTCGAGGTCTCCGGCCGGCCACCGCCGACTGTGGTGCGTCCCGCCCCTACGGGCGGGAGGGCGTCACCGCCCGATCTTGCCGTCGTTGTCGCGGTCGAGGGCGTCCTTGGCCTTCTGCACCAGGCCGCGGTCGTCCCGGCCGGCGGTGCCGGTCGTGGTGCCGGTGGTGCCGCCGTCGACCTCGATCTCCTCCTTGCGCACCTGCTCGCTGACCTGCTGCTGCTCGGTCACCGTCTGGGTGTCCAGGCGGACGCGCTCGACCGGCACGGCCTCCTTCTCCACGACGGGGCGCTCGGCGTGCAGGACGACCTCGTGCTCCTCCTCGGAGATGGCCGGGCCGTCCATGGCGTTGCCGTAGTTGGCGTCGGTGATCGGCTCGCGCTCGACCCGGACCTCCTCGTGGGAGACCGGCACGGTCTGCGTCACGTTCTCGCTGACGACGTACTTGCGCAGCCGCGCCCGGCCGGCCTCGACCCGCTGGGTGCCCACGTTGAGGTGCTCCTCGGAGCGGGTCATCGCGTTGTCGGTGGTCGGGCCGGAGGTGTCGTGGCCCACGGTGCCGCGGGTCTCGAGGTCGTCGCGGACGCCGTCACGGTCGCGGTCCATGCCCGCGGTGCCGGCCACGCCGGTGCCGGCGGTGGTCAGGTCCTGCTGGCCGCGGGTCTGGTCCATCGAGTAGGTGCCGGCGGTGCCGGTGTCCGTCGTCGTGGTCTGCGTGGTCTGCGTGCCCGAGCCGTAGCCGAGGCCGTAGTACCGGTACAGCTCCTGCTCCTCCTGCGGGGAGAGGTGGCCGTCGGTGTCGACCTTCGGCGCGTCCTTGACCTGGGCCTTGGTGACGCCCACGCGCAGGCCGTCGTTGGTCAGGTCGGCGTCACGCAGCGGGACGAAGGACTCCTTGGTGCCGAACAGACCGGTGCGCACCGTGGCCCACTCCGGCTGACCGGTCTCGTCGTCGAGGTAGACCTCGG
Source organism: Geodermatophilus sp. FMUSA9-8 (assembly GCF_037034165.1). Taxonomy (NCBI): domain Bacteria; kingdom Bacillati; phylum Actinomycetota; class Actinomycetes; order Geodermatophilales; family Geodermatophilaceae; genus Geodermatophilus; species Geodermatophilus sp. FMUSA9-8. The sequence continues at coordinate 70,791 of NZ_JBAGKE010000006.1, read as the reverse complement.
AGGCGGACCCGATCTTCTCGCCCGACTGGTCGTAGACGTCCTGTCCGATCACACGGCTGATGGTGTCGGTGCCGATCATCGTCGTTTCGCGCTCCCATCTGAGCTCTGGTGTAACGGTCGACTCAATGGGTGACCGAGGTCGGCGGACCGAAACGACCGGATCGGATCTTCGTCCGCCCGTCACCGTCCGTCCTCGTTCCGGCAACCGCGCCCCTCCCCCCGGCGGGACGACGTCCGTGCAGGTCAGCGCGGTGTGTCGGAGGAGGTCGCCGCACCGCTCGACGAGCGACGACTCGTAGCGGTACGTGACCGTCCGGTCGCCCGGGCGTGTCGCGCTCGTCCCGCCCGGCGCGTCTCCACGGCTGGCGCGCCGTCATCGGCTCTATTGGAGGCGTGCCGCCCCGCTCGCCCTACGACAACCTGGTGCACCCCCGCACGGTGAAGAAGCCGCCGCCGCAGGTGGCCGCCGAGCGCGACCTCGTCGTCGAGGACCCGTCGTCCGGCTTCGTCGGCGCCGTCGTGCGCTGCGAGAAGGACGTCGTCCACCTCGAGGACCGGTTCGGGAAGGTCCGCGCCTACCCCCTCGGCCCCGGCTTCTGGGTCGACGGCCGGCCGGTGGTGCTCGTGCGCCCGACGCCGAAGGGCCCCGCGACGCCGACCCGCAGCGCCTCGGGTTCGACCTACGTGGCCGGCGCCCGCGCCCGCGTCGCCCGCGAGGGCCGCATCTACGTCGAGGGCAAGCACGACGCCGAACTGGTCGAGAAGGTCTGGGGCCACGACCTGCGCATCGAGGGCGTCGTCGTCGAGCCGCTGCACGGCGTCGACGACCTGCCGGCCATCGTCCGCGAGTTCCGCCCGGGCCAGGGCCGGCGGCTCGGCGTGCTGGTCGACCACCTGGTGCGCGGGTCGAAGGAGTCGCGGATCGCCGAGCAGGTGACCGGGCAGCACGCGCTCGTCGTCGGGCACCCGTTCATCGACATCTGGCAGGCCGTCAAGCCCTCCGTCGTCGGCATCCGCGCCTGGCCGGAGGTGCCGCGGGGCGAGGACTGGAAGACCGGCGTCTGCCGGCGGCTCGGCTGGGAGGACGACACCGGCTACGTGTGGGCGCAGCGCATCCTCGCCCGCGTGCGCACCTGGACCGACCTCGAACCCGCGCTCATCGGCCGCGTCGAGGAGCTGATCGACTTCGTGACGGAGTGATCTGTCGGCCTACCGGCCTCCACCGCGGCCAGGTGCCCGGAAGGACCTCGGTGCCCCCCACACCTCGCACGCTCGGCGCGGGCCCCTGCACCGAGGCCGGTCGACGCGCTGAGCCCTGCCACGACGTCCCGGCCGGGAGCCTCCAGCCCCGCGCCCGGTCCGCCGTCCCCCGCAGGGGCGGCTCTCGTGTCGCTGCGCCCCCGCAGGGCGGCTCGCGTGTCGCTGCGCCCCCGCAGGGCGGCTCGCGTCGTGCGGCCGGGTGGTGCCCGCCGCACGGCGACGGCCGCCGCCCCGGGAGGGGACGGCGGCCGTCGTGGTGGTGCTGCGGTCAGCGCGGGACGTAGTCGAACGTGTCCGGGTCCGGGCCGGTGCGCTCGCCGCGGTCGAGGCCGCTGATGGTGGCCATCTGGCCCTCGTCGAGCTCGAAGTCGAACAGCGCGAAGTTCTCCTCCACGCGCTTGCGCGTCACCGACTTCGGGAAGACGACGTCGCCGCGCTGCACGTGCCAGCGCAGCACGACCTGGGCCGGGGTGCGGCCCAGCGTCTCCGCGATCGCGGTGATCGCCGGGTCGTCGAGCACCTTGCCCTGCGCGATCGGCGACCAGGCCTCGGTGACGATCTCGTGGTCGGCGTCGAAGGCCCGCACCTCGTCGTTGGCCAGGTACGGGTGGATCTCGATCTGGTTCACCGCCGGGCGCACGTCGGTCTCGGAGAACAGCCGGCGCAGGTGGTGCGGGTTGAAGTTGGAGACGCCGATCGCGCGGCAACGGCCGCCGGCGTAGATCTCCTCCATCGCCTTCCACGTCTCGACGTAGTCGACGTCGATGGTCGGCAGCGGCCAGTGGATGAGGAACAGGTCGAGCTGCTCCAGGCCGAGGTCGGTCATCGTCTGGTCGAAGGCGCGCAGCGCGTCGTCGCGGCGGTGGAAGCCGTTGTTCAGCTTGCTCGTGACGAAGACCTCGGACGGGTCGATGCCCGACTCGCGGATCGCCTGCCCGACCTCCTTCTCGTTGCCGTACATCTCGGCGGTGTCGATGTGCCGGTAGCCGACCTCGAGTGCGGTGCGCACGGCCTCGACGGTGTTCTCCGGCTCGACCTGGTAGACGCCGAAGCCCAGCTGCGGGATCTCGACGCCGTTGTTCAGGCGGATGGTGGGCACGGTGGCCACGGGTGCTCCCTCTCGTCGTGGACGGTGGGCGGCGCGCCACTCCATGGCGCGCGCCTCTCCCGTCGGGGGCCGCTACCCGCCGACCGCGTCCTCAACCCGTGACGCGGGCTCCGTCACAGACCCGGGGGCGCCGCGCCGGAGCAGCGGCGCCCCGGCCAGCGCGATGAGCGCCGCCGCGGCGGCGGCCACCGCGGGCACGGCGAACGCGGCCTGCGCGCCCCAGGAGTCGACGGCGGCGCCGGCCAGCGCCGAGCCCGCGGTGACGCCCACGGTCAGCCCGGTGTTGGACCACGACAGCGCCTCGGTGAGCGCCGCCCGCGGTACCCGCGACTCGATCAGCGAGGCGCCCGACACCAGCACCGGGGCGACGGCGAGGCCCGCGAGGAACCCGGCGCCGATCAGCAGCGGCAGCGACGACACCGCCCACAGCCCCTGCGCGGCCACGCCGAAGAACACCGCGGTGCCGAGGAACCGGGCGGCGAGCGTGCCCGGCAGCCGGGCGACGCCGTAGGCGAGACCCGCGACCAGGCTGCCGCCGGCGTAGAGCGCCAGCGCGACACCGGCCAGCGCGGGCACCCCGAGGGACTCCGCATAGCCCACGACGACGACGTCCATGGCGCCGAACACGGTGCCCACGCCCAGGTAGGCGGCGCACACGAGCAGCACCGCGGGCCCGAGGGCGGCCAGGCGCCGCGACCCGCCGCCCTCGTCGGCCGGCGTGACGACCGGCTCGGTGGCGCGCTGGCGCGCCAGCCACAGCCCGCCCACCGTGCCCAGCACGATGCCGGTGGTGAAGCCGGCGGCGGGGGCCACCAGCGTGCCGAGCACGGTCACCAGCGGCGGGCCGACGACGAACACGACCTCGTCGACGACGGACTCGAAGGCGAACGCGATCTGGCGGCGCTCGGCGTCCTCCAGGGCGGCCACCCACCGGGCGCGGACCAGCGCGCCGATGTTGGGCAGGCTGGCGCCGGTGAGCGCCGCGAGGCCGAACCAGGTCCAGCGCGGCGCGTCGCCGACGACGACGCCGACGAACGCCAGGCCGGTGAGCAGGTAGGCCGCCATCGCCACCTGCAGCACCCGGCCCTGGCCGCGGCGGTCCATGGCGCGCGCCCACTGCGGGCCGGCGACCGAGGCGGTCAGCGCCAGGGTGCCCGAGACGGCGCCGGCGAGGGCGTAGCTGCCGGACTCGCCCTCGACGAGCAGCACCGCGCCGAGGCCGAGCATCGGCAGCGGCAGGCGGGCGACCCAGCCGGCGAGGGAGAACCAGGCGGCTCCGGGGACGGTGAACAGGCGTCCGTAGGGACCGAGGAGGGTGCGGGGTGACACGGGCTTCTCGCGCTTCCTGGCCACAGGCGAGTGCGGGTCTGCCCGCCGGACTCTCGGGTGGCGACGCGACCGTAACAACGGACGGGGACTCCGTCGTCCCGGTTTCCTCGCGACCGAGCGTGTCGACGTCGTCACTCAGAGGCGTTGCGAGGACCCTCCGTGGCGTCCCGCACACCTCTCCCGAGGAGCCCCGTGGCCCCGACCGCCCAGCGCGCCACCCGCCCGCTGCCCCTGCGCCTGCTGCTCGTCCTGCTGCTGGCCCTCACCGCCCTGCTGTCCCCCGGCACCGCCCGGGCCTCCGGCGGCGACGACGGTGGCACCCAGGGCGCCGCGGCGGGCGGCGACTTCGCCGTCACCGTCAACGGCCGGACCGCGAACCCCGGCGCGGGCAGCGAGTACCGCCTCCGCGACACGACGCCCACGAGCCCGGTCGCCGTCCGCGGCCGGCACGTCACCTTCACGATCGACCCGGCCACCCTCGGCGTGTACGACTACGCGCTCACCGGCGCCCCCGACCCGCAGCGCATGGTCACCGCCCCGACCGTCGTCTTCTCCTCGAAGGTGCCGGTGCTGACCGCCGCCCAGCTGCGCGGCGTGCGGATCGGTGAGCTGCGGCTGCGCGACGACGTCCTCGTCGTGACCTTCACGACCGCCTCCGGCGGCAAGCTCAAGGTGCAGGCGAAGGACGCCCCGCAGGGCGGCATCTTCCAGATGGAGCAGGAGTTCGGCGTCGCCGTCGAGTACGTCCACACGCTCGGCCCGGGCCTCTTCTACTTCGTCAACGAGTTCACCGGGAAGGTCAACCTCGGCAACGGCGTCGCCGGCGACGCCACGCACCAGATGCTGCTCGGCAAGGACAGCCCCCAGGTGGCCACCCGGCTGTCGCTGTCGGCGACGACGTCCCGCTGGTCGGTGGCCTCGGGCGGGCGCATGGGCGGCGTGCTCGGCGAGGACGCCGTCGAGCTGTCCGCCGGCGCGACGAACTGCACCAGCGACTGCCAGGCCCGCAACCGCATCCAGGGCTCGGTCCCCGTCCCGCCGGACCCGACCTCCCCCACCCCGATCGGCTGACCACGCCGCCGGCGTGCAACGTCGGTGCAGCACCCGCATCCGCGGGCGCGGCCGGGACTCCCCGGTGGCGTCCGCGGATGCGGCGTTCCGGGGCCCCGGCGCCGCGGGACCGGGGACGGCCGGGCCTCCCGCGGCTACATTCGCCAGCGTGAGTGCCACCCCGCTGCCCGACCCCCGGCCCCGTCGCGCCGACGCGGTCGAGGGCGGTGCAGCCCCGGGCACCGGCGGCCTGGTCGACCGGCACGGCCGCGTGGCCACCGACCTGCGGGTGTCGCTCACCGACCGCTGCAACCTGCGCTGCTCCTACTGCATGCCGCCCGAGGGCCTGCAGTGGCTGCCCAAGGTCGAGCAGCTCACCGACGACGAGGTCGTCCGGCTGGTGCGCATCGGCGTCGAGCAGCTCGGCATCCGCGAGGTCCGCTTCACCGGCGGCGAGCCGCTGCTGCGCCCGGGCCTGCCCGGCATCGTCGCGGCCGCGACCGCGCTCACCCCGCGTCCCGAGGTCAGCCTGACCACCAACGCGATCGGGCTGTCCCGCGTGGCCCCCGCGCTCGCCGAGGCCGGGCTGGACCGCATCAACGTCAGCCTCGACACCCTCGACCGCGAGCGCTTCAGGCGGCTCACCCACCGCGACCGGCTCGACGACGTGCTGGCGGGCCTGCGGGCCGCGCACGACGCCGGGCTCACGCCGGTGAAGGTCAACGCCGTCCTGCTGCGGGGCGTCAACGAGGAGGACGCCGTCCCGCTGCTGGACTACTGCCTGGAGCACGGCTACCAGCTGCGGTTCATCGAGCAGATGCCGCTCGACGCCCACCACGCGTGGACCCGCGGCGAGATGGTCACCGCCGAGGACATCCTGGAACGGCTGTCGGCGGCGCACGTGCTCACGCCCGACACCGAGGAGCGCGGCTCGGCCCCGGCCGAGCGGTGGCTGGTCGACGGCGGCCCCGCCACGGTCGGCGTCATCGCCTCGGTCACCCGCTCGTTCTGCGGCACCTGCGACCGCACCCGGCTCACCGCCGACGGCCAGATCCGCAACTGCCTGTTCGCCCGCGACGAGTCCGACCTGCGGACGGCGATGCGCGAGGGCGCCACCGACGCCGAGCTGGCCGACCGGTGGCGGATCGCCACGCTGGCCAAGCTCCCCGGCCACGGCATCGACGACCCGAGCTTCCTGCAGCCGAGCCGGCCGATGTCGGCCATCGGGGGATGAGTTGTCCACCCACCCCACCACCCCGGCGCCCGTGACCGTCCGCTACTTCGCCGGCGCCCGCGCGGCCGCCGGCGTCGACACCGAGACCTGTGAGGCCGCCACGCTCGAGGAGCTGGTCGGCCGGATCGTCGAGTCCCACGGCGAGCGCCTCGAGCGGGTGCTCACCGCCTGCTCGTTCCTGGTCGACGGAACCCAGACGCGGGACCGCGCGTTGGCACTCGGACCCGGGGCAGTCGTCGACGTGCTGCCCCCCTTCGCCGGAGGATGACCGCCCCCTCGTGAGCTCGCCTCACCATACGAGCCGTCCCCGTCCGCTCCGCTCCGCCGAGGTCACCCCATGACCGAGTGGCTGCTCGTCCTCGTCGGCGTCCTGCTGGTCGCCGCCTGTGCGGCGTTCGTGGCCTTCGAGTTCGCCCTGGTGACCGTCGACCGGCCCACCGTCGAGCGCGCCGCCGACGCCGGTGACCGCCGGGCCGGCGGGGTGCTCGCCGCGCTGCGGACGCTGTCCACGCAGCTCTCGGGCGCCCAGCTCGGCATCACCGTCACCAACCTGGCGATCGGCTTCGTCGCCGAGCCGTCCATCGCCGAGCTGCTGCGCGGGCCGCTGGAGTCGGCCGGGCTGTCCGGCGCGGCCGCCCGGTCGGTGTCGATCACGCTCGCGCTGGTGCTCGCCACCGTGCTGACCATGGTGTTCGGCGAGCTGGTGCCCAAGAACGTGGCGATCAGCGAGCCGCTGCGCACCGCCCGCGCGGTCGCCGGTTTCCAGCGCGGCTTCACCCGGGCCACCGCCCTGGTCATCCGGTTCCTCAACGGCTGGGCCAACGCGCTGCTGCGGCGGCTGTTCGGCGTCGAGCCGCAGGAGGAGCTGGCCTCCGCCCGCTCGCCGGAGGAGCTGACCTCGCTGGTCCGCCGTTCGGGCCGGCAGGGGACGCTGCCCACGGAGACCGCCACGCTGCTCGAGCGCGGGCTTGCCTTCGGTGAGCTGCGCGCCAGCGACGCCGCCACGCCGCGCACCCGCATGACGACCGTGCTCGGCGACGCACCCGTCGCCGAGGTGCTCACCGCGGCCCGCGACTCGGGCCACTCCCGCTTCCCCGTCGTCTCCGGCGCCGGCATCGACGACGTCGTCGGCATGGTCCACGTGAAACACGCACTGGCCGTCCCGCGCGACCGGCGCGCCGCCACCGCGGTGTCGGCGGTGATGCTGCCGGCGCTGTTCGTGCCCACCTCGCGCCGGCTGGACGACCTCCTGGGCGACCTGCGCCGCGGCGGCCTGCAGATGGCCGTCGTCGTCGACGAGTACGGCGGCACCGACGGCGTGGTGACCGTCGAGGACCTCGTCGAGGAGCTGGTCGGTGACCTCGTCGACGAGTACGACGAGGAGGGCGGCGACGACGTCGTCGACCGCGGCGACGGCACCTGGTCGGTGTCGGGCCTGCTGCGCCCCGACGAGGTGGCCGCCGCGACCGGTCTGGCGGTGCCGTCGGACCGCCACTGGGAGACCCTCGGCGGGCTCGTGCTGCACGTGCTCGGCCGGATCCCCGAGGTCGGCGACCGCATCGAGGCCCGCCCGACCCTGCCGCCGGAGCTCGCCGCCGAGGCCGAGGGCCTGCCCGCCGGGGTGTGGGTGCAGGTCGAGCGGGTCGACGGCACCCGGGTGGAGCGCGCCGTCGTCGGCGGCGTGCCCGCCACCACCGGCGACGACGAGGAGGACGACCGTGGGTGACTGGCTCGGCGTCCTGGTCGCCGTCGTCCTGCTGCTGGCCAACGCCTTCTTCGTCGGCGCGGAGTTCGCGCTGATCTCCGCGCGCCGCTCGTCGATCGAGCCGCTGGCCGAGGCGGGGTCGCGCCGCGCCCGCACGACGCTCGCGGCGATGGAGCGCGTCTCGCTGATGATGGCCGGCGCGCAGCTGGGCATCACCGTCTGCTCGCTGGGCCTCGGCGCCATCGGCGAGCCCGCCGTGGCGCACCTGCTGGAGCCGGTCTTCGCGGCACTGTCGGTGCCCGAGGCGCTCGTGCACCCGATCTCGTTCGTCATCGCGCTGACCGTCGTCGTGGCGCTGCACGTGGTGATCGGCGAGATGGTGCCGAAGAACCTGGCGCTGGCCGGCCCCGACCGCGCCGCGCTGGCGCTCGCTCCCCCGCTGCGCGCCGTCGTCACCGTGCTCAAGCCGGTCATCGTGTCGCTCAACGCGCTGGCCAACGGCGTCCTGCGGCTGCTGCGCGTGCAGCCCAAGGACGAGGTGACCAGCGCGTTCACCCGCGACGAGGTGGCCGGGCTGCTCGACGAGTCCCGCGCCGGCGGCCTGCTCGACGAGCGCGGCCACGAGCTGCTCACCGGCGCGCTGCAGCTGGAGGACCGCGACACCCGCTCGGTGCTCATCCCCCGCACGGCGCTCACCACGGTGGCGCCCGGCGACGGGACCGACGCCGTCGAGCGGGCGGCCGCGGCCACCGGCTTCTCCCGGTTCCCCGTGGCCGACGGCGACCGGCTGCTCGGCTACGTGCACGTGAAGGACGTCCTGGTGGCCGACGGCGCGCCGGAGCCGCGGGTCCGCGACATCACCCGGCCGCTGCCGCGGGTGGCCGCCGCCGACGACCTGCGGCGCACGCTGGGCGTGATGCAGGCCGGACGGGCACAGTTCGCGGCGGTGACCGACGGCGGCCGGGTGGTCGGCGTCGTGGCCCTGGAGGACATCCTCGAGGAGCTGGTCGGCGAGATCCGGGATGCTGCACACAGGGGTACGGAGAGGACGGGAACGCGATGAGCTTCGTGGACAAGGCCAAGGCGAAGGCCGAGGAGCTGCTGGGCCGGGCCGAGGAGGTCTACGGCGAGTCGCACGGCGACGCCGCCGCGCAGGTGGCCGGTGAGGCGCACCGCCTCGAGGCCGAGGCGGAGCTCGAGGAGGAGCGCGCCGAGGAGGCCGCCCACGGGCACGGCACCGCGCGCCCGACGGACGAGGACGGCCGCACCGTCGGCTGAGTCCGCTCAGCCGCCCGGCCGGTGTGTCACCGGCCGGCGGCCGGCCGCCTCAGGGGCAGGCCACCCACTCCTCGTCGCCGTCGGTGAAGACCTGGCGCTTCCAGATGGGCAGCCGCTTCTTCACCTCGTCGACGAGCTCGGCGCACGCGGTGAACGCCTCGCCGCGGTGGGCGGAGCTGACCGCGCAGGCCAGGGCGACGTCGCCGATGCCGAGCAGGCCGACGCGGTGGGAGACGGCGACCGCGCGCACGCCGGGCCGGGCGGCGAACTCCTCGGCCAGCTCGGTGATGACCTGCTCCGCGGTCGGGTGGCCGACGTACTCGAGCTCGGTCACCGAGCGGCCGCCGTCGGTGTCGCGGACGACGCCGGAGAAGGAGACGACGGCACCCGCGCCCGCGTCGGCGACGGCCTGCTCGTGCTCGGCGACGGACAGCGGCTCGTCGACGACTCTGGCGACCAGGTGCCCGGCGATCACGGGCCCGAAGCTACCCCGTCGCCGGACCCGGCCGGGGGCACGTCGAGGTCGACCGGGTCGGCCAGGCCGCTGCAGTCGACCTCCGTGACGTCGTGCGCGGCGAGGTACCGGCGGGCGCCCTCGTCGCCGGCCGCCGTCGCCGCCACCCCGGCCCAGTGATCCCGGCCGAGGAGCACCGGGTGCCCGCGGACGCCGTCGTAGGTGGCGACGGCGAGCGCGCCGGGGGAGGCGTGCGCGGCGACCGCCCGCAGCGCCTCCGGCGTCATGCCCGGCATGTCCACGAGCGTGACGAGGGCGGCGTCGATGGCTCCCCCACCCCGCCGCCCCGCCGCCACCGGCCAGCCGCGCAGGCCGTCGAGGCCGGTGCGCAGGCTGGAGGCCATGCCGGTCTCCCACTCGCGGTTGGCCAGCACCGTGGCGCCGGTGAGGTCCGCGGACCGCCACACGTCGACCGCGCGGGCGCCGAGGACGACCAGCACCGGGTCGCAAGCCGCGCGCGCCGTCCGCACCGCCCGCTCGACCAGCAGGCTGCCGTCGTACTCGACCAGCGCCTTCGGCATCCCGTAGCGGCGGCCCCCGCCCGCGGCGAGGACCAGCCCGGCGACCGTGCTCATGCCCCTCCCCTCCCCTGCCCCGCATGATCAGCCGGCCTGGTCGTGTCGCGTCCTGGCTCACGTCCCACGGTGAGCCAGGACGCGTCCCGGTGATCCCGCCTGATCATGCGCCGACCCCTCAGCGGGCGTAGACGGCGACCTCGGAGGCCTTGACCACCGCCCACACCGGCGAGCCCGGCGCGAGGCCGAGCTCGGCGAACGCGGTGGCGGTGACGTCGGCGAGCAGCGGCACCTCGCCGACGAGCTCGCAGCGCACCGTGGAGCCGTGCGGCGTGGCGCCGGCCACGGTGGCGGGCCAGGCGTTGCGCGGGCTGCCCTCGGGTCGCGAGGGGTAGAGCGCCACCGACTCCGGGCGGACGGCGACCAGCACCGGCCCGCTCGCGGGCTCGGCCACGGTGACCGCTCCCCCGCCGTCCAGGCGCACCGTCGTCCCCTCCGCCGTGCCGGGCAGCAGCGACAGCCCGACCAGCCGGGCCACGTAGTCGGTGCGCGGGTGCCGGGCGACGTCGGCGGGCGGGCCGGCCTGCACCACGGCGCCGTCCTCGACGACGAGCACGCGGTCGGCCAGCGCCATCGCGTCGACCGGGTCGTGGGTGACCAGCACGGTGCTGCCGGCGAAGTCGGCGAGGTGGCGCCGCAGCTCGGCGCGGACGGCCAGGCGGGTGCGGGCGTCCAGCGCCGACAGCGGCTCGTCGAGCAGCAGCAGCGCAGGGTCGCCGACCAGCGCCCGGGCCAGCGCCGCCCGCTGCGCCTGCCCGCCGGAGAGCTGCCCGGGCCGCCGCGGCCCGTGCTCGGCCAGCCCCACCCGCGCCAGCCACGCGGCCGCGGCGGCGCGCGCCTCCCGCCTCGGCACGCCGCGCGTCCGCGGGCCGAAGGCGACGTTCTCCAGCACCGACAGGTGGGGGAACAGCAGGTGGTCCTGGAACACCATCCCGAGCGGCCGGCGGTGGGCGGGCAGGTGCACGCGCGCGGCGACGTCGTCCCACGGGGTGCCGTCGACGGCGACCCGGCCACCGTCGGGCGGCAGCAGCCCGGCGAGCACGCGCAGCAGCGTGGACTTGCCCGCGCCGTTGGGGCCGAGGACGGCGAGCACCTCGCCGTCGGCCACCTCCAGGGCGACGTCGACGGTCAGCGGCCCCCGGCGGACGACGACGTGCGCGTCCACGCTCACGCGGCGGCGCCCCGGCCGAGCCAGCGGTCGCGCAGCAGCAGCAGGGTGGCGACCGAGACGACGAGCAGGACGAGGGAGAGCACGATCGCTGCCTGCGGGTCGCGCTGCAGGGCGAGGTAGACGGCGAGCGGCATCGTCTGCGTGGTGCCGGGGAAGTTGCCGGCGAAGGTGATCGTGGCGCCGAACTCCCCGAGCGCGCGGGCCCAGCACAGCACCGCGCCCGCGGCGACGCCCGGCGCCACCAGCGGCAGGGTGACGCGGCGGAAGGTCGTCCAGCGGTCGGCGCCGAGGGTGGCGGCGGCGTCCTCGTAGCGGACGTCGGCGGCCCGGAGCGCGCCCTCGACGCTGATGACGAGGAACGGCATGGCCACGAACGTCTCGGCGATGACCACCGCCGTCGTGGTGAACGGGATGGTGATGCCGAAGGCGTCGTCGAGCCAGCTGCCGACGATCCCCTGCCGGCCGAGCACGAGGAACAGCGCGACGCCGCCGACCACCGGCGGCAGCACCAGCGGCACGGTGACCAGCGCGCGCAGCACCGACCGCCCGCGCGCCCGGGAGCGGGCGAGCACCCAGGCCAGCGGCACGCCGAGGACGACGGAGACGAGCGTGGCGAGCGTCGCCGAGACCAGCGACAGCCGCAGCGCCTGCCCGACGCCGGGCGCGGTGAGCAGGGCGCCGAGCTGCGACCAGGGCGTGCGGACCAGCAGCCCGGCCAGCGGCAGCACCAGGAAGGCGACGGCGAGGGCCGCCGGGACCAGCAGCGGCGCCGGGGTGCGGGCGCGCCTCACGGGGCCCGGAAGCCGGCGTCCTGCAGGGCCTGCTGCCCCTCGTCGGAGAGCACCAGGTCGACGAAGGCGCGGGCGGCGTCGGGGTTGGGCGCGCCGGCCAGCGTGCAGAGCGGGTAGTCGTTGACGGCGTCCTCGGCCTCGGGGACGGAGATGCCCTCGACGGCCTCGCCGGCGGCCACGACGTCGGTGGCGTAGACCAGCGCGGCGTCGACCTCGCCGAGCTCGACCTTCGTGAGCGCGGCCCGGACGTCCTCCTCCTGCGTGTCCGGGCGCGGGGTGACGCCGGCCGCGGCGAAGACGTCCTCGGCGGCGGCGCCGCAGGGCACGTCCGGCGCGCAGACGGCGAGGGCGAGCTCCTCGCGGGCGAAGTCGGCGAGGCCGGTGACGCCGGCGGGGTTGCCGGCGGGCACGGCGATCTGCAGGACGTTGGCGGTGAAGACGGTGGGGTCACCGTCGGCCAGGCCCGCGTCGGTCACGACCGACATCTGGGCGCCGTTGGCGGAGGCGAAGACGTCGGCCGGGGCGCCCTGGGTGAGCTGGGTGGCCAGCGCCGAGCTGCCGGCGAAGTTGAACTGCACGGTCAGCCCGTCGCTCTCCGCCTCCAACCGCTCGCCGAGGGCGGTGAAGACGTCGGTGAGCGAGGCGGCGGCGAAGACGGTGAGCGTGCCGGTGGGCCCGCCGTTCCCGCCGGTCGGCGTCGTGGCGGCCGCGCCGTCGTCGCCGCCTCCGCAGGCCGACGCCAGGGCCACCGCCGTCAGCACCGCGAGGACGCGTCCGCTCCGCATGCGCGGGACCCTAGCCCCTGCAGGTCCGCTGGTGCGGAACCACTACGGGACGTCGACGCTCACCTGCGTCGCCTTGACCGTCGCCACGGCGCGGACGCCGACCTCGAGGCCGAGCTCGTCGGCGGCCTCGCGGGACATGAGCGACACCAGCCGGAACGGGCCGGCCTGGATCTCGACCTGGGCCATCACGGTGTCGCGGAGGACGCGGGTGACGATGCCGGCGAGCCGGTTGCGCGCCGAGGAGCCCCGGGTGGTGCCGGGCTCGGGCGCCTCGTGCAGCTCGGTGGCCAGGCGGGCGAGGTCGGCGCCGTCGACGTGCGCCGGCCCGCCGCCCTCGCGCGAGGCGGGCAGGCGGCCGCTGTCGATCCACCGGCGCACCGTGTCGTCGCTGACCCCGAGCAGCGCCGCGGCCTCGGCGATCCGGTAGCTCGCGCTCACGCCGGGCGACCCTAGTCGCCGGGCCGCCGTCCGCTGACCCGTCCCGCGGAGGGACGGGCACGCGGTGTGCACACACCGCGCCCGGGGAGCCCGTGCTAGCGCGCTGCGTGCACACGGCGCGGGCCGGACGGGCGCGCGGGCGTTCCCGCGGGGACGCCGCCAGCCTCCCAGGGTCGGGCCACCTGCGTTCCGTTTGCCGATCACGGCGCCCGGGGAGTGGCAGCCGGTGTCACGCACCCCCAGCGAGAACCCCGCCGGCGGCTCGGCGTCCGTCCGCACCCGCCGGCTGCGCGAGAAGGCCCGCGCCGTCCTCGGCTTCGAGGAGTTCCGGCCGGGCCAGGAGCGCGCCATGCAGGCGGTCCTCGCCGGGCGGGACACCCTGGCCGTGCTGCCGTCCGGCGCCGGCAAGAGCGCCGTCTACCAGGTCGCCGGGCAGCTCGTCGACGGCCCCGTGGTGATCGTCTCGCCGCTCATCGCCCTCCAGCGCGACCAGGTCGAGCGGCTCGCGGAGCTCGGCGAGCGGGCCGGCCGCGCCGCCCAGCTGAACTCCAGCCTGTCGGCCGGCGACCAGCGCGCCGCCCTCGAGGGCCTGGCGGACGGAACGGTCCGCTTCCTCTTCCTCGCGCCCGAGCAGCTGACCAAGCCCGAGGTCGTCGACGCCGTCCGCGACGCCGGCCCGGCGCTGTTCGTCGTCGACGAGGCGCACTGCGTCTCCGCGTGGGGCCACGACTTCCGGCCCGACTACCTGCGGCTCGGCCAGGTCGTCGAGCAGCTCGGCCACCCGACCGTGCTCGCGCTCACCGCCACCGCCGCGCCCCCGGTGCGCGCCGAGATCGTCGAGCGGCTGTCCATGCGCGACCCCGAGGTCGTCGTCGCCGGGTTCGACCGTCCCGAGATCCGCCTGGAGGTCGACCACCACGCCGACGCGCACGGCAAGCGCGCCGCCGTCCTCGACCGGGCCGCGGGCGAGGTCGAGGCCGGCCGCGGCCCGGGCATCGTCTACAGCGCCACCCGCAAGGGCACCGTCGACCTCGCCGACGCCCTGACCGAGCGCGGCCTGCGCGCCCGGCCGTACCACGCGGGCCTGAAGAAGAGCGAGCGCGAGGACACCCAGCGCGCGTGGATGGACGACGAGCTCGACGTCGTCGTCGCCACCACCGCCTTCGGCATGGGCATCGACAAGCCCGGAACCCGCTTCGTCGTGCACGCCGAGCCGGCGGACTCCGTCGACAGCTACTACCAGGAGATCGGCCGGGCCGGCCGCGACGGCGAGCCCGCCCTCGCAGTGCTGGTCTACCGGCAGGAGGACCTCGGCCTGCGCCGGTTCTTCGCCGCCGGCGCCCCCGCCGAGGAGGAGCTGCAGCAGGTCGCCGGCCTCGTCGCCGCGGCGCCGGCGGCCGGCCTCGACGACGGCGTCGACGTCAAGACGCTGCGCGAGGAGACCGGCCGCGGCGCCACCCCGCTGGCCCGGGACCTCAACCTGCTCGAGCAGGTGTCCGCCGTGGTCCTCGACGACGAGGGCGCCGCCCACCCCGCCGAGGGCGCCCCCGCCCCGGGGGACGCCGCGGCCGCCGCGCGCGAGCTCGCCGAGCACCACGAGCGCGTCGACCAGAGCCGCGTCGAGATGATGCGCGGTTACGCCGAGACCACCGAGTGCCGCCGCCAGTACCTGCTCGGCTACTTCGGCGAGCAGCTCGAGGAGCCGTGCGGCAACTGCGACACCTGCTCGGCCGGCACCTCGCACGAGCAGCACGTCGGCGACGACACCGACACGCCCTTCCCGCCCGAGACGCCGGTGACCCACACCGAGTGGGGGCCCGGCGTGGTCATGCGGGTGGAGGACGACCGCGTCGTCGTGCTGTTCGAGGAGGTCGGCTACAAGACCCTGGCGCTCGAGGCGGTCGAGGCCAACGACCTGCTGCAGGTCCGCGGCGCCTGACGGGGCGGCGGGGGCGGGCGGGGGCCCCTGCGCGAGCGCGGGGACCCGGGCATGCTGTGCGGCACGTCACACCTCGACCGGAAGAGGGAGCCCATGGCCTCGACCCCGCGGTCGCCGCTCGGCGACGAGGCGCTCGACCAGCTGCTCGCGCACGCCCGCCTGGAGCTCGGCCCGGACCGGCGCACGGCCGCCACCCCCGCCGTGACCATGGTCCTGGGCCTCTACGACAGCCTCGACGCGATCGCGGTGGGCGAGACCCCGCCGGCCACCGGCTTCGACGCGCGGTGGGAGTGAGGACGTGCAGCCCTTCGAGCTGAGCATCGCCGAGGCCGCCCGGCAGATCGAGCAGCGCGCGCTGTCCCCGGTCGAGCTCGTGCAGTCCGCGCTCGACCGCATCGCGGAGGTCGAGGACCGCCTGGGCGCCTTCGTCGTCGTGACCGCCGACGAGGCGCTCGAGGCCGCCCGCCGGGCGGAGCAGGAGATCCGCGACGGCGGACACCGCGGCCCGCTGCACGGCATCCCCGTGGGCATCAAGGACCTCTACGACGTGGCCGGCCTCCCGACCACGTCCAGCTCCGCGGTGCGCTCGGGGCACGTCGCCACGGAGGACTCCGCCTGCGTGGCCCGGCTCCGCGACGCCGGGGCGGTGGTGGTGGGCAAGACGCACACCCACGAGTTCGCCTACGGGGTGCTCACGCCGACCACCCGCAACCCCTGGGACACCGGGCGCGTGCCGGGCGGCTCCAGCGGCGGGTCCGGGGCCGCGGTGGCCGGCGGGGAGTGCCTGATGGGGATGGGCACCGACACCGGTGGCTCGATCCGCATCCCGGCGTCCGTGTGCGGCACCGTCGGCCTCAAGCCGACCTACGGCCGGGTGTCCCGCGCCGGGGTCACCTCGCTGTGCTGGTCGCTCGACCACGCCGGGCCGCTCACGCGCACCGTGCGCGACGCGGCCCTCACGCTGCAGGCGATCGCCGGGTTCGACGCCCGCGACCCGGCTTCGGCGAAGGAGCCGGTCCCCGACTTCACGGCCGACCTCGACGCCGGTGTCGCCGGCCTGGTGCTCGGCGTCCCGGCCAACTACTTCTTCGACGACGTCGACCCCGAGGTGGAGGCGGCCGTCCGGGAGGCGATCGGCGTCCTCGAGGCCCGGGGGGCGCGGCTGCGGGAGGTGGAGATCCCCTACGCCGAGCAGATGATGGCCGTCGAGTTCGGGGTCCTCGTGCCCGAGGCCAGCGCCTACCACCAGGAGATGCTGCGGGAGTCCGGGGACCTCTACACCGACGACGTCCGGGTCTTCCTCGAGGCCGGCGAGACGGTGCTCGCCACGCAGTACATCAAGGCGCTGCGCGTCCGGACGCTGGTGCAGCAGGCCTTCCGCCGCGCGTTCGAGGGCATCGACGCGCTCGTGTGCCCGACCCTGCCCGCCGCCGCGGCCGCGGTGGGGCAGCAGACCTTCACCTTCCCCGGCGGCACGGAGAAGGCGGTCATCGACGCCTGGGTCGGGCACTCGGCCCCCGGCAACGTCACCGGCCTGCCGGCGCTGTCCGTCCCGTGCGGCTTCACCTCCGCCGGCCTCCCGATCGGGCTGCAGGTCATCGGCCGGCCGTTCGACGAGGCCGGCGTGCTCCGCGTGGGGCAGGCCTACGAGTCCGCGACCGACTGGGGCGCGCGGCGCCCCCCGCTGTAGGAGGACGCCGGCGCCCGGGACGTCAGCCGACCGGCAGCGCGCCCAGCGCCCGGCCGGCCTCGCGGGCGGCGCTCAGGGCCGCCATGTGCATCTCGGCGGCGGTGTCGGTGAAGGCGTCCAGCGCCGGGTTGACGCCGACCAGCGTGAACTCGCGCTCGACGACGGTCAGGTCGGCGCCCCAGACGTCGGCGAGGATCCGCCGCAGGTAGGCGGTGGAGTGGTCCCAGCCCTCGCGCGGGGTGCCGGCGCCGTAGGCCCCGCCGCGGACGGTGGCCAGCACGGTGGGCGTGCCGGCGAGCAGCGGCGCGGAGCCGCCGGCGGCGCGCGGGTCGGCGATGACCAGGTCCATCCACGCCTTCACGTGCTGCGAGACGCCGAAGTTGTAGAGCGGGACCGCGAGCAGCACGGCGTCGGCGCCCGTGAGCTCGTCGACGAGCGCGGCGCTCAGCGCGACCGCGGCGCGCTGCTCGGGGCTGCGCAGCTCCTCCGGGGTCTGGGCACCCGAGACGGCGGCGGCCCACGCGCCGGAGGGCAGCGGGTGGAGGCCGACGTGCCGGCGGACGACGTCGTCGCCGGGGTGGGACTGCCGCCACTCGGCCTCGACGACGTCGGCGATCTCGCGGCTGGCGGAGCCCTCGGGGCGGATGGTGGCGTCCAGGCGGAACAGGGTCACGGCGGTCTCCCAGGGAGGAGGTACGGGGGGGTCCCCGGGTGGCGACGCTGCCGGCGGGGCTCCTCCTACGTTCCGCCGTGAGATGTTCTGTGTCAAGAAGTTCTCAGGACGGACGTGTCCTTGGCCGCCTGGGTACCGTGGAGGGCGTGACCGCGACCGAGGACGACGCGAGCCCCGCGTCCGTGCACTCGGCCCTGTCCGGCGACCTGACCTGGCTGGTGCAGCGCGTGGGCAGCGGCCTGGTCGGCGCGATGGACCACGTCGCCCGCGTGCACGGCGGCAGCCTGCGCAGCGTCGTCGTCCTGCGGCTGCTGGCCGCGTGCCCGCCGGCCACCCAGCTCGCGCTCGGCTCGTCCGCGGGCCTGGACAAGACGACGGTCACCTCCGCCCTGGACGCGCTCGAGCGCGCCGGCTGGGCGGTGCGCCGCCCGTCGGCGCACGACCGCCGCGTCCGGCTGGCCGAGATCACCGACGCCGGCCGCGAGTGGCTGGCCGCCGTCGAGCCCGAGCTCACGCGGGTCGAGGACGAGCTGCTCGCCGACCTCCCCGCCGCCGACCGCGAGCACCTCGTGCGCACCCTCCACCGGCTCGCGGCCGGCCGGTTCGCCAGCGCCGCGCCTCCCGCGGGGTCCTGCGTCTAGGTCGCCCGACCGGGCTCCTCCCGCCGGCTCGTCCTGCGGGACCGCCGCCGCGCGCCGAAGATCAGCCGCAGAGAGCCGGGCACGTCGCCCGGTGCGGGAGGAGAGCGCACGTGAAGGTCCTCGGCATCAACGCCATCTACCACGACCCCGCGGCGGCGCTCGTCGTCGACGGCAGGGTCGTGGCCGCGGCCGAGGAGGAACGCTTCAGCCGGCGCAAGCACGGCAAGCGCCCGCTGCCCTGGAGCGCCTGGGAGCTGCCCGAGCTGTCGGCGGCGTGGTGCCTGAAGGAGGCCGGCATCCGCCCCGAGGAGCTCGACGCCGTCGCCTACTCCTTCGACCCCGCGCTCATGGGCACGCCGGAGGACTCCGGGCTGTTCGACGACGGCGACACGATGCGGAAGAAGTACGCCGAGATGGCGCCGAGCTTCCTCGCGCACGCCCTCCCCGGCCTGGACCCCGCGAAGGTGCGCTTCGTCAAGCACCACGTCGCGCACGCCGCCTCGGCCGGCAAGGCCGCCCCGCAGCGCGACAACGCCGTCCTGGTGCTCGACGGCCGCGGCGAGGCGCACAGCCACCTCGCCGGCCGCTACGTGGACGGGCAGCTCGAGGTGCTGGCCGGGCAGTCGCTCCCCCACTCGCTGGGCCTCATGTACGAGGAGCTCACCGACCACCTGGGTTTCCTGCGCAGCTCCGACGAGTTCAAGGTCATGGCGATGGCCTCCTACGGCAAGCCGCGCTTCCTCGGCGAGCTGTCCGAGCTCATCCGCGCCACCGGCGACGGCGGCTTCCGCACCGAGCGGATCGACTTCTCCGAGTTCGCCCCCCGCCTCGGGCGGGACGAGCAGTGGACCGAGGACCACGCCGACCTCGCCGCCAGCGTGCAGACGCGGCTGGAGGAGGTGCTGGTCGACCTCGCCCGCTGGGTGCACGAGCAGACCGGCTCGACGACCCTCACGATGGCCGGCGGCACCGCGCTCAACTGCGTGGCCAACACCCGGATCCTCGCCGAGAGCCCGTTCGAGCACGTCTGGGTGCAGCCGGCCGCCGGCGACGCCGGCACCGCCCTCGGCGCCGCCCTGCACGTGGCCGCCGAGCTGGGCGAGCGCACCGAGCCGATGCCGGGCGCGGCCCTGGGCCGCGGCTGGAGCGACGACGAGATCGAGCGCTGGCTGCAGACCGCCGCCATCGACTACGAGCGGCCCGACGACGTCGCCGAGGCCGTGGCCGAGGTGCTCGCCGACAACGGGATCGTCGCCTGGTTCCAGGGCCGCAGCGAGTACGGCCCGCGGGCGCTCGGCCACCGCTCGCTGCTCGCCCACCCCGGCTTCGAGGCCAACCTCGAGCGGATGAACGACGTCAAGGGCCGCGAGCAGTTCCGCCCCGTGGCGCCGATGGTGCTGCTGGAGAGGGCGCCGGAGATCTTCAGCCGGGGCCCGATCCCCTCGCCGTACATGCTCTTCGTGCACGACGTCGCCCCCGAGTGGCGGGACCGCATCCCCACGGTCACCCACGTCGACGGCACGGCGCGCATCCAGACGATCGACCCGGACACCGAGCCGCTGGTGCACCGGATGATCGCCGCGTTCGAGCGGCGCACGGGCCTGCCGGTCGTCGTCAACACCAGCCTCAACACCGCCGGGCGCCCGATGGTCGACGACCCCCGCGACGCCCTGGAGTGCTTCGGCTCCGCGCCGGTCGACCTGCTGGCCATCGGCCCGTTCGTCGTCCGCCGGCCGGTGCGCACGCCCCGCCCCGAGTAGTCCCCGAGCGGTCCGCCCCTCCCCGGACGGGGGAGGGGTGAACCGGATCGGCATCGGCTGCGAACCCCGTGTGCACGCCGCCCCCGGCAACGATCCGGCATCGGCGGTCCCCCGAACGGGGGTCCGGCGTTCCGGGCCGCCCAGCGGGGGTAGCCACCCAGGCGCCCGCCGCGACGGCGGGCGCACCACGGACACGGAGGAACGCACACGATGGCTACCACGGGGAACACCGGAGCCCGGCCGGGCATGACCTGGCCGCAGATGCTGGCACTGGCCTTCGGCGTCGTCTACCTGCTCGTCGGCATCGTCGGCTTCTTCATCACCGGCTTCGACGGGTTCGTCAGCAACCGCGCGGCCGACGGCAACGACGACATGCTGCTCTTCTTCATGATCAACCCGCTGCACAACATCGTGCACATCGTGATCGGCCTGGCCGGCATCGCGCTGTCCCGCACGCTGGCCGGCGCCCGCACCTACGGCTGGCTGCTCGCGGTCGGCTACGGCGCGGCGTTCGTCTACGGCCTCATCGCCGCCGGCCAGGACTGGGACTTCCTGAACATCAACGCCGCCGACAACGTGCTGCACATCGCCACCGCCGTCATCGGCCTGGTGATCGCCCTCGGGCCCGTGAACAACACGGTCGCCCGCCCCACGCGCGCCTAGTCGGAGGACCCTCCTGCCCCCACCGCTCGCACGCTCGCGGCGGGACCCTGCAGGAGGGCCGTTGCAGCACCTCACCCGAGCCGGTCCCCCGTCCGCGGGGGGCCGGCTCCGCTGCGTCCCGGCCCCCGAGAGGACGCCGCACGGACGCCGCACGGGAGCCGCACCCCGGCGCGACGACCCGTCCGCCGCGGTCTACCTTCCGACGCATGGACTTCGCCCTCTCCGCCCGAGCCGAGGACGTCTGCGGCCGGATGTGGGACTTCATGCGTGAGCAGGTCTTCCCCGCCGAACCCGTCTACGACGCGTGGCGCGCCGAGCGCGGCCACGACGACCACGGTCACCCGCCGGTCCTGGAGGACCTGAAGAAGGAGGCCCGCTCCCGGGGCCTGTGGAACCTCTTCCACCACGAGCTCGCGGGGCTGACGAACCTCGAGTACGCGTCGGTCGCCGAGATCAGCGGCTGGTCGCCCACCATCGCGCCCGAGGCGATCAACTGCGGCGCCCCCGACACGGGCAACATGGAGACGCTGATGCTGTTCGGGACGCCCGAGCAGAAGCAGCGCTGGCTCGACCCGCTGCTGGAGGGCGAGATCCGCTCCGGCTTCGCGATGACCGAGCCCGACGTCGCCTCCTCCGACGCGCGCAACATCCAGACGTCGATCGTCCGCGACGGCGACGAGTACGTGATCAACGGCCGCAAGTGGTGGACCACCGGCGCCGCCGACGAGCGCTGCCAGATCTTCATCGTCATGGGCAAGACCGACCCCGACGGCCCGCCGCACCGGCAGCAGTCGATGGTGCTGGTGCCCCGCGACACCCCGGGCCTGGAGATCGTCCGGCACCTGCCGGTGTTCGGGTACCAGGACCAGCACGGCCACTCGGAGCTGCGCTTCACCGACGTCCGGGTGCCGGTCACCAACGTCCTGGCCGGCGAGGGCGACGGGTTCATGATCGCCCAGGCCCGGCTCGGCCCCGGCCGCATCCACCACTGCATGCGCGCCATCGGCATGGCCGAGCGGGCGCTGATGCTCATGGTCGAGCGGTCCAAGCAGCGGGTCGCGTTCGGCCGCCCGCTGGCCGACCAGGGCACCGTGCGTGACGCCATCGCGCGCTCGCGCATCGAGATCGACCAGGCCCGCCTGTACGTGCTCAAGACCGCGGACCTCATCGACCGCTTCGGCGCCAAGGGCGCGCGCACCGAGATCTCGGCGATCAAGGTGGCGGCGCCGCAGGTCGCGCTCGACGTCATCGACCGCGCCATCCAGGTGCACGGCGGCGCCGGCGTCAGCAACGACACGGTGCTCGCCCGCTTCTACGCCAGCGCCCGCACGCTGCGGATCGTCGACGGCCCCGACGCGGTGCACATCCGCGGCGTGGCCAAGGAGGAGCTCGCCCGCGAGCGCCCCTGGGTGGGCTAGGCCCCGCACGCGACGGGCCCGGCACCTCGCGGAGGTGCCGGGCCCGTCGTCGTCCGGCTAGATCTGCAGGTTGCCGCCGATCGCGCCGCCGGCGAGCTTGGCCTGCAGCGTCGAGCGGTCCAGACCGGCCGCCTCGAGCGCGTCGGCGTGGGCGTCGGTGTCGATCTCGTCGGGCAGTTGCGCGTCGACGGCGTCGGCCCGGTCGTTGTCGCCCTCGGCCCGCAGCACCTTCACGAGCTCCTGCTTGCTCATCTTCACGCGCGTCTCCCGTCGTCGGACCCTGCGTCCCCCGGGAGTGTGGTGCCGGTCACGCGGCCGTCGCAAACGGGCGACCCGGTTCAGCGGGCGCGCGACCGCCGCAGCAGCACGGCGCCCGCGACCAGCAGCCCGGCGGCGAGGACGAGCTGCCCCGCGCCCACGCCGGACCGGCCGCTGCCGAACCAGGTGACCGACGTCAGCAGCAGCACGGCGCCGATGCCGAGCACCAGCAGCGCCACGAGCCGCTCGCGCCCGGCCGCCCGGCCGCCGTCCCGGCCGCCACCGTGGCCGGCGTCGCGACCGTCACCGCGACCGTCACCGCGACCGTCACTGCCCCGCGGTGCCCCGGTCATGTCGCCTCCGCTCCGGCCGGGCGCCCGCCGCGGCCTCCCCGAGCCAACCAGACGCCGCCACCGGCGTACGCGAGGTCTCGACAGGCAAGCACTCACTTGCGTATGGTCCGGGCGTGGGCGACGTGTTCAAGGCCCTCGCCGACCCGACCCGCCGCGCGCTGCTCGACGAGCTGCAGGACCGGGACGGCCAGACGTTGTTCGAGCTGTGCACCCGGCTGCTGCACCGGGGCGTCTCCTCGTCGCGTCAGGCCGTCTCCCAGCACCTCGACGTGCTCGAGCAGGCGGGGCTGGTCCGGCGGCGGCGGGAGGGGCGCTACACCTTCCACTCCCTGGACACCTCCCCGCTGCGCGCCATCACCGAGCGATGGCGCATCGACCCCGAGGAGGGCCCGTGCGGATCACCCTGACCAGCGTCCTGGTCGACGACCAGGAGAAGGCGCTGCGCTTCTACACGGAGGTGCTGGGCTTCGTGAAGAAGACCGAGGTCCCCCTCGGTGAGCACCGCTGGCTGACCGTCGTCTCGCCGGACGCGCCCGACGGCGTCGAGCTGGTCCTGGAGCCCGGCGCCCACCCGGCGGTGCCGCCGTTCAAGGAGGCGCTGGTCGCCGACGGCATCCCGTTCACCTCGTTCACCGTCGACGACGTGCACGCCGAGGCCGAGCGGCTCCGGGCGCTCGGGGTCCGGTTCACCCAGGAGCCGCTGGCCATGGGCCCGGTGACCACCGCCGTCTTCGACGACACCTGCGGCAACCTGATCCAGATCGCGAGCGTGCCCGCGGCCTGAGCGGTCAGCCCCGCCGCGGCGCTCAGCCGCGGCGGGTGGGGGGCTCGCCGGCCGCGAGCGCGGCCTGTGCCTGGGCCGGGTCGTAGGCACAGGCGTCGGCGATGTCGGAGGCCGGTGCCGCGCCCTCGACCGGCTGCGGCGGCGAGCCGTTGGGCACCTCGGCGCCCGAGGCGCTGGTGCCCGGGGCGGGCGCCGGCGCCGGGGTCGACGTCGCCGTGCCGGCGAGGGTGTCCTGGACGATCCGGCGCATCTTCGGGAAGTCGGGGTACGCCGGGTCGATCAGGCTGGTGTCGAACACGACGCTGCGCACCTCGGCGTCCTTGACCAGGAAGGCCAGGTCGACGAAGTCGTCCAGCGCCGAGCGCGGGATGTCGGTGCTGACGATGTCCTGCGTCGTCGCCGCCAGCTCCTGGTACTGCTCGAGCAGGGTGATCGGGTCGGCGGCGTCGATGATCGCGTCGATGGTGCAGCGCTGGCGGGCCATCCGGTCGTAGTCGGTGAGGCCGAACCGCCCGCGGGCGAAGTGCAGCGCCGTCTCGCCGTTCATCGTCTGGTCCGGCCCCGGCGCGATGTAGCCGTCGGGGAGGATGCCCAGCGTCGGCTCGCCGTTGATCGGCACGTAGTAGTTGACGTTGACGGTGATCCCGCCGAGCGCGTCGACCAGCCGGCTGAAGCCGTCGAGGTTGACCAGCACGAAGTAGTCGATGGGCAGGCCGAGGGCCTCGCCGACGCCGAGCTTGAGGAAGTCGGCGCCGGGGTCGTCGGTCGGGCCGAGGACGTCGGGGTGGTCGGCCGGGCCGTTGCGGTAGACGGCGTTGAGCAGGCTCTCGCTCTCGTTGCCGGACTCGAAGCCCTCCGGGTAGATCGCGGCCAGCGGGCTGTCGGCCGGGAAGGGCAGGTCCTCGAGGTTGCGGGGGAGGCTGAACAGCGTCGTCTCGCCGGTCTCGGTCTCGATGCTCGCGACGATGACCGTGTCGGTGCGCACGCCCTCCCGGCCCTCACCGCCGTCGCCGCCGAGGAGCAGCACGTTGACCCGCTCCTGGTCGCCGAAGGGATCCGGGGTGTCGACGACGGTGGCCGACTCGCGGTCCTCGGCGAAGACGCCCTCGAGCAGCCCGCGCTGCGCGGCGGCCACGGTGCCGACCCGGTAGGCCGGGTAGGCGACGGCCGCGACGAGCGCCGCGACGAGCAGCCCGCCGAGCAGGTGCCGGGGGCGGCTGCTGCGGCGCGGCAGCACCGACCGGTAGCCGGTGACGATGACCGCGACCCAGGCGACGGCGAGCACGGCGATGCCGGCGATCAGCCAGACGAGGCCGGTGGAGTCGACGGCGAGCTGCACCGCGCTGCGCCGGCCCGCGGTGGCCAGCCAGACGGCCCCGCCGACGAGCAGCAGGGCGACGAGGAGCACGGCCGCGCCGACGCGGCGCCGTCCCGAGGCCAGGAAGGCGGTGCCGGGGAGGGCGGCGTTGAGGGCCGTGAGCCCGAGGACGGAGGCCAGCGACCGGGACTCGCGACGCCCGTGCCGCGCCGGGCGCCCGCTCGTGGTGGCGGAGCGGCCCGGGGGGACGGGCGGCAGCTCGGGGGCCTCACCGATCGGGCGGGTGAGGTCCTGGTCGTCGGTCACGCGCGCACCCGGGACGGGACGGGTCCGCTCTCCTGGGCTCGGCTCGTCCGGGTTCCGGTCACCCGGCCATGATCCCACTGCCTGGAGGCGGTCACGACGGTTCCGTACCCCGCGGACCGACCGCGCACCCGATCGGACGTGAGATGCGTCTCCCCAGGTCACGGGCGGTGTCCGGCCGGGGGCCGCCCGTGACGGTCACCGCCGGGGCGAGGGTGTCGGCGCCGTCTCCTAGGCTCGGGTGCCGTGCGACTGGCCACCTGGAACGTGAACTCGATCCGCACCCGCGTCGACCGGGTGGCCGCCTGGCTGCAGCGCCGCGACGTCGACGTCCTGGCGCTGCAGGAGACCAAGTGCCGCGACGACCAGTTCCCCGAGGAGCGGTTCCGCGAGCTCGGCTACGAGGTCGCGCACGTCGGCCACTCGCAGTGGAACGGCGTCGCCGTCCTGTCCCGGGTGGGGCTCGCCGACGTCGAGGTCGGGTTCCCCGGCATGCCCACCTGGGCGGCCAAGGAGGGCGCCGAGCCCGCCGCCGAGGCGCGTGCCGTCGGCGCCACCTGCAACGGGGTGCGGGTGTGGAGCCTCTACGTGCCCAACGGCCGCCAACTCGGCGACCCGCACTACGACTACAAGCTCGAGTGGCTCTCGGCGCTGCGCACCGCGGCGGGCGGCTGGCTGGCCGCCGATCCCGCGGCGCAGGTGGCGCTGGTCGGTGACTGGAACATCGCCCCGCAGGACGACGACGTGTGGGACATGTCGGTGTTCTCGCACTCCACGCACGTCTCCGAACCCGAGCGGGCCGCGTTCCGCGCCGTCGTGGAGGCCGGTTACGCCGACGTCGTCCGCCCGCTGGCGCCCGGCCCCGGCGTCTACACGTACTGGGACTACACGCAGCTGCGCTTCCCGCGCCGCGAGGGGATGCGGATCGACTTCCAGCTCTGCTCCCCCGCGCTGGCCGGCCGCGTGACGAATGCCCTGATAGATCGCGAGGAACGCAAGGGCAAGGGCGCGAGCGACCACGCACCGGTGGTCGTGGAGCTCAGTGACTGAAGGGCGACCGGAGCCCGTGGGGCACATCTGGGGCACAGGAGAACGCCCCGTCGTCCCACGCTGCGTCGACAGCGCGTCGGGTCCGGTCCTCGCTGTCGGGCATCAGGTGGCCGTAGGTGCTGAGGATCAGCGAAGCGTCCTCGTGCCCGAGTCGCTCGGCGACGGCGATGATGGACTCCCCCGCTGCGAGGAGCAGCGAGGCGAAGTGGTGTCGCAGGTCGTGACTGGTGGTCCCGGCCGGTAGGCCGGCGGCGGCCACCGCGCGGCGGAAGAGCTGGTGGCCGTAGTACATGTGCCCGAGCGGCGTGCCGGCCGTGGTGGTGAAGACCGTGCCGTCGGCGCCGGCCGGATGGGCGGCCAGGTGCTCAGCCAGGGACTGGAGGACGACCCGGGGAGCCGGGATCGTCCGCCTCGATCTGGGGGTCTTCGGCTCGCTGCGGACCTTGCTACCGCTCGTGAACTGGTACTCGATGCGGACGGTGCGCCGGAGGAAGTCGACGTCGTCCACACGGAGGGCCAGCAGCTCGCCGATGCGCAGGCCGAGCCCCGCCTGGGTGATGACCATGGCGCGGTACCGGGCCGGCATGGCCTCCGCCAGGGCTCGGACCTCGACGACCGTCAGCGGCACGACCCGGGGCCGATCGACACGAGGTAGGGAGATCCGGACGACCGGGGACGACGGGACGATCCGGTCCAGGACCGCCGCGCCGTACACCGACCGCAGGAGGCCGACGAGGCTCCGGACGGTCGCCGGTGCGAGCACCGTGGCGCGGTCCGACGCCCAGCCCTGCACCTCGCTCGGCTTGAGCTCGGTCAGCCGGCGGCGGCCGAGCCGGGTGCTGGCGATGTGGTTCTCGATGAGTCCGGCAGTTCGCCGGGCCGTCGTCGGCCGGTGTGGACGGGACGCCGCCCACTGACGGGCGTAGTCCACGACGGTGATGGGGTTCGAGGCGTCGACGTACTGGCCCCGTGCCATGTCCGCCTCGACGGCGGCCGCGAAGCGCTTGGCCTCGACCAGGCGCGTGAAGGCCTTCTTCCGTTGACTGCCACCGGGGTCGCGCCATCGGACCACCCACGTCACCCGACTGCGGTCCGTCCGCTTCACCACGCTCGCCACAAGTGACTCCCAGACCTTCGGCGGCTTAACCACGGTCCGCGGGCGACGTCACGGGCGTCCGAAGTCCCGCCCACGCCTCCTCACGCTCGCGGCCGTCCGGGTCAGCCGGACGACTACCAGGACCTAGCGCTCTCAGAAGGGCGGCGCAGGTATCCCGGCTCATCTGTGGACGGGCGCCGCGCTGTGAATAGCGGGACCTCGTCACGGTGTCTGGCACGTCTCCAGGACTTCTGCAGGCGCGGCGAGAGGGTTCCTCGGGATTACTGGAGAAGCTCCTGTTGGCGGGGACCGGCGGGGGGTCGTCCGACTGAGCCGATAGCAACCGCCGGGGTCGTCCCCTGGTTGCGCCGCGTCCGGTGACCTGGACTTCGGAGCGTCGCGGCCGGACGGCATGGTCGCGACGGCAGGATCTCCGGCATCGAGTGGCCGCGCTACCGACGGCCCCTGCGAAGGAGGACCGTGCGCGTCTACCGACCGCTCATGGCCGGGCTGGCGGCCTTGGCCGCAGTTGGGCTCTCGGGCTGCACGTCGTCCAACGACACAGCGCAGACGACACCGAGCAGCTCTCCGTCCCCTTCAGCTGCGGTGACGCCCACAGCTCCTCCGCCGCAGCCGGCGCCGGTCGGGGACGTCCCCGTCATCCGCGACGCCGGCTACGCCGATGCGGTGGGGACGTTCGGTGAGGACCAGGTGCTCCAGGCGGTGGCTGACCACGCCCGGATCGCCCGCATTGCCCTCGCCGACTGCGTGCGCTGGACCACCGGCGAGATGGATCCCCAGCTGGCAAGCTTGGTCAGTCCCAAGCTGCTGAGTCGCGTCGAGCAGGAGCTGCAGCGTCCGCCCGGTTATCCCCCATCCCTCCTGTCCAACCTGCCCGATGACGACGGCAACGGGCACGACCTCGCCGCGGCCGCTAGATCCGGATGCGACGGCAGCGCCCCGATGCGTTACGACACGGGCATGCACCCCAACGCCGTGCACGTCGACCGCAGCGGCGCTCAGCCGCAGCTCGTGCAGGTCGCCAGCTACGCCATGACCGTGACCTTCGGGGACACCGTCGTCGGCGCCGGGCAGGACTGGGTGCTCACCTCGACGCCAACCGCCACCGGCTGGCATCTCACTGATGCAGAACCCAGCGCCAACGTGAACTGGTTCCCGAGCGCGCCGAGCTGACCTCGGCATCCGCCGCCCTCCGGCGGCTCAAGCACGCGGCGATCGGGCCTCAGCTGAGCCAGTCGACGCGGCCGCCGTGCGGTGCGGTGTGCGCCAACGGCCGGCCGTCGAGGGACAGGACGAAGTACGGTCCCCAGCCGCCCGGGTAGGACTGTCCGGTGCCGGGAACGATGCCGGCTCCCTCCTGCGCCACCCAGCGCACCGGGAGCGCGCGCACCCGGTCGACGAAGGCGGCTCGGCGGTCGTCGTCGAGGTAGGGCAGCACGGCGGTGTGCAGGACGACCGGCGTCGCGCCGCTGGGTACAAGTGCGAGGGCGTCGTCCAGCCGGTCGAGCAGGTCCCCGGCCAGGAGGGTGGGCGGCTCCTGGGCGACGATCGCCGCGGCCGCGTCGAGCCGCTGCAGTCGCTCGGCCTCGACCGGGCCGGGCCACACCAGGGCGCGCAGCCAGTCGAGGTCGTCAGGGTCGGTCACGTCGAGGGGGTCGAGGTCGAGGCCGATCCGAGCAACGACCTCGGGCGGCGTGGCCGGCACCGGCACCGGGCCGTTGGTCGTGCAGCGGAGCCACAGCCGCCCGGCCGGTCCGACGGGGTGGCCGTCGTACTCGTAGCTGTACCGGTCGGGGTAGAGGCACAGGCCGGCCGAGGCCCCGACCTCCACGCGGGCGAGCGGGCCGTCGATCTCGGCGAGGGCGGGCAGCAACCCGGTGCACCTGGCGGGCTCGTTGGTTTGCGTCGCCCGGGAGAGCACCGTGTCCCGCAGCCGGTCCGCGTCGGACGTCACCCGCTCGTGCACCTCGACGCCGTCGGCCGGGACGCCGCCGAGGAAACGCAGCGCGGCGAGGAACAGCGTGGGGTGCCGCTTCCCTTCCGGGAGGTCGGCGAGGAACCCCAGGACCTCCCGGTCGCCCGCGATGGCGGTCGCCAGCGCCGAGTAATGCGGCGACTCAGCGGCCGATTCCGCACTGAAGGCCTCGTACTGCTCGGCGAGCCGCTCGGATCCGGGGCTCACGCTCACGTTGGCATCGTGCCGAGGCATGACCCCTTCCGCATGGCCGTGGGCTCGGAAGAACGGCGAGCGACCGACCGTCCTCGCTAATCGGTCGACCGCAGCTACGCCCCTCGAAGTACTGCAGAAGGCAAAGACCACGAGGCGTCACACCTCATGCACTTCAGGTTCGATGGGTGTTGCCCCGGCGTCGACGGGGTCCGCGCCGCCGTTGGGAAGGCTCGACCTCATGCTGCCCGACCCGCGGGTTGAGGCTTTCTGAGTGGGTGCCTCCCGGCGGCGGTTGTGTCCGGGCAGGTGACGCTCGATAGAGGCGTGAGGACGCCGTCGCGGAGTCCTGTGAAGTGCCTGCGCGCTGCCCGGCGGCGGTCGTGACACGAGGACCGGAGGTCCGGGTGTTTGCAGGCATCGACAGTCACAAGGACACCTTGGCGGTGGCCGTCATCGACGACACCGGCCGGCCGGTGGTGGTCCGCCGGCTGGGCAACGACGCGGCCGGCTTCACCGCCCTGGCCGGGCTCGTCGCCGATTACCGGGTGCGGCGGGTCGGGATCGAGGGCTCGACCAACTTCGGCTGGGCCGCTGCGATGCACCTGGCCGAGCACCTGGCCGGAGCCGGCGTGACCGTGGTGGAGGTGCCGCCGGGGCTCACCTCGCGGGAACGGGCGGGCCGGCCGGGTGCGGGCAAGACCGATCCGGTCGATGCGGTGGCGATCGCCCGGATCACCGCCCGGGAGGAGAACCTGCCGCCGGTGCGGCCGATGGAGGGGCTGCCGGCGGACCTGCGGGTGCTGATGGACTACCGCGCCCAGCTCATCGACGAGCGCACCGCGCTGGCCAACCGGGTGCATGCCGAGTTGGGCTGGCTGCGGCCGGGCTACCAGCGCGCCCTGCCCCGGCTGACCAGCCCGACCCATCTGCGCACCGCGCTGGCGCTGCTGGACGGCGACCGGAGCATCCGGGCGGGCGTGACCCGCACCCGGCTGGCGCGGATGCTGGCCATCACCGCCGAGCTCGCCGGCCTGCGCGCCCAGATCAGCGAGCTGGTGGACCGCTCGGGCACCACGCTGACCGGCATCTACGGCATCGGCATCTTCGTCGCCGCCCGGATCCTGGCCGAGGTCGTCGACGTTCGCCGCTACGCCTCCCGGCATGCCTTCGCCGCCGCGAACGGCTCCGCGCCGATCCCGGCCTCCTCCGGCCGGACGGTGCGGCACCGGCTCAACCGGGGCGGCAACCGGCAACTGAACCGCGCGCTCTACACCATCGCGATCACCGAGATCCGCGCCGACACCGAAGGACGCGCCTACTACCAGCGCAAACGCGCCGAAGGAAAGACCGGACGCGAAGCGCTGCGCTGCCTGAAACGCCGGCTCTCCGACGTCGTCTACCGCACCCTGCGCGCCGACCAAGCCCTCGCTCGACCGCTGACCGCGGCGGCCTGAAGGGCGGTGGGCGCGAGGCCGGCAACGGGACACGACCAACGACCCGAAGGCCAGCTGCGCGGCAGGACTCCCAGTCCCGATCCTGCTCTTCGCTCGAGCCTGACTCCCGCGCCCACCGCGCTGACAACGCTACGGCCGACCGCGGACTGGACATAGAGGCCCACTTGGTGTACTTCGACCGCTTCGTCATCGATGGCGGGGTGCTCGCGGGCGTCACCGGCGAGGCTCGACCTCATGTTGCCCAGCGCGATCGAGTGGCCGGTACCAGTGAGTGCCCGCCGGTGACGTTCACCGATGTCTCGGGCGGTTGACGCCTGATAGGAGCGCCGGCTGCTACAGCCACCAAGTGCATGCGCTGCGCCCGGGCGTCGGTGCTCCGTGAGCCGGGCGCGGCGGAAGGAGTCGGCGTGCATGCCGGCATCGACACCCACAAAGACACCCTGGCCGTGGCGGTCATTGATGACGCCGGCCGGCCGCTGGTGGTCACTGAGCTGGCCAACACCGAGGCCGGCTTCGCCGCGCTGGAAAAGCTGCTCGCCAAGCATGTCGTCCAGCGGGTGGGGATCGAGGGCTCGGGCAACTACGGCCGCGGCACCGCGGTCCACCTGGTGCTCACCGGCCCGGCCCGAGGTCGTCGAGGTGCCACCGTCACTGACCAGCCGGGAGCGGTCGGCCCGGCCGGGCGCGGGCAAGACCGACCCGACTGATGCGGTCGCGATCGCCCGGCTCACCGCCCGCGAACCCGGGCTGCCACCGGTGCGGCTGGCGGTCGGTCAGGCCGCCGATCTGCGGGCGCTGGCCGACTACCGCGCTCAACTGGTCGATGAGCGCACCGCACTGGCCAACCGCACTCACGCCGAGCTGCACGGCCTGTTGCCCGGCTACCAAGCCCGGATCCCGCGGCTGACTGCGCCCACCTTCATCACCCGGGCCAGTGAACTGATCGCCGCCCAGACCAGCGTGCGGGCAGCCCTGACCCGCCGCCGGCTCGCCCGGCTGACCGAGCTGACCGCCGAGATCGGCGAGGTCACCGACCTGATCACCGCCGCAGTGGCCAAGGTCGACACCGGCCTGACCGGCCTCTACGGCCTGGGACCGATCGGTGCCGCCACCATCCTCGGCGAGGTGGCCGACGTGCGCCGCTACCGCTCCCGTCACGCCTTCGCCGCGGCCAACGGCACCGCCCCGATCCCGGCCTCCTCCGGCCGCACCAGCCGGCATCGACTCAACCGCTCGGGCAACCGCACGCTCAACCGGGTGCTCTACACGATGGCGATCACCCAGATCCGTGCCGACACCGAGGGCCGCGCCTACTACCTGCGCAAACGCGCCGAAGGAAAGACCGGACGCGAAGCGCTGCGCTGCCTCAAACGACGCCTTTCCGACGTGGTCTACAAGACCCTGCACGCCGACCTCGCCGCCGGGCGGGCACCAACCGCAGCGGGACGGTGAGTGCGGCAGCGGCAAGGAGGACGCGTCGATACGGCCGAAGCCAGCTGCGCGACAGGCTCTCAGTCCCAGACCTGCTCTTCGCTGCGGCCAGTCCACCGCACCCACCGCCACTCCGAACGCTACGCCCGACCGGCGTTGACACATAGGAGCTCACTGTCGGGCTAGCAACTCGTTGTAACGAGTAGCCAAGGCGGCAACAACTTGCGGATGCGCACCCCGTCTCGGCTACGGGGCGGCTCGTCGTACCGCAAGCGCACGAGGTCCGTATCTGTGTGACCTCGAAGTCTTGGACTGCGGAAGGAAGCACTGGCCAGGAGTCGGCCTAAGCGCCGCTGAGGGTCCTCGGGGTCTCAGAGCGGCTGTGGAGGGCTCACGTCGGCCGACGATGGCCACCCGGCGCTTCGGGGGAGTGCTCAGAGACTTCTGCGACCCCCGCGGATGCCTGGCATCCCGTGTCGCTCCTGGTTGCGTTCCCACTGGGGACCCCCCCGAGGTTCGGGGCCCGCGGACGAGCACACACCGACTAGACCTGTCGGCAAGTCAACCCACCTCGTAACCGCACAAGGTCTAGCTCCGTAGTCCCAGCCTTGTCGGCGGTCGCTCTTAGACTTCAATGATGCGATGCACAGCACCCGTACTCGGTCACATCCGCGGCGGTGGCGCAGACTGCCCCGTTCATGGGGGCCGATACGGATCGTCCTACTCGCCGTCGTACTACACCCCACCAAAGACTCGGGCTCCGAGCGGTGGAGGCGGGTCTAGTGGTAGAGGTGGAGGTGCGGGCGGCCGATCCACCCGTCCACGTTGGTCGCCGGCCAACTCCTCTGTCACCTACACGACGGACGAAGTCGCAGCACTGGAACGTTACCGTCAGAAGGTTGAGGCGACGGGACCGCGCGCGGAATCCTATGACCTGTTCCTCTGTCACGCCTGGGACGACCGCCGAGGAATTGCCACGGAGTTGCACAACTTCCTCGAGGCGCAGGACGTGTCGGTGTGGTTCAGCGAGCGTGACATCATACTCGGCCAGCCCTTTATGCGAGAGATCGATAAGGGCTTGGCCAAGACGCGCATCGGTCTCGTCCTCATCACGCCCGCCTTCCTCAAGCGCATTCAAGGCGGTGGGGTGTCCGAGAAGGAACTCTCCGAACTGCTAGCCCGCGACCTGCTGATCCCCGTCGCTCACGGCGTTTCCTACGGCGAGATCCGAGAAGTCAGCCCACTCCTCGGCTCCCGCAACGGCCTCAACACCGACGAGGACTCGATCGAAGACATTGCGAAGAAGATCGCCGAACTCGTCAACCTGTGACACTTGGGGCAACTTCCGCCCACATATGGTTGGCTGCCGACTAGAAGCGCATCGTCCGGACGCGGAGGTAGCCGGTGACGGCTGGCGGAGCGAGTGATCAGCAAAGAAGTGTCGAGGCTCTTAGTGACGACGATCATCCTGCCCTTTTCCGGGCCGCGGATCGTTTGGCGCTGGGCGCTCAGCGATCGGCTGTGAGGCGCAATTTCGGCTATCTGACCCTCGTGATAGTCGCCGCGATTGGCGGCGTCGTTGACATCAGCGTTCGCGGCGACTCCCTGCACCTTGGGGGAGTCATCTCTGTCATCGCGTTTCTTGGCGCCCTCCTTCTCGGTCTAGCAACGGCCAGTAAGCAGCCAGAGCGCCAGTGGTATCAGGGACGCGCTGTTGCCGAGTCGGTCAAGAGCCTTGCCTGGTGCTACGCCGTCGGCGGTGAGCCCTTCCCAGTCTCACGAGGCGACGCCGATGCACTACTCGTGGATAGGTTCCGGCAGATACTTACCGAGGTCTCAGAACTCAATCTGTCCGAAGTGTCCGACACTCGCCAAATCTCGACAAAGATGCGCAGTCTGCGGACGGCCGCCTTGGAGCAGCGAAGGGCGGCATATATGCATGGCAGAGTCGAAGACCAATGCGGATGGTATAGCCGAAAAGCGAAGGTCAACAGGCGACGAGGCAATCAGTGGGCGGCCGCGGCGGCGATTGCGTCCACCCTAGGGATAGTTGCAGGGCTCCTGCGATCCGTGAACGCTCTCGACGTCGACCTGCTAGGCGTTCTGGCCGCCGTCGCGGCCGGCTTCAGTTCATGGATGCAGTTCCGTCAACACCGGACCCTTAGCACGTCCTATGCCCTCGCGGCCCAAGATCTCGGTCTCGTGCGCGACGCTGCTCCGACTATGCCCGATGAGGAAACATGGGCTGGATTCGTCGGTGACGCCGAAGACGCGATCAGTCGTGAGCACACCGTCTGGCTCGCGCGCAAGAGCAGAGCATAGAAGGAGGAGGCTGAGTCATGTACCCCAGCACGTACAGCCGACGACAGTTCGCCCTTGCCCGCATTGAAGCAATCAACAGGCGCTTCGATCTTACTCGTGAATCGAGAACGGCGAGCGGCGCCGTCAGGCACAAATGCTTCGTCAGCTACCACTCTGCGGATACTGAAGAAGCAGCCACCTTCGTCGAGTCTTTCGAAGACGTCTTCATCCCCAGAGCTATCGGGGTGGAAGAAGGGGATGGCAGCATCATCAACTCGGAAGACGTCGACTACATCCGCGATGTCATCCGAACCAAGTACCTCAAGGACAGCACTGTCACGATCGTTCTAGTCGGCAAGTGCTCCTGGGCTCGAAAGTTTGTAGATTGGGAAATCTACGCCAGCCTCCGCAACACCGAGACCACAACTAGGAATGGTCTACTCGGCATCTTGCTGCCATCCTTGACACAGAACCCGCCGACCGCGCCGACGCGCCTAGTTGACAACGTCCCTAGCGGCGGTGGTGCAGCTTATGGTAGGTATCACTACTACCCGAAGACGAAGTCAGAGCTGCGGACCAACATCGAGGACGCATTTCACGCCCGTGGGTCGCGAGCGCACCTAATCGACAACAGCAGGCCGCTGCGGAAGCGGAATGGGACTTGCAGCTGATGATCAAGATCGGCAGCTAGAGGCTGCGCTATCGCCACCATGACGAGACCTCGCCTCGGACGGGTAGCTGACGGCCAGGGCGGAAGGCTAATCAGGCACCTCCCCTGCGAACGGGTCCGACGTACGGAAGCAGCTGCATCGTCAGGCAGTTACCCCGCGGTGCCGGCGTGGTGTCCCACGCGAGCGGTGCATGGCCGCCCGCGTGGGGCGTCCGGTCGCGCGGACTAGGGAGTGGCGGACGTTGACACGAGGTCGCGAGCCGAGGCGTGGTCGGACACCCGGCGGCTGGCGATCACCGAGCCGCGAGGACCAACCAAGCGGCCGCAGTAGCGAGCCGACTGCAGTCACCAAGGTCCTCAACAAGCTTCTCCTGACAAGGGCGCGTGCGGGGCACACTTGGGGCACACGAGCCCGCTACTGGCAGTCATTGACATTCATCGACCTCGATGTGTCTTAGCAGGTCAAGCGCCAAGTTCGAGAATCCACCCAGGCTGCGGAGGCCCCTATGTATGTCCTGGGACTACACGCAGCTGCGCTTCCCGCGCCGCGAGGGGATGCGGATCGACTTCCAGCTCTGCTCCCCCGCGCTCGCCGGCCGGGTGACAAATGCCCTGGTAGACCGCGAGGAGCGCAAGGGCAAGGGCGCGAGCGACCACGCCCCCGTGGTCGTGGAGCTGGCCGACCGGTAGGCCGGTCGATCGCCAGGATGGCGATGCGACCTGAGCGCTTCGCTTCACCTCGGGAACTGCCTCCGTGTGCGGCGGGGATGACGCGGCGGCCGACGTGGGCCGGCTCCGCGACGAGCTCGCCGCGGCCGTCTCGCGCGCGGACGACCTCGAACGAGCCCTCCTGAGCAACCGCCGGATCGCGATGGCCGTGGGCATCGTCATGAGCCGGTACCGCGTCCACGAGGACGAGGCCTTCGGTCGCCTGCGCCAGGTCAGCCAGCGGAGCAACGTCGAGCTGCGCGACGTGGCGGACCAGGTCGTCCACACCGGCGACCTGCCGGTCGTCCCCGCACCCCGGGACGGGTCCCGGGAGCCCGGGTAGGCCGTCGGGGGGCGGGTGTCCGTGGCCCGACGGCCGGTCACCCCGCGGCGAGGACGGCCCCCACGGACCGCGGCACGGGGATCCCGGCGGCCTCCGGCGCCGAGGCCGGCGACGTCGTCACCGACGCCTCGTAGCACCACCACACCCGGCCCCGGGTGTCGCGCTCGCGCCGGGGCGGGGACACCCGCAGCGCCGCCCAGTCCGGCTCGCCGTCGTCACCGGCGTCCGCCAGGCAGCGGTCCAGCTGGTCGCGCAGCGCTCCCGCCGCCCGTCGCCCGTGCCTGCGCCGCAGTGCCGTCACCGCCCAGTAGGTCGCCATGGCGCACAGGGTGAGGCCGGGCGGTGTGGCCGTCGTCACCCCGAGGGGTCAGGCGCCGGGATCGGGCAGGCGCTCCACCGTCGCCGCGTGCCGGCGGGCGAGCTCCTGGTAGATCGACGGGTTGCCGTCGACCCACAACGCGGCGCCCTCGGTGAGCGGGCCGCGCACCTTCGCGGGGGCTCCGAAGGCGAGCACCTCGTCGGGCACGACCATGCCCGGCGGCACGAGGCTGCCGGCGCCGATCAGAGACCGCCGTCCAATGCGGGCGCCGTCCTGCACGGTCGTCCCGTTGCCGATCAGCGCCTCGGCACCGATCACCGAGCCGTGGACGACGCACACGTGCCCGACGGTCGCGCCGGGGCCGACCTCGGTGACCGGGTCGTCGCCGCCGTGCAGCACGGAGTTGTCCTGCACGTTGGCGCCGGCGCGGACGACGATCGCGCCGAAGTCGGCGCGCAGCACCGCCCCGTACCAGATGGAGGCACCCGCCTCGACGACGACGTCGCCCACCAGCGTGGCCGTCGGCGCCACCCACGCGTCGGGGTGCACCTGCGGCGATCGGCCCTCGAAGGAGAACAGCGGCACGGTCGCGCAGCCTAGACGGCGGGGTGGCCCACCTCACCGCCTGACCTGCGCGGACGTCCCGCGGCGGGGCATCGGAGAGCGGTCCGCGGTGTTGTACCTCCCGATGACCGCGCCAGCCCTCCTCGCCGCGCCCGACACCGCCGCTCCCGTCGTCCCCGCCCCGTCCCGCCTGTGGACGCCCAAGCGCGTCCTGGTCACCCGCTCGGCCGCCGAGCGCCCGCACGGGCAGCGCGTGCTGTCCCGGCTCGAGGCCGCCGGCGTCGACGCGATCGAGCTGCTCCCCGGCGACCGGCTCCCGTCGCTGCGCGGCGACGACGACCGCGCCGCGTTCATGGCCGCCAAGGACACGATGGCCCTCGTCGTCCCGCCGCCGTCCAAGCGCACGCTGCAGCCCATCCCGCCGTCGGCGGACTTCCGTCTCGACCTGGCCGAGGGCTGCCCGGCGCACTGCCAGTACTGCTACCTCGCCGGCTCCCTGTCCGGCCCGCCGATCACCCGCGTGTGGGCCGACCTCGACGAGGTGCTCGAGGGCCTCGACGACTACGTCGGCCGCGGCACCATCACCTCCGGCACGCTCGAGCGCGGCGGCGAGGGCACCACGTTCGAGGCGTCCTGCTACACCGACCCGCTGGCCATCGAGCACCTCACCGGCGGCCTGTCCCGCATGGTCGAGCACTTCGGCACGCACGCGTGGCCCGGCCCCGTGCAGCTGCGCGCCACCACCAAGTTCGACGACGTCGCCGGCCTGCTCGACCTCCCCCACGGCGGCCGCAGCCGGCTGCGCTTCTCGGTGAACGCCACGGCCGTCGACCGCCGCTTCGAGGGCGCGACGGCGAAGGTGCCCGCCCGGCTCGGCGCGCTCGCGGCGGTGGCCGCGGCCGGCTACCCGGTCGGCGTCACCATCGCGCCGATCATGCCGGTGGACGGCTGGCGCGAGCAGTACGCCGAGCTCCTCGACGGCATCGCCGCCGCCGTCCCGGCCGGCCACGACCTCACCGTCGAGTGCATCACCCACCGGTTCACGCCGGGCAGCAAGGAGACGCTGCTCGACTGGTACCCGCGCACCAAGCTCGACATGGACGAGTCCCGCCGCACCACCAAGCGGGGCAGGTTCGGCTCGGTCAAGCACGTCTACCCCAAGGAAACGATGGCCGAGCTGCGCGGCTGGTTCGAACGCGAGGTCGCCGAGCGGCTGCCCGGTGCCCGCCTCCTCTACTGGACCTGAGCGCTCCGTAGCCTGGCCCCTCGTGCTCGTGCTCCTGCCCCCGTCGGAGACCAAGTCGCCCGACGGCGACGGCGCCCCGCTGGACCTGGCCGCGCTGTCCACGCCGGAGCTGACGCCTATCCGCGAGCGGCTGGTCGGCGCGGTCGTCCGGCTGGCCGCCGACCCGCCCGCCGCCCGCGCCGCGCTCGGCCTCTCCCCCGCCCAGGACGTCGAGGTCGCGCGCAACGCGGCGCTGTGCACCAGCCCGACGAAGCCCGCGATCGAGCGCTACACCGGCGTCCTCTACGACGCCCTCGGCATCCGCACGCTCACCCGCGCGCAGCGGGCCCGCGCCGACCGGCGGCTGGCGGTCGGCTCGGCGCTGTTCGGGCTCGTCCGGGCCGGCGACGCCATCCCCGCGTACCGGCTGTCGGCGGGCTCCGCGCTGCCCGGCCTGCCCACCCTGCGCGCGCTGTGGCGGCCGGTGCTCGGCCCGGTGCTGGCGGCGAGCGGCGAGCTCGTCGTCGACCTGCGCAGCGGCGCCTACCAGGCGCTGGCCCCGGTGCCCGGCGCGGTGACCGTCGACGTCCTCAGCGAGCGGCCCGACGGCAGCCGCACCGTGGTCAGCCACGCGAACAAGGCGCACAAGGGCCGGGTGGCGCGGCTGCTGGCCACCACCACCGCCGAGCCGGACTCCGCCGTCCGGCTGCGGGCGCTGCTGCGGCGGGCCGGGTTGCACGTGGAACACGACGGCGGGACGGCGCTGACGCTGGTGCTCCCGCCCGGCTGAACGCGCGCCGCCACGTCGGGTGAGATGTGGCGCACCCCGCGTGAGCCCTGTTGCCCACAACGGGCGGCGCTTAGGATGTACGCGCGCCCGGACCCAGACACGGCCGGAGGCGCGGCGGTACGAGTCGGCCCCGAGCCGGACGGAGAGGTTCGGTGGACGACACGACCCGGCCCCACGGCACGGGGCCGGTCGCGAGCACGCGCGCCGCGGCCGAGGTCCTGCAGGCCGACCGGTCCCGCACGCGCGCGGCGCGCCGGCTCCGCCTGCGGGACGCCAGCGCCGCCCTCGACCGGCTGGCCGAGCTCGCCGCCCGGCTGCTCGGCGCCCCGATCGCGCAGATCTCCCTGCTCGACGACGTCGAGGTCGTCGTCGCCGGTGCCGGGCTGCCCCCGGGCACGGTCGGCCGCGAGGCACCGCTGGACGCCACCGCGTGCGCGGTCCCGGCCGCCGAGGGCCTGCCCGTGGTCGTCCCCGACGTGCACGCCGAGCCCCGCGCCGCCGACCTCCCGCAGGTGCGGGCGGGCATCGTCGGCTCCTACCTGGGAGCGCCGATGGTCGACTCCGACGGCTTCGTCGTCGGCGTCGTCTGCGTGGCCGCCCCGACGCCGCGGCCGTGGTCGGACACCGACGTCGCCACCCTGCGCCAGCTCGCCGCCGCCGCCGTCACCGAGCTCGAGCTGGCCGCGCTGCGCACCGCCTACGAGGGCGACCGGCTGCGCTACGACCTGGCGATCGACGCCGCCGGCATCGGCACCTTCGACTGGGACCTGCGCACCGGCGAGCTCACCTGGGACGACCGGCTCATCGAGATGTTCGGCTACGACGCGGAGTCGTTCAGCGGCACCATCGAGGCATTCAACGACCGCGTGCACCCCGACGACCTGCCGCGCGTCACCGACGCCCTGCAGGCCAGCATCGTCGCGCTCGGCGACTACGAGGCCGAGTACCGCGTCGTGTGGCCCGACGGCGAGACGCGCTGGATGCAGGCGCGCGGGCGCACCCTGCGCGACGGCGACGGCGGCGCCGCCCGGGTGCTCGGCGCCGCCTACGACACCACCGCCGAGCGCGCCGCCGGGCTGCGGGTCACCCGCGTGCTCGAGGCCATGCCGGCCGGCTTCTACTCCCTCGACCGCGAGTGGCGCTTCACCCACGTGAACGCCGAGGCCGAGCGCCTGCTGGGCCGCGGCCGCGACGACCTCCTCGGCCAGGAGCTGTGGACGGCGTTCCCGGCGGCCCTGGACGGCGCCTTCGAGACGCACTACCGGGAGGCGGTGCGCACCGGGAAGCCGGTGCAGTTCGACGCGCACTACCCCGCGCCGCTGCACGGCTGGTACGAGGTCCGCGCGTGGCCCAGCCCCGAGGGCCTGTCGGTGTACTTCCTCGAGGTCACCGAGCGCCGCCGCGTGCAGGACCGCGCCGAGCGGGGCGCGCAGCGGCTGGCGCTGCTCGCGCAGGTCAGCGCCGAGCTCGCCGGCGCGCTCGACGCCCAGACCGCCACCGCGCACCTGCCGCGGCTGGTCGTGCCCGCGCTGGCCGACTGGTGCATCGTCACCGTCGTCGACCCCGACGGCCGGCCCCGCGACGTCGGCCACTGGCACGCCGACCCCGCGGCCCGCCCGCTGGTCGAGCGCTACGCGGGCACCCGGATCGACGCCATGCCGGTCACCGCGCCGCTCATGCGGGCCCTGCTCACCGGCGAGGCCGTCATGGAGCGCACCCGCGCTGTCATCGACCTGCTGCCCGAGGGCGAGGCCCGCGACCTGCTCACCGCGCTCGCGCCGGAGTCCGCCGTCGCGCTCCCCCTGCGCGGCCGCGACCGGACCCTCGGCGTCATGACCCTCTACTTCCGCCGGGGCTGGGCCCCGCGGGAGGAGGACCTCGCCACCGCCCAGGACGTCGCCGACCGGGCCGGCCTGGCGCTGGACAACGCCCGGCTCTACGGGCAGCAGCAGGCGCTGGCCGAGGGGCTGCAGCGCAGCCTGCTCACCGAGCCGCCGGAGCCCGACCACGCGGAGATCGCCGTCCGCTACCTGCCGGCGGCCGAGGCGGCGCGGGTCGGCGGCGACTGGTACGACGCGTTCCTGCAGCCCGGCGGCGCCACGATGCTGGTCATCGGCGACGTCGTCGGCCACGACACCGAGGCCGCCGCGGCGATGGGCCAGCTCCGCGGCCTGCTGCGCGGCATCGCCACCTACAGCGACGCCGGCCCCGGCGAGGTGCTGCGGGGCCTGGACGCCTCCATGGCGCTGCTGCAGACCCACGTGATGGCGACCGCCGCCGTCGCCCGCTTCGAGCAGACCGCCGACGAGCGCGAGCGCGGCGTCACCCGGATGCGGTGGGCCAACGCCGGGCACC
Source organism: Geodermatophilus sp. FMUSA9-8 (assembly GCF_037034165.1). NCBI lineage: Bacteria > Bacillati > Actinomycetota > Actinomycetes > Geodermatophilales > Geodermatophilaceae > Geodermatophilus > Geodermatophilus sp. FMUSA9-8. Next base: position 29,256 of record NZ_JBAGKE010000006.1, on the reverse strand, counting down.
TGCCGCCGCTGGTCATCAACCCCGACGGCAGCGTGGCCGAGCTGGCCACCTGGCGCGGCGACCTGCTGCTCGGCGTCGACCCCGGGGCCCGCCGGGAGGAGTCGGTGGTCACGCTCGACCGCGGCGCCACCGTGCTGCTGTTCACCGACGGGCTCATCGAGCGGCGCGACGCCGACCTCGACGCCGGCATGGCCCGGCTGCGCGAGGCGCTGCGCGAGCTCGCCGGCCGGCCGCTCGACGAGGTGCTCGACGAGGTGCTCGACCGGCTGGTGGACGGGCGCCCCGAGGACGACGTCGCGCTGGTCGCCGTCCGGCTGCACCGCCAGGACCGGCCGCGGCCGCTGGACGCCGGTCCCAACCGGGTGCCCGACGTCGTCCCCGAGGACCCCGCGAGCCCGACCCTCCGCTGACCGGTCAGGAATCGAGAAGTCCCCGGCGCCCGCGGGGCCCCAGGATCGTCGCCGGGACACCGGACGACGAGAGGGAGCGGGACGTGACCAGCAGCGACGTCGGGGAGAGCACCGGCTTCAGCGCCGAGGAGCGCGCGGCCATGCGGGAGCGCGCGGCCGAGCTGCGCGCCGAGGGACGGAAGGGCGCGAAGAGGGCCGACGGGCTGACGGCGGTCCTCGACCGGATCGCGGAGATGGCGCCGGAGGACCGCGCGCTCGCCGAGCGGGTGCACGTCGTCGTCACCACGCACGCCGGGCACCTGGCGCCGAAGACCTGGTACGGGATGCCCGCCTACGCGAACGCCGAGGGGAAGGTCGTCGTCTTCTTCCAGGACGCCGGCAAGTTCGGCACCCGGTACTCGACCCTGGGCTTCAACGACGCCGCGACCCTGGACGACGGCGACCTGTGGCCGGTGTCGTTCGCGCTGCGCGCCTGGAGCCCGGCGGTGGAGGAGCGGGTGGTCGCGCTGGTGCGGACCGCCACGGCCTGACCGCCCGCCTGCTCAGTCGCGGCCCTTGTCGCGGCGCACGGTCACCTTCTTGCCCTTGACCGAGCTCGCCTTGAGGGCGGCGATGACCTCCTCGGCCGCGGCGGCGGGCACCTCGACCAGGCTGAACCGCTCGGCGATCTCGATCGCGCCGACGTCGCGGCCGCGGAGGCCGGTCTCCCCGGCGATCGCGCCGACGAGGTCGCCCGGCCGCACGCCGGCGCTGCGGCCGGCGCCGATGAACAGCCGCACGCTGTCGCCGGAGCCGCCCGACCGGGACCGGGGCGCGCGGCCCTGGCCGCGGTCGCCGTCGCGCTGCGGGCGCTCCGGCCGCAGGGTGACCTCGGGGATCTCCTCGTCGTCGTCCGGGCCGGTGGTGGCCTCGTGGGCGAGCTTGACCGCCGCCAGCGCCACCTCCATGACGTCGAACTCGTCGGTGAGCGTCTCGACGACGGCGCGGAAGCGCTCGAGGTCGTCGCCGAGCAGGCTCTCGCGCAGCGCGGCGCGGGTGAGCTCGAGCCGGCGGGCGCGCAGGTCGGCGACGGTGGGGACCCGCTCGACCTTGATCGGGGCGCCGGTGACCCGCTCGATGGTCTTGAGCATCCGGTGCGCCCGCGGCTCGACGAGCGTGATGGCCACGCCCTCGCGCCCGGCCCGCCCCACGCGGCCGATGCGGTGCACGTAGGTCTCCGCCGCGGCCGGGACGTCGTAGTTGACGACGTGGGTCAGCTGCTCGACGTCGAGCCCCCGGGCGGCGACGTCGGTGGCCACCAGGAGCTCGGCGGTGCCGCCGCGCAGCCGGCCCATGACGCGGTCGCGCTGCTCCTGGCTCATCCCGCCGTGCAGCGCCTCGGCCCGGTAGCCGCGGCCGTTGAGCGTCTCGGTGAGGTCGTCGACCTCGTCGCGGGTGCGGCAGAAGACGATGGCCGCCGTCGGGCTCTCGACGTCGAGCACGCGCCCCAGCGCCGCCGGCTTCGCGGCCCGGGAGACGACGAAGGCGGTCTGGCGCACCCGCGGCGCCTCGCCCTCGGTGGGCACCTCGCGGGCCACCTGGATGCGCAGCGGGTCGCGCAGGTGGCGACGGGCCATCGCGTCCAGGCGGCGCGGCATGGTGGCGCTGAACAGCACCGTCTGCCGCTCCTCGGGCACCTCCTCCAGCAGCGCCTCGAGGTCCTCGGCGAAGCCCATGTCGAGCATCTCGTCGGCCTCGTCGAGCACCACGGTGGCGACGCCGCCCAGGTGCAGGCTGCCGCGCTGCAGCAGGTCCAGCGCCCGGCCGGGGGTGGCGACGACGACGTCGACCCCGACCTCCAGCGCGCGCAGCTGGCGCGGGATCGGCTGGCCGCCGTAGACGGGCACCACGCGGGCGCCGAGGTCGCGGCCGTAGCGGTGCAGCGCCTCCGACACCTGGATGGCGAGCTCGCGGGTGGGCACCAGGACCAGGGCCAGCGGGTCGCCACCGGGGCGCTCGTCGGGCAGCCGCTGCAGCACCGGCAGCGCGTACGCGGCGGTCTTGCCGGTGCCGGTGGCCGCCTGGCCCAGCAGGTCGCGGCCGGCGACCATCGGCGGCACCGCCTCGCGCTGGATCGGCGTGGGCTCCTCGTAGCCCAGCCGCGTCAGCGCCGCCAGCAGCTCCTCCCGCAGCCCGAGGTCGGCGAAGGTCACCGCCTGCTCGTCGCGCTCGGTCGCCTGGCCGCTCGTGTCGCCGTCCACCCGTCCAGTGTCGGCCATGTGCCCGCCCGGCCCGACGTGGCACCCTCCCCCGGTGACCCCCGCGACCGCCGACCCCGCCCCCGACGCAGACCTCTGCCTCCGGCCGGCCACCGAGCTGGCCGCCCTGCTGCGGAAGAGGGAGGTGTCCGCCCGCGAGCTCCTCGACGCGCACCTGGCGCGCATCGAGCGGGTCGACCCGCAGGTCAACGCGGTCGTCACGCTCGACGCCGAGGGCGCGCGGGCCGCCGCGGACGCCGCCGACGCGGCGCTCGCCGCCGGGGAGCCGGTCGGGCCGCTGCACGGGCTGCCGGTGGCGCACAAGGACACCCACGCCACCGGCGGCATGCGCACCACGTGGGGCTCGCCGCTGCACGCCGACACCGTCCCCGCGCGCGACGAGCTCGTCGTCGAGCGGCTGCGGCTCGCCGGCGCGATCCGGGTGGGCAAGACCAACGTCCCGGAGTTCGCCGCGGGCTCGCACACCTTCAACACCCTGTTCGGCGCGACCCACAACCCCTACCGGCACGGGCTGTCGGCCGGCGGGTCCAGCGGCGGCGCCGCGGCCGCGCTCGCCGCCGGGCTGGTGCCGCTGGCCGAGGGCAGCGACATGGGCGGCTCGTTGCGCAACCCGGCGGCGTTCTGCAACGTCGTCGGGCTGCGGCCCACCCCCGGCCGGGTGCCCACCTGGCCGGCGGCGATGGGCTTCTCGACCCTGTCGGTGCAGGGGCCGATGGGCCGCACGGTGGCCGACGTCGCCCTGACCCTCTCGGCGATCGCCGGGCCCGACCCGCGGGTGCCGATCTCGCTCGCCGACGACCCCGCCGGCTTCGCCGCGCCGCTGCCGGAGGACCTGCGGGGCCTGCGGGTGGCCTGGGCGCCCGACCTCGGCGGCCTCGTCCCGGTCGACCCGGCCATCCCTGCGGTGCTGCGCGAGGTGCTGCCGGCGGTGGAGTCGCTCGGCGCCACGGTGGAGGAGGCCTGCCCCGACCTGCGGGAGGCCGACGAGGTGTTCGGCACGCTGCGCGCCTGGCTGTTCGAGGCGACGTTCGGCGAGGCCGTGCGCCGCTCGCCCGAGAAGGTGAAGGCGGCGATCCGCGGCAACGCGGCGATCGGCGCGGCGCTCACCGGTGCCGACGTCGGCCGGGCCGAGGTGGCGCACACCCGGCTGTACGAGCGCGTCGTCGGCTTCTTCGACCGCTACGACGTGCTGCTCGCCCCCACCACGCAGGTGCTGCCCTTCCCGGTCGAGCAGGAGTACCCCACGGAGGTCGCCGGGGTGCCGCAGGCCGACTACCTCGGCTGGATGCGCGCGTGCACCCTCGTGTCGGCCACCGGCTGCCCCGCGCTGTCGCTGCCCGGCGGGTTCACCGCCGACGGGCTGCCGGTGGGGCTGCAGGTCGTCGCCGCGCCGCGGGCCGACCGGCGGCTGCTCGAGGTCGCGCACGCGATCGAGCAGGCCACCGGGTTCGGCCGCCGCCACCCGGTCCTCTGAGGCCGTCTGCGGCTCTCTAGTTCCCCGACTAGAGAGCCGCAGACGGGCACATGGACGCCGTCAGCGGCGCCCGGTCCGCGGCGGCGGCGGGGCCACCGGGGTGTCGGAGTGCTCCTCCAGGACGTCGGCCGCCGAGCCCACGATCAGCGGGTCGGGGTCGCCGACGACGGCGCAGTCCTTGTCGTCGTAGTCCAGCCGGCACAGCACGTGCCGCATGGCCTCGAGCCGGGCGCGCTTCTTGTCGTTGCTCTTGATCACCGTCCACGGCGCGTGGGCGGTGTCGGTGTGGAGGAACATCGCCTCCTTGGCCTCGGTGTAGGCGTCCCACTTGTCGAGGCTGGCGAGGTCGGTGGGCGAGAGCTTCCACTGCCGCACCGGGTCGATCTGCCGCACGATGAAGCGCGAGCGCTGCTCGCCGCGGGACACCGAGAACCACAGCTTGAACAGCCGGATCCCGCTGTCGACGAACATCCGCTCGAGCTCGGGGGCCTGCAGCAGGAACTGCTGGTACTGCTCCTCGGTGCAGTAGCCCATCACCCGCTCGACGCCGGCGCGGTTGTACCAGGACCGGTCGAACAGCACGATCTCCCCGGCCGCCGGCAGGTGCTGCACGTAGCGCTGGAAGTACCACTGGTTCTGCTCGCGCTCGGATGGCTTGTCGAGGGCGACCGTGCGGGCGCCGCGCGGGTTGAGGTGCTCGGTGAACCGCTTGATCGTGCCGCCCTTGCCGGCGGCGTCGCGGCCCTCGAAGACGATGACCAGCCGCTGGCCGGTGTCCTTCACCCAGCCCTGCAGCTTGAGCAGCTCGATCTGCAGCCGGCGCTTCTCGATCTCGTACTCCCGGCGCTCCATGCGCTCGGTGTAGGGATAGCCCTCGCGCCAGGTCTCGACGCGCTCGCCGTCGGGGCCGAAGAGCTCGCGGTCGTCGTCCCAGTCCTCGTCACTGTTCTCGTCGGGGAGGGAGTTGAGCCGCCACTTCGTCAGGTCGAGGACCTCGGCCTTGTGGGGCACGCGGACCGGCGGAGGGGCCGGCTCGCCGTCGGCGTCGTCCTCGCTGCGGTCGACGAGAGTGTCGGGCTGCACGGGGGCGTCTCCTCCCGGGAGCGGTCAGGGACGCTGGCGGCCGTACCCCGGACGGGCGCGGACAGTCCTGTTCCGGGATGCGGGCGTGGGTCGCGCGGGGCCGGGGTCGCCGGCCTCCAGCACGTGGGCGACGGCGTACTCGGCGAGCGCGGCCAGCGGGCGGGCGTCGGTGCCGGGCTGCAGCGCGGGCAGCAGGTGCACCTCGACGACGCGGCCGCCCTCCGCGGGCCGCACGGCGACCGGGCAGACCGGCACCTGGGCGTCGACGGCGGCGGCGACCGCGCGGGCGCGGAACCGGCCGGGCTCGCCGTCGGTCGCGGCGCCGCCGGGGTCCGTGGCGACGCTGACGCCGGCGCGCAGCAGTGCGGTGACCTCGGCCCGCACGGCGCCGCTGCCGTCGTCGACGAGCAGGCCGCCGCGGCGGGCGAGCGAGCGCAGCAGGGGGGTGTCGACCAGGGCGGCGTCGACGACGGGGGTGGCCGGGACGACGGTGGCCAGCGCCAGCACGTCGAGCCAGCCGGCCGCGTTGGCGACGACCAGGCGCGGGCCCCGCGGCCAGGCGACCGCCGAGGAGACGACGCGCACCCGCACGCCCTGGGCGCAGAGGATGTCGGCGGCGGTGCACACGAGCAGGCGCCGGCGGCGGCGGTCCCCGCCCCACGAGGCGGTGGCGGCGCGGACGGCGGTGCGGGCCACCGTGCTCGCGACGGCGGGCGTCAGGGTGGCGGTCGGGCTGTCCACGGGGCCTCCCGGTGTGGTCTCTCCGGGGGCCAGCGTCGGCGGCTCAGGTGTCCTGCGGGTGACGGCCGTGCGGAGATCCCCCGTCGGGACCGTGCACTCCCTCCCGGGTGACCACCCGTGCGGGTGCACGCGCTCGCCGGCGTCGCGTGTCGATCATCGGATGCGTGCACGGGACACGCGCGGACACGCCGGGACGAGCGGCACGCATCCGATGATCGACGGTTGCGCGGACCCCTACCGGCGGCGGAGGCCGCGCAGGGTGCGCACCGCGACCACCAGCTCGGGCAGCTCGTGCCGGTCGCCGGCGGCGATGTCGGCGAGCTGGGCGGCGGCGCGGCGCTGCGGGCCGTCCCAGCCCTCCGCCCACTCCCCCACCAGCTCGGCGGCGTCGCCGCTCGCCCGCGCGGACAGCACCTCGACGGCGAGCTCGGCCTGCTCGGCGGCCAGGTCGTCGCGCAGCGCGGCGCGGGCCATCGACGGCCAGCGGCGGTCCCGCGGCAGCGCGATGACCAGCTCGCGCAGCGGCACCAGCGCCAGCCGCTCGGCCAGCTCCTGCGCCACCCGCCCGGCCAGCTCGATCGGCGCCCCGGTGCGCTCGGCGACGACGGCGAGGTCCAGCGCGGCCGGCAGCAGCGGCGCCGCGGCCACCTCCCCCGCCAGCGCCTCGGGCACCCCGGCCGCCCGCAGCCGCTCGGCGCGGGCCGCGTAGGACGCGGCCTCGTCGCCCAGCAGCCACCCCGGGAGGCCGGCGCGCACCGCCGCCACCGGTGCGGCGAACCGCTCGGTCACCGCGGTGATCCCCGCGGCCGGGGAGACCAGGAGCTCGGGCAGCCGCAGCAGCCACCGCGCGGCCCGCTCCGACAGGCGCGTGGCCTCGGTGCGCAGCTCCACCTGCACCGGCGCGGGCACCCGGTTGTCCAGCGGCCGGACGGCGTCCCACAGCCCGTCGACGTCGAACACCGCCCGGGCCACCGCGTGCGCCCGCACGACGGCGGCGAGGTCCAGGCCGGTCTCCTCGGCGAGCCGGTACAGGCCCGTGACCCCGGCGGTGTTGACCGCCCGGTTGGTCAGCGCGGTCGCGATGATCTCCCGCCGCAGCGGGTGGCCGTCGACGGCCGCGGCGAACCGCTCGCGCAGCGGCGCCGGGAAGTAGTCGCGCAGCAGCCGGGCCAGCGCCGGGTCGTCGGGCAGGTCGCCGTGCAGGACGGCGTCGTTGACCTCGAGCTTGGCGTAGGCGAGCAGCACCGACAGCTCCGGGCTGGTCAGCGCGTGGCCGTCGCGGCGGCGCTGGGCGAGCGCGCGGTCGTCGGGCAGCGCCTCCACCGCGCGCACCAGCCGGCCGGTGCGCTCCAGGTGCCGGAGGAACCGCTCGTGCGCGTCGAGCAGGCTGCGCGAGGACGTCACCTCGGCGGCGAGGGTGGCGTTCTGGGCGTGGTTGTCGGTGAGGACGGCGGCGGCGACCTCGTCGGTCATCTCGCCCAGCAGCGCGGCTCGGCCGTCGGCGTCCAGGGCGCCGGCGGCGACCACCCCGTTGAGCGCGATCTTGATGTTCACCTCGTGGTCGGAGGTGTCCACGCCGGCGGAGTTGTCGATGGCGTCGGTGTTCACCCGGCCGCCGGCCAGCGCGTACTCCACGCGCCCGCGCTGGGTGAGGCCGAGGTTGCCGCCCTCCCCCACCACGCGCACGCGCAGTTGGTGGCCGTCGACCCGGACGGCGTCGTTGGCCTTGTCGCCCACGTCGAGGTGGCTCTCGGACGCCGCCTTGACGTAGGTGCCGATGCCGCCGTTGAACAGCAGGTCCACCGGCGCCAGCAGCACCGCGCGGATGAGCTCCACCGGCGAGAGCGTGTCGACGTCGTCGGGCAGGCCCAGGGCGGTGCGCACCGGCCCGCTGACGGGGATCGCCTTCGCCGTCCGCGGCCAGACCCCTCCCCCGGCGCTGATCAGCGCGGGGTCGTAGTCGGCCCACGAGGAGCGCGGGAGGTCGAACAGGCGGCGCCTCTCGGCGAACGACGTCGCGGCGTCCGGGGTCGGGTCGACGAACACGTGCCGGTGGTCGAAGGCGGCCACCAGGCGGATGTGCTCGGACAGCAGCATGCCGTTGCCGAACACGTCGCCGGACATGTCGCCGACGCCGACGACGGTGAACTCCTGGCTCTGCACGTCGAGGTCGAGCTCGCGGAAGTGCCGGGTCACCGACTCCCACGCGCCGCGGGCGGTGATGCCCATGGCCTTGTGGTCGTAACCGACCGAGCCGCCGGAGGCGAAGGCGTCGCCCAGCCAGAACCCGCGCTCGAGCGCGACGGCGTTGGCGAGGTCGGAGAAGGTCGCCGTCCCCTTGTCCGCGGCGACCACGAGGTACGGGTCGTCGCCGTCGTGCCGGACCACCCGTTCCGGCGGCACGACCTCCCCGCCCACGAGGTCGTCGGTCAGCGACAGCAGCGCGCCGATGAACAGCCGGTAGCAGGCCTGCCCCTCGGCCAGGACCTCCTCGCGGGAGGCGCCATCGGGCGGGGGGTTGCGGACGACGAAGCCGCCCTTGGCGCCGGTGGGCACGATGACGGTGTTCTTCACCATCTGCGCCTTGACCAGGCCGAGCACCTCGGTGCGGAGGTCCTCGCGGCGGTCGGACCAGCGCAGCCCGCCGCGGGCGACCGCGCCGAAGCGCAGGTGCACGCCCATCACCCGGGGGCTGCTGACGAACACCTCGCGGGCGGGCCGCGGCTCGGGCAGGTCGGGCACGGCGTGCGGGTCGAGCTTGATCGCCAGCGGGCCGCCCGCGTAGTAGGTGGTGCGCTGGGTGGCGGTGACGGCGGCCAGCAGGCTGGTGAGCACGCGGTCGGCGTCGAGGGAGTCCACCCGGCCGATCGCCTCGCGCAGCGACGCGGCCAGCGCCTCCTGCCGGGTGCCCCGGCCGGCCTCGCGACCGGGCGAGAACCGCGTCTCGAACAGCGCGACCAGCCGGGCGACGACGTCGGGGTGCGCGGCCAGCGTGGTCTCCACGTAGCGCTGGCCGAAGGGCAGGCCGGCCTGCCGCAGCCACTGCACGTAGGCGCGCACCACGGTGACCTGCCGCCAGTTGAGCCCGGCCAGCAGCACCAGCGCGCCCAGGCCGTCGTCCTCGGCGTCGCCGCGCCAGACCGCCGCGACCGCCTCGGTGAACCGCTCGGGCAGCGACCCGGGGAACGGCAGCTCGCCGCCGGGCAGCGTGGCCGGCGGCACGGTCAGGCCGAAGTCGTAGATCCACGCCGGCCGGGCACCGATCCGGTCGATCTCGTAGGGCCGCTCGTCGACGACGTCGACGCCCATGTGCTGCAGCACCGGCAGCACGTCGGACAGCAGCAGCCGCTCCCCCACCCGGTAGACGGTCAGCCGCGGCTCGCCCTCGGCGGCGCCGCGCGGGCGGCGCAGCCGCAGGCCGAGCTCCCCGGGGGCGAGGGCGTCGAGGCGGGCGAGGTCCTCCACGGCCGTCGTCGCCGGGAAGTCGTCCTGGTAGGAGGCCGGGAAGGCGTCGGCGACGCGGGCCAGCACCTGCTCGGCGTCGGCGCCGTGGCGCTCGGCCAGGGCGTCGGCGAGGTCGTCGGTCCAGCTGCGGGCGACGGCGGACAGGCCGTGCTGCAGCGCGTCGACGTCGACGTCGGACAGCGCGGGCACGCCGCCGCGGGCCACCGGCACGCGGACGACGAAGTGCAGCCGGGCAAGGACCGACTCGGTGACGTGGGCGCTGAACTCGATGTCGCGCCCGCCGAGGCGGGAGAGCAGCTCCTGCTGCATCGCCAGGCGCACCTCGGTCGTGTACCGGTCGCGCGGCAGGTAGACCAGCGCCGACCAGAACCGGCCGTAGGGGTCGCGGCGGAGGAACAGCCGCGTCTGGCGGCGCTCCTGCAGGTACAGCACCGACATCGCGACGGGCAGCAGTTCCCCGGCCGACGCCTGGAACAGCTCGTCGCGCGGGAGGGTCTCCAGCACGCCGACGAGCGTCTTGCCGGTGTGGCTGTCGGCGGGCACGCCGGAGCCCTCGACCACCTCGTCGACCTTCCGGCGCACCAGCGGCACGTCGCGCACGCCGGCCGCCGCCGCGGTGCTCGGGAACAGCCCGACCAGGCGGTGCTGGCGGGTCGGGCCGCCGTCCTCGCCGGGGAGGGTGACGGCGACGAGGTCCAGCCAGGCGCGGCGGTGCACGGTGGAGCGGATGTCGGCCTTGGTCACGGTGACCAGCGCGGGCCCGAGCGCGCCCGCGGCCTCCGGGAGCGCGCCGCCGGAGTCGCTGCGCAGCACGCCGAGGCCGGAGCCGGGGACGGCGCGCACGCCGTCGCCGCCCACCTCGACCTCGCGGGCGCCGAGCAGCACGAGGTTGCCGTCGGCCAGCCAGCGCAGCAGCGCGGCCACCTCGGCGGGGTCGTCGGCCGGGTCGGCGGTGGCCTGCGAGCCGATCTCCTCCAGCCGGGTGGCCAGCTCCAGGGCGCGGGCGGCGATGCGCGGCGCGTCCTCGTCGACGGCACGCACGTCCGCCAGGGCGGTGCGCAGGCCGGCCACGAGGTCCCCGGAGGCCTCGTCGTCGAGCGGCCCGTCGAGGACCACGGCCATCCACGACTCGGCCAGCGCGTCGGGACCGCAGTCGCCGACGTCGGTGCCGCCGCTGTCGCAGAACGCCCGCAGCGCGCCGGACACGTCGCGGCGCACCACCACCACCGGGTGCACGACGTGCTGCAGGCCCACGCCCTGGCGGACCACCTCGGCGGTCACGGAGTCGACGAGGAAGGGCATGTCGTCGGTGACGACGAGCAGCAGCCCGCGGCCGTCGGTCAGCCGCTCGACGACGACGGTGGCCGAGCCCTGCGGCCGGACGGCGGCCACCCGCAGGTGGCGCAGCGCCAGCGCCGCGAGGTCAGCCGGTCCGTGCCCGAGGACCTCGGCCGGCGGCTCGGACCAGTAGTACCGCTGCAGCAGGGCCGGGAGGTCGGTGACCTGGCAGCCGGCCGGCAGGGCGGGGCCGCCGTCGAGGGCTCCCTCCGCCGCGGCGGCGGCCTCGGCCAGCAGTGCCCGCTTGCGGTCGTTCGCCGCCTCGAGGGCGACCAGCCCGGGCGGGGCGGCGTCCTCCGGTCGGCCGGGGACGACGGTGTCCACGCCGGTGGTGCTCATGACCACCGACGCTAGTCGACGGACCCCCTGCCCCCCACCGCTCGCGCGCTCGCGTCGGGCCCCGGCCGTGGGGCCGGGCTCAGCGGCGGTCGAGCACCAGGTCGGCGGCCCAGCCGACGACGGCGAGCAGGAGCCCGCCGAGCACCGCGGTGCCGAACCCGTCGACCGACAGCCGGTCCGACAGCGCGGCGGTCAGGCCGAGCAGCGCGGCGTTGACGACCAGCAGGAACAGCCCCAGCGACAGCAGGATCGCCGGGAAGGAGAGGAACCGCAGGATCGGTCCCACGATCGCGTTGACCACCGCGAAGACCAGCGCGACCCAGAGGAAGGTGCCGCTGATGCCCAGCGCCCCGTCCTCGTTCCCGTCGATCTGGATGCCGGACAGCAGCCGCGTGAGGCCGTAGAAGGCCAGGGCCATGACGACGACCTTGAGCGCGAACCTGATCACGACCGCCACGCTAGCGGCGCCACCTGTGAGGACCGGTCGTCTGCCGCCGTCTAGGGCTCTCTCGCGTCGGCGCCAGAGAGCGGCAGACGAGTGCATGCACCCTGCCGCGGTGATCACCTCCCGCCCACGGCGGTCCGCGAGCCGGGCGGAACCGCCGCCGGCGCGCGGTGATCGACGTCAGCCGGCGCCGCGACACGCGCTACGCCGTTCTACGGATCTCTACGGTCCGGGCTAGACGCGGCCATACGGTGCTCGACGTGGACCCCGTGCGGAACCCCTACGCCCCCGGCGCCGGGCAGCGCCCGCCCGAGCTGGCCGGCCGCGACGACGAGCTGTCGGCCTTCGACGTCGTCCTGGAGCGGATCGCGCGGGGCCGGCCGGAGCGCTCGCTGGTGCTCACCGGGCTGCGCGGCGTGGGCAAGACCGTGCTGCTCAACCAGCTGCGGTCGGCGGCGATCGGCCGCGGCTGGGGCACCGGGAAGATCGAGGCGCGGCCGGAGCAGTCGCTGCGCCGGCCGGTGTCCTCGGCGCTGCACATGGCGCTGCGCGAGCTCCGGCACCCCGACCAGGAGTCGATGGACAGCGTGCTCGGCGTCCTCAAGGCGTTCGCGCAGCGGCAGACGCCGGCCGACGCGAAGCTGCGGGACCGGTGGCAGCCCGGCATCGACGTCCCGGCCACCAGCGGCCGCGCCGACTCCGGCGACATGGAGATCGACCTGGTCGAGCTGCTCAGCGACGCCGCGGGCCTGGCCGCCGACGTCGGCCGCGGCATCGCGCTGTTCATCGACGAGATGCAGGACGTGCAGGCCCCCGACGTCTCGGCCATCTGCGCCGCGTGCCACGAGCTGTCGCAGCAAGGGGCGCCGCTGATCGTCGTCGGCGCGGGCCTCCCCCACCTGCCCGCGGTGCTGTCGGCGTCCAAGAGCTACTCCGAGCGGCTGTTCCGCTACCTGCGCATCGACCGCCTGGACCGGCCCGCCGCCGACCGCGCGCTGCTGGCGCCGGCCGAGCGCGAGGAGGTCAGCTACGAGCCGGCCGCCCTCGACGCGCTCTACGACGCCGCCGACGGCTACCCGTACTTCGTGCAGGCGTACGGCAAGGTCACCTGGGACGTCGCCGCGGCCTCCCCGATCACCGCGGCCGACGTCGCGATGGCCGCGCCGGTGGCCGAGGCCGAGCTCGCCGTCGGCTTCTTCGGCTCCCGCTACGACCGCGCCACCCCCGCCGAGCGCGAGTACATGCACGCGATGGCCGAGCTGGGCGGGCCGGCCGGCGCCCCGGTGGCGACGTCGGAGGTGGCCGCGGCGCTGGGCCGCAAGCCGGCGTCACTGTCCCCGGCGCGCGACTCGCTGATCAAGAAGGGCCTCGTCTACTCCGCCGAGCGGGGGCAGATCGCGTTCACGGTGCCGCACTTCGGCCGCTACCTGCTCCGCCACCCCGACTGAGGCCGCCGGGTCCAGGCATTGGATCCGATCCCCACGTCCCGGGGCCCAGGACGTGCGGATAGCTTCCCATGCCTCCCCAGCGGCGGACGGTTGGGGCGGGCGACCGCGGGCACGGAGTCCCCCGTGCCGGGAGCTGTCGAGGCGGGACTGTGGGGGCTGCTGGGCGGCGCGGCCCTCGTGCTGGGGGCGCTGGTCGCCTGGTTCGTCCGGGTGCCGCAGGCGGTCATCGCCTCGGTGATGGCGTTCGGCTCCGGCGTGCTCATCTCCGCCGTCGCCTTCGACCTCATGGCCGAGGCCGCCGACACCGGCGGGCTCACCGCCACCGCCGTCGGCTTCCTCGGCGGCGCGCTGGCCTACGTCGGTGCCAACGCGCTGCTGGCCCGGCGCGGCGCCCGCCACCGGAAGCGCTCCGGCGCGGGCGGCGAGCAGCAGCCCTCGGAGGACGAGCAGTCCGGCAGCGGCGCGGCCATCGCGGTCGGCGCGCTGCTCGACGGCGTCCCCGAGTCGGTCGTGCTCGGCCTCGGGCTGCTCGGCGGCGGCGCGGTCAGCCCGTCGGTGCTGGCCGCCGTCTTCATCTCCAACGTGCCCGAGGGCCTGTCCAGCGCGGCCGGGATGAAGGCCAGCGGACGGCGGGCCGGCTACGTCTTCGGCGTCTGGGGCGGGATCGCGGTGGTCAGCGGCCTGGCCGCGGCCATCGGCTACGTGGCGCTCGACAGCGCGTCCCCCGAGGTGGTCGCCGTCATCACCGCCGTCGCGGCCGGCGCCATCCTCACCATGATCGCCGACACGATGATCCCGGAGGCGTTCGAGCGGACCCGAACCTGGACCGGCGTCATCACCACCGTCGGCTTCCTCGTCGCCTTCGCGATCGAGCGGCTCGGCGCGTGACCGGGCAGGGTGGGGACGTGGTCGAGCCCGTGCAGGTCCGCGTCCCGGTCGACGGCGGGGAGCTCTCCGCCCTGCACTGGGCCGCCGACGCCCCCGGCTCCCCCGTCGTCGTGCTGGTGCACGGGATCACCGCCAACGCGATGGTCTGGGCGCCGGTGGCCGCCGCCCTCGCCGGGGAGTTCGAGGTGGTCGCGCCGGACCTGCGCGGCCGCGCCGGCTCCGCCGGCCTGCCCGGCCCCTACGGCCTGCAGCGGCACGCCGACGACGTCGCCGCGCTGCTGGACCGCTACGGCGCCGACGACGACGCCGGGGCCGACGCCTCGGTGCTCGTCGGCCACTCGATGGGCGCGTTCGTCGCCACGCTGGCCGCCGCCGGCCCCGCCCGCGACCGCGTGCACGGCCTGGTGCTCGTCGACGGCGGGCTGGCGCTGCCCGAGCCGCCCGGCGCCGACGTCGACGCGAAGCTCGCCGCGCTGCTCGGCCCGTCGCTGGGCCGCCTCGGGACCACGTTCCCCGACCTGGCCGCCGTCCGGTCGTTCTGGGCCGGGCACCCCGCCGTCGGCCCGTGGGTGGACGAGCCCGCGGTGGCCGCGTACCTCGCCCGCGACCTCGCGCCCGGCGGGCCGCCGCTGCGCAGCGCCTGCGTGCCCGAGGCGGTCCGGGTCGACGGCGGCGACGTCCTGCTCAACGAGCGGGTGCTGGAGGCGACCGAGGCGCTGCCGGTGCCGGCCACGCTGCTGTGGGCCACGCGCGGGCTGCTCGACCAGACGCCCGGCCTCTACGACGACGCCCGCCTGGCCGGGATGGGCCTGGACGGGCTCGGCATCGCCGCGCAGGAGGTGCCCGGCACCAACCACTACTCGATCCTGTGGAGCGAGGAGGGGGTCGCCGAGATCGCCGCGGCGGTGGCCGCCGCGGCGACCGTCGGCTGAGCCGCCCGCCCGCTAGGTGTTCTGACCACGGACGTTGGTGACGGCGTCTGCTGACATGGGGAAGACCTCCGGGTGAGGTGTGGAGCTGTCTAGGAACCGCTCCTCACCCGGAGGTCTCCGTGTCCCACGCTAATGCGCTGCTGACCCCGAGGGGCCGGTTGCTGCTGGCCCGCTGCGTCGTCGAGCAGGGCTGGACCCTGCAGCGAGCGGCCGAGCGGTTCCAGGTCTCAGCGACCACCGCCGCCCGCTGGGCCGGCCGCTACCGGCAGCAGGGCCCCGCCGGCATGGCCGACCGGTCCAGCCGGCCGCACCGCAGTCCGCGGCGCACCCCGACCCGCCTGGAGCGGCGGATCATCAAGGTCCGGGTGATCCGCCGCTGGGGACCGGCCCGCATCGGGTTCCTCCTGGGCCTGCACCCCTCCACGGTGCACCGGGTGCTCTCCCGCTACGGCCTGGCCCGGCTGGCCTGGTTGGACCGGCCCACCGGCCGGGTCGTGCGTCGCTATGAGCACGCCGCACCCGGGGACCTGGTGCATCTGGATGTCAAGAAGCTCGGGCGCATCCCCGACGGCGGCGGCTGGCGCATCCACGGCCGCCACCGCCGGCCCAACCGGCACCGCGGTCAGGGCTACGCCTTTCTGCACACCGCGCTGGACGACCACTCCCGGCTGGCCTACTCCGAGCTGCTCGCCGATGAAGGCAAGAACACCGCCGCGGCCTTCTGGCGGCGCGCCCAGGACTACTTCACCGCATGCGGTATCACCGTGCGCCGCGTGCTGACCGACAACGGCAACTGCTACCGGTCCTTCGCCTTCCGCGACGCCCTCGGCGGCATCCCGCACAGCCGCACCCGGCCCTACCGGCCCCAGACCAACGGCAAAGTCGAACGCTTCCACCGCACCCTGACCGACGAATGGGCCTACGCCACCGCCTACGACAGCGACGCCGAGCGCGCTGCGGCCTACCCTGCCTGGCTGCACCGCTACAACCACCACCGCGGCCACACCGCCCTCGGTGGTCGACCTCCGGCCAGCCGCATCACCAACCTGTCAGGGCAGAACAGCTAGGCGGGCCGGCCGACCACGGGCGGCAGCACCTCGGGCCCGGCCTCGGCGGGGCGCTCCTCCCGCATCGGGTGGGCGCGCACCGCGAGCACCGCGACGTCGTCCTCGGCGCCGTCGGCCAGCATCTCGGCGAGCAGGTGGTCGCACAGCTCGGCCAGCGGCCGGTCGCCGCCGTCGGCCAGCAGCGCCCGCAGCCGGTCGCGGCCCTCGTCCAGCGGGACGCCGCGCCGCTCGAAGAGCCCGTCGGTGAACAGCAGCAGCGTGGCGCCCTCGGGGACGACCGCCTCGCCGTCGGCCCGCGGCCCGCGCCAGCCGATGCCCAGCGGCGGTCCCACCGGGGCGCTGAGGTCCTGCACGGTGCCGTCGGGCAGCAGCAGCATCGGGTCGGGGTGCCCCGCCGAGGACCAGCGCAGCCGGCGCACCCCCGCGTCCCGCTCGGCCGCGTCCTGCTCCACGCGGCAGACCAGCGCGGTGGCCATCGCGGGGACGTCGAGCCCGACGATCGCGTGGTCGACCCGGCGCAGCACGCCCGCGGGCTCCTCGAGCCGGTCGAAGGCGATCGCGCGGACCAGCGTCTTCACCTGGCCCATGGCCGCGGCGGCCTCGATGTCGTGGCCCATCACGTCGCCGATCACCAGCACCGTGTCGCCGTCGGGCTGCAGGAAGGCGTCGTACCAGTCGCCGCCGATCGACACCCCGCGGGTGGCCGGGCGGTAGCGGACGGCGAGCTCGAGGTGGTCGGGCTGCACCGGCGGGGACAGCAGGCTGTGCTGCATCCGCTCGGCCACCTGCTGCGCGGCGGTGGCCAGCCGGGCGTTGTCGAGGGCGAGGGCGGCGCGGCGGGAGGCGATGTCGGCGGTGCGCAGCTCGGCCTCGGTGTGCGGCCCGCGCTCGGGCCCGTTGACCAGCGTGAACGCCCCGAACAGCTCGCCGCGGGCGAGCAGCGGGAAGGTGGCGACGGCGGAGGGGCGCAGCGGCGCCAGGGCAGCGCGGCTCTCCTCGTCGGCGGTCATCGCGACGACGTCCTCCGGCGTGAGGTGCGGGATGACCACCGGGCGGCCCTGCGACAGCGCCGTCGGCACGGGGGCGTTGGGCCGGTTGGTGCGCACCCGCAGGTCGGCGTAGCGGTGCATCGCCCCGACCATCGCCGGGTCGCTGTGCGCGCGGCCGACGTCGCGGCGGGTGCCGTCGGGGTCGACCACGCTGACCAGGCACCAGTCGGCCAGCACCGGGACGACGGTGGACGCGAAGCGGGCGACCGCCTCGTCGACGTCGGTGGTGGAGGTCATCGCCTGGCTGATGTCGCCGAGCAGGGCGAGGTACCGCGCCGAGGTCGCGGCCAGCACCGCGGACGCGGCGGCCTCCGCGGCCGCCCGCTCGCGGGCCGCGACCGCCGCCGCGCGCTCCTCCTCGGTGCGCCGGCGCATCGTGACGTCGTCATAGGTGACCACCAGGCCGGCGGGGGTCAGGAAGGCGTCGGCGCGGAACCAGCGGTCCAGCGGCGCGAAGAAGGCCTCGGTGCTGCCCGCCACGCCGGTCGCGCGCACCCGGCGGTACAGCTCCTCGAACGGCCCGCCGACGGCGTCGGGGAACTCCTGCCAGATGGCGTGCCCGACGAGGTCCGCGACGGTGCGCTCGAGGACGGCGGCACCGGCCGGGTTGACGTAGCTGAACCGCCAGTCGCCGTCGAGGACGAACAGCGGCCGGTCCATGCCCTCGACGGCCTGCACGAGCAGGTCGCCGGGCGGCGGGGCCGCGCCGTCCGGGGTCATGGGGACACATGCTGCCCCATCGGGGCGACCCGGTCTCGGTTGCCGTACCGGCCCGCCCCCTCCTGATGAGGCGGCGCGCGCCGGACCGTTGGCAGGAGCGCCCGGCGGGGGCCATGATCGCCGTCGAGGCCGCGGGAGCCAGCAGCGCCCCGGAGGGCACCGGGAGGTCCAGGGGCGATGGCCGACCAACCCGTCGCGGGGCCGTTCCCCACCGTCCCGCTCACCCGGCGCACCCCGGGCGACCCGGCCGCGCTCGCGGCGCTCGTCGACCGGCTGCCGGCCGCCGTCCTCGCGCTGGACCCCGCGGGCCGGCTCACCTGGCTCAACGCCGCCGCCGAGCGCCTGCTGGGCGCCCTGTCGCCCCTGCTGCTGGGCCGGGTGCTCGCCGAGGTGCCCGGGACCGCCGGGCGGGCGCTGGCCTCCGCCGGCGCCGAGGCCGCCGACACCGGGGAGCCGGTCACGGTGCAGGCGGCCGGCGGCTGGTACGAGGTGCGCGCCGCCCGGGCCGAGGAGGGGCTGGCGCTCACCGTCTCCGACGTCTCCCGCCGCCGCACGGTGCAGGAGCGCGCCGACCGGTCGGCCGCCCGCGCCACGCTGCTGGTGCGGGTCGCCGCGGAGCTGTCGGGCGCCCTCGACGGCGTCTCCGCCCTCGGCCGGCTGGCCCGGCTGGTCGTGCCGGTGCTCACCGACGGCTGCGTGGTCACCGTCGTCGACCGGGACGGCCGCGCCCGCGACGTCGGGTCCTGGCACGCCGACCCCGACCGCCGCGACCTGCTCGCCCGCTACGCGAGGGTGCGGCTGGACACGCTGCCGCCGTCGTCCCCGGTCGGGCGGGCCCTGCGCACCGGCGAGCCGGTGTCCTCCGCGGTGACCGACGTCCTGGCGCTGATGTCCGACGACGGCACGCGGGAGATGCTGCGGGCGCTGCGGGCGGAGTCGGTGGTGGTGCTGCCGCTGCCGGCCGAGTCGCGCACCGTCGGCGTCCTGTCGCTCTACCTCGACGCCGGCCGGCAGGTGTCGGCCGAGGACCTCGCCACCGCCCGCGCCGTCGCCGTGCAGGCCGGCCGCGCGATCGACCGGGTGGGCCGGCAGAGCCGCCAGATCCAGCTCGCCGAGGCGCTGCAGCGCAGCCTGCTCACCGACCCGCCGGACTTCCCCGGCGTCGAGGTGGTGGTGCGCTACGTGCCGGCCGCGGAGGCCGCGCGCGTGGGCGGCGACTGGTACGACGCGTTCCGGCACCCCGACGGCGACGCCGTCGTGGTCATCGGCGACGTCGTCGGGCACGACACCGCGGCGGCCGCGGCGATGGGGCAGCTGCGCGGGCTGGTCCGCGGCATCGCCCACTCCAGCCGCGGTGGCCCGGCCGAGGTCCTGCGGGGCCTGGACGAGGCGATGGCGACCATGCACGCCGGGACGCTGGCCACGGCCGCCGTCGCCCGGCTGGAGCGCGGCGGCACCCGGCTGCGGTGGGCCAACGCCGGGCACCCGCCGCCGGTCCTGCTGTGGCCCGGCGGCCGGGTCGAGGCGCTCGCGCACGAGGAGGCCGACCTGCTGCTCGGCGTCGACCCGGAGGCCGAGCGCCGGGAGGACGTGGTGGCGCTGGCCCCCGGGACGACGGTGCTGCTGCACACCGACGGGCTGGTCGAGCGGCGGGGCAGCACCCTCGACGAGGGCACCGAGCGGCTGCACGCGGCGCTGGCCGAGCTGGCCGGCGCGCCGCTGCCGCAGCTGTGCGACGAGCTGCTGGCCCGGCTGCTGGAGGGCACTCCGCAGGACGACGTCGCCGTGGTGGCGTTCACCGTGCGGCCGCCCGTCTGAGGGGGAGACGCCTCACACCACGGGGGCGGGAACGGTTGGGCAGCGCACCGGCTGGGCACCCCCGGGACCGTCCGAGAACGGGACGACGGCGGAGAGAGGACATGGCGCGAGCGAGCTGGCCCCTGCGACCGCTGCCCGACGGGCGCGGTGAGCTGTGGCGCTGGGACCTGGGCGACATCGCCGAGCTCCCGGCTGCGCGCGCCGGCCTGCGCGACCACCTGGGCTCGCTCGGCTTCCCGCGCGACCCGGAGGACGCGGCGTCGGACCGGTTGGTCCTGGCGTTCGACGAGCTGGCGTCCAACGCGCTGCGGCACGGCCTGTCGCCCGTCGTCGCCACCGTGGTGGCCGGCACCGGCGGCTGGCTGCTCGACGTCAGCGACCGCGACCCGGACACCATGCCGGCGCCCGCGGTCGGCCGGGACCCCGCGCAGGGCGGCCTGGGCCTCTACCTCGTGGCGCGGCTGTCGGTGGCCCACGGCTGGTACGTCGACGACGGCTGCAAGCACGTGTGGGCGTGCCTGCCGACGTCGATGGAGGAGCACGCGGTCAGCACCGCCTGACCACGCCGGCCGGTCAGGTCAGCCAGGCGCGCAGCAGGGGCAGCAGCACGGCGGTGAGCAGCCGGTAGCCGCGCGCGTCGGGGTGCACGCCGTCGCCGGCGCGCACGGCCTCCGCCCAGGCGGGGTCGCCGGCGAGCGGGCCGGCGAGGTCGGCGAACGGGACCGCGCGGGAGGCGGCCACCTCCGCCATGGCGGCCGACAGGGCCAGCGCCCGGTCGGTCCAGCCGGCGTCGGCGCCGGGCGGCGGTCCGGTGACGAAGGCGGGCCAGCCGGCGGCGTGCGCCTCGTCGAGCATGCCGGCGACCACCTCGAGCGTGCGCTCCTGCGGGACGCGGCGGCGCCCGGCGGGCGCGGAGACGTCGTTGGCGCCGAGGGAGAACACGACGCGGTGGTCGGTGCCGTCGCGGAGCCGGGCGCGGACCTCGGGGTACCACCGGCGGGCGATGTCGAGGGAGGTCTCGCGGCGGATCCCGAGCGGGTAGCCGGTGACGTCGGTGCCGTCGGCCCGCAGCGCGGCGAGCACGGGCCCGACCCACCCGGCGCCGGTCTCGTCCCCGACGCCGGCGGTGAAGGAGTCCCCGACGAGGCAGAGGCGCAGGTCCCGGGTCACTGGGGGAGTGTGCCGTCCGGGCGGACGGCGGGTCCGAGTGCGCCCGGGGCGGCGGGGACGGGAGTCCCTGCGCCGCCCCGGGGCAGTCTCGATGTCGACCGGTCACGGTGTCGTGGCCGGTGGCGGGCCCGGAGGGTCCCCGCCGGACGCGACGGTGGTGCTCCGCGTCAGACGGGGACGGCTCCTGGCCGCGGTGTCGTCCGGTAGGACGACGTGGTCACGGGATCACCAGGGAGAGGCGTCCCTTGCCGTAGCCGGGGACCTCGACGGCGAGGTCGAGCCGGTTGAAGGCGGCGAGCATGCCGGCGATGTCACCCGGCAGGTCGTCGCCCGGTGCGTACGACGAGTAGAGCTTCGAGTGCGGGGCGCCGGGCACGTTGAACAGGGCCGACAGGACGTTGACGACCTCGTGCAGGGCCTCGGTGAGCATCGCGGTGAGCTCGCCGTCCTCCTCCACGACGTCCTGGACGCCGCCGGGCGGGAGCAGGGCCAGCGCGCCGCCGGTCCACGCCGCGAGCGGCAGGTCCATGACGCAGAGGGCGTTGACGGCCATCGTCGGGCTGACGTAGACGGCGACCGAGACCGGGTCCTTCTCGGTGGGCGTGACCGGGGCGCCCGGCGTCACCGAGACCGGCTTGCCGACCAGGCCCGAGAGCATGTCCTTGACGGCCTTGGCGTCCGGCAGGACGACCGTGAGCGGGGCGGTCATGCCAGCACCGCGTCGAGGTGCTCGGAGAAGGTGTCGGCGGTGAACGGCTTGGCGATGAGGAACAGCGCGCCGGCGTCGGCGGCCTTCTCCCGCATCTCGGCCGAGCCCTCCGAGGTGACGAACCCGAACGGCACCGAGGAGCCCGCGCCGCGCAGCGCCTGCAGGCACTCCAGGCCGGTCATGTTCGGCATGTTCCAGTCCGACAGGACCAGGTCGGGGCCCTCGGACTGCACCTTCTCGTAGGCGTCGCGGCCGTCCTCGGCCTCGACGATGTCGTGGTCGTCGTAACCGGCCTGCCGCAGGGTGCGGATGACGATCTGCCGCATGACGCGGCTGTCGTCGGCGACCAGGATCTTCACAGGGGCACCTCGTTCTCTTCCTCGGTGTGCAGGACGGACTGCACGGAGACCGTGAGCGGCTGTCCGCGCCACAGGACGTCGACGCGGACGGTGTCGGCTGGGGAGCCGGCGGGCGGGGTGGCGCCGACCTCGGGCAGGCCGAGGGCGGACGGTCCGGGGAGGACGGCCTTGACGTTGCCGCCCACCACGTTGGCGAGCTCGCCGAGGGCGTCGTCGACGTCCTCGTCCTCGAGCACCTCCGGGGCGTGCTCGCGCAGGAGCGCGCGGGTGAGCTCGACGGCGGTGTCGCGGCCGGTGGTGAGGACGACGGTGCCGGTCCAGGGGCCGGTGATGCCGACCCAGGAGCTCAGCGTGTCGGCCGGCAGCGGCGCCGGGAGCGGCACGAGCACCTCGTCCTCGCCGACGAGGGCGAGCCACGCCTGCTCGGTGATCTCGGTGACGGTGGCCTCGTCGATCAGCTCGGCGACGGCCGGCGGGTGGTCGCCGGCGCGGCGGCGCGGCGGCGCGGCGTCGATCGCGGTCACAGGGAGACCTCCTGCGGGAGCAGGCCGAGCAGCGCGAGCTTGTCGCGCAGGGCGTCGGCGGTGAACGGCTTGATGACGTACTCGTGGGCGCCGGCGGCCAGCGCGCGCACGATCTGGCCGTGCTCGCTCTCGGAGGTGACCATCATGAGGGTCACCGCCCGCCAGGCCGGGTTCGCGCGGACGGCGTTGACGAACTGCAGTCCGTCCATCACCGGCATGTTCCAGTCGATGGTGCAGAGGTCGGGCACCCAGCCCTCGTGGAGGACGTCGAGCGCCTCCTGGCCGTGCCCGGCCTGCCGCGTCTCGTAGCCGAACCCCTCGAGGGTCCCGGTCACGATGCGCCGCATGGCGCGGGAGTCGTCGATCACCAGAGCGCGCACGGTCATGCCCCCTTCAGCGGGCGGTAGGCGGAGGTCCGGCCGATGACGACGCGGCTCCAGGAGTCGTCGACGCCGAGGGTGGTCTCGGCGGCACCGAGGAACAGCCACCCGTCGGGACGCATGAGCTCGCGCACCCGGCGGAGGATCGCCTGCTTGGTGGGCAGGTCGAAGTAGATGAGGACGTTGCGCAGGTACACGACGTCGAACGGGCCCATCCGCGGCAGCGGGGCGGCCAGGTTGCACTCGCGGGCAGCGACCATGCGGCGCAGGGTCGGCGAGACCTCCCACTCGCTGCCGGCCCGCTGGAAGTGGCGCACCAGCATCGGCGCGGGCAGGCCGCGGTTGACCTCGAGCTGGCTGAACCGGCCGGCGCGGGTGCGCTCGACCATCTCGCGGGAGATGTCGGTGGCGGTGATCGAGACCCGCGTCGCCGCGTTCGGCATCGCGTCCTCGAGCAGCATCGCGATCGTGTAGGCCTCCTGCCCGCTGGAGCAGGCGGCCGACCAGATCTGCAGCCGCTCGGCCGGGCCGCGCGCGGACTGCAGCGCCGGCAGCACGGTGGAGGTCAGCGCGGTGAACGGGTCGCCGTCGCGGAACCACGAGGTCTCGTTGGTGGTGAGCGCCTCGACGATCTGCCGGGTGTCGTCGGGCCGCGGGCGGCTGCGCACGGCGTCGACGAGCTGGTCGACGTCGGACAGGCCCATCTTGCGGGCCAGCGGGAGGAGGCGGGCCTCGACGAGGTACTCCTTGCCGGGCGCGAGCACGATCGCGCTCTCCCGGTGCACCAGCTGGCGCACCCAGTCGAAGCGGGTGGCGGTGAGGGTCATCGGTGGGCTCCCGTCGCGAGGGTCAGGTGGGCGGGCTGCGGCGGGGTGCCGGGGAGGGCGCGGGCCTGCGCGGAGGCCAGGTGGCGGGTGATGGCCTCGGCCACGCGGTCGAGCGGGAGGACCTCGTCGGCGAGGCCGGCCTGGGTGACGGCGCCGGGCATGCCCCAGACGACGGAGGTGGCCTGGTCCTGCGCGATCACGGTGCCGCCGGCGTCGCGGATGACGGCCGCGCCGGCGCGGCCGTCGGACCCCATGCCGGTGAGCACCACCGACAGGACGGCGCCGTCGTAGGCGGCCACCGCGGAGCGGAACAGCGGGTCGACGGCGGGGCGGCAGAAGTTCTCCGGCGGGCCCTGGGACAGCATCGTGACGGCGCCGCGGCCGGTGCCGCGCACGGTCAGGTGGTGGTCGCCGGGGGCCAGGTGCACGGTGCCCGGCAGCAGCGGTGAGCCGTCGACGGCCTCGACGACGCGCAGGGCGCTCAACCGGTCGAGGCGCTGGGCGAACTGGCGGGTGAACACCGGCGGCATGTGCTGCACCAGGAGCACGGGCACGGGCAGGGTCGCCGGCAGCGCGGGGACGACCTTGGCCAGCGCCTCGGGGCCGCCGGTCGACGAGCCGATCACCAGGACCGCGGGCGCCTTGTGCGGGGCGGTGCGCGGCGCCGGCGGGCGGGGGGCGACCGCGGCGGCGACCGGGCGGGCGGCGAGGCCGGGCAGGCCCACCGGACGCCCGGTGAGCGCCTTGATCTTGGGGATGAGCTGCTCGCGCACGCTCTCCATCGACTGCGCGACGCTGCCGACGTTCGCCGGCTTGGTGACGTAGTCGTTCGCGCCGGCCGAGAGGGCGTCGAGGGTGGCCGACGCACCCCGCTCGGTCAGCGTGCTGAACATGACGATCGGCACGCGGTTGCGGCGGGCGCGGATCGCGCGCACCGCCTCGATGCCGTTCATCTCCGGCATCTCGATGTCCATCGTGATCAGGTCGGGCTTGAGCGCGTCGACCTTGCCCTGGGCGAGCTTGCCGTTGACCGCCGTCCCGACAACCTCGATGGAGGGGTCTGAGGACAGCACGTCGGTCACGATCTTGCGGACGACGACCGAGTCGTCGACCACCAGCACCCGGATCGGGTCCACACGTCCTCCTGCTCGGCCGGCAACGGCGGGGAGCCGTTCCTCGGGGTCTCGGCACCGCGGGGGAGGGGGTCAAGGTCACTTCCGGAGCGGATCCGGAACGGCCTCGGGCATCCCACCCGCATCGCCTGTCCCAGGAGTTGTCGGCCGCCCCACCCGTCGTGTTGACGCGTCCCGCGCAACCGTTACGGCGCTGGCGGGTCAGCGGCGGGCGGACGTTCCCATGTCGACAGGGCCGCCGGCGGGCGGGGTGGCGGGCACCGCGCTGACCTGCGGGGTCGCGTCCGGGGGCACCGGGCGGGGCGCCCCAATCCGGCGGTCACCGGGAGCCGGCTGGGCGGCCGCCCACGACCCGGCCGCCGTCGTGATCATCGGACGCGGGCACGCCCGCCCGGCGTGTCCGCGCGCGTCCCGTGCACGCAGCCGATGATCGACGCGGCGGGGCGCCGAGAGCCGCGAGATGCGGGTGGTTGCCGCCCGGCCCGGCGTGTCCGCGCGTGTCGGCGGCAACGAGCCGATGATCGACGCGTGGGGAGGCGCCCCAGGGGCCGGCCGCGGGCCGGCGGGGGGTCAGCGGCCGGTGACGCGGTGCCAGGGCGCCAGGAGGACGCCGAGGGCGCTGCTGTCGAGCAGGTCGCCCATGGCCACCCCCTGGACGACGCCGGCGAGGGCGTTCCAGGAGCCGGAGGCGCCGTCGCGGGCGTCGAGGCCCCCGGCGGCGAAGGCGCGGACGGCGAGCAGCTGGGCGGTGGCCAGCGCGCGGGTGCGGCCGGAGACGTGCGCGGCCCACGAGGCCTCGTGCATGGCCGTGGCCCACGGGCGCTGCTCGGGCCGGCCCTCGTCGACGGCGGCCCGCCAGCGGTCGCGGCCGCGGGCGTCCAGCGAGGAGAACGTGGCCAGCAGGGACGACAGCTCGGGCGTGGCCGGGCCGAGGTCGGCGTCGGCCCCGCGCACGGCGGCGTCGGGGACCACGGTGGCGTACGGCGTCACCAGCTCGCGGCGCACCAGCGGCGGCAGCACCCCCGCCGCCCACTCCCCCACCACGGCGTCGGCGAGCACCTCGGCGGCCCGCTCGCGCACCTCCGGGTCGGCCTCGGCGTACGCGCGGTGCTCCGGGCCGAGCACGTCCTCGCGCAGCACCCGCTCCACGGCGGCGACGGTGCCGATGGTGCCGCGCTCCAGCTGGGTCACGAGGACGGCGGCGCGGTCGCCGGCCGACGGCGTCACCGAGCGCAGCTGCGGCACGGTGGCGGCGAGCTCGCGGGCGCGGCGCGCGCGCACGGCCAGGACGGCGCGCTGGTCGCGGTCGGCGTCGCGGGACCGGGCGCCGGCGGCGAGCGCGGTCAGCTCGGCGGGCCCGGCGGCGAGGCCGGTGAGCAGGACGTCGGCGGCGGCGCGGCCGCCGGGCAGGCGCACCAGGTCGAAGCCCAGCGTGGCGGCACTGACCAGCGTGTACGGCACGTCTCCCCCTCCGACGGCGCCGCCCGGGAAGGGGGCAGCGCGTCCAGGGTGGAGGTGATCACCCCGCGACGCCACGCGGCCGTCACCCGATCGCCGGAGGGGCGGTGGGTGACGGCCGCGTGGCGTGCTCCGTCAGGTGAACTGTCGTTGACTCTCAGTCACGCACCGACGGCCTTCTGCACGTCGAGGGCGAGCAGCAGCTGCCCGTCGAGCTTGTAGGCGCCGCGGATGAGCTCGCGGGCCTGGCCGTCGAGGGTGTCCGGCGGGGCCTCGAAGTCGGTGGCGTCCACGTCGACGACGTCGGCGATCGAGTCGACCAGCAGGCTCACCGCCTCGCCGTGCAGGCGCACGACGATGACGACGGCGTCGGTGTCGGCCGAGCGGGGCCGGCGGCCCAGGCGCTCGCGCAGCTCGATCGCGGTCACCACCTGCCCGCGCAGGTTGATCAGCCCGGCGACGGCCGGCGGCGCCAGCGGCACCCGGGTGAGCTTCTGGCTGCGCAGCACCTCCTGCACGTGCTCCACCTCGACGCCGTAGAGGTCGCCGTCGAGCCGGAAGGTGGCCAGCTGCCCGCTGGTGGCGCGGGCGGGGGTGTCGGTCGCGGTCGTCACGTCAGACCTCCAGCAGGGCGGACGGGGAGTGGTCGGTGGCGTAGAAGGCCGGGTCGGCCGCGAGGATCGCGGCGCGGACGTCGAGGAGCTCGGTCACCTTGTCGCCGAGGACGGCGGAGCCGAGCAGGCCCAGGTCGTCGATGTCGCTGCGGACGGCGGCCCCGCCGTCGACGATGTCGAGGATCTCCTCCACGACGATCGCGACGCTGCGGCCGTGGTCGCTGTAGACGATCACCTCGAGCACCTCGCGGTCGCTGGTGCCGTAGGCGCCCAGGTGCCGGTCGAGGCGGACGATCGGCAGGATCGCGCCGCGGTACTGCACGACCTCGCGGTTGCCGACCCGCTCGACGGACTCCGTGCGCACCTGCTCGAGGCGGGTGACGGTGTCCAGCGGGATGGCCACGCGCCGGCCCTCGCCGATCGCGGCGAGCAGCATCCGCTGCCGGTCGGTCTCGACGGCGACGGTGCGGGCCGCGGCCTCGCGGGCCTCCTGCCGCTCGGCGGTCTCGGTGCGCAGCGCCCGCCGGGCCAGCGCCTGGACGTCGAGGATGAGCGCGACGGCGCCGTCGCCGAGGACGGTGGCGCCGGAGTACAGGCCGATCGCCTTGAGCTGGCCGCCGACGGCCTTGACGACGATCTCCTCGGTGTTGATGACCCGGTCGACGACGAGGCCGAAGCGCCGGCCCTCCGAGCGCAGCACCGCGATGACGACGTGGCCGTCGTGCCGGTCGGAGGCGAGCCCGAGGACGTCGGTGAGCCGGACGAGGGGGAGCAGCTCGCCGCGCAGGCGGTAGACCGGCGCGCCGCCGACCTCCTCGACGGCGTTGGCGGCCTTCTCGGCGTCGAGGCTGACGAGCTCCTGCAGGCTGATCTGCGGGATGGCGTAGCGGTCGCCGGCGCACTCGACGGTGAGCGCCGGGACGATCGCCAGGGTCAGCGGGATGCGCAGCCGGCAGACGGTCCCGCGGCCCGGCTCGGACTCGACCTCGATCGTGCCGCCGATCGACTCGATGTTGGTCTTGACGACGTCCATGCCGACGCCGCGGCCGGAGACGTTGGTGACCGCGGCGGCGGTGGAGAAGCCGGGCGCGAAGATCATCTGCAGGACGTCCTGCGGGCCCATGCGGGAGAGCTGGTCGGCGGTGACCAGGCCGCGCTCGACGGCCTTGGCGCCGATCTTGGCCGGGTCGATGCCGGCGCCGTCGTCGGCCACCTCGACGACGACCTGGCCGCTCTCGTGCCTCGCGCGCAGGGTCAGCACGCCCTCGGCGCGCTTGCCGGCGGCACGACGGCGGTCGGGGGCCTCGATGCCGTGGTCGACGGAGTTGCGGACCAGGTGGGTCAGCGGGTCCTTGACCGCCTCGAGCAGCGTCTTGTCGAGCTCGGTGTCCTTGCCCTCCATCTCCAGGCGGACGGTCTTGCCGCACTGGATGCCGAGGTCGCGGACGACGCGGGGGAGCTTGGACCAGATGTGGTCGATCGGCTGCATGCGCGTCTTCATGACGCCCTCCTGCAGCTCGCTGGCGATGAGGTTGAGCCGCTGGGAGGCGCGCACCAGGTCGGTGTCGGTGGAGCGGCCCACGTACTGGACGATCTGGTTGCGGGTCAGCACCAGCTCGCCGACCAGAAGCATGAGCGAGTCGAGCAGGTCGACGTCGACGCGGATGGTCGAGTCGGCGACGGCGCGGCGGGCCTGCTGGCCGCCCTGGCCCTCGGCGCGCGCGGCGCCGGCGGGCTGGTCCTCGTGGTGGTCCTCGGCGGGGTGCTCGTCGGCCGGGTGCTCGTCGGCGTGCTCGTCGTGCGCGTCGTCGTGGGCCGGCTCGGCGGTGTCCTCGACGACGGTCTCCGCAGCGGCCTCGGCGGCGGCCTCGACCACGGCCACGGCGGCCTCCAGGACGGCGGCACCGGCGACGGGCTCGACGGCGACGGGCGCGGCGGCCACGGGCTCGACGGCGGCCGGCGCGGCGACGGGCGCCGGAGCGGGGGCGGGCGCGGGGCGGTCCTCCATCGCGGCGCTGATCTCGGCGACGACGGCGGACACGTCCACGCCGCCCTCGCCGCCGGTGGCCTCGATCGAGGCGAGCAGCGAGCGCACCGTGTCGACCATCCGCAGCAGCACGCTGGTGCGCTCGGGGGTCAGCGCGAGGACGCCGTCGCGCAGCCGGGAGAGCATGTTCTCCCCGACGTGCGTGACCTCCTCGAGCCGCCCGAACGCCAGGAAGCCGCTGGTGCCCTTGATCGTGTGGATCGTGCGGAAGATGCTCGAGAGCCGCTCGCGGGAGTCGGGTTCCTGCTCGAGGGCCACCAGGTCCGTGTCGAGCTGGTCGAGGTTCTCGTGGCTCTCGACGAGGAACTCCTCGACGATGTCGTCCAGACCGTCCACCGCTTGCCTTCTCTCTCGCTGTCCGGGGCGGGTGCCCCGCTGGGTCTTCGACGTCGGCCCGGTCCGTGTTGAGGCGAACCCCGGGCGTCGCCGGTCGTCGGGTCGTGTCATCGGCAGTCCCGCGCCCGGAGCCGACCGTGGGCCGGCTCCGGGCTGGCGGCCTCCCTGCAGGGGCCCACCGCGAGCGTGCGAGCGGTGGGGGGCAGGGAGGTCCTTAAATCAGT
>NZ_JBAGKE010000005.1:0-345386 GCF_037034165.1 Geodermatophilus sp. FMUSA9-8 | reverse complement strand
GCAGCTGCAGCTGCAGGGCGCCATCGTCCGCGTCACGGACCCGGCGGCGATCGAGAACAGCCGGCGCGAGTGGCCGCACCTGGACTTCGCGGCGACGCCGGAGGAGGCCGCCGAACGGGCCGACGCCGTCCTGGTGCTCACCGAGTGGCGCGAGTACCGCGAACTCGACCCGGTGGCCTTCGGCACGGTGGTGAGGGCGAAGCGGGTGCTCGACGGGCGCAACGCCCTCGACCGCGAGGCCTGGACCGCCGCCGGCTGGACCTACCGCGCGCTCGGCCGCCGCGCCGGCTGAGCCGTCAGTAGGCGCCCGAGCCGCGGAGCACCGCGCCGGCCGTCTTGCAGAGGATCATGAAGTCGAAGGCCAGCGACCAGTTCTCCACGTAGCGGACGTCGATGCGCACCGAGTCGTCCCACGACAGGTCCGACCGGCCGCTCACCTGCCACAGCCCCGTCAGGCCCGGCTTGACGAGGAAGCGGCGGTGCATGTCGACGCCGTACTGCTCGACCTCGCGGGCGAGGGGCGGACGCGGGCCGACGAGGGACATGTCGCCGCGCAGCACGTTGATCAGCTGGGGCACCTCGTCGATCGAGTAGCGGCGCAGCACCCGGCCCACCCGCGTGACGCGCGGGTCCTGCCTCATCTTGAACAGCACCCCGTTGCCCTCGTCGGACGTCGCCAGCTGCGCCACCAGCGCCGGCGCGTCCTGCACCATGCTGCGGAACTTCAGCATCGTGAAGGTCTCGCCGCACCGGCCGACGCGCTCCTGCCGGAAGCACCGGCCCGCGGCTGTCCAGGCGCACCGCCAGGGCGACCGCGATGAGCACGGGGGACAGGAGCAGCAGCCCCAGCGCGGCCACCGACCGGTCGAAGATCTCCTTGGTCCACCGGCGCACGCCGGTGAGCTCCGGCCGCTCCACGTGCAGCAGCGGCAGGCCGGCGACCGGCCGGATGTGCACCCGCGGGCCCACCACGTCGGTGACGGCGGGCGCGAGGAGCAGCTCGGCGTCGGTGTCCTCGAGCTGCCAGCCGAGGCGGCGCAGCACCGCGCCGTGGATCTCCGGTCCGGGCAGCACGGCGACGGTGTCCACCTCGAAGGCGGAGACGACGTCGACGACGTCGGCCACCCCGCCGAGCACCGGCAGGCCGTTGAAGGCGTCCGCGCCGCTGGACTGCTCCCGCGTGGGCAGGCAGCACCCGATCACCTTGTAGCCCTGCTCCGGGCTGCGCTGGAGCTGCTCGTCGAGGGCGGCGACGGTCTCCCGCGACCCGACCAGGGTCGTCGTCTGGAGGAAGTCGCCGCGCTGGCGGGCCCGACGCAGGTGGTGCCGGTGCGCCGCTCGCGCGACGAGGGTGAGGACCGTGGCCAGCGGCAGGGTGAGGACCACGAAGCCCCGGGCGACGTCGAGGCGCAGGCCCCAGGAGACCGTCCCGACCAGGGCGAGCACGAGCACGGCCGCGCCGACGACCCGGCGGTACTCCTCCACGCCGATCCAGAGGAACCGCTCCTCGTAGGTCCGGGCCACGAGCATGACGGGCACCCAGAGGAGGGGCAGGACGAGCGCGGACCAGACCGGCGGGCGCGGACCGCCGGCCGCGAACACGTCGAACCACAGCAGGTAGCCGGTGACCGCCGCGACGGCGGCGGCCAGCGCGTCGAGCGCCGCGGTGCGCCGGACGTAGCGCGCACGCCAGGCTCGCCGGGCGGCGGTCCCCTCGCCGCGGATGCCCGGAGCGAACAGCTCCCAGCCCGCGCGCGGCGGGGGTGCCGCGGACATGCGTCTGGACCGGTCGACACCGGTGGCGGACATGGCCTCACTCCCCGTTGACCCCGTGCGGCGGACATCGGAGGCGACACGTCCGCGCCGGGTCATTGCGCCACGGGAAGCGGAACGGCACCACTCCGCCGTCGGGATGGACGTATCCACCGGGCGCGGCCCCGACACGCCGCGACCGGGGTCGTACGGGGAGGAGTCAGCCGGCCAGGCGACCGGGTGACGCTGCCGGAGGGGTCAGGCGGCGGGCCCGCCGGTGGCCGCGGCGGCGCGGAGGTCGTCCTCGAGGCCGGCCAGGACTGCGTCGACCTCACGGCGGAGGTCGGGTCCCACCCGGGCGGCGGCGACATCGGCCAGGCGGATGCCCCGGCCGATGACCAGCGCGAGCGCGGTGGCGAGGACCAGCCAGCCCAGCCCGATGATCACGAGTGCGGTCACGGGTCCTTCGTAGGGGACCCGCGTGCCCTCCCGGCCCGGAGCGCGCGGGCAAGAGTTGCCGACAGCGGCGTCGTCCGGAGTGGAACGTCGGCAGGAGGCGACTCCTGTCCCGCGGGTACCACCCACCCCGACGGGTGACGGAGGGGTCACGTCCGGACCGGTTCCTGCCGATGACGCACGCGTGTGGACGTGGATCGTCGGCGGGCTCGCCGCGTGGCTGCTGGTCGCCGTTGTGCTCGGGGTCGTGCTCGGCAAGGGCATCCGCCTCGCCGACCGCAGCTCGCCCGGCACGGGTGTGCAGCCGCCGCTGACCACCGCCGCGCTGAGCGGCGCTCCCGCTCCCGCGCCCGCGCGCCGCCGCCTGCCCCTCCCGCCGGTCGGGATCGCCCTCGCCCTGCTCGCCGTCGCCCTCGAGGCCGTCGGCTACGCCCTGCGGCTGAGCGGCGCCCGCGGCCAGCTCGCGCAGACCCTGTCGATGGACGCGCCGTTCTCCCTCCCGCGGCTCTACGTGGCGGCCCTCTTCGGCGCGGCCGCGCTGGCCGCCGTCGCCGGTGCCGCCCGCAACCCCGGCCGGCGCACCTGGTGGCTCGCCGTCGGCGCCGTCACCGCGGGCATCGCCACGGTCAAGGCCGGCGGCACGGTGCACGTCACCGCCGTGCAGGCGCTGTCGTCCCGGACCTCCGAGGCCGTCGCCACCGTGGCCGGCGTCGCGCTGGCCGCCGCTGTGCTCGCCGTGCTGGCGTTCGTCAGCCGCGCCGAGCGCCGTGACCGTCGTCGGGTCCTCTCGGCCTTCGCCGTGTACGCGACCGCCTCGGTCGGCCTGTCGGCCGTCTCGGGGGTGGTCGGCAGCGGGCTCTACCCGATGGCGACGTTCGTCGAGGAGTCGGGGGAGGCGCTCGGTGGTGTCGCGGTGCTGATGGCGGTGCTCATCGGCGTCGCGCCGAGGCTGGTGCTGCCGGCCGCGGCCCTGCGCCGTCGCGACGACGCGCTCTCGCTCGAGGCACCCGCCGTGCGGGCCCCGGCGACCCAGGACTGAGTCAGCGCAGGACGAGCGGGCGGCGCGGCGTCGGCAGCGCGTCCCCGCCGCGGACCCCGCGATCGGCCACGTCGGCGCGGCGCAGCGCCGAACCCAGCAGGAACCCCAGAGGGAGACTCAGCGCCACCCAGGCCAGGCAGACGACTGCGACGACCACGGTCACTCCTCGTCGAACGACCAGTCCCCCGAGCCCCTGTGGCTCCGAGAGAGCGCTGCCCCGCGAGAGGCCTCCGTAAACCCCGCCGTGGCGTCGCGTTCCGCGACCGGCACGGGTCCTGTGCGTGGCGACGCCCCGCGACGCGCGGCGCGCAACGCGGGGTGCGCTTGTCGGCTCCACGCACTGCGGGTCAGCATGCAGACCTCGATCGCGCCGGTGACGCTCGTCACCGCGGTCGAGCTACCGGCCCGGCAGGCTCGAGGTGAACGATGAACGCCTACGTCGTCATCGGGCTGCTCTGGTTCCCGGTCACCGCCCTCCTCGCGCTGGCGATCGGCCGTGCCTTCCGCGCCGCGGACCGGCGCGACGACCGGCGCTCGCCCCCGGCGTCGCCCGTGACGCGGCACCCCCTCGCCGGCACGGACCCCGACCTCCCGGTCACCGTCGACGCCGACACCCTCACCTGGTGGTACGAACTCGAGGGTCCCGGTCCCGACCGGCACCGCGACGACGCCTGACCGCGCACCGGGTCACGCCCCGGCCGAGCGCACCGCGCGGGTGAGGGCGCGCAGGTCCAGCAGCGGGGACCACTCGCGGACGTAGCGCTCGGCCGCGGCGCGCTCGTCGCCGGTGGACGTGCCGGGCAGGTGGCGCAGGCCGACCAGTCCCGGCCGCAGCAGCAGGCGGACGTCGCCGTCGGGCCGGTCGTCCTGCTCCGGGGACACGGCCCGCGGGCCGACCAGCGCCATGTCGCCCCGCAGCACGTTGACCAGCTGCAGCAGCTCGTCGAGGCAGGTGCGCCGGACCAGCTCGCGGACGGGGCTGCTGCCGTGCCCCGCCGGCGGCAGCGTGCGCAGCCGCAGCACGGCGAACGGCCGCCGCTCGCGCCCGGCCACGGGACGGCGGTCGAGCAGCGGGCCGTCGTCGGTGCTCCAGATGACGAGCGCGACGAGCAGCAGCCACGGGACCGTGCAGACGAGCAGGACCGCCGCGATCAGCCGGTCCAGGACGGACTTCAGCAGGGCCGGGCCGGGGGACGCCAGCGCGGCGGCCCGGCTGCCGGGGGCCAGGGACACGGTCAGCACCTCCCGGGGCGGGAGGCGCGGACGGGTGGGTCGGGAGGGCGGGCAGGCACGCCCGGGGTCGTACGCATGGGTCTGGTCCTCGGGGAACGCGGCTGGGTGCCGCAGGGCGGGTACGGACGGCGGCGGGCGGGCGCACGAGGGCGTGCGCCGGCCGGGGCCGCTCAGTCCGGCCGCGTCGCCGGGTCGCCGGCCCGGCTCGCCACGAGGCCGACGGCACCGGTGAGGCCGGTGCGGCAGGCCGTCGGGTCGTCGGCGGTCCAGCCGCCGGCGAGGGTCGCCGCCGTCGCCTCGACGCCGCCACGGGTGCGCTCGTCGGACCCGGAGGCCGTGGTGCCGCAGCCCCCGGAGCCGAGCTGGCCCGGGGTGGGCACGGGCGCCGGCGGTGGTGCCAGCGGGCGCGGGGGAGCCGCGGGCGGCCCGGGAGGTGGCGGCGCGTTGCCGCCCGTCCCCGCTGTGAGCGCGGGCACGGGCGCGTCCGGCCCGGTCCCGGAGGGCGCGACGGCGGTGGCCCGGGAGGCGGCGGGCACGGGCGACGGCGGCCCGCGGCCTGCCACGGCCGAGGGCCGGGCCGCCGTCCCAGCGTCGCACGTGCCGACGACCGAGGCGCTCCCGGGCCCGGCGGTGTCGGCGGGGACGTCCTGCGCCGCCTCCGCCGACGGCGCGGGCGCCGCGGCGGGCTCGGTGCCCGACTCCTCCTCGGCCACCGCCGGCTCGGCGGGCGACCCCTCCGCGGGCTCCGCCGGCGCCCCGGGGACCGCCCCGGCCGGCGTCTCGGCGGCCGGCGCCTCCGCGGGCGTCTCCTGGGCGGGCGCCGGCTCGGTCCCGGTGCCGTCGGGCGTCACCACGGGCGCCGGGCCGGGGGTGTCGACGACCGGCTCGGACACGACCGGCTCGACCACGGGCTCGATCACCGGCGCGGTCACCGGATCGGTCGCGACCGGCGGGGTGTCCACGGGCACGGGGGGCCGCGGCGGGACGACCGGCGCGGGAGCGGGCGGAGTGGGCCGCGGGACGGGCTCCTCCTCCGGCTCGTCGGCGGGCGGCGCGGGGGCCGGCGGCGTCACCGGCGGGGGAACCGGCGCGGGCGGCGGCGGGGTCGCCGGCTCGGGCTCCGGCTCGGGGGCCGGCGCGGGCTCGGCGACCGGCTCCGGCTCGGCCGTGTCGCCGTCCTCCGGCGCAGGGGCCTGGGACCCGCCGTCGGTGGCCGTCGGCGCGTCGGCGCGGGCGTCAGGAGCGAGCGCGGCCAGCACGACCCAGGCGGCCAGGGCCAGCGCGCAGGCCAGGACGAGGCGGAGGGGCCACGGCGCACGACGCCGCCCGGTCGGCAGCCCGCGGCGGGCCGTGCCGATCGGCAGGGGGCCCACCGGCACCCGGCTCGTCACCCAGCGCACGGTCGGCGCTCCGGCGGCCGGCGTCAAGTGCCGCCGCGGCCGTCCTGACGCGACGCGCGGGGAGCGGTCACGGGCCGTGGTCACCCGCACGAGCAGGGTGCGGCACGCGGGACGGTCCGGGCGGCCCGCTGGTCAGTACGCTCGGCGCCCCCGTCCCGGCCGGCTGACCCCGGCCGGCCGCTGGAGAGGAGGCGGGCCGGGACGCCCGGCCCACGCAGCATGCTCGCGTTGCTCGCTGACCACAGGGACCAGGCACGGACCCGGCTGCGGCCGGAGGTCTGGGACTACTACGAGGCCGGCTCCGGTGAGGAGGTCACCCTCGCCGAGGCCGAGGCCAGCTGGCGGGAGTTCCGGCTGCGGCCGCGCGTCCTGCGCGACGTCTCGCGCGTCGACCTCACGACCACACTGCTCGGCGCCGAGCTCGCCTCGCCGTTCGTCGTCGCGCCGATGGCCTTCCACGCCCTCGCCCACGAGGACGCCGAGTGCGCCACCATCCGCGGCACCGGCGACGCCGGGAGCCTCACCGTCATCTCCACCCGGGCCTCCCGGACGATCGAGGAGATCGGCGCCGCCGCCACCGGGCCCTGGTGGTTCCAGGCCTACCTGATGCGCGACCGCGGCCTCACCGAGGCGCTGGTCCAGCGCGCCGCGGCCGCCGGGGCGCGCGCCGTCGTCCTCACCGTCGACACCCCGTACGTGGGCAAGAAGGACAAGGTCAGCGGCACCCGGATCGCCGTCCCCGACGACCAGTACCTGGTCAACCTCGCCCAGCACCTGGTCCCCGGCGCCGTCGGCCGCGAGTCGGCCGAGCAGGACCCGTCGATGACGCCGGACAGCATCGCCCGGCTCGCCGACGTCGGCGGCCTGCCCGTCCTGGTCAAGGGCGTGCTCCGCGGCGACGAGGCGCGCCGCTGCGTCGACGCCGGCGCCGCGGGCGTGATCGTCTCCAACCACGGCGGCCGCCAGCTCGACCGCGCCGTCCCCAGCGCGCACGCCCTGCCCGAGGTGCTCGAGGCCGTCGGCGGGCAGGTGCCGGTCCTGGTCGACGGCGGCATCCGCAGCGGCACCGACGCGCTCGTGGCCCTCGCCGCCGGCGCCGACGCCGTCCTCGTCGGCCGCCCCGTCCTCTGGGCGCTGGCGGCCGGCGGGGCGCCCGCCGTCACCGCGTCGCTGCAGGCGCTGACCGCGCACCTGCAGCACGTGCTGGCCGTGGCCGGCGCCACCTGCCCGGCCGACCTCGACCCGAGCATGGTGGTCCGGGCGCGGGCCTAGGCGCTCAGCGCAGGCGGTCGCGCACCGCGTCGCCCACCAGGTCGCGGACGCCCTCCCAGAAGCCCAGGCCCCAGCCGACCTGCATGGCGACCAGCGCGGCCGGCACGGCGCGGCGGTCGGCGTCCCCGGGCGCGGTGCGGGCGATCGCCACCGACGCCGCGCCGACCGCCAGCGCGTACGGCGCGACGGCGGCCGCGGCCAGGCCCGGGCGGCGCACGGCCACGCCGGCGGCCAGCGCCAGCCAGACGACCAGGGCGGGCGGGGCGAGGTGCCGCGGGCTGACGCCCTCGGGGTGCCGCAGCGCGACCGCCGGCTTGCCGCGGCCGTAGCGCCGGTACTGGCGCCACAGGTCGCCGATCGTCTCGCGGACGTTCCAGGCGATCTCCAGCCGCGGGTCGAACAGCAGCTCGCCGTGCGCGCGGGCCCGCTGGTCGAACTCGAAGTCCTCGTTGTTGGCGATCCGCTCGTCCCAGCCCTCGAGCTCGCGCACCAGCGCGAGCGGGTAGGCGCCGAAGGGCACGTGGTCGACGACGGTCTCCTCGGTGCCCCAGTGGTAGACCGAGCCGCCGACGGCGAGCTTCGAGTTGAGCACCGCGGCGATCGCCCGGCCGACGGGGGAGCGGCCGACGGCGGCCTTGCGCCCGCCCACGCCGGCCCAGCCGCCCTCGGAGAGCCGGGCGACGGCGTGCGCCACGTAGCCCTGCGGGATCGTCGAGTGCGCGTCGACGCGCACCATCCACGTGCCGCGGGCCGCGGCGACGGCGGCGTTCAGGCTCGCCGGGATCGACGCCACCGGGTTGGAGACCACGACGACGCGCGGGTCGGCGGCGGCGCGGGCGTGCAGCAGCTCGGTGGTGCCGTCGGTCGAGCCGTTGTCGACGACGACGACCTCGAGGTCCACGCCCTCCTGGGACAGCACCGAGTCCAGGCAGGCGCCGATCGTGGCGACCTCGTCGCGGGCCGGGACCACCACGGTGACCTCGGGCGCCGTCGCCGGGCCGGCGGGGGCGGCCTCGGGACGCGGTCCTGCAGCGGGTGCCATGCCTGCTCCTCCAGTCGTGCGGACCGCGCCGTTCGGTCACCGTCCGTGACGAGGAGGTTAGCGGGTGGCGCGGGCGTCCCGGGGTCCCTCGGACGGGGCCACGTCACACGGACGGAGAGTGACCTGCACAACAGGTGACGGACGGAGTCCGGACACGTCGGCAGCACGAGTCGTCCCCGCGTGACCAGTCCGTAACTGGATCGGGTCAGGCACTGAGGGTGACGAACCACCGGTGGCTGACACAGGAGTTCCGGCTCCGCTCACACGGACGTGGACGACTGCCCGTGCTGACACTCGGTAGCCGTTAGCGTTCCCCACCGGTGGCTCGGACCACCGGTTCGGCAGGGGCGCGTGGCCCCGCCGGGAGGGGAGCAGGGGGAACATGACGGCGACACCGCGTGAGTTCGGGACGCAGCCGTTCGACCTCCCGCTCGGGCGACCGCCCGCCGGCTCCGACGCGCCGGTCGCGGCGCCGTCCGACCCCGAGGTGGTCGCGGCGACCGGCCTGCCGCCGGTCCCCGCCGTCCGGACGCGGGAGAGCGCGGCGCCGCTGGACTCCGCCGCGCGCTTCGGCGTCCGGCCGCTGCTGCTGGGCCTCGACCTGCTGGCCGTGGCCGTGGGCCTGGTCGGCGCCGAGCTGGTCGGCCGCGGGCTCGGCGACGACTTCCCCGCGCGCAAGACGGCCGCCTTCGCCGCCGTCCTCCTGCTCGCCCTGGCCCAGGCCGGGCTCTACCGCTCGCGCCTCGCGCTCTCCGTGCTCGACGACCTGCCCGCCCTCGCCGGCCGGTGGACCGTCGCCGCCGGCATCGCGGTGCTCGGCCAGGTCCTGTGGTCCAACGCCCTGTGGCAGGACTACATCATCGACTGGCAGTTCCTCTGGGGCGCCCTGGCCATCGGCGTGCTGGTCGTCGCCCTCCGGGCGGTCGGCTACGCCGTGGTCCGCAAGCTGCGCCGCCGCCGGCTGGTCGTGCACCGCACGCTGATCGTCGGCGCCGGGCGCGTCGGTCACCAGGTGGCCGACATCCTGCGCGAGCACCCCGAGTACGGCCTGCACCCGGTCGGCTTCCTCGACGCCGACCCCCGCTACCTCGCCGGCCCCGCCGGCCTGCCCGTGCTGGGCGCCCCCGCCGACCTCCCCGAGGAGCTGCGCGACGGGCGCGTGCACAACGTCGTCGTCGCCTTCTCCTCGATGAAGGAGTCGGAGATGGTGAAGCTCATCCGCACGTGCGACCGGTACCGCTGCGAACTGTTCGTCGTCCCCCGGCTCTTCGAGCTGCACCACGTCGACGACGACATGGACACCGCCTGGGGCCTGCCGCTCGTGCGGCTGCGGCGCTCCACCTACCGCAGCCCCGCGTGGCGGGTGAAGCGGATGGTCGACGTCGCCGCCTCCGGGTTCGCTGTCGCCGTCCTCGCGCCGCTGCTCGGCCTCATCGCGCTCGCCGTCCGCCTCGACAGCGGCCCCGGGATCCTGTTCCGGCAGGAGCGGGTCGGCGTCGACGGCCGGACCTTCCAGGTGCTGAAGTTCCGGTCGATGCGCGCCACCGCGACGGAGTCGGCGACCACCTGGAACATCGCCCGCGACCCGCGGGTCACCCGGGTGGGCCGGTTCCTGCGCAAGACCTCGCTCGACGAGCTGCCCCAGCTGTTCAACATCCTGCGCGGCGACATGAGCA
Source organism: Geodermatophilus sp. FMUSA9-8 (assembly GCF_037034165.1). Lineage (NCBI taxonomy): Bacteria > Bacillati > Actinomycetota > Actinomycetes > Geodermatophilales > Geodermatophilaceae > Geodermatophilus > Geodermatophilus sp. FMUSA9-8. The sequence continues at coordinate 335,516 of NZ_JBAGKE010000005.1, read as the reverse complement.
TCGTCGGCCCGCGCCCCGAGCGGCCCCACTTCGTCGAGGAGTTCCGCAGCGCCTACCCGAGCTACGAGGCGCGCCACCGCGTGCCCTCGGGGCTCACCGGCTGGGCGCAGGTGCACGGCCTGCGCGGCGACACCTCCATCGCCGACCGGGCCCGCTTCGACAACTACTACATCGAGAACTGGTCGCTCTGGCTCGACCTGAAGATCATCCTGCGGACCTTCAGCTCGGTCTTCCGCGGCGCCGGCGGCTGAGCCGTCCGGTCGTCTCCCGGCCCGCGCCGTCCGCCACGGACGGCGCGGGCCCGGTCCTGCGCGGACCCCGTCACCGTGCGTCCAGTCGCCGATCACCGATGGGGGTCACCCGACCCGGTGCGACCAGGCCCGAGCGGGTTCCGCACCTGCGCCGTTCCCCCTAGCCTCGCTCGCGATCCCGCCTCACCTGGAGTAGCCACATGACCGAGAAGGTCGACGTCCCCACGTCCGAGATCCCCGTCGTCATCCTCTGCGGCGGCATGGGCACGCGCCTCCGTGAGGCGTCCGAGCAGCTGCCCAAGGGCCTGGTCGACATCGGCGGCCGGCCGGTGCTGTGGCACATCATGAAGACCTACAGCGCCCACGGCTACCGCCGGTTCGTCCTCTGCCTCGGCTACAAGGGCGACCTGATCAAGCAGTACTTCGTGGACCACCGGGCGCGGATGAACGACTTCACGCTCAAGATGCGCGGTGACCACGACCTCGAGTTCCACACCAACGTGGCCGAGGAGGACTGGGAGATCACCTTCGCCGAGACCGGCCTGACGACGGCGACCGGCGCCCGCATCGCCCGGGTGGCGCAGTACCTCGACGCCCCGCGCTTCGCCCTCACCTACGGCGACGGCGTCGGCGCGGTCGACCTCACCGCCGAGCTCAAGGCGCACATGGCCTCCGACAAGCTCGCCACCCTCACCGGCGTGCACCCCAGCGGCCGCTACGGCGAGATCGTCATCGACGGCGACGACGTCACCGCCTTCAACGAGAAGCAGCCCCAGACCGGCTTCATCAACGGCGGCTTCTTCCTCTTCGAGCGGCCCTTCGTCGACGAGTACCTCGACGCCGACGCCACCGACGAGATGCTCGAGCACTCGCCCCTGCAGCGGCTGGCCCGCGACGGCCGGCTCGGGATCTACCGCCACGAGGGCTTCTGGATGGGCATGGACACCTTCCGCGACTGGAAGGAGCTCAACGGCCTCTGGGACGACGGCAAGGCGGAGTGGAAGGTCTGGCAGGACTGATCCGCCCGGCCGGCCGGGACCTCCCCGGCCGGCCCCGGCCCCGCCCGGCGGCGCGGCCACCCCACACACCACCGACCGGTCCCGGACGCGGACCGGACAGCACACGGCAACGAGATCGGGGAACGACGTGCGAGTACTGGTCACCGGGACCGAGGGCTACCTCGGCTGCCTGACCGCGCAGGAGCTCATGCGGGCCGGGCACGACGTCATCGGCGTCGACACCGGCTACTACAAGAACGGCTGGCTCTACCCGGGCCTCGAGCACGTCCCCGAGACGCTGGCGCTCGACATCCGCAAGCTCGGCCCCGAGCACCTCGAGGGCGTCGAGGCGATCGTGCACATGGCCGAGCTGTCCAACGACCCGATCGGCGACCTGATCGGCGACGTCACCTACGACATCAACCACCACGGGTCGGTGCACCTGGCCCAGGTGGCGAAGGCCGCCGGCGTCCCGCGGTTCGTCTACATGAGCTCCTGCAGCGTGTACGGCGTCGCCGAGGGCACCGTCGACGAGAGCAGCCCGGTCTCCCCGCAGACCTCCTACGCCCGCTGCAAGGCGCTGGTGGAGAAGGACGTCTCGGCTCTGGCCACGGACGACTTCTCGCCGACGTTCCTGCGCAACGCCACCGCCTTCGGCGCCAGCCCGCGGATGCGCTTCGACATCGTGCTCAACAACCTGTCGGGCCTCGCCTGGACGACGGGCAAGATCGCCATGACCAGCGACGGCTCGCCGTGGCGGCCCCTGGTGCACGCGCTCGACATCGCCAAGGCCATCCGCATGACGCTGGAGAGCCCCCGCGAGCGGGTGCACGGCGAGATCTTCAACGTGGGCAGCGAGGGCAACAACTACCGCGTCCGCGACATCGCCGAGATCGTCGCCGCGGAGTTCCCCGGCTGCGAGCTCACCTTCGGCGACCCGAGCGCCGACAACCGCAGCTACCGCGTCGCCTTCGACCGGATCCGCCAGGTGCTGCCCGGCTACGACACCGACTGGGACGCCAAGGCCGGCGCCGCCCAGCTGCACGCGATCTTCAAGTCGATCGACATGGACGACGCGACCTTCACCGGCCGCGGCCACACCCGGCTCAAGCAGATCGAGTACCTCATGCGGACCGAGCAGGTCGACCCGCAGCTGTTCTGGAAGGCCGCCCTGTGAAGTACACGCCCCTCGGGGTGGACGGCGTCCACCTCGTCGAGATGACGCCGTTCACCGACGAGCGCGGCGCCTTCGCCCGCTCGTTCGACACGGCGGAGTTCGAGGCGCACGGCATGCGCTCCGAGGTCGCCCAGTGCAACGTCTCGTGGAACCACCGCGCGGGCACGCTGCGCGGGATGCACCTGTCGCTGCCCGGCCACCCGGAGTCGAAGTTCATCCGGTGCACCCGCGGCGCCATCGTCGACGTCGCCGTCGACGTGCGGCCGGACTCGCCCACCTACATGCAGCACGTGCAGGTGGAGCTCACCGCCGAGAACCGGCTGGGCCTCTACCTGCCGCCGCACCTCGCGCACGGCTACCAGACGCTGACCGACGACACCGAGGTGCTCTACATGGTCAGCGTCCCGTACGCGCCGGGCGCCGAGGTCGGCTACCGCTACGACGACCCCGCGTTCGGCATCACCTGGCCGCGCGAGGTCGCCGTGGTCAGCGACAAGGACGCCGCCTGGCCGGCCTTCGACGCCGACGCCAACGCCGAGCGCTTCCGCGCCGGGGTGCCCGCGTGAACCCCGTCGTCGGCGGGGCCGTCGACACGCTGCTGCTGCAGCGGCAGGCCGAGGGCCGCCCGGTCCGCATGGGCCTGGTCGGCGCCGGGTTCATGGCCAAGGGCCTGGTCAACCAGGTCGTCAACAGCACCCCGGGCGTGCAGCTGACCGTCGTCTGCAACCGGACGCCGGCCAAGGCGCACGCCATCGTCACCGAGGCCGGCGCCACGCCGGCCGCGGCCGAGTCGGTCGCCGACGTCGCCCGCATCGCCGCCGCCGGCGACGTCGCGGTCACCGACGACATCGCGCTGGTCACCGGCAGCGATGCCGTCGACGTCGTCGTGGACGCCACCGGCGCGGTCGACTTCGGCGCGGAGCTGGCGCTGGCCGCCATCACGGGCGGCAAGCACCTGGTGCTGCTCAACGCCGAGGTGGACGCCACGCTCGGCCCGCTGCTGGTGACGAAGGCCGACGCGGCCGGCGTCGTCTACTCCGGGGCCGACGGCGACCAGCCCGGCGTCCAGGCCAACCTGATCCGGTTCGTCCGCCAGATCGGCCTGCGCCCGCTCGTGGCCGGCAACATCAAGGGCCTGCAGGACCCCTACCGCAACCCCACCACCCAGGAGGGGTTCGCCAAGCGCTGGGGCCAGGACCCGTGGATGGTCACGAGCTTCGCCGACGGCACCAAGGTCAGCGTCGAGCAGGCGCTGGTGGCCAACGCCTTCGGCCTGACCGTGCCCAAGCGGGGCCTCTACGCCATGGACCACACCGGTCACGTCGACGAGCTCGCGCAGCGCTACGACGTCGAGGAGCTGCAGGCCCTCGGCGGAGTCGTCGACTACGTGGTGGGCGCCAAGCCCGGCCCGGGCGTGTACGTCATGGGCACCCACGACGACCCCAAGCAGCGGCACTATCTCGAGCTCTACAAGCTCGGCACCGGGCCGCTGTACAGCTTCTACACGCCGTACCACCTGTGCCACTTCGAGGTGCCGACCACGGTGGCGCGGGTGGCGCTGCTCGGCGACGCGACGATCCGGCCCGCGGGGGCGCCGCAGGTCGACGTCGTGACGGTCGCCAAGACCGACCTCGCGGCCGGCACCGTGCTCGACCGGCCGGGCGGCTACCACTACTACGGGGAGGCCGAGCGGGCCGACGTCACGCACGCCGACCGGCTGCTGCCCGTGGGCCTGGCCGAGGGCTGCCGGCTGCTGCGCGACGTCGCCAAGGACGAGGTCATCGGCTACGCCGACGTCGAGCTGCCCCAGGGCCGGCTCGTCGACCGGCTGCGCGCCGAGCAGGACGAGATGTTCTTCGGCAGCGCCGCGGCGGCGTCCCTGGCGGCCTCGCCCGCCTGACGCGACCGGGAACGACAGCGGGGGCCGCCTGACGACGTCAGGCGGCCCCCGCTGCGCGTTCAGACGGTGCCGGGGGTCTCCAGCTGCGCCAGCAGCGGGCGGACGGCGGCGGTCCAGGAGTGGTCCTCGCCGACGGCGCGCGCCCCGGCCAGCCCGAGCTCGGTGGCCCGGTCGGGGTCGCCGAGCAGCGCGACGATCTCCTGCGCCATCGCGGCGGGCTCGTCGGCGACGACGACGCCGCGGCCGACGAGGTCCTCGAGGCCCTCCGCGCCGATCGCCGTCGCGACGACCGGGCGCCCCGTGGCCAGCGCCTCGAGGATCTTCATGCGGGAGCCGCCGCCGGTCAGTAGGGGGGCCAGCGCGACGCGGGTGCGCTGGTACCAGGGCGCGAGGTCGGGCACGGTGCCGGTGACCTCGACCGACGGGCCGGCCAGCGCCTGCACGGCGGGTGCGGGGTTGCGGCCGACCAGCTGCAGACGGGCGCCGGGCACGGCCTCCACCACGCGCGGCCACACCTCGCGGGCGAACCACGCGGCGGCCTCGACGTTCGGGCCCCACGACAGCAGCGCCACGAAGCTCACCACCGGGTCCTGCGCCGGCGGCAGCGGGTCGGGCTCGTCCCAGGCGTTGGGCACGACGAGGACCCGCGGGTGGTCGACGATGCCGGCCAGGGTGTCGCGGTCGAGGTCGCTGACCACGGAGACGACGTCGGCGCGCCTCGTGCGGCTCTCCAGGCGGCGCAGCGCCCACGCCTCGGCGGCCCAGGCGACCTTCTTGACGCCCGTCGCGGAGGCGGCGATGCGCCCGGCCAGCGAGGACTCGATGTTCTGCATGTCCACGACGTACGTGCCGCGGCGCCCGGACGGCGCGTAGGGCATGAACTGGACGTGCCCGACCAGCGTCACGTCGGTGCCCTCGGCGACCGCCTCGCGGACGGTGGCGGCCAGCCGGCGGTCCCAGAAGCGGGCGGCGGTGATCGACTGCCCGACCCGCAGGCCGTCGAGCAGCCCGCGGACCGAGCGCTGCAGCGGGACGCTGCGTACGTCGATGCCCTCGGCGCGCAGGGGAGCGGCGTCGTCGTCGGGCGTCTCGAAAGCGCACAGCGTGACCTCGCCGTGGCGGCGGAGCGCCCGGACCAGCCCCAGCGTCCGCCGCTTGTCCCCGCTGTTGGGCGGCCAGGGGACGAACTTGGCCACGACGACGCTGCGCACTGCGGAGGACCTCCAGGAATCGGGACTCGATCGGACCGACCCAACCAGACCGGCGGGCGTCTCGGGGGGCCGCGCGGCCGCACCTCCCTCGATGTGACGTGTGTGGCACTCGGTGAACGAGTACTCAGAGTGTTCTGGTCAACGCGCTCCGCATGTGTCAACCTGAAAACGTCACTGATGTGATTTGGCTACTCACGCCGAGTAGTCCCCACTCGACGCTGGAGCCCCGTGTCTTCCCACGCCCGCCGCCGCGCCGCCTCCCCGCTGCGCCGCACCACGGTCGCCGTCCTCTCTGCCACCGCCGTCATCGCCTCGCTGGCCGGCTGCCTGCCCGCCGCGGGCGCCCCCGCCGCGCAGGCCCCGACCGCCGCGACGACGTCCCCGCAGCCGGCCGCCGTGCCGCCCGTGACGACGCCCGCCCCGGTCCCGACGACGCCGGCCGAGGTCCCCCCGCCGCCCGCCCCCACCCCGGCGCCCGAGCCCGCGCCGATGGAGGAGGAGGCCCCCGTGGCCGAGGCCGACACCGAGGCCCCCGCGGCCGAGGAGCAGGTGGCCGCTTCCGCCGCGGGCCTCGCCCCGGCCGAGGCGGCGCCGCCGCCGGTGCTCTCGCAGCCCGGAGCGGTCCCGGCCGCCGGCTGGTTCTCCGGCGCCTCCGGCTACGGCACGGTGAACGGCAGCTTCGGCAACTGGCGCGGCCGCCCGCTGGAGATCGCGGGCACCTGGGCCGACAACAACAACGACCAGGTCGGCCTCTGGACGCTCGACGAGTGGCGCGACTTCGACGGCCCCGTCGACATCGCCATCGGCGCCATCGGCCCCGGCGAGACGTGGGCCGCGGCCGCGCAGGGTGCCTACGACGCCCGGTGGCGGCAGTCGCTCACCAACCTCGAGGCCAAGCGCGGCGACCGCGGCACCGTCTACATCCGGTTCGCCCACGAGATGAACGGCAACTGGTACCCCTGGTCGGTCGACGCGTCCGAGGTGACCGCCTTCCGCCAGGCGTGGCAGCGGTTCCGTGCACTGCAGCAGCAGGTCTTCCCCGAGTCGCGGCTGGTCTTCAACGTCAACCGCGAGTCGGTGGGCGCCGGTGTCGACTGGCGGCAGATGTTCCCGGGTCAGGGCCAGGTCGACGTCATGAGCGTCGACTACTACAACCAGTGGCCGGCCGTCTCCACCGCCGCTGAGTGGGCGGCGAGCATGGACGACGTCGACCAGTGGGGAGCGCCCAAGGGTCTGGAGATGCACCGCCGGTTCGCCGAGTCCCAGGGCCTCCCGCTGGCCATCTCGGAGTGGTCGGGCAACGCGGACTTCACCGACACCGCGGCCTTCATGCAGGGCATGTACGACTTCTTCCGCACCCACGCCGGCACCGGCGCCGGGGACCTGCTCTACGAGGTCCTGTTCAACGTCGACGGCTACGACCTCAAGTTCTGGCTGTTCGGCAACGGCACCGTCCGGCTGGCCCAGTCCGCGGCCGCCTACCAGCGCCTCTGGTGACCGTCCGTCACCGAGGAGCGGCGCTGCGTTGGTGGCGCCGCTCCGCGGTGGCGACGTAGAGTGACGGAAGGCCCGGGGGCCGCGGTGCGTCGCCGACGCACCGGTGGGGCCCGGACGGCACGGTGCAGTGGGTCGGGGCCTCCCAGGTCCGGCTGCGGTCGGCGACTGTGACGGAGGGTCCACGTGGCGGCACCGACCGACCGGGACGGCGCGCACGCGTCCGTCCTCGACGACGTGGAGCAGCTGCCCACGCCCCGCCGGGGCCACTCCCGCGCGTACCTCGCCGGGGTCGCGGCCGCCGTCGTCGCCCTCCTGGTGCTCGTCGGGGTCATCGTGCTGAACGCCGGCGACGACGACGGGGGCGGGGGGACCGGCAGCTCCGACCCGAGCGGGTCCGCCGCGCCCACCTGGCTGTCGGGGGCCGCGGGCACCGGCGTGGCCACCGGGGACTTCGCCGAGTGGCGGGGCAGCCCCGTGACGATCGTCGGCCAGTGGTCGGACACGAACGAGGCGATGGTGTACCTCTGGGGCCTCGACGAGGGGTCCGAGTGGGAGGACTACGAGGGCCCGATGGACGTCGCGATCGGCGCGATCGGCGAGGGCGAGTCCTGGGCCGCCGCCGCGCAGGGCGCCTACGACGACCGCTGGCGGCAGTCGCTGACCAACCTCCGCGAGATCCGCGGCGACCGCGGCACCGTCTACATCCGGTTCGCCCACGAGAGCAACGGCAACTGGTACCAGTGGTCGGTCGACGCCACCGAGGCTGCCGACTTCCGCGCCGCCTGGCAGCGCTTCCGGGCCCTCCAGCAGGAGGTCTTCCCCGAGTCGCAGCTGGTCTTCAACGTCAACCGCGAGTCGGTCAACAGCGGCATCGACTGGCGCGAGACCTTCCCCGGCGCCGAGTACGTCGACGTGTTCAGCGTCGACTACTACAACCAGTGGCCCTTCGTCGGTACCGCCGAGGAGTGGGCCGAGAGCATGGACGACGTCGACCAGTGGGGTGCGCCCAAGGGCCTCGAGGCGCACCGGCAGTTCGCCGAGTCCGTCGGCCTGCCCATGGCGGTCTCCGAGTGGTCGAACAACGCCGAGTGGGGCGACTCGCCCGCCTTCATGCGGGGCATGCACGACTTCTTCGCCGAGCACTCCGGCGACGGCCCGGGTGAGCTGCTCTACGAGATCCTCTTCAACGTCGACGGCTACGACCACCAGTTCTACGTCTACGGCGACGACGTCCTGATGCCCGAGGCCGCGGAGGCCTACCGCGACCTCTGGTGAGCCTCAGCTCGCCCGGCGCACCCGGTCGCCCTCCCGCCGCGCGCGGGCGGGCCGGACGGTCGCCAGCGGGGCGAGCACGCGGCTCCCGGCCGGGACGTCCTGCATGACCAGGGCGCCCGGTCCGACCAGCACGTCGTCGCCCACCGTCACGCCGCCGATCACCATGGCGCCGGGGCCGAACTCCACGCGGTCGCCGATCACCGGCGCCCCGCCGTCCCGGGTGCCGGCGCCGAGGGTGACGTTGTGCCGCATCAGGCAGTCGTCGCCGACGACGGCGCCGTCGACGACCACCACCGAGTGCGGGTGCGGCAGCCGCAGCCGGCGGCCGATGCGCGCGGTGTGCGGCAGCTCGACGTTGTAGAGCCCCTTCACCAGCATCCACGCCAGGCGGCACAGCGGCCGGGCCGCGCGCGCCAGTGGCGACCTGCTCGTGTGGGCCGCCCGGCTGAGCCGGTGCACCACCAGCGCCTGCATGCCGGTGGCCGCGGGGTTGTGCCGGTGGGTGCGGAGGTCCTCACGGACGAGGTGCCACACCGAGGTCTGCGCGTCGCCTGCCACACCGCCACCATGCCACGATGCAACAGGGGGTTGCACCCCCGGGTCGCCCGGTTCAGCGAACGGGGGAGGTGCTCCCGTCGACGGCCGGCGGGGCGCCGTCCGCTGTTGCCGGCACGGCCGGCGCACGGTCGGCGGGCACGGCGTCGGCCGGGACCGCGTCCGGGGCGCTCGTGCCCGCGGTGGCGCCCGGCGGGATCGCCGAGGACCCGCTGAGCCGGTCCTTGAGCCGCAGGAACGGCCGCTCGACGAGCAGGTAGCTCAGCGTCGCCGCGGCGAACGCGGCCGGGACCGCCAGCGGCGTCGTGCCGACGACCGGCAGCGCGATGTCCTCGGGTGCCAGGAACAGCTGCTGCCACAGGTACAGGCTGTAGGAGATCAGCCCGACCGCGGTCAGCACGCGCCAGCGCAGCACCCGCGTGAAGACGCTCGGCGTCTCCCGCGTCACCGCCACGAGCAGCAGCACGCCGCCGCCGAGGGTGACCACCGTCAGGCCGAAGGGGAGCTCCCAGTAGCCGCCGAAGCGCTTGGACAGCAGCGAGGAGCCGACGATCGCCACCAGGGCCAGCGGCACGGTCGCGCGGGCCCCCGCCAGGCTCCGCAGGCGCGCCCAGGCGGCCGGGTAGGCGGTGGGCAGCAGGGCCAGCAGGCAGCCGAGCAGCAGAGCGTCGGCGCGCGCGTGGAACATCATCCAGACGTCATCGCGGGCGCTCTCGACCAGCACGTAGTTGCCGAGGCGGATGGCGGGCGCGGCCACCAGGTAGGCGACGGCGATCCACACCGCGCGCTGCGGGCGCAGGAACGCCAGCGCCAGCGGCCACAGCAGGTAGAACTGCTCCTCGATGGCCAGCGACCACGTGTGGCCGAGCCACCAGCCGTCGGCCGCGGGGGAGTAGTCCCAGACGAACAGGCCGGCCGAGAGCAGTTGCGCGCCGCTGACGTCGACCGCCCCGGCGACGGCGAGCAGCGCCACCACGGTGAGGAAGACGTAGAACGCGGGGAGGATCCGCAGCGTCCGGCGCAGGTAGAACGCGCCGAAGTCGACCCGGCCGGTGCGCGCCCGCTCGCGGGTGAGGATGCCGGTGATCAGGTAGCCGCTGAGGACGAAGAACAGCGTCACGCCGACGGCGCCGCTCGAGACGGCCGACAGCAGGCGCGGGACGCCCGCCTCCTCGTCGGTGAAGGCGCCGATGGTGTGGTCGCCCACCACCAGCAGCACCGCGATCCCGCGCAGCCCGTCCAGCGTCGCCAGGCGACGTCCTGCACTCACCGGGAGCCCTCCGTCCCCGCGCCGACCAGGTCGTCCGCCCGCCGCTCGTCCGGGTTCCCGGGCGGTGCCGGGCGCGCGACGGCCGGCATGAGGCAGATGAAGAAGAGCGTGATGAACACCTGGGTGTGCTGGAGGAACGAGGCGTTCACGTAGACGTACAGGACGAGCAGGCCGAGCGTCCACGGCCGGTCGCGCACCCCGCGGCCGAGCATCAGGAGCAGGGCGCCGAGGATGCCCACGACGCCGAGCAGCCCGTACTCGAAGGCCACCTTCGGGATGATCGGCTGCGTGACCGCGGTGAGCCCCTCGGCCTCGAGGTGGTCGTTGGCCGTGCCGGCGCCGTGCCCCACCGCCGCGCTGACCGGGTCCTCGATCGAGGGCGGCAGCAGCTCGTAGTAGGGCTGGATCAGCCGGATGCTGGAGCTGGTGTTGGACTCGCCGGCCTCGGTCGAGCGGTCGAGGTAGCGCTCGCCCAGCGGCGTCAGGAACGCGACCACGGCCGCCACGGCCAGCGCGGGCACGATCGCCAGCAGGTTGCGGCGGCGGCTGCGGGTGAAGGCCAGCACCACGACCGCCGGGATCAGCACGACGAAGCCGCTGCCGGCCAGCGGCGGCACCATCCCGACGAGCAGGACGGTGATCACCAGCCAGTGCGCGCGCCGCCACAGCGCCAGCGCTGCCGCGGCACCGAGGAAGAGGCTGAGGAACGACGGCTCGAGGAACACGATGCCGTTGGACCGGTAGATCGCCTCGCCGTAGGCGATGGGGTCGGCGGTGTTGTAGTCGACCAGCAGCAGGCCCTCGGGGACGAACCACAGCATGCGGTCCTCGTAGGGGATGCCGGCGTACTGCGACGCGAGCTGGCCGATCGAGACGACCGCGAAGAACGTCATCAGGCCGAGGAACACCTTCTCGACGCGGGCCACGGCCGCCGGCGTGATGTCGGCGGCGACGGCGGCCACCACGTACAGCACGACGATCAGGGCGAGGGAGAACAGCGAGGGCATGCCGCCCAGGACCACCTGGGCGAGCGTGCAGACCGCCGCTGCGCCCCAGACGACCGCGAGGAGCCGCAGGTTGCCGAGGGAGAAGCGGAACTCACCGGTGCGCAGGCCGACGGCGAGGAGGAACAGGACCACCGGCACCATGACCGGGGCCTGTTCCTCCGTGACCGGCACCCCGAGCCGCTGGAGGAGGATCGAGAGCACCAGCAGCGCGATCGTGCAGGGGGCCGTGTCGCGCACCGAGCGCCCCGGGCTCCGGGACGCGCGCACCGTGGACGTCATCTAGTCGCGCGCCCGCGGGTTCCGCCTCCGGCCGAGGAGGAAGAACACGATGCAGAGCCCGATGGCGAGCCCGAGGCCCGCCCCGAGCACCACCGTCGTGGTCAGCGGCAGCGACGACGGCGCCTCCGGCGTGGTGGCCTGCCGCATGAGGAAGGCCTGGCCGGTGAAGGCATCAGCGGCGGCCCGCAGGCTCTCCTGCTGGCCGATCAGGTCGGCCAGCCGGGTCTGCGCGTCGGCGCTGCGGGCGGCGGCGCGGTCGGCGCGGCCCTGGGTGATGGCGTAGGCCGGGGAGTTGACGTTCAGGCCGGCCAGCTCGCGGTTGACCGCGTCCAGCTCGCCGTTGGCCGCGTTCAGCTCACCGGTGAGCCGGTCGATCGAGCTCTGCAGCAGGTCGGCCTGCTGGCGCAGCGCGTCGGCCCCGGAGACCCGCACGTAGTCGGTGTAGGCCGTGGTGACGGTCTCCGTCGTCGCCCGCGCCTCCTCGGCGTCGGCGCCGCTGCCGGTGATCACGATCCGGCTGGTGCCCTCCTGGATCTCGACGCTGACCACCTCGCGGAGGTCGTCCTCGTCGACGCCCAGGGTGGAGGCCGCGCTGCTGATGACCGGGTCGGACTCGATGACCTCCGCCTGGTCGACGACCTGCCGGTCGAGGGCGTTGGGGTCGGTCACCGGGTTGTCGTCGCCGAGGTACTCCAGGGCGCCGGGCGACCACAGCAGGTGGGACTCGCTGCTGTAGACCGGGTCGGTCAGCGAGGCGCCGGCACCGGCCGCGGCCGCCCCGAGGAGCGTGGCGAGCGTGGTGATGACCACGGCCTGGCGGGTCCGCGGCCGCATCCCGGGGCGCTTGGACGGTGCCGGGCCGGAGGATGCGGGATACTGGGGTCCGCGCTCTGGTTCGTCGGCAGAGGACATGCCGAGGGCAGGGGGCGTTCCGGTCGCAGTCAGCAGAGCCTCCACAGTCGGTGCCCGCGAGGGGATCTCCCCTCGGACAAGCGGGCAGTCATGGGCGAGCATCCGACGGTAGTGCAGTTCCGTTTCCAGAAGTAGGCGTGCGAGCGTCGTCACGGTCTCGTGGGGCAGGATCACCCGATCGGGTCGGGGGAACGGGACCAGCCGTTACCGTGTCGTCCGTGAGCGCGGTGTCCGTGGCCGGGGGCCGGCGTGGAACGGTCGTCCGGCTGGCCCGTCGTGCGGGCTGGGGCGTCGTCGACCAGGCCCTCTCGAGCTTCAGCAACCTGGCGTTGTCCCTGGTCGTGGCCCGGGCGGTGGACGCGCACGACTTCGGCGCCTTCACCGTCGCGTTCAGCGTCTTCTCCGTCGCCGTCCTGCTCTCGCGCAGCCTGACCGGGCAGCCGCTGGCCATCCGGTTCGCCGGCGAGGACGCCGCGGCCTTCCGCCGCGCGACCGGCTCGTCCACCGGCACGGCGCTCACACTGGGTGCTGCCGCCGGTGCGGCCGTCGTCGTCCTCGGGCTCGTCCTCGGCGACACGGTGGGCCCGGCCCTGGTGACCGTCGGGTTGCTGCTGCCCGCCCTCCTGCTGCACGACTCGTGGCGGGCGGCGTTCGCCGCGCAGGGCCGCCAGGACCAGGCCGCCCTCATCGACGGCGCGTGGGTGGTCCTGCAGCTCGCCGGGGTCGCGGCGCTGTGGTGGGCCGGCGTCGAGCACACCGTCCTGTACCTGGCGGTGTGGGGCGGTGCCTCGGCGTGCGCGGCGGTGTTCGGCGCCCTCCGCGGCCGGGCCTGGCCGCAGGTGTCGCGCACCGCCTCGTGGCTGCGCGCCCACTGGGACATGACCCGCTTCCTGCTCTTCGAGTCGATGCTCGTCCAGGGCGCCATGCAGGGCGCGCTGCTGCTGGTCGGCGTCCTCGGGAGCCTGAGCGCGGTCGGCGCCCTGCGCGGGGCCGCGGTGCTCGTCGGCCCGGTGTCGCTGGTGGCGATGAGCGCCTTCTCCTTCTGCGTGCCGGAACTCGCCCGCCGCCGCGGACTGCCCGCGCGGCGCAAGGTCCAGCTCGCCCTCGCCATCGGCACCGTGATGGCCGCGGTCGGGCTGGTGTGGGGCGTCGTCGCCCTGGTGCTGCCCGACACCGCCGGCGTCGCGCTGCTCGGCGACTCGTGGCCCGGCGTGGAGTCGGTGCTGTGGCCCACGGTCATCGGCCAGATCGCCAACCTCTTCGCCATCGGCGCCACCTGCGTCCTGCTGTCGATGGGCGCCACCCGCGCCGTCTTCGGCATCAACGCCACCGTGGCCGTGCTGCTGGTCGTCCTCGGTGTCGGCGGGCTGCTGCTCGGCGGGGCGGTCGGCGCGGCGTGGGGCTTCATGGCCGCGTACTGGCTCGTCATGCCGCTGTCGTTCCGCGCCATGTGGCGGCTGGTGCACCGGCCGGACGCCGCGGGGGACACGGCGGGGGACACGGCGGTCGCCGCGGCCCCGGACGCCGGTGCCGGCCCGGGCGACGCGGCCGTGGCCGTGTCGCCCGGACGGGAGAACTGACACGTCTCGATCGCCCGGTGCGGGCGCGGCGACCGTAGGGTCGGCGCCGCAGACGGGGGCGAGGGAGCGGAGGACGGGGATGGCCGGTCGGGGAGCGGACGACGCACGTCCCGTGCTGATCGTCCGGGGCCACACCGCCGGGGCGGCGGCCGCCCGGCCCGACGGCGCCCCGGCGCAGCGGGCCGTCGACTACGTGCTGCTCCGTGACGAGCTGGGCGCGCGCATCCTCGACCTGGCCGACGTGGAGGCGAGTCGGCTCGCCCGGCTCGTCCGCCGCGTCGCGGGCACCTACGCGGCCCTGTCGGTCACCGCCTTCCGCCGGCGGGACTCGGCGACGGCGTTCGTCAGCAACTCCGAGAACGAGGCCATCATCATCGGCCTGCTGCTCAAGCTCACCCGCCGCCGCATCCCCGTCGTCGCGGTCGGGCAGTACCCCGCGAAGCGGCAGAAGTGGGCGGCCTGGCGGCTGGCCAAGGTGCACACCCACATCCACCGCCTCCTGCCGCTGGGCACCGTGCAGGCCGAGCGGCTGCACGCACTCGGCCTGCCGCGGGAGAAGGTCGAGGTGCTGCCCTACGGCATCGACACCGACTACTGGCACCCCGACCGCGCCACCGCGCCGGAGGGGACCCGCCCGTACGTCATGGCCGCCGGGTTGCAGCACCGCGACTACGCCACGCTGGTCCGCGCGGCCGAGGGCCTCGGCGTCGACCTGCTCATCGCGGCGGCGAGCCCGTGGAGCAAGAGCGCCGACCAGATGAGCGGGACGCCGCAGCCGGACTGGGTGCGCGTCGAGTCGCCGTCCCTGGCCGAGCTGCGCGACGCCTACGCGGGCGCGCTCGCCGTCGTCGCCCCGGTCGTGGAGACCGACTTCCCCGCCGGGACGACGTCGGTGCTCGAGGCGATGGCCATGGGCAAGCCGGTCGTGGCGGCCCGGTCGGAGGGCGCCGGCGACGTGGTCGCCGACCGGCGGCGGGTGCTGCGGCGCGGTCCGCTGCGGGCGACGTCGGCCACCTATGCGGGGCGATTCGGGTCCCCGTCGGCGCAGGGGCAGACCGGCCTGTACTTCCCGGTCGGCGACGCCGACGAGCTGCACTCGGTCCTGCGCTGGGTGATCGACCACCCCGAGGAGGCGGCCGCCATCGGCGCCCGCGGGCGGGTCGTGGTCGAGGAGGTCCACCGCGTGCAGGACTACGTCGGCCGCATCGCCGACGCCGTCCGCAGCGGGTTCGCTCAGGGCGCCGCGGCGACCTCGCGGTAGACCTCGCGCATGCGGCCGGCGACCTGCTCGGCCGTGAAGTCGCGGTAGCGCTCGGCGCCCCGCGCGCGCAGCGTCGCGGCCAGCGACGGGTCGGCGAGCACCCCGCCCAGCGCGTCGGCGATCTCGTCGGCCTCCGTGGGGTCGACCAGCCGGGCGGCGCCCCCGGCGACCTCGCGCATCGGGTCGCGGTCGGAGGTGACGACCGGCGCGCCGAACACGAAGCCCTCGATGATCGGCAGGCCGAAGCCCTCCTCGAGGCTGGTGGCGAGCACGCAGGCGCTGTCGGCGTAGAGCGCGGCGAGCTCGGCGTCGGTCTGGCGCGGGAGGAAGGTGATGCCCTCGTCGGGGGCGACGTCCCAGACCGCGGCGCCGTCGGGCACGCCGATGACCTTCAGGTCGACGTCGGGGTGCTCCTGGCGGACCTGCCGGAAGGCCTCGATGACCCGCCCGGTGTTGCGGTGGGCGGCCGTGCCGCCGCGGTGCAGCACGTAGCGCCGCCCGGTGCTGCCGGCCGGGCGCTCGGGGAGCGCGGCGGCGAACCCGTCGACGGTGTTGTAGACGACGGAGGAGGGCACGCCGCGCTCGTCGAGCAGCCGCGCGGTGGTCTCGCTGACGCTGACCAGTGCCTCCGACCGCAGCGTCGCGTACTTGAACGCCCAGCGGGCGTAGCCGAAGGAGACGCGCTCCTTCGGGGTGAGCCCCGCCGCCGCGTCCGGCTCGAGGAACACCAGGTCGTGCACGGTGGTGACGGACGGCAGGCCGCGGGTGTGCAGCGCCCGGGTGTTGTACGGGAAGTGGATGACGTGGCAGCCCAGCCGCCGGGCCAGCGCCGGGACGGCGACCTGCTCCCACACGATGAGGTTGCGCGGCGGCAGCCGGTGCAGCGTCACGTGCTCCGGCGCGCTCTCCGGTACCCACGCGGTGTCCTCGGGGACCGCCACGGAGACGTCGACGTCGGGCGCGTGCAGGGACAGCGCGCGGACCAGCTCACCGGCGAACCGGCCGAAGCCGTAGGGCTTGCCCAGGAAGAAGCCGTCGACGAGGACGTGCGGACGCGTCACCCCCGGAGAACCGCTCGACGGACGGAAGGGTTCCCGGGACGTCGTCATGCGCCCGGATCATGCCAGGGAGCAACGGCGGGTTGCCATCGCCCGCCGGGATGGTCAGGCAGGGACGTCGGCGGTCTGTCCTCCCCACAGCCGGGCGCCACGGGCCACCTCGGCCCAGTCGGTGCCGGAGGCCACGTAGCCGGTCTCGACGTGGGTGGCCAGGTTGGGCGAGGGGCCGACCAGGAGCCGGCGGTTGCCCGCGCGCCGGTGCGAACGGAGGTTGGTCGCGAAGAGGAACGGGGCCATGAAGGCATCCCGCAGCCGCTCCCGGGGCGTGCCCGGCGCCCCGCCCACGAGGTCGCGCGCCAGCCGCCGGTAGGAGTACGGCTCGAAGCCCTGGTACACGAGGCAGGTGTCGTGGTCGCGGAACATGTTCCGGTGCGGCACCGTGCACCAGCGGAAGATGCCGCGGTCGGCGCGCAGCGACCCGATGCGGGCGCCGAAGGTGGCGGTGGTGCTGTAGAAGCGGATCCACTCGTGGTCGCCCACCCGCCACGGCGGGAGGCTCGTCCAGGTGCGCGGGTGGTGCAGCGACGGGTCGGGCTGGGTGTGCGGCGCGTCGGGGCTGCTGCCGTACAGGCCCAGGTAGTCGGCCTCCGGCAGGGCCGCGGCGGCCTGCTCGAGCGCCGCGAACGCCTCGGGCCGGTAGAGGAAGTCGTCCTCGCTGAACCACACGACGTCGGTGTCGGGCCAGCGCCCGTCGAGGGCGAGGTCGAGGGCCGCGGCGTAGGACTCGTGCACGCCGACGCCGGGCAGCTCGACGATCGTGCCGTGCTCGCGCATGACGGCGACGCGGTCCTCGGCGATCGGGCCGTTGTTGACGAAGACGATCTCGACGTCCCCGGCGACCTGCTCCGCGGCCCGGAGGAACGACCAGAGGCACGCCTTCTTGTCGAAGTAGTCCGGCCGTCCCTTCCGGTTGTCGCCGCCGTAGGAGCGGTAGATCAGACGCAGCGCCACCGTGTCCAGCACTCCCTCGGGTACCCACGCCCGTTGCGCGGCGCAACGGAACGGCGTCGTCGTTCTACACCCGAAACGGCCCGTAGCCGCAACCCCTGTTTCCCCGCTGTGACCGAACGGGTGTCCGGCGCGTCAGGAGGCCGTCCACTCCAGCAGCTCGTCGGCGGTCCACGTGTTGACCACCCGGTCGGGATCGACGCCGGTCTCCACGGCCCGCTCGCAGCCGTTGGACTGCCAGTCGAGCTGGCCGGGGGCGTGTGCGTCGGTGTCGACGGCGAACGAGCAGCCGAGCTCGACGGCGAGCGAGAGCAGCCGCAGCGGCGGGTCGAGCCGCTCGGGACGGGAGTTGATCTCGACGGCGGTGCCGTGCTCGACGCAGGCGGAGAACACCGCCTCGGCGTCGAAGGCGCTCTCGGGGCGTGGGCGCTGGCGCCGGCCCTCCCGCTGCTCGCGGGGGATCAGCAGCCGGCCGGTGCAGTGGCCGAGGACGTCGGTGTGCGGGTTCTCGACGGCGGCGAGCATGCGCTCGGTCATCGCGGCCGACTCGGCCCGCAGGTCGGAGTGCACGCTCGCGACGACGACGTCGAGGCGGCCGAGCAGCTCGTCGGTCTGGTCGAGGCTGCCGTCGGTGTTGATGTCGCACTCGATGCCGGTGAGGAGCCGGAAGGGGCTGAGCTCCTCGTTGAGCGCGGCGACGACGTCGAGCTGGCGCTCGAGGCGCTCCGCCGTCAGGCCGTTGGCGACGGTCAGGCGCGGCGAGTGGTCGGTGAGCGCCATGTACTCATGGCCGAGGGCGATCGCCGCCTCGGCCATCTCCCGGATCGGGCTGCCGCCGTCGGACCAGTCGGAGTGCGTGTGCAGGTCGCCGCGCAGGGCGGCGCGGAACTCCGCGACGTCGTCGGCGAGCGGGACCAGCTCGGCGTACGCGTCCTCGAGGCGGGCCAGGTACTCGGGCACCTCACCGGCGTGCGCCTGCACGATCGCGGCGCCGGTCTTCGGGCCGATGCCGCGCAGGTCGGTCAGCGTCCGGGTGGCGATCCGCCGCTCGAGCTCGCCCTCGGGCAGCGCGTCGACGACGGCGGCGGCGGTGCGGAACGCCGCCACCCGGTGCGTGGGCTCGCGGGCGCGCTCCAGGAGGAAGGCGATCCTCCGGAGCGCGGCCGCGGGCGTCAGGGTCGTGCTCAGCTGGCCTTCTTCAGCTGCTTCTGGGCCTTCTTCTCCGCCTTGGCGGCGCGCTTCTGGGCCTGCTCGAGGCTCTTCTCGGTGGCGGCACCGGCGCGCTTGGCGGCGCGCTTGGCCCGGTAGCCCACCGACGGGCGGCCCTCGGTGTCGACGGCGGCGATGAGCAGGCCGCCGAGGAGCCCGGCGTTCTTGAGGAAGTTCGACAGCTGGCCGAAGCGCTCCTCCGGGTCCTCGTGCTCCCAGAAGCGGTGCCCCGCGAGGGTCGTGGGGACGATGCTGCCGGCCAGCGCGAGGGCGCTCAGGCGGGGGAGCTTGCCGAGGGCGAACAGCGCGCCCGCGCCCACCTTGACGCCGGCGTCGATCCTCACCCACTGCTCGACGTCGCGCGGGACCTGGACCGGGAGCTGCTCGTCGGCGGTCTTCGTGATGGTGTCGACGACCGGCTGCGCGCCCGGGACCCGCGTCTGCGGGTTCCGGAGGGTGTCGACGCCGCCGTAGACGAACGACGCGGCGAGCAGGGGCCGGGCGATCCGGCGGACCAACATGGGGACCTCTTCCGTCGATGGGCTGACCGTGTGTCCCCTCATGCCCGTGCGGCGCGCCGGGACACCCTGCTCCGGAACCTAGTGACCGGCGTCGCGTCCCGCTCGGTGGTCAGCGCGGCCGGTAGACGACCAGTGGCGGCCGGGCCCGGACGGCGAACGACGTCGCCGCCTCCCGCGCGCGGCCGTCGAGGTGCACCGGCCGCGGGCCCGACCACAGGTGCACCCGCACCTCCCGGCCGGCGGGGACCGGCCGGCCGCCGGGCGCGAGGACCGCCCGGAGGCGGGCGAACGGCACGTCGGCGCGCACGCACCGGACGTCGAGCGGGCCGCCCGACCGCCCGGGGGCGACGGACAGGGCCCACACCTCCGCCGGCCGGCCGTCGACGACCACGCCCACCGGCGTCGCCTCCCGGAGCGCCCGCGCCGCGGCCCGGGGGCCCGGCGGGAGGCGCAGGCCGACGACCACGGGGCCGGCGACGAGCGCGCCGTCCCCCTCGGCGACGTCGACCTCGGCGACGTCGACCTCCGCGACGTCGACCGCCACCGCGGAGCCCGCTGCGACCGCGGCGGCGGTCCCCTCCGGCGTCCGGCCGAGGGGGCCCGTGCCGCCGAACACGGCCAGCGGCAGCCCGTGCTCCGCAGCGACGGCCGCGGCCGCGGCGACAGCGTCCCCGTCGCCGGCCACGCCGAGCGCCCGGGCCCGGCCGCCGCGGGCGGCGTCGCGGAGCACGTCCGGCCCGCGGTCGAGCACCTCGGCGTCCGGCAGCAGCCGCCGGATCCCCGCCGCGGCGGCGGGCGTCGTCGCGACGACCAGGCCGGCCCCGCCGGGCAGCGCGGGCGCCGGCGCCGCGGGCGGCGCCGGCGGCGGAGGGCGGAGCCGCTGCCCGGCCAGCGCGACGCCGGCTCCGATCGCCAGGCCGGAGACGACGTCGCCGGGGTAGTGGACGCCCACGTGCACCCGCGAGTAGCCGACGGCGAGGGCCAGCGGGCCGACGAGGGCACCGGCCGGCGGGCTCTCCAGGAGCACCCCGGTGGCGAAGGCGCCGGCGGAGGCGGAGTGGCCGCTCGGGAAGGAGAAGGTGTGCGGCGCCCGCGGCAGCGCGCGGCCGGCCGACAGGTTGGCCATGTCCGGCCGCACCCGGCCGAAGACGCGCTTGAGGACGGTGTTCACGACGGCACTGGCCACCGACAGCGAGCCGAGGCCGCGCAGCGCCGCCCGGCGCGAGGGGCCCCGGCGCAGCGCCAGCAGCAGCGCGACGGCGAACCACAGCCGCCCGTGGTCGGCGCTGCGGGTGAGCCGGCGCAGCCACCGGTCGGCGGGGGACTCCGGCAGGGCCCCGACGGCGGCGTGCAGCCGCGCGTCCCAGTAGCGGAGCCGCAGGGGGGTCACGGGCGGGACGTTACGGGCCCGTCCGGGAGGGTGCTCAGGCCTTCCGGCGGGCCCGGTAGGCCGCGACGGTGGAGCGGCTGGCGCAGGTGTTGGAGCAGTACCGCCGGCTGGCGTTGCGGGAGGTGTCGACGTAGACGTCGTCGCAGCCCTCGGCCGAGCAGACGCCCAGCCGCTGCCACCCGTGCTGCACGACGACCTGGGACAGGCCCATGGCGACGGTCGTCGTCAGCTGCTCGAGCGCCGGGGCGTCGGGGCGGGCGTAGTGCAGGTGCAGCTCGCCGTCGTGGTCGGTGGCGTAGGGGTGCGGACGGGCGAGCGCGAGCAGCTCGTTGAGCCGCTCGAGGACCTCCGCCTGCGACCCCGCCAGGGCGACCGCGCGGACGAGGTCGGCGGTGGCCGCGGCGCGCCGCGACTCGGCGGGGGAGAGGTCCAGCGCCGTCTGTGGCGTGAACCACTCGTCGTGGGCGCGCAGGAACGCCGCGGCCCACTCGCCGTCGCGCTCGACGTTGGCCAGGTGGATGGCCAGCTCGACGGCGTTCGACCCGTAGGTGTCGTAGTCCATGTGACTCCCTACCGCCCTGCTACTGTCGTAGGGGGTCAACGTGACTTGACCGCCTACTGTTCCGGTTTCCGCGTGTACTGAAGTGAGCTCTGCCGTGCGTTCGTACCTGTCCGTCTGGCGCCTGCCGTCGGCCCCCGTCCTGCTGCTCGCCGGCTTCGCCGGCCGGTTGCCCTCGGCGATGGTCCCGCTGGCGCTGCTGCTCATGGTGCAGCAGCAGACGGGGTCCTACGCCGTCGCCGGCCTCGCGTCGGCCACCTACGGCCTCGCGATGGCCGCGATGGCGCCCGTCCTCGGCCGGCTGGCCGACCGCCGCACCCCGCGGCCGGTCCTGCTGGCCCAGGCCGCCGTCTACCCGCTGCTGCTGGTCCTGCTCGTCGCCGTCGTCCTGGGCGGCGCGCCCACGCCGGCCGTCGTCGCCGCCGCGGCCGCCGCCGGCGCCGCGACGCCGCTGGTCTCGGGCACCGTCCGGGCGCTGTGGTCGCGGGTCGACCCCGCCGTCCGCGGCACCGCCTACGCCCTCGACGCCACCGCCACGGAACTGGTCTTCGTCGCCGGTCCCACGGTCGTCGCCGCGCTCGCCGTGCTGGCGAGCCCGGCGTGGGCGCTCGCCGTCGCCGGCGCGCTCGCCGTCTGCGGCGCCCTCGCCATCGCGACGTCCGGGGCCATGCGCCGCTGGGTGCCCGTGCCGGCCGCCGAGCGCACCAGCCCCTTCGCGACCGTGCTCGCCCCCGGGATGCCGCGGGTGCTGCTCAGCGGCTCGGCGCTGATGCTCGGGTTCGGCGCGCTCGAGGTCGCCATCCCGGCGTTCGCCGACGAGTCCGGGTCGCCGGGCCTGTCCGGACTGTTGCTCGCGCTGTGGTCCCTCGGCTCGGTGGCCGGCGGGCTGTGGTTCGGCGCCCGCGTGGTCAGCGCCTCGCTGCCGCGCCAGTACCGGTGGCTGCTGCTCGGCGTGACGATCGGCCTGGCGCCGCTCGTCGCGGCGTCGAGCCCGTGGGTGCTGGGCGCCCTGCTGTTCCTCGGCGGCACGGCCATCGCGCCGACGCTCACCGTGCAGAGCTCGCTGGTGGGCTCACTGGCCCCGGCGCACGCCACCACGGAGGCGTTCACCTGGCTGTCGACCATGGCCACCGGCGCCTCCGCGCTGGGCGCGGCCCTGGGCGGCGCGCTGATCGACTCCTCCGGCGTCACGGGGAGCCTGCTCCTGGCCGTCGCGGGCGCCGCGGCCGCCGTCGTCGTCACGCTGGTGCCCGGCCGGGCCGCGCCGGCCCGGCCGCGGGAACGGGTGGCCGCCTGACCTGCGCTCCCGGCCCGGGGACCCCCCGGGCTGGGAGTCGCCCCGGAGGCGCTGGTAGTCTCTCCTCTCGGTGGTACCGGGGGAACTCGGACCCCGGGAGGCTTCGCCTAGTCCGGTCTATGGCGCCGCACTGCTAATGCGGTTTGGGTTAATCCCCATCCCGGGTTCAAATCCCGGAGCCTCCGCGCACGACAACTGAACACTCCGCACCCGTAGCTCAACGGATAGAGCATCTGACTACGGATCAGAAGGTTAGGGGTTCGAATCCCTTCGGGTGCACGTCTGGTTGAGACAGCGCAGCGGCCCCGCACTCCCCGGAGTGCGGGGCCGCTGTGTGTCCAGGGCCAGCCGCCCGACCGGGTGAGGATCGGCGGCGGACGGCCGAGGCGCTATACCTGTTGCCCCCCGGTCGCCTACGGTGCCCCGAGCCCCTGACCTGCGGGGTCGACCGGAGCCGGAGAGGTGCCCCATGCCCGCCCTGCCGCCGTTGACCGACGACGGATCCGCGACGACGGTGGTCGGCCGGCTGCTCGAGGTCGCGGCCGCGCAGCCCGCGGCGGTCGCGGTGGGGGACGCCCAGCGGCAGCTCACCTACGCCGGCCTGCTCGCCGAGGCGGCCGCGGTGTCCGACGCCCTCGCCCGGCGGAACCCCGACCGCCACCCCGTCGGGGTCCTCTGCGGCCACGGCGTGGAGGCCGTGGTCGCGATCGTCGGGGTCATGGTCTCGGGAGCCCCGGTCGTGGTGCTCGACCCGACCACGCCCGCGGCCCGCCTGCGCTCCTACGTGGACTCCGCCGGCGCGGTCCTGTGCGTCGCGGACGGGCCGCGCGTGGCGGCGGCGCGGGAGGTCTGCGGCGACGTCGTCGTCCTCGACGGGCGGCGCGCCGACCTGCGCGTGGTCCCGCCGTTGCCGGGGCAGCCCACCGCGCTCGCCTTCACCTCCGGCTCCACCGGCCGGCCCAAGGGCGTCGCGTCCGGGTCGGCCTGGTACCTCCACGACGCGTACACCAACGCCACCGCGACCGGCTGCTACGGCCCCGGCGACACCGTCGCCGCCCTGCTCCCGATGGCCTTCAGCGCGGGCCTCGGGCTGACGATCGCCGGGCTGGTCAGCGGGGCGACGCAGCAGCTCTTCGACCCGCGCACCCGGCCGGTGCGGGAACTGCCCGGGTGGCTGCGGGCGGTGGGCGCGACCGTGCTCGTGGCCAGCCCGGCCATCCTGCGCGGGATCGTGGCGAGCAGCCCGGCCGGCACCCGGCTGGAGGGGCTGGCCCAGCTCACGATGGCCGGCGAGACGGTGCACGCGGCCGAGCTGGCGGCCGTGCGGCGGCTGGTGGGGCCCGCCTGCGTGATCCGCAACCGGTACGGCTCCACCGAGACCGGGCTGATCTGCGAGCACGTCCTCGGTCCCGGGGACCCGTTGCCCCCGGGCGCGACGCCGGTGGGCCGGCCGGTCGCCGGCGTCGCGCTGCTGGTCCGGGACGAGCACGGCCGTGACTCCGCCACCGGCACCGGCCGCCTGGTGGTGCGGTCCCGGTGGCTGACCGACGGCTACTGGCGGGCGCCCGAGGCCACCGCCGAGGTGTTCCGGGACCTCGGCGACGGCGTCCGCGAGTTCCTCACCAGCGACGCCGCCGTCATCGCCGACGACGGGACCGTGCGGCTGCTGGGCCGCACCGACCACAGCGTGAAGATCCGCGGGCACCTCGTCGAGCCCGGTGAGGTGGACGCCCTGCTGTTCGCCCGGCCCGAGATCCGCGAGGCGGTGACGGTCGGCGTCGTGGCCGAGGACACCGGCCGGGCGCGGCTGGTCTCCTACGTCGTCCCCGCCGGCGGGCGGCTCGAGGCCTCCTCGGTCCGCCGCGTGGTGCGCGCGGAACTCCCGGCGTTCATGGTCCCCGAGCAGGTCGTGCTGCTGCCGGCGCTGCCCCGGACCGAGCGCGGCAAGCTCGACCGGGCCGCGTTGCCGCCGGCCGCGGCGCACGACCCGGGCGCGTGCCCGCCGCGCACCGACTGGGAGCGGGTGGTGGCGGCGGTGTTCGCCCGGGTCCTCGGACTGGAGCAGGTCGGCCGCGACGGTGACTTCTTCGACCTCGGCGGCGACTCGCTGGCGGCCGAGGAGCTGCTGGCCGCCGTCGCCTCCGAGCTCGACGTCTCCGGGGTGACCCTGTCCACCACCCTGCTGGCCGAGGCGCCGACCGTCGAGGCGTTCGCGGCGGCCGTCCGCCGGCACCGGAGGCCGGTGCACCCGACGCTGCTGCGGCTGCGCGACGACGGGGACCGCCCGCCGCTGTTCTGCGTGGCGGGGGCCGGCGCGGTCGCCGTCGGGTTCCGGCCGCTGGCGCAACGCCTGCCGGCCGACCAGCCGGTCCTCGCGCTGCAGGCGCACGGGCTCGAGGGGGGCGGGCGCCCCGACGGGTCGGTCGAGGAGATGGCGGCCCGGGCGCTGCGGACCCTGCGCGACGTCCGGTCGCACGGGCCCTACCGGCTGGCCGGGCACTCGCTGGGTGCGCTCGTGGCGCTGGAGATGGCGCACCGGCTGCGGGCCGAGGGCGAGGACGTCGAGCTCCTGGCGGTCGTGGACAGCTTCCCGCCCGACCCGGCCCTCACCCCCTCGCCGTTCGCCGGGGGGCCGCTGCGCCGGCTCAAGCTGGCGGTCGCCATCGCCACGGCGGGCATCGTCCCCGACCGGGTCGGCAACTACTCGCGCTTCCACCTGCAGGGCATGGCCGTGGCCCGCCGCTACCGCGGCCGCCCCTGGCCGGGGCGGACGCTGGTCGTGGTGGCCCGGGACGACGCGGCGGCGGAGGCGCGGGCGGCCTGGGGGCCCTGGCTGACCGGCCCGTCGGTGACCGTGCGGGTCGCCGGCGACCACACCGGCGTGCTGCACGAGCCGCACGTCGGGGCGCTCGCCGAGGCGCTCACCGCGGAGCTCGCCGCCCTCGACGCCGCCGTCCCGGGCCTCGACGCGGCCGCCGTCCCGGAGCGGGGCTGACCGCGCCGCAGCGCCGGGAGAGTGGGGCGGGGGGCCGGTCCTGGCGGTCTGGCCGCGTTGGTCGATCCTCCCAGCAGTGGGAGGCCACTCGATTGCCGGCTCCCCCGCCCGACACCACTGTGAGCGCCGTCACAGCGGGCGTCAACCCCGCCCGGGCGTGTCCTCCGTGCCGCGCGGGACGACCACCACGGGCACCGGCGCGGCCCGCACGATCCGGGTCGCGGTCGAGCCGAGGAACACCCTGGCCAGCGGGCCGAGGCGCGACGAGCCGACCACCAGCAGGTCGCCGTCGGACCAGCCGGCCGCCGACACCGCGCCCGGCCACCCCGAGCCCCGGGCGACCCGCGTCGCCGTCGTCCCGGGCAGCCGCGCGGCGACGGCGTCGAGCTCGGCCTGCGCCTGGCGCGCCCACGCACTGCTGACCTCCCGCTCCACGTGCAGCCCCGTCTCCGACGGCAGCAGCGGGTCGCGGTCGGGGGCGAAGGTGACCAGCCGCAGCGGCACGGCCCACGCCGCGGCGGCGCGGGTCGCCCAGGCCAGCGCCGCCCGCGAGCGGTCGGTGCCGGCCCACGTGCAGGTCACCCGGGTCACCCGCCCGCCCGGCGAGCCGGCGCGCGCGGCCAGCGCGAGCGGCACGGGGGAGGAGCGCAGCAGGTGCTCGGGCACCGCGCCGTCGCGGCCGAGCACGAGCAGCGAGCCGCCTACCTGCGTCACCACGGTGACCAGCCCGGCGGGCACCGACGGCGCCTCGACGGCGACCGTGCGCACCTCGCCGACCCCCGCCGTCCGCAGCGCGTGCGCCGCCCGGCCCTGGCGCGACCGGGCGACCTCGGCGACCCACGTCCGGTACTCCCGGTCCGCGCGCGGGTCGGGGAACCCGCGGGCGGTGACCGTGGCGACGACGACGTCGTCCCCGGCCGTGCGGGCGAGCATCGCGGCCAGCAGCAGGTGGGCGTCGCCGCGCTCCTCGAGGTCGGCGGGGTGCCCGACGACGAGCGTCACCGCGGGTCCCGCAGCCGCGAGTGGGTGCGCGCGTAGGTGACGTACACCAGCGCCGCCAGGGCCAGCCAGAGGAGGAAGAAGAGATACGTCTCGTTCGACAGGCCCCAGATCAGGTAGGCGCAGAACGCCACCGACAGCACCGGCACCACCGGGTAGCCCGGCACCCGGAACCCGCGGGGCAGGTCGGGGGAGCGCCGCCGCAGCACGACCACGCCGACCGACACGACGGCGAAGGCCACGAGCGTGCCCATGCTGGTGAGGTCGACGAGGGCGTCGAGCGGCACGAACCCGGCGAGCACGCCCACGAACACCGCGACGGCGACCGTGCCGCGCACCGGGGTCAGCGTGCGGCGGTCGACCCGGGCGAACAGCGACGGGATGAGCCCGTCGCGGCTCATGGCGAACAGGATGCGGGTCTGCCCGTACATCGTCACGAGGGTCACCGAGAAGATGGAGACGACCGCCCCGGCGGAGAGCACGACCGCCGGCCACCGCGAGCCGGTCACGTCCTCGAGGATCACGGCCAGGCCCGCCTCCTGGCCCTCGAAGACCCCGGCGGCCTGCGCACCCACCGCGGCGACGGCGACCAGCAGGTACACGACGGTCACCACGACCAGCGAGCCGATGATCGCCCGCGGCAGCGTCCGCCGGGGGTCGCGCACCTCCTCGCCGGCGGTCGAGACGGCGTCGAGGCCGATGAAGCTGAAGAAGATCGACGACGCGGCGACGCCCACCCCGGCGGCGCCGAGCGGCGCGAACGGCGTCAGGTTGCCGGCGTCGAAGGCGGTGAGGGCGATGACGGCGAAGAACAGCAGGACGGCGATCTTCAGCACGACCATGACCGCGTTGGCCCGCGCCGACTCGCTGGCGCCGCGCACCAGCAGCAGCGCGCACAGCGTCACCAGGACGATCGCGGGGAGGTTGACCAGGCCGCCGTCGCCCGGGGCGAAGGAGAGCGCGTCGGGGATGCGGACGCCGATCGTGTCGTCGAGCAGCTCGTTGAGGTACTCGCTCCACCCCACCGACACCGCCGCCGAGCTCACCGCGTACTCGAGCACCAGGCACCAGCCGACGGCGTAGGCCACGACCTCGCCGAGCGTCGCGTACGCGTACGAGTACGAGGAGCCGGCCACCGGGATGGTGGAGGCCAGCTCCGCGTAGCACAACGCGGTGAAGCCGGCGGTGACCGCGGCCAGCACGAACGAGACGACCACCGCGGGGCCGGCCTCGGGGACCGCGGTGGTCAGCACGAAGAAGATCCCGGTGCCGATCGTGGCGCCGATGCCGAGCCCCATGAGCTGGCCGACGCCCATCCGGCGGGCCAGCACCCCGCCGTCGGCCTGCTCGGCGCCGGTCTCCTCGACCATCGCCGACACCGGCTTGCGCCGGAACAGCCGGCTGCCGGCGGACGGAGCACTCACGCGGACCTCCTCGGCGACGGCCGGGTCAGGGGATGCGGCGCAGGACCTCGGGGGTCAGCCCGGCCACCGAGGTGTGGCCGGTCAGGCCGAGGGAGAGGTCGAACTCGCCGAGGACGTCGGAGACGACCTGGCGCACGCCCTCCTCGCCGGCGAGCCCGAGGCCCCACGCGTAGGGCCGGCCGAGCAGCACCGCCCGGGCGCCGAGCGCCACGGCGACGAGCACGTCGGCGCCGCTGCGGATGCCGCTGTCGAGCAGCACCGGCGCCCGGTCGCCGACGGCGGCCACGACGTCGGGCAGTGCGTCCAGCGCGGAGATCGACCGGTCGACCTGCCGGCCGCCGTGCGTGCTCACCACCACGCCGTCGACGCCCTCGTCGAGCGCGCGCCGGGCGTCGTCGGGGTGCAGGACGCCCTTGAGCAGGATCGGCAGCCGGGTGCGGGCGCGCAGCCACGCGAGGTCGGCCCAGGTGATCGAGGGCCGCGAGTAGATGCCCTGGAAGGTCTCGACGGCGGCCCGCGGCAGCGGCGAGCGCAGGTTCTCCCGCAGCGGCCCCGGCCACGCGCGGGCCATGCCGACCATCGCCAGCACCGCGGCGAGCGTCGGCCGGGGCTGGCGGTCGCGGCCGGCGGCGTCGGCGGCCTGCGCGGGCGCGGCGTCACCGGCCTCGGCCACCCGCTGCTCGGCCAGCCGCCGGAAGACCGGGTCGGAGGTGTACTGCGCGATGCCCTTGCCGAGCGCGAAGGGCAGGTGGCCGAGGTCGAGGTCGCGCGGGCGCCAGCCGAGCATCGTGGTGTCGAGGGTGACGACCAGCGCCTCGCAGCCGGCCGCCTCGGCGCGCCCGACCAGGCTCTCCACCAGCTCGTCGGAGGTGGACCAGTACAGCTGGAACCAGCGCGGCGCGTCCCCCATCGCCTCCGCGCAGGTCTCCATGGGCACCGACGCCTGGTTGGAGAAGACGAACGGCACGCCCAGCGACGCCGCCGCGCGGGCCACCGCGAGGTCGGCCTCCCGGTGCACCAGCTCCAGCGCGCCGACGGGGCCGAGCAGCAGCGGTGCGGGCAGGCGCCGGCCGAACAGCTCGACGGAGGTGTCGCGGGCGCTGACGTCGCGCAGCACCCGGGGGACGACGGCCCAGCGGTCGAACGCGGCGCGGTTGGCGCGCTGCGTGTTCTCCTCGCCCGCGCCGCCGGCCACGTAGGCGTACGCGCGGGCGGTCAGGCGGGCCTTCGCCCGGCGCTGCAGCGGCACCGCGGTGGTGGGCACGCGCGGCGTCCGGCCGTACACGCCGGCCCGGTAGACCTCGTTCTGGCGGCGGCGACCGGTCCCGGCTGCTGAGTCCACGCGGCCACCGTAGTGACCCGCCTCACCGACCCCGGCCGGGGTCCGCGACACGCCCGAACCGCGACACGCCGTCAGGACCTGACGACGCGCCGTGAACCCATCGTCCACATCGGGTCACGGGCCGCAGAATGGGCGAGCGCCCCCGGTGGAACCACCGCCGGTGACGTGCACGACCGCTCGAGGGGGACACCGTGCCGGTCGGGACCCTGCCCAGGCACAGGCCGAGGCACGCTCCCCGCCCTGTCACCGCGACAGGGCTCGCTCTGCTGTTCTCCGTCGCCGGACTGCTGGCCGGCGGGGTGGTCCTGGCCGCCCCCGCCGCCGCCGTCGACGACCCGGCCCGGCCCGACGCGCGCGTGACGCACGGGCCCAGCTGCCGGCCCGGCGGGGTCGTGGTCGAGGTGACCGCGGGCACCGTCGCCTACGCCGTCACGCTGGCCACCACCCGCCGGCCCGCCGGCGAGGACTCCGCGGAGGTCGCGGCCGGCGAGACCGTCGTCCTGCGCACCGGCGACGTCGCCTGGGGCGAGGTGGTCGACAGCCGGCTGGAGTACACCGCGCTCGACGACTCCGGCACCGCCTACACCGACGAGCTCGACGGCTTCGTCTTCACCCGGCCCTCCGAGGAGGACTGCGCGGCGATCGCCGCCCCGCCCGGCGCGGGCGACGTCCCGCCCCCGTCCCCCGCGCCCCCCGCGACGGCCGCGCCGTCGTCGCCGGGGGAGCCGACGACGCCCGGCGGGGGACCGGCGGAGGAGCCGGCGACCCCCTCGGCGCCGGCGGGCGCCGCGCCCGACGTGCTGCCGGTCCCCGGCCTACCCGGGCCGGAGCCGGCCCCCGGCTCCCCGGTCGACGGCGGGGTGTCGCCCGGCGGCGCCGTCGTGGCGTCGTCGGCCCTGGTGGCCGCCGGCGACGCGGTCACCCTCACCGGCGCCGGGTTCACCCCCGGCGAGGTGGTCCGGGTGCGGTTGGCCGACGGCACCGAGCTCACCGCCGTCCCGGCCGGGCCCGACGGCCAGGTGCTCGCCACGGTGCGCATCCCGGGCGGCGCGGCCGCCGGGGCCACGACGCTGGCGCTGGTCGGCGCGGAGTCCGAGACGGTCGCCGAGGTGCAGCTGCGGGTGGCCGCGGCGGCGGCCCCGGTCGACCGCGACCCGGTGCCCGTCCCGCTGGTCGCGGCCGGGCTGGCGCTCGTGGTCACCGCGACCGGCCTCGTGCTCGTCGCCGCGGGGCGCCGCGAGCAGACGGTGCCGTCCGGCCCGCCCGGGAGCGCCTGAGGCCGTCATCGGCGACGATGGGGCGATGCGCTCCGAGGACGTGCTCGCCCCCGGGATCCCGGCCGACCCCGCGGCGCTGGCCGGGGCGCAGCCCCGCGCGGCCGAGACGTGGCTGCGCATCGTGCAGGTGCACGACCAGATCACCCACCGGGTCGACTCCGCGCTGCACCGCGAGCACGACCTCTCGCTGACCGGCTTCGAGGCGCTGCGCCGGATCGCCGAGGCGCCGGGGGAGCGGGCCACGATGGGCGAGGTGGCCGAGGCGCTGGGGCTGTCGCGGGCCGGCGTCACCAGCACGGTGGGCCGGCTCGTCGACCAGGGCCTGGTGGTCCGCGAGCGCCGCCCGGGCGACCGGCGGCTGCTGCACGCCCGGCTCACCGAGGCCGGCCGGGAGCGCGTCCGGGCCGCCGCGGTGCTCCACGACGACCTGGTCGCCCGCCTGCTCATCCTCCTGGGTGACGAGGCGCCCGTCGTCACCGACGCCCTCGCCCGGGTGTCCGCGGCCACCCGCATACGCCGCTGACGAAGGACCCCTCCGCCCCCCACCGCTCGCAGGCTCGCGGCGGGCCCCTGCGGAGGGGCCGTTCCAGCTCTTCCGGAGGCACTTCAAGCCCGTAGTGTTTGCGGGCCGCCGCGCCCGGGCAGGGCGCGATCATGCCCGTGAGCTGCACCGTCGTCGTGCCGACCATCGGCCGGCCGTCGCTGGGTGTGCTGCTCGACGTGCTCGCCACCGCCGAGGGGCCGCGTCCGGCCGCCCTGGTGGTGGTCGACGACCGCCCCGGCGGCCCGCCGCTCGACGTCGACCGGCCCGGCCTGCCGCCGGTCCGCGTGGTCCGCACCGGCGGCGGCGGTCCCGCCCGCGCCCGCAACCTCGGCTGGCGCACCGCGCGCACCGAGTGGATCGCCTTCCTCGACGACGACGTCGTCCCCGACGCCGACTGGTACGCCCGGCTCGACGCCGACCTGGCCGGCCTGCCCGCCGACGTCGCCGGCAGCCAGGGCCGGGTGCGGGTGCCCCTGCCGGGGGACCGCCGGCCCACCGACTGGGAGCGCGGCACCGCGGGCCTGGCCACCAGCTCCTGGATCACCGCCGACCTCGCCTACCGCCGCGCCGCGCTGGCCGCCGTCGGCGGGTTCGACGAGCGCTTCCCCCGCGCGTTCCGCGAGGACTCCGACCTCGCGCTGCGGGTGATGGACACCGGCGCCCGGCTGGTGCGCGGTGAGCGCTGGATCACCCACCCCGTGCGCCCGGTCGACCGCTGGGTGAGCGTGCGGGTGCAGGCCGGCAACGCCGACGACGTCCTCATGCGCCGCCTGCACGGCCCGGACTGGCGGGAGCGGGCCGACGCGGCGCTCGGCCGCCGTCCGCAGCACCTCGCGGTCACCGCCGCGGCGCTCGCCGCCGTCGGGCTGTCCGCCGCCCGCCGTCCCCGCGCGGCGGCCGCCGCGGCACTGGCCTGGGCCGCCGGCACCGCGGAGTTCGCCTGGGCGCGCATCGCGCCCGGCCCGCGCGACCGCGCGGAGGTCACCACGATGGCGCTGACCAGCGCCGCCATCCCGCCGCTGGCCACCTGGCACTGGCTGCGCGGCGTCGTGCGGCACCGGCGGGTCGCGCCGTGGCGCGGCCTGCCCGACCTGGTCCTGTTCGACCGCGACGGCACCCTCGTGCACGACTTCCCCTACAACGGCGACCCCGCGTGGGTCCGCCCGGTCGACGGCGCGCGGGAGGCCCTCGACGCCCTGCGCGCCCGCGGCGTCCGGGTGGGGGTCGTGAGCAACCAGTCCGGCGTCGCCCGCGGGATCATCACGCGCGAGCAGGTCGACGCCTGCATGGCGCGCCTGGAGGAGCTGCTCGGCCCGTTCGAGACCGTGCAGGTCTGCCCGCACGGCCCCGACGACGGCTGCAGCTGCCGCAAGCCCGCCCCGGGGATGGTGGAGGCGGCCTGCGCCGAGCTCGGCGTCGAGCCCGCGCGCACGGTGGTGATCGGCGACATCGGCGCCGACGTCGAGGCCGCCGCGGCGGTCGGCGCGTCCGGGATCATGGTCCCGACGCCGGTGACGCGGCGGCAGGAGGTCGCGGCCGCGCCCCGCCGCGCCGGGACCCTGACCGCCGCGGTCGACGACGTCCTGGCCGGCGAGTGGTGAGCGCCGGCCGCGGAACGGTCCTCGTCGCCCGGCTCGACAACGCCGGCGACGTCCTCCTGCAGGGCCCGCTGGTGCGGGCGGTCGCCGCGTCCGCCGACCGGGTGGTGTTCCTCGCCGGGCCGGCCGGGGCCGACGCCGCGGCGCTGCTGCCCGGGGTCGACGAGGTGGTGACCTGGGCCTGCCCGTGGATCCTCGGCGACCCGCCGCCGGTCGACGCCGCCGACCTCGCCGCGTTCACCGAGCGCGTGCGGGCGCTCGCCCCCGACGAGGCCGTCGTCTCCACGTCCTTCCACCAGTCGCCGCTCCCGCTGGCCCTGCTGCTGCGCGCGGCCGGCGTGCCGCGGATCAGCGGCACCAGCGTCGACTACCCCGGCTCGCTGCTCGACGTCCGCCACCGGGTCGGGCAGGACGACGAGGTCGACCTGCCCGAGCCCGAGCGGGCGCTGTCGCTGGCCCGCGCGGCCGGGTTCGACCTGCCCGAAGGCGACGACGGCCGGCTCGCCGTCCGCCGCCCGCTGCCGCCTCCGCCGCACGAGCCCGGCTACGTCGTCCTGCACCCCGGCGCCTCGGTGCCCGCCCGCACCTGGCCCGCCGAGCGCTGCGCGGAGGCGGTCGAGGCGCTCGCCGACGCCGGCCACCGGGTGCTGGTCACCGGCGGGCCGGGGGAGCGGGCACTCACCGCCGCCGTCGCCGGCAGCCGCGGCACCGACCTCGGCGGCGCCACGACGCTGCCGGAGATGGCCGCCCTGCTCGACGGCGCGGCGGCCGTCGTCGTCGGCAACACCGGCCCGGCGCACCTCGCCGCCGCCGTCGGCACGCCCGTCGTCTCGCTGTTCAGCCCGGTCGTGCCCGCCGCCCGCTGGGCGCCCTACGGCGTGCCCACCGTGCTGCTGGGTGACCAGGACGCCCCCTGCCGCGGCACCCGGGCCCGCGCCTGCCCGGTGCCGGGCCACCCCTGCCTCTCGTCGGTCACCGCCGCCGACGTCGTGGCCGCCGTCGAGAAGGTGCGCATCGAGAAGGGAAGCGTGTGAAGGTCCTGCTCTGGCACGTGCACGGCTCCTGGACGACCGCGTTCCTCGAGGGCCGGCACGAGTACCTGCTGCCCGTCGTGGACGGCCCCGACGGGAGGCGCAGTCCCGACGGGCTGGGCCGCGCCCGCACCTGGGACTGGCCGGCGTCGGCCCGCGAGGTGACCCCGGAGCAGCTGCGCGAGGAGGACGTCGACGTCGTCGTGCTCCAGCGGGTGCGCGACCTCGAGCTGGTCCGCGAGTGGCTCGGCCGCGAGCCCGGGCACGACCTGCCCGCCGTGTTCCTCGAGCACAACGCGCCGGGCCTGGAGCCCGGGGACGGCCCGGTGCCGCACACCCGCCACCCGCTGGCCGACCGCGACGACATCCCGATCGCGCACGTCACGCACTTCAACCGGCTCTTCTACGACAACGGCCGCGCCCCGACGACGGTGATCGAGCACGGCATCGTCGACCCCGGCGAGCGCTGGACCGGCGACCTCGCGCGGGCCGCCGTCGTCACCAACGAGCCGGTCCGCCGCGGCCGCACCGTCGGCGCCGACCTGCTGCCGGGGCTCGCCGCGGCCGCGCCGGTCGACGTCTTCGGCATGGGGCTGTCCGGGCTGCACGAGCGGCACGGCCTCGACCCCGACCGGGTCACCCTGTACGACGACCCGCCGCAGGCCGCCATGCACACCGAGCTGGCCCGCCGGCGCGTCTACGTGCACCCGGTGCGCTGGACCTCCCTCGGGCTGTCCCTGCTCGAGGCGATGCACCTGGGCATGCCGGTGGTCGCGCTGGCCACCACCGAGGTGGTCGAGGCGGTGCCGGCCGGCGCGGGCGTCGTCTCCACCCGGCCCGAGGTCCTGTGGGACGCGGTCCGCACCTACCTGGACGACGAGGACGCCGCCCGGCTGGCCGGCAAGGCGGCCCGCGCCGCCGCGCTGGAGCGCTACGGCCTGGCCCGCTTCCTCGCCGACTGGGACCGGCTCCTCGAGGAGGTCACCCGATGAGGACGCACCGGCATCCCGGCGCGCCGCTGCGCATCGACATGGTCAGCGAGCACGCCTCGCCGCTGGCCGCGATCGGCGGGGTCGACGCCGGCGGGCAGAACGTGCACGTCGCCGCGCTGGCGGCGGGGCTGGCCGCCCGCGGCCACGAGGTCACCGTGCACACCCGCCGCGACGACCCCGGCCTGCCCGACGAGGTGACCACCGACGACGGCTACGTCGTCTCGCACCTCACCGCCGGCCCCGCCGAGGCGCTGCCCAAGGACGACCTGCTCGGGCACATGCCCGCGCTGGCCGCGGCGCTGCGGGCGCGCTGGGCGGTGCGGCCGCCCGACGTCGTCCACGCGCACTTCTGGATGAGCGGGCTGGCCGCGGTCGAGGCCGCCGGGAGCCTGCTCACCCCCGTGCCGGTGCTGCAGACCTTCCACGCACTCGGCTCGGTCAAGCGACGCCACCAGGGCGACGCCGACACCTCGCCGGCGCAGCGCGTGGAGCTGGAGCGGGGCCTGTGCGAGGCGGTCGGCCACGTGGTGGCCACCTGCAGCGACGAGGTGTTCGAGCTGCGCCGCCTCGGCCTCTCCCGCGACCGCGTCTCGGTCGTCCCCTGCGGCGTCGACACCACCGTCTTCACCCCGCGCGGGCCGGTGGCGCCGCGCAGCGGCCGGCCGCGGCTGCTGGTGCTCGGCCGGCTGGTCGAGCGCAAGGGCCAGGAGGACGCCGTCCGCGCGCTGGCCGCGGTGCCCGACGCGGAGCTCGTCGTCGTCGGCGGCCCGCCGCCCGGCGCCGTCGACGCGGACCCGGAGGTGCGCCGGCTGCGCGAGCTCGCCGGCTCCCTCGGCGTCGCCGACCGCGTCGTCTTCGCCGGGTCGGTGGCGCGCGACGACGTCCCGGCCTGGATCCGCTCGGCCGACGTCGTCCTGGCCGTGCCCTGGTACGAGCCGTTCGGCATCACCCCGCTGGAGGCGATGGCCTGCGGCCGCCCGGTCGTGGCCACGGCCGTCGGCGGGCTGCAGGACTCCGTCGCCGACGGTGTCACCGGCGACCTCGTGCCGCCGCGTGACCCGGCCCGGCTCGGCGCGGTCCTCGCCGCGCTGCTGGCCGACGACGCCCGGCGCGCCGCCTACGGCGCGGCCGGCGTCCGGCGGGCCCGCGCCCGCTACCGGTGGGCCCGCGTGGCCGCCGACACCGAGGCCGTCTACCGGTCGGTCCTCTCCACCCGGCGTCCCGTCGAGGCCGTCCGATGAGCGCCCCAGGAGGCGTCCCGATGAGCTCCGCCCCGTTGTCCGAGGCCCCGCATTCGGCCGGCGAGGTCGTCTCGCCCGACTCGTGCACGCACCTGACCGGCCGCGACCACGTCGCCTCGCTGACGCACGCCCTGCGCAGCCTCGACGACTCGGTCGACACCCTCGACCGCTGGGGTGCGCTGCTGGCCGACGTGCTGTGCGGCGAGTCCCGCGGGCGGC
The DNA here is from genome assembly GCF_037034165.1 of Geodermatophilus sp. FMUSA9-8. NCBI lineage: Bacteria > Bacillati > Actinomycetota > Actinomycetes > Geodermatophilales > Geodermatophilaceae > Geodermatophilus > Geodermatophilus sp. FMUSA9-8. The sequence continues at coordinate 299,639 of NZ_JBAGKE010000005.1, read as the reverse complement.
TGCTGGCGGCCGGCAACGGGGGCAGCGCCGCGCAGGCGCAGCACCTCACCGCCGAGCTCGTGGGCCGCTACCGCGCCGACCGGCCGCCGTTCTCCGCGATCTGCCTGACCGCCGAGACGTCGTCGCTCACCGCGATCGCCAACGACTACCCGGCCGACGAGCTGTTCGCCCGCCAGGTCGAGGCGCACGGCCGGGCCGGCGACGTCCTGGTGCTCCTGTCGACCTCGGGCCGCTCGCCCAACGCCGTCGCCGCCGCGCGCCGCGCCCGCGAGTGCGGCATCACCGTCCTGTCGATCACCGGCCCCGCGCCCAACCCGCTGGCCGCGGCCTCCGACGAGGCGGTGTGCATCGACTCCCCGTGGACGGCGACCGTGCAGGAGTGCCACCTGGTGGCGCTGCACCTGCTGTGCGCCGCCTTCGACGCCGCGGTGCTGGCCGAGCCCGCCCGGGTGCCGCAGAGCCGGCTCGGGGTCGCCCGGTGAAGCCGCTGGTGGTCGTGGGGGACGCCCTCCTCGACGTCGACCTGGTCGGCACCTCCACCCGGCTGACGCCCGACGCACCGGTGCCGGTGGTCGAGGACGTCGAGACCCGCGAGCGCCCCGGCGGCGCCGCGCTGGCCGCCGTCATCGCCGCGCAGGCCACCGGCCGGGAGGTCGTGCTCGTCGCGCCGCTGGCCGACGACGAGGGCGCCGCGCGGCTGCGGGCGCTGCTGGCCGGCCGCGTCCGGCTGGTCGCCGTGCCCGCGACCGGCGGGACCGCGGTCAAGCAGCGCGTGCGGGTGGGCGACCACTCGGTCGTGCGCATCGACAGCGGCGCGCCGGCGGTCTCCCTCGGCGAGCTGCCGGAGGAGGCCCGCGAGGCCATCCGCGGCGCGGCGGCCGTCCTGGTCGCCGACTACGGCCGCGGCACGACGTCGGACGGGGCGGTGCGGGCGGCGCTGGCCGAGGCCGGCGGGCCGGTGGTCTGGGACCCGCACCCGCGCGGCGCCGACCCGGTGCCGAGCGTCCGGCTGGTGACGCCGAACGGCGCCGAGGCCGCCCGGGTCGCGCCGGGCGTCGAGGGCGACGGGCTGGCCGCGGTCGGCGCCCGCGCCGAGGCGCTCATCCGGCACTGGGGCGTGGGCGCGGTCGTGGTCACCCTCGGCGCGCGCGGCGCGCTGCTCTCCTACGGCGAGGGCGCGCCGATGGTCGTGCCCGCGGTGCCCGTGACCGGCGGCGACCCGTGCGGCGCCGGCGACTCCTTCGCCGCCGCGGCCGCCCTGGCGCTGGCCGACGGCGCGGTGACCGGCGAGGCGGTGGCCGCCGCCGTCGCGTTCGCCGGGCGCTTCGTCGCCGCCGGCGGGGCTACCGCCTGGGACGCCTCCCCGGTGCGCGAGCCCAACGTGGTCGCGGAGGACGGCGTCTCGGCGCTCCTGGCGCGCGTGCGCGGCGCGGGCGGCACCGTGGTGGCCACCGGCGGCTGCTTCGACCTGCTGCACGCCGGGCACGTGGCCACGCTGCGCGCCGCCCGCGGGCTCGGCGACTGCCTCGTCGTGTGCATCAACTCCGACGACTCGGTGCGCCGGCTCAAGGGCCCCTCCCGGCCGCTGGTGACCGCCGCCGACCGCGCGCGGGTGCTCGAGGCGCTGGAGTTCGTCGACGCCGTCGTGGTCTTCGGCGAGGACACCCCCGCGCAGGTGCTCGACCGGCTGCGGCCCGACGTCTGGGCCAAGGGCGGCGACTACGCCGGCGCCGACCTGCCCGAGGCCGCGGTGCTGCGGCAGTGGGGCGGGCAGGCCGTCGTGCTGCCCTACCTGGACGGCCACTCGACCACCGCCCTGGTCGAGCGCTCGAGGGTGTGAGGCCCACCGCCGTCGTCCTGCGGCCGCTGGGGCTCGGCGACCTCCTCACCGGCGTCCCGGCCATCCGCGCGATCCGGGCGGCGGTGCCCGGCCACCGGCTGGTGCTGGCGACGACGGCCGCGCTCGCGCCGCTGGCCGGGCTGGTCGACGCCGTCGACGAGGTGCTGCCCGCGCGCGAGCTCGAGCCGCTGGACTGGCCCGGGCCGCCGCCGGAGCTCGCCGTGGACCTGCACGGCAAGGGGCCGGCCTCGCACGTCGTCGTCGCGGGGTTGCGCCCCGACCGGCTGCTGACCTTCGCCAGCCCCGGCTACCCCGGCCCGGCGTGGTACCCCGACGAGCACGAGGTCCGGCGCTGGTGCCGGCTGGTGTCCGAGGGCCTCGGGGTGGACGCCGACCCGGACGCGCTCGACCTCGCGGTCCCGCCCGTGCCCCCGGCGGTGCGCGGCGCGGCGCTCGTGCACCCGGGTGCGGCGTTCCCCGGGCGGCGCTGGCCGCCGGAGCGGTTCGCCGCCGTCGCCCGGGAGTTGGCCGCCGCCGGCCACGACGTGCGGGTCACCGGCGGGCCGGCCGAGCGCGAGCTGGCCCGCGCCGTGGCCGAGGCCGCCGGGCTGGGGGAGGACGCCGTCCTCGCCGGGCGCACCTCCACGCTGGAGCTGGCCGCGACCGTCGCCGCTGCCCGGGTGGTCGTGTGCGGCGACACCGGCGTCGCGCACCTCGCGACCGCCTACCGCCGCCCGTCGGTGGTGCTGTTCGGGCCGGTGTCGCCGGCGCTGTGGGGTCCGCCGCCACGACCCCAGCACGTCGTCCTCTGGCACGGGGACGGCACCGGCGACCCGTGGGGCACCGAGCTGGACCCCGCCCTCGCGCGGATCACCGTCGGCGAGGTCACCGCCGCGCTGGAGCAGGTGCTGGCCCGGGGCCACGATCAGCTGACCTGATCGTGCGCCTCCTCCCTCACCGCCCACCGTGAGGGAGGAGGCGCTGCGGTGAGGGAGGACGACCCTCAGCGCTGGCGCAGCGCGTCGAAGAGGACGTCCTGCAGGTCGGTCGGGTCGACGGCGGAGTAGGCCGCGCCCCCGGTGGCCGCGGCGATCTGCTCCAGGGCCGCGATGTCGGCGTCCGGGCCGAGCGCGACGCCGATGGCCTTCACCGGCCGCGACGGGTCGGCCTCGTCCTGCAGCGTCTGCAGCAGCTGGTCCAGGCCGATGCCCGTGCTGTCCTCGTTCGTGCCGTCGGTGACGATCACGACGCTGCTCACGGCCTCGGGGTCGTACTGCTCGCGCGCGGCCCGGACGGCGCCCAGCGTGGTGTCGAACAGGCCCGTGCCGCCGCGGGAGAGCCGCTCGGGGATGGTGTCGAGCGCGGCGTCGAGCAGGTCGCGCTGGGTGCTGCCCCCGACCTCCTCCTGCAGGCCCCGGATCGGCTCCAGCTCGACCCAGTCCTGCTCGCCCTGCAGCTGGTAGGCGAAGAACCACAGGCCGATCGAGGAGGTGCCCGGGATCAGGGACAGCGCGCTGCGGGCCGCGTCGCGGGCCAGGGTGGCGCGGGTGCCGTCGCCGGCGGGCGCCTCCATCGACTGCGAGACGTCGAAGACGGTCAGCAGCCGCGACGGCGCCGCGAGCCGGGCCAGCTCGTCGAGCAGCCCCTGCACCTGCTCGGTGTCGACGTCCAGCGCCTGGGGCGCCTGCTCCTGCACGCCCGGGCCGGGCTCGGTCGGCGGGTTGCCCTCGGCGTCGCGGAAGCCGGCGTCGAGGACGGCGGTGCGCGCGGCCTCGGAGGTCAGCGTGCGGATGACGGCGTCGACGGCGGCGCGGTCCTCGTCGGAGGCGCTGCCGACCCGCAGCACCGGGTAGTCCAGCTGCGGCGAGCCCTCCGCCGGGTAGACGGCCACGAGCGCGGAGTCCGGCGTCGCGCGGTTGAGCGAGATGACCTCCTGCTCGCTCACCGGCACCAGCGGGGCCCCGGCGTCGTCGGCGGCCGCGGCGGTCAGCGCGTCGGCGGGCGTGACGGCCGGCCCGCGGCGGGCGGCGAGCACCGCCTGCACGACGGCGTTGTCGGCCTGGTCGCCGCCGCCGAGGGCGGTCTGGACGGCGGCCAGCGCGGCCACGCCCTCGGCGCTGGTGGCGAGGTCGGGGACGGCGACCGGGCGCTCGCCGCTGAGCGCGGCCTGCCAGCCCGGCGGCTGGGTGCTCCAGCCGAGCTGGTCGGCGGCGGCGCGGCTGGTGCCGAGGACGACGGGCGAGCGGGCCATCGAGCCGGAGGGGTCCAGGCCCGCGTCGTCACCGGCGCGGACGGCCCACAGCGAGCTGTCGGGCACCCACACCTGCGGCAGGGCGCTGCCCTCCAGTGCGGTGAGGTCGCCGACGGTCTGCAGCGGCTCCTGCGCGGTCACCTCGGCCAGCGCGCACGTGCCGCCGCCGAGGTCCTGGCTCTCGTCGAGCAGGCCCTGGGCGACCACGCCCATCTCCGGCGCCACGGTGACCCGGACGGTGCGGGTCTCGTCGCAGTCGGCGCCGGCGTCCGAGCCGGAGGACAGCCACCACACCAGCCCGCCGGCCACCAGGGCCAGGACCAGGAGTGCCGCGCCGATCGCGAGGGGTGCGGGACGGGTCGCGCGGCGCTGCGCGGTCGTGTCGGCGTGGCGGCCCATTGCTCACTCTCGGTCAGAGTCCGGTTCTCTGGCGTGTCCCCCGACCGCCGGAACCACTGTAGGTGCGAACTCCGCCACAGTGGAGGGCCGGTCGCGACGCCGTCGCGACCGGCCCCGGGCCCTCCCGCCGGTCAGCCGACGCGGGTCGCGGACTCCTGGAGCCGGGCGGCGAACCAGTCGACCGTGCGGCGCAGCCCCTCCTCGGAGGGGACCGTCGGCCGCCAGCCGAGCAGCTCCTCGGCGCGACGGGTGTCCGGACGGCGGACCTTCGGGTCGTCGACCGGCAGGTCGACGAACTCGACGTCGGACGTGGAGCCGGTGAGCTCGCGGATCCACTCGGCCAGCCGGAGCATCGACAGCTCGTCGGGGTTGCCGATGTTGACCGGGCCGGGCTGGTCGGAGAAGGCCAGCGCGAGGATGCCGCGCACGGTGTCGTCGACGTAGCAGATCGACCGGGTCTGCGAGCCGTCGCCGGCGACGGTCAGCGGGCGCCCGGCCAGCGCCTGCCCCACGAAGGCGGGGATGGCGCGGCCGTCGTCGGCGCGCATGCGCGGGCCGTAGGTGTTGAAGATCCGCACGATCCCGGTGTCGGTGCCCTTCGACGTCCGGTAGGCCGTGGTCATGGCCTCGCTGAAGCGCTTGGCCTCGTCGTAGACCCCGCGCGGGCCGACCGGGTTCACGTTGCCCCAGTACTCCTCGGGCTGCGGGTGCACCAGCGGGTCGCCGTAGACCTCGGAGGTGGAGGCGAGCACGTAGCGGGCGCCCTTCTCGTGCGCCAGGCCGAGGGTGTGCAGGGTGCCGAGGCTGCCGACCTTGAGCGTCTCGATCGGCATCCTCAGGTAGTCCAGCGGGCTGGCCGGCGAGGCGAAGTGCAGCACCAGGTCGACGTCGCCGGGGACGTGCACGAAGTCGGTGACGTCGCAGCGCACCAGCCGGAAGCCGGGGTGCTCCAGGAGGTGGACGACGTTCTCCGGCGAGCCGGTGAGGAAGTTGTCGAGGCAGACGACCTCGACGCCGCGGTCGAGCAGGTGCTCGCAGAGGTGGGAGCCGAGGAAGCCGGCGCCGCCGGTCACCACCGCCCGCCGGATCGTCCGTGCCGCGTGCACCATGCCCTGCTCCGTCCTGTTCCGCCGCCCCGTCGCGCAGGGTCCGCGGCTGCCCTACCCGGAGATCAACTGCCGACACTTCGAGGGCTGAGTGTCCGCCTCCCGGTCACCCGGGACGGCGACGGGCCGCCGGTCCCCGAGGGGAACCGGCGGCCCGCCGTCGTGCGCTGGAGGCTCCGGAGGTCAGGGCCTCAGTTGATCGGCTCCTCCTCCGGGATGCCGTTCTCCGGCGGGCCGGCCGGCTCGCCGTCCTGCTCCTCGATCTCGGCGTCGCCGTTGTCGGTGACGAGCACCGGCGTCAGGTCCTCCGAGCCCTGGCCCTGGATGCGGCTGATCAGCATGCCGCTGTAGCCCGCGTGGCGGTCCTCCGAGTAGCGGAAGGGCGTGAAGCCGGGGCCCTCCCACTCGGCACCGGCCTGCTCGACGGCGGCGACGAGGTCGTCACGCGTCGGGTTCTGACCGGCCGACTGCAGCGCCTGGACCATCGTGTAGGCCTGCGACATGCCGTAGATGCGGTAGTTGGTGAGCTCGCCCTCCTGGCCGGACTCCTCCCACACCTGCTGCCACAGCTGCACCCACGGGTTGTCGGGGGCGTCGAGGCCGGGGATGTACTCGGTGGTGAGGGCGCCGTCGAGCAGGCTGGCGTCGTTCACCGCGCCCTGCGAGAAGCGGGCCAGCAGCGAGCCGACCAGCGCCGGGTCCGAGCCGACGTTGGAGTAGAACCACTGCGGGTCGTAGCCCAGCCGCAGCGCCGTCAGCTGCGACAGCGCCGTGTAGCTGGGCACGTTGAAGCCGAGCACGAGGTCGGCACCGGCGGCCTGCAGCGCGGAGATCTGCGGGACGACGTCGGTGTTGCCGGGGACGTAGGTCTCCTCGGCCACGATCTGGTCCTCGAGGTACTGCCGGGCGCCGGCCGCGCCGTCCTCGCCGAAGTCGTCGCCCTGGAGGAACAGGCCGACGCGGGCGTCGGGGAAGTTCTCGGCCACGTACTGGCCGATGATCTTGCCCTCGATCTCGTAGTCGGGCTGCCAGCCGAAGGTGTAGGGCTTCTCCTCGACGTCGTCCCACAGCCGCGAGCCCGACGACACGAACAGGTCGGGCACGCCCTCGCTGTTGAGGAAGTCGGTGACCGCGTTGTGGGTCGGGGTGCCGAGGCCCGACATGATCGCGAAGACCTCGTCCTCGAGGACGAGCTGGTTGACGATCTGGCTGGTGTTGGTCGGGTTGTAGGCGTCGTCGCGGTAGACGAACTCGATCTGGCGACCGTTGACCCCGCCGTTGGCGTTGACGTAGTCGAAGTAGGCCTCGACCCCGGTGGGGATCTCGCTGTAGCCGGGCGCCGCGACGCCGGTCAGCGGGTAGTGGGCACCGAGCTTGATGGTGTCCTCGGTGATGCCGATGTCCGAGGCCTCGTTCTCCTCGCTGCCACCGCCGCCGCCACCGCCACCGGAGTCCCCGCCGCCGCAGGCGGCCAGGGTGGTGGCGACGGTCGCCGCGGCCACGAAGCTGACGAGGCGTCGTGAGGAACTTGTCAACGGTTCTCCTCTGGAGGGACCCGGGCGCCTGTGCCCGGGGGGTTCTGGTGGGGGTGGGGGAGTCGGGGTGGCCGGCGGCCGGGAGGGCGGCCCCTCACCCCCGGGCGCGGCCGGCTGCCCGCCGGGCGCGCTGCTTCATGAGGGCCAGCCGGATCGACCCGACCAGGCCCGCGGGGGCGAAGAGCATGACCAGCACGAGGATCACGCCGTAGACGACGTAGGAGATCTCGGCGGCCTGGGCGGCGTCCATGTCCAGCGACTCGCCGGCGTCCCGCAGCAGCCGCGGCAGGAAGACCAGCAGCGCCGAGCCGATGAGCGCCCCGAGCAGGCTGCCCAGGCCGCCGATGACGATGGCGGTGAGCAGCGACAGGGACAGCACGATCGTGAACGCCGTCGGGGCGGTGAGCCGGACGACGAGCGCGAGCACCGCGCCGGCGAGGCCCGCCGCGGCGGCGCTGACGACGAAGGCCACGACCCGCCAGGTGCCCAGGTTGATGCCCGAGAGCTCCGCGGCGACCTCCTGGTCGCGCACCGCGCGCCAGGTGCGGCCGACCCGGCTGCGCATCAGGTTGGCCAGCAGGAAGTAGGTGACCAGCAGGCAGGCGACGCTGATGTAGGCGATCCACTTGACGCCGGAGGCCGAGTTGCCCGACAGCGCCCGGATGCCCTCGACGAACCAGTCGGGACGGTCGGGCGAGGAGACCGTGAGGCCCTGCTCGCCGCCCAGCAGGTCGTCGAAGTAGAGCGCCAGGCCGGGCAGTCCGACGGCGAGGGCGAGGGTGGCGCCGGCGAGGTAGGGGCCGTGCAGCCGCGCCGCGGCCACCCCGACGACCGCGCCGACGGCCGCGGTCAGCGCGACGGCCGCGAGCAGGATGACGACGAGGGGCAGCGGCTCCTCGGCGTCGAGCAGCAGCGCGGTGGTGTAGCCGCCGACCGCCATGAGCGCGCCGTGGCCCAGGGAGATCTGCCCGTTGAGGCCGGTGAGCAGCGTGAGCCCGCCCGCAGCGATGGCGTAGAAGGCGACGTAGCCGACCTGCGCGTTGAAGCCGAGGTCGGTGGACTCGAGCACCACGACCGCCCCGACGGCGCACAGCACCAGGACGAGCAGGTGGCGCAGCAGCGTGTTGCGCGGCAGGAACGAGCGCCCGCCGCCGGCCTGGGCGGAGGTGGCGTTGCTGGCCGCGGTGGCGGTGGTGGGTGCCTCGGAGGTGGCCGCGCCGGCGGCCGAGGCGGAAGCGGGGGTCTGCAGGTCGCTCACGGCGGTCACGCCCTCCGCGTCTGGGTGGTCGAGAAGAGTCCGCCGGGCCGCACGAGCAGCACGACCACGAGGATGACCAGGCCGGCCAGGCCGACGAGCTCGTCCCCGACGTAGCCGCGGACGTAGCTGAGGGCGACGCCGAGCACCAGCCCGCCGACGACGGCGCCGATCGGGGAGTCCAGCCCGCCGAGCACCGCGGCGACGAAGCCGAACACGATCAGCGAGTCCATGAACGTCGGCGTCACGAAGGCGGTCTCGGCCGCGATGAGGATGCCGGCCAGCGAGCCGACGACGGCCGCCAGCGCCCAGCCGAGGGTGAGCATCCGGCCCACGCGGACGCCGAGCAGCCGGGCGACCTCCTGGCCGAAGGCCGAGGCGCGCATGGCCAGGCCGACCCGGGTGAAGCGGAACAGCGCGATCAGCGCGACCATCACCAGCAGCACCGCGATGAGCGTGTAGACGGTGTTGGGGCTGAGCGACCCGAGCGTGGTGTCGCCGATCCGGAAGCCGATGTTGGAGAACGGCGGCACGAACGCGCGCTGGTTGACGCCGAAGAGCACCGAGATCAGCGCCTGGATCGCGATGAACAGACCCAGCGTGACGATGACGGCGTTGAGCTCGGGCCCGCCCTCGACCGGCCGGATGACGACGCGCTCGACGACCGCGCCGATCACCAGGCCCGACAGCAGGGCGACGACGAGGCCGACCCAGTAGGACTGGCCGGCGTCGATGAGGGCGATCGCGATGAAGGTCGTCAGGGCGGCCATGGCGCCCTGCGCGAAGTTGACGATCCGGGTGGAGCGCCAGATCAGCACCAGGGCGAGGGCGAAGGCCGCGTAGACCGACCCGGTGATCACCCCGCCGAGGGTGAGGTTGACGAACTCTTGCACGTGGGGGGCTGCCTTCCTGGCGTGCGGAGGAGCGGGGAGCGGCTAGAAGCCGAGGTAGGCGTGCCGGAGGTCCTCGTCGCCGGCGAGCCGGGCGGCGTCGTCGGTGACGACCACGCGGCCGAGGTTGAGCACCACGCCGGTGTCGGCCACCGACAGCGCGCTGCGGGCGTTCTGCTCCACCAGCAGCACCGACAGGCCCTCGGTGTCGACGAGCTTGCGCAGCAGGGCGAAGATCTGCGCCACGATCCGCGGCGCGAGGCCCAGCGAGGGCTCGTCGAGCAGCAGCACCTTCGGGCGGGCCAGGAGCGCGCGGCCGATGACGAGCATCTGCCGCTCACCGCCCGAGAGGGTGTGCGCCGTCTGGCCGCGGCGCTCGGCGATGCGGGGGAACAGGTCGTAGACCCGGTCGAACTCGTCCTGGCCGACCTTGCCGCGGAACAGCGAGCCCACCCGCAGGTTCTCGTCGACGGTCAGCTCGGCGATGACGCCGCGGCCCTCGGGCACGTGCGACATGCCCTTGGTGACCATGGCCTCGACCGGCGCCCGGGTCACGTCCTCGCCGTTCAGGACGACCCGCCCCGAGGTCGGGCGGACCAGGCCGCTGATGGTGCGCAGCAGCGTCGTCTTGCCGGCGCCGTTCGCGCCGAGCACGGCGGTGATCCGGCCGGACTCGGCGCGCAGCGTCACGCCGTCGAGCGCCCGGACCGGGCCGTAGGCGGCCGACAGGCCCTCGACCTCGAGGATCGCCTGCGCGGTCGCCGTCCCGCCGCCCTTCGAGAGGCCGACGCCGGCGGCCGATGCCGCGGTACTGCCGTGCGCGCCGGTGTCAGCCACGGTGGGTCCCCCCGTCGGTGCCCGCCAGCTCGCTGACGTCGGTGGTGTCGTCGACGGCGTCGCCGAGGTAGGCCTCGGTGACCGCCGGGTCGTTCTGGACCTGCTGCGGGGTGCCGGCGGCGATCTGGCGGCCGGAGTCGAGCACGGTGATCTGGTCGCAGACCCGCATGACGAGGTCCATGTGGTGCTCGACGAGCAGCACGCTCATCCGGCCCGAGAGCAGGCGGATGAGCTCGCCGAGCTCGTGCATCTCGTCCTCGGACAGGCCGCTGGCCGGCTCGTCGAGCAGCAGCAGCTCGGGCTCGGAGACCAGCGCGCGGGCCAGCGCGACCCGCTTCTGCACCGGGTAGGGGAGGCTGCCGGGGTAGCGGGCGGCGTAGCCCTCGGCGTCGAGCTCGGTGAGCGCGCCCATGGCCCGCTCGCGCAGCCGGGCGTCGTCCTTGTCGGCGGTGGGGATCGCGAACAGCGCGGAGAAGAAGCCGGCCTTCGCGTGCTTGTGCGCGCCGACCATGACGTTCTCGAGCACGGTCAGGCCCGGGAAGAGGCCCACGCCCTGCAGGGTGCGGGCGATGCCCAGCCCCGCGAGCTGGGCGGGCCGCAGGCGGCGCAGCTCCTGGCCGCGCCAGACGATCCGGCCCTCGGTGGCGCGGACCAGGCCGCAGGCCACGTTGAACATCGTCGTCTTGCCGGCGCCGTTGGGGCCGATGAGCCCGTGCACCTGCCCCGGCTCGACGGTCAGCGACACGTCGGTGAGGGCCTTCACGCCGCCGAAGGCGACGCTGATCCCGGTCATCTCGAGCCGGGCGGTGGGCGATCGGTCCTGGTGCCGGGTGCTGCTGCCTGTGGTGTCCGGCGGCTGCGCCAAGGTGCCCACGTCTCCTCTTCATCGGGGAGGAACCGCGCTCCAGCCGACGCCGGACGGCGTCGATTGGGTCACAGCTCGGTACCCGATGACTCTGCGGTCCGGTGAGGGCCGTCACAATGGGCGCAGCGCACAGTGATGCCCCCGCCGTGTTGTGCTCTGTGCGATGGGAACCGGAGGTGATGGCGTGCACACGGCCCCCGGAGGCGTCACCGAGCGGCTGGCCGAGATGGTCCCCGCGCTGCTCGAGCAGCTCGACGCGATGACCGACCGGATGGTCGAGGTCCTCGTGGAGACCGAGCCGCCGTACCGGGAGGCGATGCAGTCGGGCGACCCCCTGCTGCGGACGACGCTGCGCCGCAACCTCGAGGTGGGCATCCGCGGCCTGCTCCCCGACGTCCCCGCGGCCTACTACGCCAGCCACGCCGAGGGCGCCCGCGCCGTGGGCCGGCTGCGCGCCGCGCAGGGCATCCCGCTGGAGGCGGTGCTGCGCGCCTACCGCCTCGGCGGCCAGATCACCTGGGAGGCGCTGGTCGCGCTGTCCCGGAACAGCGGCCGGCACGACGACGGCCTGCTGCTGGAGGTCGCGGGCTCCCTGTGGCGCACCAACGACCGCGGGTGCAGCGCCGCCGCCGAGGGCTACCGGGCCGAGGAGCGCCGCCGAGCCGGCCTCGACGTCGCCGAGCGCCGCCGGCTGGTCGACGGCCTGCTCGACGGCCGCGGCGGGGACCCGGCGTTCGTCCGGCAGGCCTCCGAGCTGCTCGCCGTCCCGCTGGGCGGGCGGCTGGCCGTCGTCGTCGCGCACCCGGCGGAGGACCGGCCCGAGGCGGCCGACCCGGCGCAGGCGCTGCTCAAGCGCGGCATCCGCTCGGCCTGGGGCACCCGGGCGCAGGCGCAGGTGGGCGTGGTGGCGCTCGGCACCCGGCGGCTGCCCGAGCTGCTGGGCTGGCTGGGGCTGCTGGCCACCGGCCCGGTCGGGGTGTCGCCGGTGGTCGAGGGCGCGGCCGCCGTCGCCGGCGCCTACCGGCTGGCCGAGACCGCGGCCCGCACGCTCCCGCCCGGGACGGCGCGCGTCGTCACCACCGACGACCGGCTGCCCGAGGCGCTGCTGTCGGACTCGCCGGAGATCGCCGCGCGGCTGGTCGGGCAGACGCTGGGCCGGCTGCTGGAGCTGCCCGAGGACGAGCGCGAGGTGCTGCTGGAGACGCTGTCGGCGTTCCTCGACGCCGACGGCTCACCGACCCGCGCCGCCGACCTCCTCTACTGCCACCGCAACACGGTCATGCACCGGCTGCGGCGGATCGAGTCGGTGACCGGCCGCAAGCCCACCGACCCGCGGGCCCGGCTGCTCTGGCAGCTCGCGCTGCTGGCCACCGGGCACCACGACGCCGGCGCCCGGCGGCCGGTCCGCGACTCCGCCTGACAGGAGGCCGCGGCGCGCCGCCGGCTACTGCAGGTAGCCCTCGACCTCCGACTTCGGCCGCACCTGGGCGGTGTCGGGGTCCTCGTCGTACTGGCGCTTGGCGTCCCGCTGGCGCACGAGGTCCCAGAGCTGGTCGCGCTCCTCCTCGATCGCCCGGAGCCGGGCCCGCTGCTCCTCGGTGTGCTCGGCGCTGTCGCGGAGCCGGTGCTCCTCCTCGACCAGGGCGTCGATGCGGGTGCGGATCTCGCTGTCGTCCATGCGGCCACTCTGCCCCATCGCCGGTCCGGGCTAACCGGCTCAGGCCCCCGGCACCCAGCCCTCGACGAAGGCGGCCAGCCGCCGGGTGACCACCCCGCCGGCGCGGCCGAGCGACAGCAGGGCGGCCCGGTCGAGGGGCACGCGCACGGCCCGCCGCCCGGCTCCCCCTCCGGCCTGGGCGCTGCGCACCGCGTGCCCGGCGTCGACGAGCTCGGGCCAGGGCCGCTCCAGCTGGGCCAGCACCCGGGCCAGCGCGGCCGCGGTGGGCCCGGCGTTGCCCTCGACCATGGCGGTGACGAACGCCGGGTCGCTGCCGATCACCCGGGTGCCGTCGCGGAAGCTGCCGGCGGCCAGCGAGAGCGCGAGCGGCCCGGCCGACCCCGCCGCGGCGGCCAGGGCGGCGGCCAGCAGGTGCGGCACGTGGCTGACGGCGGCGACGGCGTCGTCGTGCTCGGCGGCGGTCACCGGCACCACCTCGGCACCCGCGTCGAGGGCCACCTCGGCGGCGCGCAGCCAGCGCGGCAGCTCGGTGCCCGGCTCCAGGCACAGCGCCCAGCGCGCGCCGCGGAAGAGGTCCGGGTCGGTGGCCGCGTGGCCCGAGCGCTCGGTGCCGGCCATCGGGTGCCCGCCGACGAACCGGCCGCCCAGCGCCGCGCCCACCGACCCGAGCACCGGCACCTTCACCGAGCCGAGGTCGGTGACCGTGGCGGCGGGGTCGACGTCGAGGCCGTCGAGGGCGTCGGCCATCGCGGGCAGCGGCACCGCCAGGACGACGACGCCGCCGAGCTCGCGGGTGACCCGCACGCCCCGGGCCGCGGCGGCCTCCCGGGCGGCGGGGTCGACGTCCCAGCCGCGCACCTCGCGGCCGGCCGCCACCAGCGCCGCGGCGAGCGACCCGCCGAGCTGGCCGAGCCCGACGACGCCCACCGGCGGGGCCTCCATCGTGGGCACCGGCAGGCTCACTCGTCGTCCTCCCAGCTGCGGTCGGTACGGAACACCCGCGCGAGGGCGGTGGCCACCGGCCGCCCGTCCTCGCCGCGCGCCTCGATCCGGTACACGGCGGTGCGCCGGCTGCGGTAGAGCTCGCTGCCCTCGGCGACCAGCCGCTCGCCGGGCCGGCCGGGGGCGAGGAACTCGGTGTGCACGTCCTGGGCCACCGCCACGACGCCGTGACTGTTGCTCACCACCGCGTGGACGACGTCGAGCAGCGCCATCGTGGCGCCGCCGTGCGCGGTGCCGACGGCGTTGAGCAGCCGCGGGCCGACGGTCATCGCCGCGCGGGCGTACCCGGGCCGGACCTCCTCCAGCGCGATGCCCAGCAGCTCGGCGAGCGGGTCGGCGGCGAGCCGCGCGGCGAGCGCGGGGGCGACCTGGGCGGGGTCGTCCGGGGCGGGATCGGCCATGATCAGAGGCTATGGCCTCCGCGCTCCCGGTCCGCGCCGCATGACGCCGCGGTCGTTCCTGCTCACCCCGGAGCTCGCCGAGCACGTGCGGGCGAGCTCCGAGCCGCTCGACGACGTGGCCGCCGACCTGGTCGCCGAGACCGCGGCGCTGGCCGACCGCGGCGAGGCGCCGGCGACGTTCCAGATCGCCGTCGAGCAGGGCGTGCTCATGCAGCTGCTCACCCGCGCGCTCGGCGTGCGGCGGGCGGTCGAGATCGGCACCTTCACCGGCTTCTCCGCCCTGTGCATCGCCCGCGGGATGCCCGAGGACGGCTCGCTGGTCTGCCTCGACCGCAGCGAGGAGTGGACGGCGGTCGCCCGCCGGTACTGGGAGCGGGCGGGCGTCGCCGGCCGGATCGAGCTGCGGCTGGGCGAGGCGCTGGAGCAGCTGCGCGCGCTGCCGGCCGACCCGGTGCTCGACCTCGCCTTCGTCGACGCCGACAAGACCGGCTACCCGGCCTACGTCGAGGAGCTGCACCCGCGGATGCGGCCCGACGGGCTGGTCCTCCTGGACAACACGCTGCGCGGCGGGCGGGTGCTCGACCCGCGGACCGACGACGACCGCGCCGTCGTCGCGCTGAACGCCGCGCTGGCCCGCGACCCGCGCTGGGAGACCGTGCTGCTGCCGCTCGCCGACGGCCTGACCGTGCTGCGCAAGCGGTGACCGGGCCGGTGGCGGGGCCGGAGGGCGCCAGCTGGGCCGTGCGGGTCGACCGCCCGGGCGGGCGCTGGCGGGTGGAGCTGCTCGCCGACGACGCCGGCGACGAGCTGCCGGTGCTCGAGCGCGCGCTCGGCGAGCCGGGCGCGGGCGCCTGGCCGCCGCCGTTCGTGGTCGTCGTCGACTCGCGGCTGTACTTCGTCGTGCTGCGGCACGGCCCCGGCGGGATGGTCCGCGCGCTGATCTCCGACGCGACGATGCAGGAGTGGGTGCTCGGCGCCGAGGTGGTCGAGCGCTACGGCATCGGCGTCGACGAGGACGGCGCCTTCGACGACGACGAGACCGGCTGGCCCGGAGGTGACCTGGACGTGTTCGCCGACGACGGCCTGCCCGCCGACGAGCTGCGGCCGATCGTGACCGCCGACGACCTGTGGGCCGACGAGATGGTCGCCACGGTCGCCGCCCGCCTCGGCTTCGCCGACGAGCTGGCCGCGGCGGTGGGCCGGTGAGCGTCGCCGCGGTGGTGTTCGACCTCGGCGGGGTCATCACCGAGAGCCCGATGCTCGCCTTCGCCGCCTACGAGGCCGAGGCCGGCCTGCCCGAGGGCCTCGTCCGCCGGCTCAACAGCACCGACCCCGACAGCAACGCCTGGGCCCGGTACGAGCGCAACGAGCTCGACGTCGAGGGGTTCGTCGACACCTTCGAGGCCGAGGCGCTGGCCGCCGGGCACCGGGTCGACGCCCGCCGGGTGCTCGCCGCGCTGCACGGCGAGGTCCGGCCGGAGATGGTCGCCGCGGTGCGCCGGCTGCGGGCGGCCGGCCTGCCGCTGGCGATGCTGTCGAACAACGTGGCGCCGATGGAGCGCACGGGCCCGCTGGCCGAGCTGCTGGGCCTGTTCGACGCCGTCGTCGAGTCCTCGGTGGAGGGCGTGCGCAAGCCCGAGCCGGAGATCTACCGGCGGGCGCTGGCGCGGCTGAACGAGGCGGTCGGCCGCGACCTCGACTTCGCCGACTGCGCCTACCTCGACGACCTGGGCATCAACCTCAAGCCGGCGCGGGCGCTGGGCATGCACACCGTCAAGGTCGCCGACCCGCGGAGAGCGCTGGACGAGCTGTCGGCGCTGGTCGGCTTCCCGCTGCCGTGACCGCCGCGGACGGGACCGCCGCCGGGACCGGTCCGGGGCCGGACGCCGTCGACGCCGCCATGGCCCGCGCGCTGGAGCTCGCCGCCGCCGCGCAGGAGTGGGGCGACACCCCGATCGGGGCCGTCGTCCTCGGCCCCGACGGCGCCGTGCTCGCCGAGGCCGCCAACGAGCGGGAGAGGCAGGGCGACCCGACGGCGCACGCGGAGGTGCTCGCCCTGCGCGCCGCCGCGCGGGTGCACGGCGACGGGTGGCGGCTGACCGGCGCCACGCTCGTGGTCACCCTCGAGCCCTGCACCATGTGCGCCGGCGCGAGCGTCCTGGCCCGGGTGGCGCACGTCGTCTACGGCGCCGACGACCCCAAGGCCGGCGCCGCCGGGTCGCTGTGGGACGTCGTCCGCGACCGCCGGCTCAACCACCGCCCGCAGGTCACCGGCGGGGTCCGGGCCGAGCAGAGCGCGACACTCCTACGCGCGTTCTTCCGCCGGAAGCGGGGCCTGTAGTCTGTCCGACGGTGGCGTGTCCGAGCGGCCGAAGGAGCACGCCTCGAAAGCGTGTGAGGTGCAAGCCTCCGTGGGTTCAAATCCCACCGCCACCGCCAGCAGGAACCGACGGCGGCGCCCCGCGCAGGGGCGCCGCCGTCGTCGTCCGCGGGGTCGGGCGGCGGCGCCGGGTCAGGCGATCACGTCGAGGTCGATGAGCAGCCGGCCGTCGTCGGCCCGGACGAACGTCACCGCGTGCGTCTCCACCAGCCGGTCCCCGGGTGCCAGGAACTCGACGTCCGTCGTCGCGGTGATGACGTCCCCCCGGTCGACGACGTCACGGACGTCCAGCAGGTTGATGTCCGACCAGCGGCTGAAGAAGTCCTCGTAGTAGCCGTAGCTCGCCCGCGACTGCAGCGTCGGCCCGGTGAGCTCGTAGGCGGCGGCGGTGTCGCCGGGCAGCAGCGTGTAGTACTGCTCGAGCGTGTCGCGCGCCTCGGCGGCCGGGTCGTCCGCCGGCGGGGGCTCGGCCGACGACGTCGGGGGCTCCGCGTCCCCCGTCGGGGACGGCTCCTCCGACGTCGGCTCCTCCGCGCCGGTGCCGGGGGCCTGCCCGCCGTCCGTGCCGCCGTCCGTGCCGTCGTCCGTCTCCGGTGCGTCCGTGGTCGGCTGGGTCGCCCCCGAGGACGACGACGGGTCCGCCGCGCCGGCCTGCGGGTCGCCGTCGCCGCGCACCGCCAGCCAGGTGCCGAGCGCGACGGCGGCCACGACCAGCGCGGCCAGCAGCGCCACGACCAGCGGGCGGCGGCGCCGCGGGCGGGCGCCCACCAGCGGCGGGGCGGGTGGCCAGGGGCCTGGGCCCTCCGTCCCCGGCGGCGGCCCGGACCCCGGCGGCTGCGTCAGGGTCGGCGGCGAGGTGGCGGTCGGCGGGTCGACGGCGGCGGGGGAGGGCGCGACCGGCGTCGGCGGCCCGGGGTCGGTCGTGGGCTCGGGCGTGGGGGTGGGCGTCGCCGCGGTGCGGGTGCGGTCGGGCGCCGGGCCGAGGGCGGTGCGGGCGAGCAGCACGGTGGTCGGGTCGCCGTCGCGGCCGGCGGCCAGGCGGGCCAGCTCGTCGCGCATCTCGGTCATCGACGGCCGCCGCGCGGGGTCGGCGTCGAGCATCCGCATCAGCGGCCGCTCCAGGGACCCGGCCCGCCGCGGCGGGCGGAACTCGCCGGCGGCCACGCGGTGCAGCAGGCGCAGCGCGTTGTCGTCCATCCCGAACGGCGGCTCGCCCTCCAGGCAGGTGTAGAGGGTGGCGCCGAGGGAGAACACGTCGCTGGCCGGCGTCATGTCCGTGCCGCGGGCCACCTCGGGCGCCAGGAAGGCCGGCGTCCCGGTGATCTGGCCGGTCTGGGTGAGGGTGACGTCGCCGCTGGCGTGCGCGATGCCGAAGTCGGTGATCTTCACCAGGCCCTCGACCCGCCCGCCGCGGCCCACCAGGACGTTCCCCGGCTTGACGTCGCGGTGCACGATCCCCGCCTCGTGCACCGCCACCAGCGCGTCGGCGAGCTGGGCGCCCACCTGGGCCACCTGGTCGGGGCGCAGCACGCCGTCCTCGTGCAGCACCACGGCCAGGCTGCGCGAGGGCAGGTACTCCATGACCAGCCACGGGACGCCGTCCTCGAGGGCGACGTCGAACACCGAGACCGCGTGCGGGTGGGAGAGCCGCGCGGCGATGCGGCCCTCGCGCATCGCCCGCTCGCGCTGCTGGCCGGCGAGCTCCGGGTCGACGCCGGCGGGCAGGAGCACCTGCTTGACGGCGACCTCGCGCCCGAGCAGCTCGTCGCGGCCGAGCCAGACCGCGCCCATGCCGCCGCCGGCGATGCGCGACACCAGGCGGTAGCGGCCGGCCACGAGGCGGCCCGGGACGGTCGTGGTCACCGGCCGTCCCTACCCAGCGCGGCCGCGCGCGGCACCGGGGGCGTCAGACGGTGCTGGGGACGCCGAAGCGGCGGGCGTACTCCTCCTGCGCCCCCTCGGGCAGCACGTCGTAGAGCCCGCCGAGCTCCTCGACGGCGTCGGGGGCGAGGTCGTCGAACAGCCGCTCCCACGTCGGCGGCTCGTCGTAGCTGCGGGTGAGCAGCAGCTCCCACGCCTGGGTCTGCCGGTCGCGCTTGCTGCGCTCGGCGGCGAACTCCGACAGGTAGCGGTCCTTCGCGGCGGCCTTCTCCTCCGCGGTGGCCGACGGCGGGAGGCCCGCCGGGTCGGCGCCGCGCAGCACGGCCACGATCTCGTCCACGACCTCCGGTCGGACCTGGCCCGGCTCGCTCATCGTCCTGCTCCCGTCCCTCGCGTGCGTCCCCCCGACCCCGCAAGCCTGCCTGGTGCGCCCGCGCCGGACCACCCGGGGCGGCGAGCCGCGGGGCGGCGGCTGACCGCGGCCGGGCGTGCCGGTACGATCGACGGGCACCGGGAGGATTCGCCTAGTGGCCTATGGCGCTCGCTTGGAAAGCGGGTTGGGGGCAACCCCTCGGGAGTTCGAATCTCCCATCCTCCGCACCCCGACGGGCCCCGGCAGTGCGCCGGGGCCCGTCGCCGTTCCCGGGGCCGCTCAGGCGCCGGGAGCCGCCACGCGCTCCGCCCGCCGGCCGAGCTCCCGCAGGTAGAGCCCGGCGACGGCGGCCAGCAGCAGCGCCCCGCCCGCCACCGCGGCCGGCTCGAGCCGCTCGCCGAGGAACGCCGTGGCCAGCGCGGTCGCCGTCAGCGGCTCCAGCAGCGTGACGATCGAGGCCACCGCGCCCGGGACGGTGCGCACCCCGGTGAAGAACAGCCCGTAGGCCAGCGCGCTCGGCACCAGGCCCAGGTAGAGCAGCACCGCCAGCGCCGTGCCGTCGTCGGGCACCGACACCCCCTGCGCCAGCACGACCGGGGTGAGCAGCAGCGCGCCGCCGGCGAACCCGACGAGGGTCACCGGCACACCGGCCGGCACGCCGCCGCCGGCCACGGTGACGACGGCGTAGCCGAGCGCCGAGCCGGTGGCCACGAGGGCGCCGAGCAGGACCGCCGTCCCGCTGTCCGCGCCGGCCGAGACGCCCACGAGCAGGGTCAGCCCCACGAGGGCGACGCCGAGCGCGACGAGCGTGGCCCGCTGCGGCCGGCCGTGCCCGAGCAGCGCGCCGCCGACGGCGACGAGCAGCGGCGCGAGACCGAGGGCGACCAGCGTGGCGATGCTCACCCCGGCCCGCTCGACCGCGGTGAAGTAGGCCAGCTGGTAGCCGGCCAGCCCCGCGGCGATGAGCCCGAGGCGGACGGCGACGGGACGGGGAACGCGCACCGCGGGGCCGCGGCGGCGGGACGTGGCGGCCCACGCCGCCAGCAGCGCGAGCGCGCCGATGGCGAGGCGGTACCAGGCGATGTCGAGGGCGGAGAGGTCGCTGCGGTCGGCGACGACGCGGCCGCTGATCCCCGACGTGCCCCAGCAGAGGGCGGCGAGCACGACGAACCCGAAGCCGCGTGCAGAGGACGAGGTGTGGGGGCGGGACCCGGGGGACCCGCGGCTCGAGCCGCGGGGGGAGGGGGTGGACATGACGCTCCTGGGCGCTGGT
This sequence comes from Geodermatophilus sp. FMUSA9-8, assembly GCF_037034165.1. Classification (NCBI taxonomy): domain Bacteria; kingdom Bacillati; phylum Actinomycetota; class Actinomycetes; order Geodermatophilales; family Geodermatophilaceae; genus Geodermatophilus; species Geodermatophilus sp. FMUSA9-8. The sequence goes on along the minus strand of NZ_JBAGKE010000005.1, from coordinate 279,673 downwards.
TCCGGACGGGACGGGCGGGTCCGGAGCACGGCGCGAGCGCGGCCGGCGAGGTCGCGGCCGCGCGGGTCAGCCCGCGGTGCTCCGGGTCAGGAGCGCGGCGGGGGCAGGACGAGGGCGCGCCGGGGCGTCATGGGGCGGGAGCCTAGCGAGCGGCGTCCTCTACAGTGGTGCGCAGACCCCTCGTGTGACGTCACCCTGTGAACCTCCCCAGGGCCGGAAGGCAGCAAGGATAAGCGGGCTCTGGCGGGTGCGCGGGGGGTCCCTTTCTTCCCCGGTCCTCTCCCGGGCGACCGTCCCGGGCACTCCGGCGGGCCGCGGCGCGTCTCACAGCTGGCTGCCAGCTCGGTCGGCCAGCATCCTCGGAGCCCGAGGAGAGGAGCTCGCCATGGCCCGTCGCCGTCGCACCTGGTGGATCGTCGGAGGGGTCGTCGCCCTCCTGGCGCTCGGCCTCGGCGTGGGCCCGCTGCTCTACGCCGCCACGCAGGAGGACGCCGCCGCGGCGCCCACCGTGCAGGCGCAGCCCTCCGACGTCGAGCTCGCCCCCGACACCGACGGCACCTGGACCGTCTCGCCGGGCTCCTCGGCCGGCTACCGCGTCGACGAGGTGCTCAACGGCGCCGACGTCACCGTCGCCGGCACCACCGACCAGGTCACCGGCGACGTCGTCGTCCAGGACGGTGACCTCAGCACCGCCCAGGTCACCGTGGACGTGGCGAGCGTGCGCACCGACAGCAACCAGCGCGACGGGTACTTCCGCGACAACGTCATGGACGTCGGCACGCACCCGACGGCGACCTTCGCCGTCCGCGGGCCGGTCGACCTGCCCGAGCTGTCCGGCACCCCGGTGACCGTCCCGGTCACCGGCGACCTCACGCTCCGCGGCACGACCCGGCAGGTGCAGGCCGAGCTGTCGGTCGTGCGCACCGCCGAGGGCGTCGAGGTCTCCGGGGTGGTCCCGGTCGTCTTCGGCGACTTCGGCATCACCCCGCCGAACCTGGGCTTCGTCCGGGTCGAGGACCGCGGCCAGGTGGAGTTCCTGCTCAAGCTCACGATGTGAGACACGGCCGGTGCTCCCGGCTCGTCGGTCCCGGCACGTAACCTCGCCGCGTGGCTCTGGCGCTCTACCGGAAGTACCGCCCGGCGACCTTCGCCGAGGTGGTCGGCCAGGAGCACGTGACCACCCCGCTGGTCAACGCCGTCGACGGCGGGCGGATCAACCACGCCTACCTGTTCAGCGGCCCGCGCGGCTGCGGCAAGACGTCGTCGGCGCGCATCCTCGCCCGCTCGCTCAACTGCGAGCAGGGCCCGACGTCGACGCCGTGCGGCGTGTGCGCCTCCTGCGTCGCGCTGGCCCCCGACGGCCCCGGCTCGCTCGACGTCATCGAGATCGACGCGGCCAGCCACGGTGGTGTCGACGACGCCCGTGACCTGCGGGAGCGCGCGTTCTTCGCGCCGGTGAACAGCCGCTACAAGGTCTACATCGTCGACGAGGCGCACATGGTCACCACGCAGGGCTTCAACGCCCTGCTCAAGGTGGTCGAGGAGCCGCCGGAGTTCCTCGTCTTCGTCTTCGCCACCACCGAGCCGGACAAGGTGCTGCCCACCATCCGCTCGCGCACGCACCACTACCCGTTCCGGCTGGTCCCGCCGACGACGCTGCGCGGCCTGCTGGAGAAGACCTGCGCCGCCGAGGGCGTGCAGGTCGAGCCCACGGTGTTCCCGCTGGTGGTGCGGGCCGGCGGCGGCTCGGTGCGCGACTCGCTGTCGATCCTCGACCAGCTGCTCGCCGGCGCGGGGTCCGAGGGCGTCACCTACGCGAGTGCGGTGAGCCTGCTCGGCGTCACCGACGACGCGCTGCTCGACGAGGCCATCGACGCGCTGGCCGCGCAGGACGCGCCCGGCGTCTTCCGCGCCGTCGACCGGGTGGTCGAGGCCGGCCACGACCCGCGCCGCTTCGCCACCGACCTGCTCGACCGGCTGCGCGACCTCATCGTGCTCGACGCGGTGCCCGAGGCCGGCGGCAACGGCCTGCTCGACTGCCCGCCCGACCGGCTCGACCTGATGGTGTCCCAGGCGCGGGCGCTGGGGTCGGCCACGCTCTCGCGGCTGGCCGACACCGTGCACGCCGGGCTGAGCGAGATGCGCGGCACCACCGCGCCGCGGCTGCTGCTCGAGCTGGTGTGTGCCCGGATGCTGCTGCCGGCCACCGACGGCTCGGCCGCCGCCACCCTGCAGCGCCTCGAGCGGCTCGAGCGCCGGCTGTCCATCGCCGGTGGCGGGGCGGCCGCCGACGCGCCCGTGCGGGACGTCCCGGTGCGCGAGGCCCCGGTCCGGGAGGCACCGGTGCGGGAGGCGCCGCGGCCCGCCCCGGCCCGCGAGGAGCCGGCACCCGCCCCGGAGGAGCGCTCCGGCCCGCCGCGCAAGGAGTACGTCCGCCCCTCCCAGCGCGCCGCCGCCCCGCAGGCTCCCGCCCCGCAGGCTCCCGCCCCGCAGGCTCCTGCTGCCGCTGCCGCTGCCGCTGCACCCGCCGCCGCCCCGGCACCGGCGCCCGCGGCGTCGTCCCCCGCGCCCGCCCCGTCGTCCCCCGCGCCCGGCGGGGACGAGTGGCCGGAGACCGCCCGGCCGGGCTCCGGCGTCCGTCCGGCGCCGGCACCTGCGGCCGCCGCGGCCGACGACGACTGGCCGGAGACCACACAGCCCGGCAGCGGCGCCCCCGCTGCTCCCGCGCCGAAGGCCGCGCCCGCCCCGGAACGGGCGCCGGCGGCCCCGGCGTCGCCCCCGCCGGCCGGGCCGCGGCAGGGCGTGCGGGTGGCCACGGGCGAGCCCGACATCCCGCTGCCGCCCGAGCCCACCGACGACGAGGACTGGCCGCACGCGCCCCAGCCCGCCGCGGCCCGCGCGGCCGCCGCGCGGGTCGCCGAGCCGCGCCCGCCGGCCTCGCCTCCGCGCGCGGCCGCCGAGTCCACGCCCGCCCCGCGCGGCGGCGAGCCGACCCCGGTCGTCACCGCGAACCCGCCCGGCGCGCCCGAGGGGGAAGGCGACGGCGACCTGGCCACCTCCGACGTCCGGCGGGTCTGGCCGGAGCTGCTCGCCGTCGTCAAGCGGCACAAGCGCACCACCGAGGCGCTGCTCAAGAACGCGCAGGTGCACGAACTGCGGGCCGGCGTGCTCACGCTGTCCACGTCGTCGCCGGCGCTGGCCCGGCGGATCGGCGACGACCTGAACAAGGACGTCCTGCGCGAGGCGCTCAACGAGCTGCTGGGCGTGCGCTGGAAGGTCGAGGCCGTCGTCGAGGGGGCCGCGGGCCGGTCGCCCGCGGCCGGCGGTGGCGCCGAGGGCTCGCGCGAGGCGGCCCAGGAGGCCGCGCGCGTCGCCGAGGCCGCCGAGGCCCGCGAGCTCATGGCGCAGCGGGCCGCGGAGGACGAGACCGCCGGCGACCGCGAGCACGTGCCGGCCGTCGACCCCGAGCAGGCGGCGCTGGCGCTGCTGCGCGCGCAGCTGGGGGCGCAGCCGCTGGAGAGCTGACCGGCCGGCCGGGCCGTCGTCCGCCGGATGTCGCCCCCGCGGCCTACGCTCGGGACATGTTCCCCGGTGGTGGCCAGCCCGACCTGTCCGCGATCCTGCAGCAGGCCCAGCAGATGCAGCAGGCGCTGGCCGCCGCGCAGGACCAGCTGGCCAAGGAGGAGGTCACCGGCTCCGCCGGCGGCGGCCTCGTCACCGCCACGATGACCGGCGACGGCGAGCTGCGGTCGGTCACCATCGCGCCGTCGGCGGTCGACCCCGACGACGTCGAGACCCTCCAGGACCTCGTCGTCGCGGCGGTCCGCGACGCCTCGCGGCTGGCCTCCGAGCTGACCGCCGACCGCATGGGCCCGCTGGCCGGCGGCCTCGGTGGCGGCTTCCCCGGGCTGCCCGGCGCCTGACCGGTACCGCGCCCGACCACCTCTTCCCCTAGGAGCACCGTGTACGAGGGGGCCGTCCAGGACCTCATCGACGAGCTCGGCCGCCTGCCCGGCGTCGGGCCCAAGAGCGCCCAGCGCATCGCCTTCCACCTGCTGGCCGCCGAGTCCGCCGACGTCGGCCGGCTCGTCGCCGCCCTGCAGCGCGTGCAGGCCGAGGTGCGCTTCTGCGTGACCTGCTACAACGTCGCCGAGGGCGAGCAGTGCCGGATCTGCAAGGACCCGCGCCGCTCCGACGACGTCATCTGCGTCGTCGAGGAGCCCAAGGACGTCGTCGCCATCGAGCGCACCCGCGAGTTCCGCGGGCGCTACCACGTGCTGGGCGGCGCGATCAGCCCCATCGAGGGCGTCGGCCCCGACGACCTGCGGGTCAAGGAGCTCATGACCCGCCTGATGGACGGGACGGTCACCGAGCTGATCATCGCCACCGACCCCAACCTCGAGGGCGAGGCCACGGCGGCGTACCTCGCCCGCCTGGTGGGCCCCCTGGGGCTCGCGGTCTCGCGGCTGGCCAGCGGCCTGCCCGTCGGCGGCGACCTCGAGTACGCCGACGAGATCACCCTCGGCCGGGCCTTCGAGGGCCGCCGCCGCATCGACGCCTGAGCACGACCCGGCACGGCCGCGGCGCGGGCCCTCGGCCCGGCGTCGGCAAGGTCACAGGATGGTGTCGATGGGGCCGCTCGGCTCTGGTGCCCGCCTCCTCGCGACCTAGGGTCCGTGAGCACGCCGTCCGGACGTCTTGCGTCCACCGGCGGTCCACCTCGGATCTCATCCGGCCCGGAGCGGGCCGAGAAGGCAGGTCTCCTGCGATGCAGCGTCGACCCCAACGTGTGCTGGCCGCCTCCGCGGCCGCGCTGACCGCCGTCACCCTGGCCGCTTGCGCGTCCAGTGACCGCGACTCCGGCGAGGGCGGGGAGGGCGGGGAGGCCCAGTCCGGCGGCACGCTCGTCTTCGGGGCGGCCGGCGACCCGGCGATGCTCGACCCGGCCTTCGGCAGTGACGGCGAGACCTTCCGGGTCGCCCGTCAGATCCACGAGGGCCTGCTCGGCAACGAGCTCGGCGGCACCGAGCCGGTCCCCGAGCTGGCCGAGGACTACGAGGTGAGCGAGGACGGCCTCGAGTACACCTTCAACCTGCGCCAGGGCGTGACGTTCCACGACGGCACGGACTTCAACGCGGAGGCGGTCTGCTTCAACTTCGACCGCTGGTACAACTTCGAGGGGCTGGCCACCAGCCCGAGCGCCTCGTACTACTACCAGGCGGTCTTCGGCGGCTTCGCCAGCACGCCGGACACCCCGAGCATCTACGAGTCCTGCGAGGCCACCGACGAGAGCACCGCGGTGATCCGGCTGACGCAGGTCACCTCGAAGTTCCCGTCCGCGCTCGCGCTCCCGGCGTTCTCCATCCAGAGCCCCGAAGCGCTGCAGCAGTACGACGCCGACAACCTGTCCGGCAGCGAGGACGCGCTCAGCTACTCCGAGTACGCCCTGGAGCACCCGACCGGCACCGGCCCCTTCAAGTTCGAGAGCTGGGACCGCGGCAACGGCGAGGTCACCCTCGTCCGCAACGAGGACTACTGGGGCGACGCCCCGCTCCTCGACGAGATCATCTTCCGCACCATCCCGGACGGGAACACCCGCCGTCAGGAGCTGCAGGCCGGGTCCATCGACGGCTACGACTTCGTCGCGCCGGCGGACTACCAGTCCCTGGAGGACGACGGCTTCCAGGTGCTCGTCCGCGACCCGTTCAACATCCTCTACCTGGGCTTCAACGGCGGGAACGTGCCCGGCACGCAGGCCAACCCGGCGCTGCAGAACCCGCAGGTGCGGCAGGCGATCGCGCACGCGATCGACCGCGAGACGATCGTCAACTCGCTGCTCCCCGAGGGCGCCGAGGCGGCCACGCAGTTCATGCCGCCGACGGTCGACGGCTGGGCCGACGACGTCACCACGTACGACTACGACCCCGACCGCGCCCGCCAGCTGCTGCAGGAGGCCGGCGCCGAGGGGACGACGCTGCGGTTCTACTACCCGACCGAGGTCAGCCGGCCCTACCTGCCGGACCCGGCCGCGATGTTCCAGGTCATCAGCCAGAACCTGACCGACGCCGGCTTCACCATCGAGCCGGTGGCCCTGCCGTGGAACCCGGACTACCTGAACGCCGTCCAGGCCGGCCAGGCGGACATCCACCTGCTCGGGTGGACCGGTGACTACAACGACGCCTACAACTTCATCGGCACGTTCTTCGCCGAGGCGTCCAACGGCCAGGCGTCCGCGGAGTTCGGGGCGTTCAGCAACCCGGAGATCTTCGCCGCCCTCGCCGAGGCCGACGCCGAGCCCGACGCGAGTGCCCGCACCGAGCAGTACCAGGAGGCCAACCGGCTGATCATGGACTACCTGCCCGGTGTCCCGATCTCGCACTCGCCGCCGGCGCTCGTGGTGGCGGACAACGTGGAGGGCCTCGAGCCCAGCCCGCTGACCGCCGAGGTGTTCTCGACGGTGTCGATCACCGACTGACCCACCCCTCCGGCCGCGCCGGGACAGGACCTGTCCCGGCGCGGCCGGACCCGTGTCCGTGCCCTGTCGACCCCGATGATCGACACCCGACGTCGACCCGGGACGTCGACCCGGAACCCGGAGAGGTGACCCGACCGCGTGCTCCGCTTCGTCGTCCGCCGGCTCCTGCAGCTGATCCCGATCCTGCTGGGGCTGTCGGTCCTGCTCTTCGCCTGGCTGCGCGCCCTGCCCGGCGGCCCGGCCCAGGCCGCGCTCGGTGAGCGCGCCACCCCCGAGGCCATCGCCCGGTACAACGAGCTCTTCGGGCTCGACCAGCCGCTCTACGTCCAGTACCTGCGCTTCCTCGGGCGGGCCGTGCAGCTGGACTTCGGCAACTCCGCCCGGACCGGCCGGCCGGTCACCGAGGAGTTCCTCGAGCGGATGCCCGGCACGATCGAGCTGACCCTCTTCGCGATGGTCTTCGCCATCGGCGTCGGCATCCCGCTCGGCTACCTCGCCGCCCGCCGGCACGGCAGCTGGCTGGACTCGACGTCGGTGGTCGGGTCGCTGCTCGGCGTCGCCACCCCGGTCTTCTTCCTGGCCTACCTGCTGCGCCTGCTGTTCGCCGTCGAGCTGGGCTGGCTGCCCGGCTCCGGCCGGCAGGAGGTGCGCATCGACGCCACCCGCATCACGAACTTCTACGTCCTCGACGGCCTGCTGACCCGCGAGTGGGACGCCGCCTGGGACGCCTTCCTGCACCTCGTGCTGCCCGGCATCGCGCTCGGCACCATCCCGCTGGCGATCATCGTCCGGATCACCCGCGCCTCGGTGCTCGACGTCGTCAACGAGGACTACGTCCGGACGGCGAACGCCAAGGGCCTGGCGACGGCGACCGTGCGACGGCGGCACGTCATCCGCAACGCCCTGCTGCCGGTGTCGACGACGATCGGCCTGCAGACCGGGCTGCTGCTCTCCGGCGCGGTGCTCACCGAGACCGTCTTCGCGTTCGGCGGCGTGGGCTCGGCGATATTCGACGCGATCTTCGCCCGGGACTTCGCCGTCCTGCAGGGCTTCATCCTCATGCTGGCGGTGGTGTACGTGCTGGTGAACCTGCTGGTCGACATCTCGTACGGCCTCCTCGACCCGCGGGTCAGGGTCCGATGAGCGCCGTCGGAGACGTGCGGCGGCGGCGGATCGACGAGCTGGCCGCCCGCGCCGGTCAGGTGCCCGAGGGCGAGGGCGGCGTCTCGCTCACCCGCAGCGCCTTCCGCCGGCTGCGGCGCAACCCGGTGGCGATCCTCGGCGCGGTCATCGTCGTGGTCTTCCTGGTCGTGGCGGCCTTCGCGCCGCTGCTGGCCCCGCGCGACCCGCTGGCGCAGACGCTGCTGTCGGAGATCCGGCCCGGCTTCATCCCGGGTTCGCAGCCGGGCTTCCCGCTCGGCGTGGACGAGCTCGGCCGCGACCTGCTGTCCCGGCTGATCGTCGGGTCGCGGCAGTCGCTGCTCATCGGCGTGGTGTCCACGCTGCTCGGCGTCGTCGTCGGCATGGCGCTCGGCGTCCTCGCCGGCGCGTTCGGCGGGTGGGTCGACACCGTGGTGATGCGGTTCGTCGACATCATCCTGTCGATCCCCAGCCTGCTGATGGCGATCAGCATCTCGGTGCTGCTCGGGCAGAACCAGTGGTCGCTGATGATCGCCATCGCGGTCACCCAGGTGCCGGTGTTCGCCCGGCTGCTGCGCGGCTCGATGCTCGCGCAGCGGGGCAGCGACTACGTCCTGGCCGCCCAGGCGCTGGGCATCCGGCGACGGCGCATCGTGTTCGGTCACGTGCTGCCCAACTCGCTGTCGCCGGTGATCGTGCAGGCCACGCTGTCGCTGGCGACGGCGATCATCGAGGCCGCGGCGCTGTCGTTCCTCGGCCTCGGCGACCCCGACCTCGCCCGGCCTGAGTGGGGCGCGATGCTGTCCAACGCGCAGGACTTCCTGTCCGTCCGGCCGGAGCTGGCCATCTACCCGGCCGTCTGCATCATCGTCGTCGCGCTCGGCTTCACCCTGCTCGGCGAGGCGCTGCGCGAGGCCCTCGACCCGAAGTTCCGGAGGTGAGCCCGCTGACCATCGAGGAACTGCCCCCGAGGGACGCCGGCCAGGACGGGCGGCCCGTCCTCGAGGTCGAGGACCTGTCGGTCACCTTCACGCGCCGGGCCGAGCAGCCCACCCGCGCCGTCGACGGGGTCAGCTTCAGCGTGGCGCCGGGGGAGACCGTCGGCCTGGTCGGCGAGTCCGGCTGCGGCAAGTCGGTCACCTCGCTGGCGATCATGGGGCTGCTGCCCCGCCGCGGGGTCGAGGTCGGCGGCTCGGTGCGCCTGCACGGCCAGGAGCTCATCGGCGCTCCGGACCGCGAGCTGCGGGGGCTGCGCGGCGCCGACATGGCGATGGTCTTCCAGGACCCGCTGTCCTCGCTGAACCCGACGGTGCCGATCGGCGTCCAGGTCACCGAGGTCCTGCTCGAGCACCGCGAGATGTCGAAGAAGGACGCCGTCGCCGAGGCCACCCGGCTGCTCGACCGCGTCGGCATCCCCGACCCCTCGCGCCGGCTCAAGGAGTACCCGCACCAGCTCTCCGGCGGCATGCGGCAGCGGGCGCTCATCGCGATGGCGCTGGCCTGCTCGCCGCGGCTGCTCATCGCCGACGAGCCGACGACCGCCCTCGACGTGACGATCCAGGCGCAGATCCTGGAGCTGCTGCGCGAGCTCGTCGTCGACACCGGGACGGCGCTGGTGATGATCACCCACGACCTCGGTGTCGTCGCCGGGCTGTGCGACCGGGTGCACGTCATGTACAGCGGCCGGATCATCGAGTCCGCCGACCGGCACGACCTGTTCGCCCGGCCGCGCCAGCCCTACACCGGCGGGCTGCTGGCGTCGGTGCCCCGGCTCGACGGCGCCCGCGGCGCGCCGCTGCACCCGATCCGCGGCTCCGCCCGCGACGTCATCCCGTGGGCCGAGGGCTGCGCCTTCGCGCCCCGCTGCGACAACGCCCAGGACGACTGCCTCACCGAGGTGGCCGGCAGCACCGTGCCGCTGGAGTACGACGGCCCGGGCCGCGAGCTGCGCTGCCGCCACCCCCTCGAGTACCCGCGGACCCCGGCCGGGGCCACCGCGTCCGGAGCCGCCCGATGACCGCCGTCCCGTCCGCCGAGCCGCTGCTGCGGGTCGAGGGCCTGCAGGTGCACTTCCCGATCAAGCGCGGGGTGTTCGTCGACCGGACGGTGGGCCACGTGCGCGCCGTCGACGGCGTCGACCTGGCCATCGACCGCGGCACCACCTACGGGCTCGTGGGGGAGTCCGGCTGCGGCAAGTCCACCCTCGGTCGCGCCGTGCTGCGGCTGGTCGAGCCGACCGGCGGGCGGGTCGTCTTCGACGGCACCGACGTGTCGACGCTGTCCGGCGAGCCGCTGCGGACCCTGCGCCGGCGCATGCAGATGGTCTTCCAGGACCCGCTGGGCAGCCTCGACCCGCGGCAGAACGTCGAGTCGCTGCTGTCCGAGCCGCTGCTCGCCCACGGGATGGGCGGGGGCCGGCAGGGTGTGGCCGCACGTATCCGGACGCTGCTCGACGCCGTCGGCCTGCCGTCGGCGGCCCTGCGCCGCTACCCGCACGAGTTCTCCGGCGGGCAGCGGCAGCGCATCGGGATCGCCCGCGCCATCTCGCTGGAGCCCGACCTGCTCATCGCCGACGAGCCGGTGTCCGCCCTCGACGTCAGCGTCCAGGCGCAGGTGGTCAACCTGCTCGAGGAGCTGCAGGAGCGCCTCGGCCTCACCTACCTGGTCATCGCGCACGACCTCGCGGTGGTCCGGCACATCAGCGACGTCGTCGGGGTCATGTACCTCGGGTCGCTGGTGGAGCAGGCGCCCTCCGACGTCCTCTACGAGCAGCCGCTGCACCCCTACAGCCGGGCGCTGATGAGCGCCGTCCCGGTGCCCGACCCGGTGGTCGAGGCCGACCGCGAGCGGATCCTGCTCGCCGGCGACCTCCCGTCGCCGGCGAACCCGCCGAGCGGCTGCCGGTTCCACACCCGCTGCCCGTGGCGGCAGGAGACGCGCTGCGACGACGAGGTGCCGGTGCTGCGCGAGCTCGGGCCCGGGCACCTGGTCAGCTGCCACTGGGCCGAGGAGATCCGCGACGGGCTGCTGGCCCCGCGCTCGGCCGAGGAGGTCGCCGCCACGCAGGGCGTCTCGGTCCGCCCGACGGGTGCCGACAACCCGGAGAGCGACGCGCTCGTGCAGGGCCTGGACGCCCCGATCGAGCGCACCTGAGGGTCACTCCACGACGACGTCGTCCCCGCGGCGCAGCGCCTTCTTCACCTTCAGCTTGAGCACCTGGGCGTAGCCGCGGACGAGCTGCGTGTAGCCCGGCGTGGGCCCGTGGTAGCCGAGGAGGCCGCGCGGGCCCTCGACCATGGCGCCGCTGCGGACGTCGTACCTCGCCTGGTGCCAGGGGCAGACGAGGCAGCCGTTCTCGTCGAGGCTGCCCTTCGACAGGTCGGCGAGCTGGTGCCGGCAGCGCCGCGACACGGCGAAGTACTCCCCGTCGCGGTTGCCGACGGCCCACTTCCCGGCCCGGCCCACCGTCCCCGGGGGCAGCTGGGCGGCGGGGATGCGGTCGGGGTCGCTCACGGGGGTCCTCCTGGGGTGCCGGTGCTGGGTCGAGAGCCCCCTACCCGGTGGTGCCCGTCCTACCCGGCCGGGTCGCGGCCGCCGACCTAGGGTCGGTCCGTGCGCCGACTGATGGGGGTCCTCGCCGTCGCGGCGGTCCTGCTGCTGGCCGGGAGCGGGCCGGCGTCGGCCGAGCAGCCGTTCGAGGTGCCCGACGAGGTGACCGACCTCGTCGGGGCGCTCGACCCCGGCGCCCTGTCCCGGGTGCAGCAGGCCGTCGACGACCGGCAGGCCGAGGACGGCACGCAGGCCTTCGTCGTCTACGTGTCCTCCTTCGACGGCCTCACCTCCGGTGAGTGGGCGGCGCGGACCGCACAGTTCTCCGGGCTCGGCCGCACCGACGTGCTGCTCGCCGTCGCGGTCGACGACCGGCAGTACGGCTACTGGGTGGACGACGCCTTCCCGCAGTCGACCGCCGACCTCGACACCTTCCTCGCGCAGGACGTCGAGCCCGAGCTGTCCGCGGGCGACTGGGGCGCGGCCGCGGTGGCCTTCGCCGACGGGATCGGAGCCGGGGCGGCCGCGGGGACCGGCTCCGGTACCGGGGACGGCTCCGGCGGCGGGTCGGGTGCGGCCACCCTGGCGGTGGTCGGCGGCATCGCCGTCGTCGGGGGCGGCGCCTACCTGGTCTCCCGGTCCCGCCGGCGCCGCGCGGCCGCGCAGCCGCCGGCGTCCACCCGCATCGAGCGCCCCGACCCGTACGCGGGCGTGCCCACCGAGGAGCTGCAGGGCCGGGCCAGCGCCGCCCTGCTCGACCTCGACGAGGCGGTGAAGACCTCGCAGCTCGACCTGGACTTCGCCCGGCTGCAGTACGGCGAGGCCGCCGTCGCGGGGTTCACCGAGGCGCTGGCGCAGTCGCGGCAGGAGCTGACCCGCGCCTTCACGCTGCGCCAGCAGCTCGACGACGAGGTGCCCGAGGACGAACCGACCCAGCGCCGCATGCTCACCGAGATGCTGCAGCTGACCGGCGCCGCCGACGCCCGCCTCGACGAGCAGGCGGAGGCCTTCGGGCAGCTGCGCGACCTCGAGCGCAACGCCCCGCAGGTGCTCGACGGCCTCGGCCCGCGGATCACCGCGCTGCACGGCCGGTTGCCGCAGGACGAGGAGCGGATGGCGCGGCTGCAGCGCCGGTACGCGGCCTCGGCGCTGGCGCCGGTGGCCGGCAACCTCGAGCAGGCGCGGTCGGCGCTGGCCGCCGCCGAGCACGAGGCCGGCGAGGCGCGCGCGGCGCTCGCCGACGGCCGGTCCGGGGAGGCGGTGGGCGACCTGCGCGCCGCGGAGGACGCGGTGGCGCAGGTGGGCACGCTGCTCGACGCCGTCGCCCGGCTCGAGCGCGACCTCGAGGACGCCGCCGCGCGGCTGCCCGCCGTGCGCGCGGAGACCGAGCAGGACCTCGCCGAGGCCCGCACGCTGGTCGCCTCCACGCCCGACGCCGGTGGGCTGCGGCCGCAGGTGGCCCGCGCCGAGGCGGGGCTGGCCGCCGCCGACGAGGCGCTGCGTGGGGACGGCGGCCTGCCCGACCCGCTCACCGCGCTGCGCCGGCTGGAGGAGGCCGACCTCGCGCTCGAGCAGGCGCTGTCGGTGGCCCGCGACGCGCAGACCCGCGCCCGCCGGGCCGCCGCCGCGCTGGACCAGACGCTGCTGCGCGCCCGCTCGTCGGTGGCGGCGGCGTCCGACTTCGTCGCCACCCGCCGCGGCGCGGTCGGGCCGGAGGCGCGCACCCGGCTGGCGGAGGCGCAGCGCCACCTCGACGCGGCGGTCGGCACGGGCCCGCGGGACCCCGAGGGAGCACTGCGCGAGGCGCAGTTGGCCGACCAGCTCGCCCAGCAGGCGCTGCAGTACGCGCAGTCCGACGTCGCCACCTGGTCCTCCGGCTACGGCGAGGGCGGCTACGGCGGTGGCTACGGCGGCGGGTACGGACGAGGCGGGTACGGACCGGGCTACGGCGGCGGCCGCGGCGGCGTCGACCTGGGCAGCCTCGTGCTCGGCGGCATCCTCGCCGGCGGCATGCGCGGCGGCTACGGGGGCTTCGGCGGCAGCGGCGGGCTGGGCGGCGGCCTCGGTGGCGGTCTGGGTGGCGGTGGCCGGCCGCGGGGCGGCGGCTTCGGCGGCTCGGGCAGCCGGGGCCGCTCCGGCGGCGGCCGCTTCTGACGCCCCGCGGCACGATCAGGCCGCCTGATCGTGCTGCGTCCCGGCTCACCGCCGACGGTGAGCCAGGACGCGCGGAGCCGAGCCAGGACGCGCGGAGCCGAGCCAGGACGGGCGGGCCGAGCCGGGACGCGCCCGGGCTCCCGGAGTGTCGGTCCCCGGTGGGACGGTGCCCTCCCCGACCTCCCGAGGAGGAGCCATGCCCACCCGGAACACCCCCTGGCCCGACGGCACGCCCTGCTGGGTCGACTACGGCGCCGCCGACCCCGCCGCGGCGAAGGAGTTCTACGGCCGCCTGTTCGGCTGGGACTGGACGGCCGACAGCCCCGAGTACGGCGGCTACGTCAACGCGCTGAAGGGCGGTGCGCAGGCCGCGGGCCTCGGCCCGCTGACCGACGCGGACGACTCGCCGGCCTGGACGACGTACTTCGCGACGGGCGACGCGGCGGCCACCTGCGACCGGATCCGCGAGGCCGGCGGCACCGTCGTCGTGGAGCCGATGGCGGTCGGGCCGATGGGCACGATGGTCATCGCCCTGGACCCGCAGGGGAACGGCTTCGGGCTGTGGCAGGCCGGCACGCACACCGGCGCGGAGGTGGTCGACGAGCACGGCGCGCAGGTGTGGAACGAGGCCGCCGTCGACGACGTCCCCGCTGCCCGCGCGTTCTACGGCGCCGTCTTCGGGTTCTCCTGGGACGAGCTCCCCGACATGGGCGGCTACGCCACGTTCAGCACGGACGGTCGCCCGCTCGGCGGCCTCGGGCCGGTCGGTCCCGGCGCGCCGAAGGGCTGGTCGACCTGCTTCGCGGTGACCTCAGCCGACGACACGGTGGCCGCGGTCGAGGCCGCGGGCGGCAAGGTCACCCACCCCGCCGAGGACACCGAGTTCGGCCGGTTCGCCGTGGTCACCGACCCGTGGGGCGCGTCCTTCTCGGTCATGCAGCTGCCGCCCGAGGGCTGAGCCGGCGGTGCGGGCGGGCGGTCCGGGCCGGCGCGGACGGGGCGCGCCGGCCCGGCCGTCAGCGGACCTGGCCGTAGGTGTGGTCGGGGGTGAACCGGACGACGAGCCGGCGGTCGGCGACCATCGCCCGCCGGTAGTCGTCCCAGTCCTCGTGCTCGCCGGAGATCGCCCGGTAGTAGGCCACCAGCTCGTCCACCGTCGCGTCGGCCGGGTCGGCGGCCACCGGCGTGAGCTCGGCGGTGCCCTCCACGGCGGCCCAGGACCAGAAGTCGTCCGAGGACACGTGCAGGGTCACCCGCGGGTCGGCCTGCAGGTTGCGGGTCTTCGCGCGGTCGGCGGTCACCGACACCCGGAAGAGCCGCTGCTCCGGGTCGTAGGCGTAGCCGACGTTGGACAGCTGCGGCCGCCCGTCGCGCTTGACGGTGGCCAGCACGCCCCAGCGGCGCCCGGCCACGAATCCCAGCAGGCGGTCGTCGACGGTCACCGGACCCTCCCGCGGGCCTTGAGCGGTACCGGCGGCAGGGCCGGCGCGAGCTGGCGCTCGTCCTCGCCGAACCCCGGGACGGCGCCGAAGCGCGCGTCGCCGTCGTTCCACCGCTCGGCGTACTCCGTGATCTCCTCGCCCGACCGGCCGACGAAGTTCCACCACATGACCAGGCGCTCCTCGAACGGCTCGCCGCCGAGCAGGAGCAGCCGGGTGGGGGCGTCGGTCCGGATCCGCACCGAGCGGCGGCCGGTGCCCAGGTAGACCATCGCGCCGTGGGCCAGCGGCGCGCCCTCGACGTCGGCCCCGCCCGCGGCGCCGAGCAGCGCGTGCTCGAAGTCCGGCTCCAGCGGCACCTCGACGTCGGCCCCGGCGGCGAGGTCGAGGTCGACGCCCACCAGCGGCGAGTACGCCGTACCCGGCGACGTCGCCCCGCCGAAGGAGCCCATGAGCACCGTGGCGGTGAGCCCGTCGGAGGCGAAGCCCGGCAGCGCCGCGTGGTGCTCGAAGGCCGGCGCGGTGTCGCGGGCGCCGTCGGGCAGCGCCACCCACAGCTGGGCGCCGTGCAGGAACCGCGGGTGCGGCACCGGCGACTGCTCGGAGTGCGCGATGCCGTGCCCGGCGGTCATCAGCGCGAGCTGCCGCGGGCCGAAGGTGACGTCGCTGCCGAGGGAGTCGCGGTGGTGCACGCTGCCCTCGATCAGCCAGGACACCGTCTGCAGGCCGGTGTGCGGGTGCGGGGTGACCTGCATCCCGGCGGTGGCGGCGACGTCGTCGGGGCCGTAGTGGTCGACGAACGCCCAGGCGCCCACCATCCGGCGGCCGAGCGTGGGCAGCAGCCGCCGGACGGGGGTGCCGGGACCGAGCACGACCTCCTTCGCCGGCAGCAGGTCGAGGGCGGGGCCCGCGGCGGTGTCGTCGAGGCCGCCGACGGCGCGCGCGGTCGGCCGGGGTTCGGACGTGCTCACGGGACCTCCACGAGGGTGTGTCAGCGGGGCTCGGGGGCGGACGGGCAGCGGAGTGCGCCGACGTCCCAGCCGGCGCGGCGGGCCCCGGCGGCGTGGGCGCTCTTGAGGAAGTCCAGCACGGTGGCGCGGGGGTCGGCCGCCGTCCGCACGTCCTCGTAGGTGAGCAGCGCGAGGTGGGCGCCGCGGCTGGGGACCCAGCGCGCGGCCGCGGGGCGCAGCGGCTCCTCGGTGAGGCCCGCCGGTTCCGGCGCGGTGTAGCAGTAGAACGCCGGCTCGGGCACCTGGTCGTCGCCGAACCAGAACCCGGCGCTGATCACCTCGTGCGAGTAGGCCTCGCGGGTGACCGGGTCGACGGCGTCGGGCTGCTCCACCCGCCGGTCGGAGAAGCGGGTGACGGCGACGTCGAAGGTGTGCCAGAAGTGGTGCACCGGGCTCGTCTTCGCGTAGCTGCGGCCCGCGAACTCCTCGAGCACCTGCGCGACCTGCCCCAGCACCACCCAGTAGCGGGTCACGTGCGCCGGGTCGTAGGCGGCGTGGTGCTCGTCCTCGGCGAACGGGGTCCGGTCGGGCAGGTCGAAGGGCACCGGCCGGTCGATGTGGGCCGGCAGCCCGAGTCCGGTCAGCGTCGCCTGCAGCTGCCGGTAGAAGCCGGCGACGCTGAGCCCGGGCAGCGGGAAGGACGCCCGCCTGCCGTCGGCGACGCTGACCTCCAGCCGGTGGTCGACCAGGTCGAGGTCGACGGCGAAGACGGGGTCGAAGCCCATCGGCCGGGTGGTCAGGCCGCGGCCGGTGAGGTGGAACGGGACGTGCCACCAGTGGTTGCGCCGCGGGGCGTTGGCCAGGCGGAGCTTCCCGACGACCTGCAGGAACCGGTGCACGGTCTCCTTGGTGTCGGCCCACTCGGCCAGCGGTACGGGCGGGAAGACGGGCACGTGCGGCTCCTCGGTCTCTTCGGGGCGCGGTCAGCATGCACCCCCGGCGGCGGCGCGGGGGCCACCGCCGGGGGAGCGGGTCACTGCCCGGACTCGCCGCGGACGTCGCCGTGCGGCACGTGCACCGCCGGGACCGACCCGAGGCGCCCGGCGCGGAAGTCGTCGAAGGCCTGCACGACCTCGTGCCGGCTGTTCATGACGAACGGCCCGTACATGGCGATCGGCTCGCGGATCGGCAGCCCGCCGAGGACGACGACGTCGAGGGCCGGCGTGCGCGACTCCTGGTGCACCGCGCCGCGGACGGTCACGGTGTCGCCGGGGCCGAGGACGGCGAGCTGGCCCGTGCGCACCGGCGCGCCGTCGATGCCGACGGAGCCGGCGCCGGAGAGCACGTAGACCAGGGCGTTGAAGTCCGGCCGCCACGGCAGGTCGAGCGAGGCGCCGGGCGCCACCGTCGCGTGCACCATCGCCATCGGCGTGTACGTGGAGCCCGGGCCGGTGTGCCCGCCGACGTCGCCGGCGATCACCCGCACCAGCGCGCCGGCGTCGGGGCTCGCCAGCAGCACCGACTCACGGGCCCGCAGGTCCTGGTAGCGCGGCTCCACCCACTTCTGCGCGCGCGGCAGGTTCACCCACAGCTGCAGGCCGTGGAACAGCCCGCCGCTGACCACCAGCGCCTCCGGCGGCCGCTCGATGTGCAGCACGCCGCCGCCCGCGGTCATCCACTGGGTGTCGCCGTTGCTGATCGTGCCGCCGCCGCCGTGGGAGTCGGCGTGCTCGAAGGTGCCGTCGATGATGTAGGTGACGGTCTCGAAGCCGCGGTGCGGGTGCCACGAGGTGCCCTTGGGCTCGCCCGGGGCGTACTCGACCTCGCCCATCTGGTCCATGTGGATGAACGGGTCGAGGTCGCGCAGGTCGACGCCGGCGAAGGCCCGGCGCACGGGGAAGCCCTCGCCCTCGAAGCCCGAGGGCGCCGTGGTGACCGACCGCGTGCGGCGGCGCACCGTCCGCGGGGCGGGCAGCGGGACCCGGGGGAGGGTGGTGGTGTCCTCGACGGTGACGGCGGGCATGGCCGGCCTCCTTCGTTGAACTCTCAACTGGTGGAGACCGTAGCGCCGGAGGGGCCCGTTGTCTTCCCTCCGCGGGGCCCCGGACCGAGCGCGGCCGGGACCGGCGGTCAGGAGGCGCGCTCGGCCCGCGCCGCGACGGCGGCCGGCGGGCCGTGCTCGGCGATGAGCGCCGTGTTGGCCACCTCGGCGTCGTCGAGGTGGACCGCGTCGCGCGGGTCGGTGGTGTCGAGCATCCGCGTCTCGTGCCCGCGGCCAACGACCAGGACGACGTCGGCGGGCCCGGAGGCGCGCACCGCGGCGGAGATGGCGGCCCGCCGGTCGGGCACCGTGCGCACCGCCGCGCCGCCGCCGAGCAGGCCGACCCGCAGCTCGGCGATGATCGCCGCCGGGTCCTCGCCGTGGCTGCCCTCGTTGGTCAGCCAGACGACGTCGGCCGCCCGGGCGGACTCGCCCAGGCCCTGCCGCTTGTACCGGTCGCGCCGGCCGCGGGCGCCGAGGACCAGGTGGACCCGACCGCCGGGGCCGCGCAGGTCGCGGGCGGTGGCGAGCGCGGCGGCGAAGGCGCGCGGGGTGTGCGCGTAGTCGACGACGACCACCGGCCGCCCGTCCCCACCCAGCACCGTGTTGCGCCCGCGCGGCGGGGCGACCGCCGCGAGCCCGGCCGCGATCTCCTCGGCCGGCACGCCGAGCACCCGGCCGGTGGCCCACGCGGCGGCCAGGTTCGACACGTGCACCCGCCCGACCAGCCGGCTGGTCACGCGGTGCCCGCCGGTGTCGTCGGCCAGCAGCACCTCGGTGCCGGCCGCGCCGGTGCGCCAGCCGAGCACGCGCACGTCGGCGTCCTCCGCCGCGCCCACCCGGGTCACCGGCACCGGCGCCTGGTCGGCCAGCCGCCGTCCCCACGGGTCGTCGACGACCACGACGCCGGCCGCCGCCCGGTCCGGTCCGAACAGCCGCGCCTTGCTCGCCCAGTAGTGCTCGATCGTGCCGTGGTGGTCGAGGTGGTCCTCCTCGAACCCGGTGAAGACGGCGACGTCGAAGCACAGGCCGTCGATGCGGCCCATGTCCAGCGCGATGGAGGAGGCCTCGACGACGGCCCGCCGCGCACCGGCGTCGACCATCCAGCGCAGCAGCTCGTGCAGCTCCGGCGCCTCCGGCGTGGTCAGCGCCGTGCCCCGGGACCGCCGGCCGACCGCCGCGCCGAGCGTGCCGACGACGCCGGTGGGCGTCCCGGCCGCCTCCAGGACGCCGCGGACCAGCGTGCTCGTCGTCGTCTTGCCGTTGCTGCCGGTCACACCGACCAGGCGCAGCGCCGCGGCCGGGTCGCCGGCCAGCAGCGCGCCGAGCGGGCCGAGGCAGGCGCGCACCGACGGGACCTGCAGCACCGGCAGCGCGACGTCGACCGGCCGGTCGGTCAGCAGCGCCGCGGCGCCCGTGGCGGCGGCCGCCCCCGCGTGCCGGTGCCCGTCGCTGGACGTGCCACGCACGCAGGCGAACAGGGCGCCGGGGACGACGCGGCGCGAGTCGGTGACCAGGCCGCGCAGGAGCAGGTGGTCGGTGCCGCCGCGGCGCACCACGGGGCCGAGCGGGACGGTCCGTGCCCGGGTCTCGACCTCGGACCAGGTCACCGCGGGCACCGGCACCCGCCCGACGGTAGGCGGGGCACGACCGATCCGCAGGTCGGCCGCACCCCGCCGGGTCAGCGGAGCAGCCGCGCGACCCCGGTCGGGCCCTGCTCGGCGTCGGCGTCGGGCAGCACCTCGGTGCGGGCCGACAGGCGCGGGGCCCACGCCGGGGGTGCCGTCTCCAGCCAGGCGGCGCCGGCGTCGGTGAGCCGGCCGTCGGACCGCAGCGGCGCCCAGCCGCGCAGCGAGCGCAGCCCCTCGGCGACGGTGACCAGCGTGCGGGCCACGCCCCGTCCCCGGTAGACCTGCTCCACCGAGACGGTGTCGACCAGGCCCGAGCGGATCCACCAGCGGACCTCGCCGATCCGGTCGGTGATCCGGACGCCCGCGGCGGCGACCTGGTGCGGCGCGACGACCGAGCCCGGCCGGAAGGCCGAGCCGCGGAAGGCGAGCAGCGAGGCCGCCGGCACCGCGCTGGTGGCGTGGGTGACCTCGGCGAACCACATGGGCGGGCAGCGGTCGGCGACGTCCTCGACGACGTCGACCCGGACGACGCGGCGGTCGGCGGCGCGGTAGCGGACGTCGACCAGCCAGCCGGCGGGCCGGCGGCCGCGGGCGTCGAGGGCGGTCATGTCCACCGGGGTGCCGTCGTCGAAGCGGTCGGAGTTGACGCCGACCAGCGAGTACTCGAGCGGGCCGGGGCCGCGGCGCAGCAGCCGCGCCCACCACAGCGCCGTCGAGGCGGGGGCCGGCTCCGCCAGGGGCGGGACCGCCCGCAGCCGCGGCGCCGCCGGCGCCGGGACCGCCGCGTCGTGGGCCGCTGCCGTCATGCTCATCTCGTCCTCCAGTCCTCGCCCCCGTGGACCCGGGGTGTTCCGGGGACGAATCTCCGGACCGCACTTGTGGCCGCCTTGGGGTCCACTAGTGCGGCCCGGCGATACTGGTCTCCCGATGACGCACTCCACGACGCCCCCGACGACGCAGGCCCGGCCGTGAGCGCCCCGCTGAACCTGCTCAACCTCGAGCGGGTGTCCAAGGCGCACGGCACCACCGTGCTGCTCGACGACGTCTCCCTCGGCGTCGCGTCCGGCGAGCGCATCGGCGTCGTCGGCCGCAACGGCAGCGGCAAGTCCACGCTGCTCGGCGTCCTCACCGGCCGGGAGGAGCCCGACAGCGGGCGGGTCACGCAGCGCGGCGACCTCGCCGTCGGCGTCCTCGACCAGTCCGGGACGCTGCCGCCGGGCGCGACCGTCCGCGACGTCGTCCTGCCCCCGACGCTGTTCGCCGCCGAGCACGAGTGGGCCGCCGACCCGGCCGTCCGCAGCGTCCTCACCGGCCTGGAGCTCGACCGGCTGGGCCTCGACTCGCCCGTCGCGCCGATGTCCGGCGGCGAGCGGCGGCGGGTGGCGCTGGCCGCGCAGCTGATCCGCCCGCTGGACCTGCTCGTCCTCGACGAACCGACCAACCACCTCGACGTCGAGGGCGTCGCCTGGCTCGCCGACTTCGTGAAGCGGCGGGTCGGGGCGCTGGTGGTCGTCACCCACGACCGGTGGTTCCTCGACGAGGTGTGCACGCAGACGTGGGAGGTCGCCGACGGAGCGGTGCACGCCTACGAGGGCGGCTACGCGGCCTACACGCTGGCCCGCGCCGAGCGGGCGCGCGTCGCGGCGGCCACCGAGGAGCGCCGCCTCAACCTGGTGCGCAAGGAGCTCGCCTGGCTGCGCCGGGGCCCGCCGGCGCGCACCAGCAAGCCGCGCTTCCGCATCGAGGCCGCCGAGGCGCTCATCGCCGACGAGCCGCCGCCGCGGGAGACGATGCAGCTCAAGGGCTTCGCCGCGCGCCGGCTCGGGAAGACGGTCTACGACGTCGAGGACGTCGACTACGCGGTGCGGTCTGAGGCCGGGCCGCGGCCGCTGTTCTCCGACCTGACCTGGCACGTCGGCCCGGGCGACCGGATCGGCGTCGTCGGGGTGAACGGCGCGGGCAAGACGTCGCTGCTGCGGATGCTGGTGGGGGAGGTCGAGCCCGACCGCGGCTCCGTGGTGCGCGGGCAGACGGTGGCGCCGGCCTACCTGTCCCAGCACGTCACCGAGCTGCCCGCCCGGCTGCGGGTGCTCGAGGCGGTGCAGGAGGTCGCCCGGATCGCGCGGATCGGCAACCAGGAGATCTCGGCGTCCTCGCTCGCCGAGCGCTTCGGCTTCCCGGCGTCGCGGCAGTGGACGCCGGTCGGCGACCTGTCCGGCGGCGAACGGCGCCGGCTGCAGCTGCTCCGGCTGCTCATGGCCGAGCCGAACGTGCTGCTGCTCGACGAGCCGACCAACGACCTCGACATCGACACGCTGACCCAGCTCGAGGACCTGCTCGACGGGTTCCCCGGCACGGTGCTGGTGGTCAGCCACGACCGCTACTTCGTCGACCGGGTCTGCGACTCGGTGGTGGCGCTGATGGGCGACGGGTCGCTCGCCGCGCTGCCCGGCGGGGTGGAGGAGTACCTCGCCCGCCGGGCCGCCGGGGAGGCCGCGCTGCCCTCGGCCGGCTCGGGTCCGGCGCCCGCCGGCGGAGCGGCCGCGGCACCCGCCCCGGCGGGCCCGTCGGCGTCGGAGGTGCGCGCCGCCCGCAAGGAGGCCGCGCGGCTCGAGCGGCGGCTGGAGAAGCTGACCGCGGAGGAGGAGCGGCTGCACGCCGACCTCGCCGCCGCGGCCACCGACCACGCGCGGGTGATGGAGCTCGACGTCCGGTTGCGGACCCTGCTGGCCGAGAAGGACCAGGTGGAGAGCGACTGGCTGGCCGCCGCGGAGCTCGCCGAGGGCTGAGCGGGTCCTCCCGCACGGCAGCGCCTCCTCCCTCACGGTGGGACGTGGGGGAGGAGGCGCCACGATCAGGTCCCCTGATCCCGGCTCAGGCGGCGGCCTCGGCCCGGGTGCGGGCGATCATCCGCAGCCCGACGACGACCGTGGGGACGGCGCCGACCAGCGCCAGGGCGCCGTGGACCGCCGGCGAGAAGGGGATCACCGCGGAGGCCACCAGACAGCCGACCGCCGGCAGCAGCAGCCACCATCCGGTGACGCCGGCCCGGGCCAGGCCCGCGTAGCCGACGATCGGGCCGAGCAGGCCGAACAGCGTCAGCAGCCCGACGACGCCCACGCCGGCGTTGGCGCCCACGGCGTCGTACAGCCCGAGCGCGGTGGCCGGGTCGAGCTCGCGGCCGATGGCGCCGGTCCAGTAGTCGTAGAGCACGAAGCCGGCCACGGTGACCAGGCCGATGGCCGACATCAGCGCCCCGACGACCGTGGGGACGCGCCCCCGGCGGCCGCGGACCAGCGCCGGGACGCCCAGCCAGGCCAGGGCCAGCGCCATGTTGCCGTAGTGCAGGAGCATCGCCGACAGCGTCGTGCGGCCCTCGTCGCGGCCCAGGGCGGCGATGTAGTCGGCTGCGGCGGGGGAGTCCTGAGGCGGGGACGTCACCATGCCGGCGACGTAGAGCAGGGAACCCGCGACGAGCGCGCCGCCGGCGAGCGTGAGCATCAGCGGGCCGGTGCCGCGCGCCGGGCGCTCGGCGGTGGCGGTGGTGCGGGTGGGGAGCGGGGAGGTGGTCATCGGTCCTCGTCGGGTCGGGCACCGCATCGGTCGGTGCGTCGGCGAGGACTCTCGGGCCGGAGGGGCACCCGGCACGTCCGCCGTCGCGGACCGACCGGGCTCCGCCGCACGGCGGATGGACAGGCCCCCGTCGATCGGCCGCGCGGGGGATCCCGCCCGCACCCGCCCGCCCCTACCGTGCTCGCCGTGCCCCGCTGGACCTCGTCCCCCTCCGCCCGCCGGCTCGTGTGGCCGGCCCTCGGCGCGCTGCTCGCGGTGCTCTCGGGGGTGGAGACGGCGATCGACGAGACGTTCCGCTTCCCTCTGGTCACCGCGCTGCCGGGCGTCGCCGTCGGCGCGGTCGTGGCGCTGGGCACGCGGTGGCCGGAGGCGGCCGCGGTCGCCGGGGCGCTCAGCGTGCTCGGCAACCACGCCCTCGGGACGCCCGGCCCCGGCGGCGCGCAGCTCATCGGGATGGCCGTCCTCGTCGGGCACGCGGCCGCGGTCCTGCCGGTGCGCCGCGGGCTGCGCGCGGCGGTGTCGGCCACGCTCGTCGTGGTGGTCGCCGGGCTGGTGTTCGGCCCCTCGACCTGGGAGAGCGTCTTCTACGTCGTCGTCACCGGCACCGCCTGGGGCGTCGGCCTGCTGGTGCGCCAATCCCGCGAGCGAGCGCGGGAGCTGCAGGTGCTCGCCGCCCGGCTGGCCGAGCAGCAGGAGGCCGTGGCCGGCGCCGCCGTGGTGGCCGAGCGCGCCCGCATCGCGCGCGAGGTGCACGACTCGGTCGCCCACGCGGTCAGCGTGATGGTGCTGCAGATGGGCGGGCTGCGGCGGCTGCTGCCCGACCACCCCGAGGCCCAGGACGTGCTGCTGGGGCTCGAGCGGCTGGGCCGGGAGTCGGTCGACGAGATGCGCCGGGTGGTCGGGATCCTGCGCGAGTCCGGCGCCGGCGACCCGGCCCCGCAGCCGTCGCTGTCGCGCCTGGACGCCGTCCTCGCGGAGCTGCGGGCGGGCGGGATGCCGGTGGAGCTGGTGGTCACCGGGGAGCCGGCCGAGCTGCCACAGCTGGTCGACGTCGCGGCCGTGCGGGTGGTGCAGGAGGCGCTGTCCAACGTCGTCCGGCACGCGGGCGCGGCCGCCACCCGCGTCGAGGTCGCCTGGACGCCTGGCCGGGTGACCGTCACGGTCACCGACGACGGCCGCCCGCGGGTCCCGCAGCCGCCGACGGCGCCCGGCGGCCACGGGCAGCTGCACATGCGCGAGCGGGTGGCCGTCGCCGGGGGCGACCTCGACGTCGGCCCCGTGCGCGGCGGCGGCTACCGCGTGCGCGCCGGGTTCCCCGTCCCGGCGCCGGCCGCCGTCCCGCCCGCGGCGGTGGGCGCGTGACGATCCGGGTGGTGCTGGTCGACGACCAGTCGATGATCCGCACGGGGCTGCGGATGGTGCTGGCCGCCGAGCCGGACATCGAGGTGGTCGGCGAGGCCGGCGACGGCGCGTCGGGCGTCCGCGCGGTCACCGAGCTGGAGCCCGACGTCGTCCTGCTCGACGTGCGGATGCCCGGCATGGACGGGCTGGAGGCCGCGCGGCGCATCGTCGGGTCGGGCGCGCGCACGCGGGTCGTCGTCCTCACCACGTTCGACGAGGACGAGTACGTGGCCGCCGCCCTGCGCGCCGGGGTCAGCGGCTTCCTGCTCAAGGTGGCCCCGCCGGAGGACCTGGTGGCGGCGGTGCGCACCGTCGCGGCCGGGCAGGGCCTGCTCGACCCGGCGGTGACCCTGCGGGTGATCCGCTCCTTCGCCGCCGCGCCGGCGCCCGACCCCGGCCGCGCCGCCGAGCTCGCGCAGCTCACCGAGCGGGAGACCGACGTGCTGGCGCTGGTCGCCGCCGGGCTGTCCAACGCCGAGATCGCCGCCCGCCTCTACCTGGGCGAGGCGACGGTCAAGACGCACGTGAGCCGGGTACTGCTGAAGCTGGGTCTGCGGGACCGCGTGCAGGCGGTCGCGTTCGCCTACGAGTCCGGCCTGGTGACGCCCGGCCGGTGACCGTCCCCGCCGTCGCGAGCAGGGCGTTCGGCGCGGACGGGGTATTCTGGGGTCCACCGCCGGCCGCGTCGACCGACGTTCCTGGTGTCCCCGAGCCGCCCACGACTCCCGGAGACACGTGCTCGTACTGCTGATCCTCCACCTGTCCGCCGGACTGCTGGCGCCCGTGCTCGTGCGGTGGTGGGGGAGGCAGGCCTTCCTCGCCCTGGCCCTGGTGCCCGCGGCCGGGTTCGGCTGGGTGCTGTCCCGGCTCGGGCCGGTCCTCGCCGGCGAGGAGCAGCGCGAGACGGTGCCCTGGATCCCGGCGCTCGACCTCGACGTCGCCCTGCGCCTGGACGCCCTGTCGCTCACGTTCGCGGCGCTGGTCACCGGCGTCGGGGCCCTGGTGCTCGTCTACTGCGCCCGGTACTTCGAGCCCGGCGAGGAGGGGACCGGCCGCTTCGCCGGGTGCCTCACCGCCTTCGCGGGCTCCATGCTCGGGCTCGTCCTCGCCGACGACATGCTCCTGCTCTACGTGTTCTGGGAGCTCACCACCGTCTTCTCGTTCCTGCTCATCGGCGGCTCGGGACGGCGGCTGGCCGCGCGGCGGGCGGCGTCGCAGGCGCTGGTCCTGACCACCGCCGGCGGCCTGGCGATGCTCGTCGGCCTGATCGTCATCGGCCAGGCGAGCGGCTCGTACCTGCTCTCGGAGGTCGTCGCCGCCCCCGGCAGCGGCACCGCGATGACCGCCGGCGTGGCCCTGGTGCTGGCCGGCGCGGTCACCAAGTCCGCGCTCGTGCCGTTCCACTTCTGGCTGCCCGCGGCCATGGAGGCGCCGACGCCGGTCAGCGCCTACCTGCACGCCGCGGCGATGGTGAAGGCCGGCGTGTACCTGGTCGCCCGGCTGGCGCCCGGCCTGGCCGACGTCCCCGGCTGGCGGCCGGTGGTGCTCGGCCTGGGCGTGGCCACCATGCTGCTCGGCGGCTACCGCGCGCTGCGGCAGAAGGACGTCAAGCTGCTGCTGGCGTTCGGCACCGTCAGCCAGCTCGGCTTCCTCGTGGTGCTGGTCGGCGCCGGCAGCGCGGAGCTCGCCGCCGCGGGCCTGGCCATGACGCTCGCGCACGGGCTGTTCAAGTCCACGCTGTTCCTCACCGTCGGCGTCGTCGACCACGCCACCGGCACCCGCGACCTGCGCAGGCTGTCCGGCCTCGGCCGCCGGCTGCCCGTCCTGGCCGCGATCGGCGGCGCCGCCGCGGCGTCGATGGCCGGGCTGCCGCCGCTGCTGGGGTTCGTCGGCAAGGAGGCGGCCTTCACCGCCCTGCTCGACGGCGGCCTGCCCGACCGCACGGTCGCCCTGGTCGTGCTCGCCGGCCTGGTCCTCGGCTCCGTGCTCACCGCGGCCTACACCGCCCGGTTCGTGTGGGGCGCGTTCGCCCGCAAGCCCGGCGTCCCCGACACCGCGGTCGAGCACCCGCCGGGCGCGCTGTTCCTCGCCGCGCCCGCCGTCCTCGCGCTCACCGGCCTCGTGCTGGGGCCACTGAGCCCGGTGCTGGACCCGCTGGTCGCCGCGTACGCCGAGACGCTGCCCCTGCTCGCCCCCGAGGCCGAGCACCTGGCGCTCTGGCACGGCTGGCAGCCGGCGCTGGCGCTGTCGGCGCTCACCGTGCTCGGCGGCGCCGCGCTGTTCGCCCTCCGCGGGCCGGTGCAGCGCCTGCAGGGCCGGGTGGCCGTGGGCGCCTCGGCGGACGAGGGCTACTGGAACGTCCTGCAGGGCGTCGACCGGCTCTCGGTCCTGGTCACCGGCACCACCCAGCGTGGGTCGCTGCCGGCCTACCTCGGCACGATCCTCGTCGTCGTCCTCGCGCTGCCCGGTACGCTGCTGCTCACGCAGGCACCGTGGCCGGGGGAGTGGCGGGCCTGGGACACCCCGGTGCAGGCCGTCGTCGGCGTCGTCGTGGTGACCGCCGCCGCGCTCACCCTGCGGATCCGGCAGCGGCTGTCCGCGGTGCTCGTCGTCGGCGTCACCGGCTACGGCATCGCCGTCGTCTTCGCGCTGCAGGGCGCGCCCGACCTGGCGCTCACCCAGTTCCTCGTCGAGACGCTCACCCTCGTCGTGTTCGTGCTGGTGCTGCGCAAGCTGCCCAAGGACATCTCCGAGCGGCACCGGCCCCGCGAGCGGGCGGTGCGCGGCGTGATCGCCGTCGCGGTGGGCGCGTTCATGGGCGCGGTGGGCGCCGTGGCGATGGCGGTGCGCACGGCGCCGCCGGTGTCGGCGGGCTGGCCGGGCCCGGCCTACGACTTCGGCGGCGGCAAGAACGTCGTCAACGTGACGCTGGTCGACATCCGCGCCTGGGACACCATCGGCGAGGTCTCGCTGCTCGTCGTCGCCGCGACCGGCGTGGCCAGCCTGGTGTTCCTCCGCGGCCGCACCGGCGGGGTGGACCGGGTGACCCGCGCCGAGCTGACCCGCTCGGCCGAGCGCAGTCGCCGGGCGCCGCGCGACCGCTGGCTGGCCGCCACCGCCACCCTCGACCCCGCCCGCCGCTCGGTCGTGCTCGAGGTGGTCACCCGGCTGCTGTTCCACACGATCACCGTGTTCTCGCTGTACCTGCTGTTCAGCGGCCACAACGAGCCCGGCGGCGGCTTCGCCGGCGGCCTGGTCGCGGGGCTGGCGCTGGTGCTGCGCTACCTCGCCGGCGGCCGGTACGAGCTGGGCGAGGCCGCGCCGGTGGCCCCCGGCCTGCTGCTGGGCAGCGGCCTGCTGTTCGCGGGCGCCACCGGCGTCGCCGGGCTGCTGGTCGGCGGCGACGTGCTGCAGACGGCGATCCTGCAGACGACGCTGCCGGTCCTCGGCGACGTCAAGCTCGTGACGTCGCTGTTCTTCGACTGCGGCGTCTACCTGATCGTCGTCGGCCTGGTGCTCGACGTGCTGCGCAGCCTCGGCGCGGAGCTCGACCGCCAGGAGGACCAGGAGGACCCGATCGAACTCGCCCCCGGGGAGGTGGTGCTGCGATGACCCCCACGATCGTGCTGCCGGTGATGATCGGCGGGCTGTACGCGGCGGGCGTGTACCTGCTGCTCGACCGCAGCCTCACCCGCGTCCTGCTGGGCTTCCTGCTGCTGGGCAACGCCACGAACCTGCTGCTGCTGTCGACCGGCGGCCCGGCGGGGCTGGCGCCGATCCTCGGCTACTCCGACGCCGAGGAGATCAACGACCCGCTGCCGCAGGCACTGGTGCTCACCGCCATCGTCATCACCTTCGGCATCTCGGCGTTCCTCCTGGCGCTGATCCACCGCTCGTGGCGGCTGGCGCGCAACGAGGCCGTCGGCACCGACGAGGAGGACCGCCGGGTCGCCGCCCGCCGCGACACCGACGCCGACGAGCTCGACCCCGACGACCTCGCCCCCGAGGACCGCGCGGCCATGCACGCCGACTCGCTGCCCGCCGACGTCGAGGAGCTGGCCGACGACGTCGACGTGCCGGCCGGCCGGGGTCCCTCGTGATCGGGGTCCTCGCGCCGCTGCCGGTCCTGCTGCCGCTGCTCGGCGCGGCCGGCGCCCTGCTGGTCGCCCGGCACCCGACGTTCCAGCGCACGCTCAGCACGCTGGTGCTCACCGCGGTGCTCGCCGTCTCGGTGGTCCTGCTGTTCGTCGCCGACGCGGAGGGCGCCAGCGCGGTGTCGGTGGGCGGCTGGCCGGTCCCGCTGGGCATCGTGCTCGTCGTCGACCGGCTGTCGGCGTTGATGCTGGTGGTCGCCTCGACCGTCGCGCTCGGCGTCCTCGTCTTCGCCGTCGGCCAGGGCGCGGCCGACGGGTCGGAGGAGACGCCGCTGTCGATCTTCCACCCGACGTTCCTGGTGCTGGTCGCGGGCGTGAGCAACGCGTTCCTCGCCGGCGACCTGTTCAACCTCTACGTCGGCTTCGAGATCCTGCTGATGGCGTCCTACGTGCTGCTGACCCTCGGCGGCACGGCCCCGCGCATCCGCGGTGGCGTCACCTACATCGTGGTCAGCCTGACCAGCTCGCTGCTGTTCCTCGCCGCGATCGGCCTGGTCTACGCCGCCACCGGCACCGTCAACATGGCCCAGCTGGCGGTGCGCCTCGGCGAGCTCCCCGAGGGCACCCAGGTGCTGCTGCAGTCGATGCTGCTCGTCGCGTTCGGCATCAAGGCCGCGGTCTTCCCGCTGTCGGCCTGGCTGCCCGACAGCTACCCGACGGCGCCCGCCCCGGTCACCGCCGTGTTCGCCGGGCTGCTCACCAAGGTCGGTGTCTACGCGCTCATCCGCACGCAGACGCTGCTGTTCCCCGGCGGCGCGCTGGACGACGTGCTGATCTGGGCGGCGCTGGCGACGATGGTCGTCGGCATCCTCGGCGCCGTCGCGCAGAGCGACCTGCGCCGGATGCTGTCGTTCACGCTGGTCAGCCACATCGGCTACATGGTGTTCGGCATCGCCCTCGGCACGGCGGCGGGCCTGGCCGGCGCGGTCTTCTACGTCGCGCACCACATCGCCATCCAGACGACGCTGTTCCTGGTCGCGGGGCTCGTCGAGCGGCAGGGCGGGACGACGTCGGTCAACCGGCTGGGCGGGCTCGCCCGGCGCTCGCCGCTGCTGGCGGTGCTGTTCTTCGTGCCCGCGATGAACCTGGCCGGCATCCCGCCGCTGTCGGGGTTCATCGGCAAGCTCGGGCTGCTGGAGGCCGGCGTCGCGCACGGGAGCGCCGCGGCGTACACCCTCGTGGCCGGCGGGGTCGTCACCAGCCTGCTCACGCTGCTCGCCGTCGCCCGCGTGTGGACCCGGGCCTTCTGGCGGTCGCCGAACCAGGCTCCGGCCGAGGAGACCGCCGCGGCCGCGGCGGCCGACGCCACCTCCCGCCGGCGGCCCGTGGACGAGGCGCCCGAGTCCTCCGGCATCCCGGGGTCCGGCGACGGGGACGGCGACGGCCGGCCGCGCACCGCGTTCAGCGACGCCTGGCGCCGGCACACCGCGGTGGCGACGGCGTCCGAGCCGGACCTGCCGCCGGCGGCCGGCGCGGTGCGGGCGCTGCGCCCGCTGCCGCGCACGATGGTCGGCGCGACCACGGCGCTGGTGACCCTCACGGTGGCGCTCACCGGGCTGGCCGGCCCGCTCTACGGCCTGGCCGACCGGGCCTCGACCGACCTGTACGACCGCTCGCCCTACGTCACGTCGGTGTTCGGTGAGGAGGAGGTGCCGTGACCGTGGAACCGGCCGCCACGCGGCTGCGCCACCAGGTCCCGCTCGTCGTCTGGCTGGTGCTCGTCTGGATGCTGCTGTGGGGAAGCTGGTCGTGGGCCAACCTGCTGTCCGGCCTGGTCGTCGCGCTGGTGGTGCTGGTCCTGCTGCCCCTGCCGCACGTCGTCGGCGGGGTGCGGGTGCGGCCGGTGCCGCTGCTGGTCTTCCTCGGTCACTTCGTCGTCGACCTGTTCGTGTCGGGCGCCGAGGTGGCCTGGCAGACGGTGCGCCCGGCGGGGGTGCGCCGCACGGCGATCGTGCGCGTGCAGCTGCGCGTCGACTCCGACCTGCTGCTGACGATGGTCGCCGAGGCGATCTCCCTGGTGCCGGGCTCGCTGGTGCTCGACCTCGACCGGGAGCAGCGGGTGATGACCCTGCACCTGCTGCCCGTCCGCGACCGCGCCGACGTGGAGCGCAAGCGCGCCCACGTGCTGGTGGTCGAGGAGCGGCTCGTGCGGGCGTTCGGGGCGCCGGAGGACCTCGAGGCGCTCGAGCGGGCCGGGGCGGGCGCGCGCGACGAGGTGCGGACGCCGTGATCGCGGTGGCCGTGGTGCTGTACGCGCTGATCGGCGGGGGAGCGCTGCTGGCCCTCGTGCGGCTGGTGCGCGGGCCGTCGCTGCTGGACCGGGTGGTCGCCACCGACACGCTGCTGGTGATCATCGCGGCGGGGCTCGCGGTGCACGCGGCCCTGGTGCGCGACCCGACGCTCGTGCCCGTGCTGGTGGTGGTGTCGCTGCTCGCCTTCGTCGGCTCGGTGTCG
Organism: Geodermatophilus sp. FMUSA9-8; assembly: GCF_037034165.1. NCBI lineage: Bacteria > Bacillati > Actinomycetota > Actinomycetes > Geodermatophilales > Geodermatophilaceae > Geodermatophilus > Geodermatophilus sp. FMUSA9-8. The sequence goes on along the minus strand of NZ_JBAGKE010000005.1, from coordinate 248,712 downwards.
GTGGCGCGCTACGTCGGCGGCATGCTGCTGCGTGCGCGCACCGACGACGGGCGGGACGTCGGGCTGCCGGTGGCCGCCGAGGAGCGGGAGGGCCGGTCGTGACCGCCCTCGCCGACGTCGTCGCGTACGCCTGCCTGGTGGCCGGCGCGTCCCTCTGCCTGACCGCCGGGTTGGGCCTCGTGCGCTTCCCGGACGTGCTGTCGCGGATGCACGCCGGCACCAAGCCGCAGGTGCTGGGCGTGCTGCTGGTGATGGTGGGCGCGGCGATCCGCCTCGACGGCTGGGCGAACGCCTGGATGCTGCTGCTCGTGGCGGCGTTCCAGCTGCTCACCGCGCCGGTCAGCGCGCACCTGATCAGCCGGGTGGCCTACCGTCGCCGGCACGTCCGGCGCGACCTGCTGCTGGTCGACGAGCTGCGCGGCGCCGGGGCGCAGGACGACGCGTACCGCGGCGACGAGCCCGGCGACGCCCCGCCCGAGCGCGACGGGGCGGGCCGGGCGGGCCTCTGAGGCGCCCGCCCGGCCCTGCCCCGGCTACCGCTGGGCGCGGTTGACCGCGGAGACGACGGCGCGCAGCGACGCGCTGACGATGTTCGGGTCGATGCCCACGCCCCACAGCACCCGGTCGCCCACGGCGCACTCGACGTAGGCGGCGGCGCGGGCGTCGCCGCCGGCGGACAGCGCGTGCTCGGCGTAGTCGAGCACCCGGACGTCGACGTCGAGGCTCTTCAGCGCGTCGACGAAGGCGGCGATGGGGCCGTTGCCGCGGCCCTGCACGGTGACGGGGACGCCGCCGTCGGTCAGCTCCACGACCATCTCGTCGAGGGTGTCGCCGTGGGTGGTGTGCCGGTGGCCGGCCAGCGCGAACCGGCCCCACGGGGCGTCGGGGTCGGGCAGGTACTCGCTGCTGAAGGCGGTCCACATCTGCGCGGCGGTGACCTCACCGCCCTCGTCGTCGGTGTGCCGCTGGATGACCGCGCTGAACTCGATCTGCAGCCGGCGCGGCAGGTCGAGGTGGTTCTCGGTCTTCATGATGTAGGCGACGCCGCCCTTGCCGGACTGGCTGTTGACCCGGATGACCGCCTCGTAGCTGCGGCCCACGTCCTTGGGGTCGATCGGCAGGTAGGGGACCGCCCAGGTCATCTCGTCGACGGACTTCCCGGCGGCCTGCGCGTCGGCCTCCAGGGCCTTGAAGCCCTTGTTGATGGCGTCCTGGTGGGAGCCGGAGAAGGCGGTGTAGACGAGGTCGCCGCCGTAGGGGTGCCGCTCGTGCACGCCCAGCTGGTTGCAGTACTCGACGGTGCGGCGGATGTCGTCGATGTCGGAGAAGTCGATCTGCGGGTCGATGCCCTGGCTGAACAGGTTCAGGCCGAGGGTGACCAGGTCGACGTTGCCGGTGCGCTCGCCGTTGCCGAACAGGCAGCCCTCGATGCGGTCGGCGCCGGCGCGGTAGCCGAGCTCGGCGGCGGCGACGGCGGTGCCGCGGTCGTTGTGCGGGTGCAGGCTCAGGACGACGGCGTCGCGCCGGCCCAGGTTGCGGTGCATCCACTCGATCTGGTCGGCGTAGACTGTGGGCTCGGCCATCTCGACGGTGGCCGGCAGGTTGAGGATCGTCGGCCGGTCGGGGGTGGGCTCCCAGACGTCGGTGACGGCGTTGCAGATCTCGACGGCGAAGTCCAGCTCGGTGCCGGTGAAGGACTCCGGGCTGTACTGGTAGCGGATCTCGGTGTCGCCCATCTGCTCGGTCAGCTTGCGGACCAGCCGGGCGCCGTGGACGGCGATGTCGACGATGCCGGCGCGGTCGGAGCCGAAGACGACCCGGCGCTGCAGGGTGCTCGTCGAGTTGTACAGGTGCACGATCGCCTGCCGGGCGCCGCGCAGGGACTCGAAGGTGCGCTCGATCAGCTCGTCGCGGGCCTGGGTGAGGACCTGGATCGTGACGTCGTCGGGTACCAGGTCCTCCTCGACCAGCTGCCGGACGAAGTCGAAGTCCGTCTGGCTGGCGGCCGGGAAGCCGACCTCGATCTCCTTGTAGCCCATGCGGACCAGCAGGTCGAACATCCGCCGCTTGCGGTCGGGCGACATGGGGTCGATCAGTGCCTGGTTGCCGTCCCGCAGGTCGACGGCGCACCAGCGCGGCGCGGCCGTGGTGACGGTGTCGGGCCAGGTGCGGTCGGGCAGGTCGACCGGCTGGAAGGGGGCGTAGCGGGAGACCGGCATCCCCGAGGGGCGCTGGGGGTTGCGGGCGTGCGGGTGCTGCGGGCTGCTCACGGTGGTCTGACTCCTCTGGCGCGGGCTGGACTGTCGCTCCGGTGGGGCGGTCAGCAGGCGCCGGGGACGCGCGGGACTCCGCGGCGAGGGGGCCGACCTAGGAGAGGGCCTCGCCGCGGCGGGTAAGCAGGAGGCTGCCGCGCACGGGCCCACGGTAGCAGCGGGTCAGTCGAGGCTGCAGCCACACGCGCAGTCCGGCGCATGCGGCCGCAGCCGTCCGGGGGTGGGCGGCCGGTCGTCGAGGAAGACGTCGTCGCAGGCAGGCGGGCAGGTGCAGACCGGATCCGGGCGGGCCGCGGCGGCCGCCCGGGCCTCCTCGACGCGCTCCCGCCAGGCCCGTAGCGCGGCGCGCCGCCGGGCCTCGGCGCGGTCGCGCAGGCCGTCCCCCGGCTGCGGTCGCTGGTGGTCGTCCGGGATGCCCCGACGGACGCGCCGGAGGTCTCGCCACCGGCGGTCGCGGTCGAAGGTGTAGGTCACCGGGTCGCGGTCGTAGCGGTGCGGGCCGTGCCACCACGCGTCGTCGCCGTGCCGGACGTCGAGGTGCGCCGGGTAGCGGCGGCCGCCCTCGTCACGCACGGCCCCGCCGTCCATCGGCGCCACCTCGTGCCCCTCGCCGTCGAGCAGCGCCAGCCGCAACCCGGCCGTGTCCGCGAGCCGGGCGAGCACGCGCGCGTCGAGTCCCCGGGAGCCGGCCTCGGCGGCGGCGATGGTCGTGCCGGGTACCCCCGCGGCCCGTGCCAGTTCGCGCTGCGACAGGTCGGCCGTACGGCGGATGCGCCGCACGAAGCCGGGGAGGTCGAAGGCGGACACGGCCTGAGGGTCGCCCGCGGTGGCCGGCCTCGGGAGGGCGTGTGTCCTCCTGGGGACGGTCGTGCTCTGCCCACAGGAGTGTGCAGAGCACGAAGGTGAGCTGTGGTACGTCCCCGCGAGCGCGGTCGTGCTCTGCACGCAGGAGTGTGCAGAGCACGAAGGTGAGCCGAGGTGGGGGCTGGTGTGCGGTCGTGCTCTGCACGCAGGGGTGTGCAGAGCACGACTCGGCTCGGGAGGACATGTGCCCTGAGAGCGGTGCCCATGAGGAGCGGTGCGGCGGGGCGGCCGGATCCGGCCCGGCTGCTCAGAACTCGCGGCGGCGGCGGAGGCGGAGCGGGCGGCCGTCGGGGTCGTCGACCAGGCGGTACAGCGGCGTCGCCCAGAGGCGCGTGGGGAACGACAGCTGCTCGGGCCGGTGGTGGCGCAGCCGGCCGCGCGGACGCGGCCCCTGCCGGCCGTTCGCGTGCCAGGCGTCGAGGGCGTCGGCGGCCGCGTCGAGGGTGGCGACGAAGGCCTCGGGGTCGAGCAGGTCGGCGTCCTCGCTGCCGTCGTCGGCCCGGTCGGTGTGCTCGCGGGCCAGGACCAGCCGCAGGTCGCGGGCGAAGGTGCGGGCGCCGTCACCGGTGCCGGCCGGGTCGCGCGGCTCCCGGGGGTCGAGCGTGGTGTCGAGGACCGCCGAGGACAGCTCGCTGTCGTGCGTCCACGAGCGCCGGTTGAAGTTGTCGCTGCCGACACTGGCCCACACGTCGTCGACCACGCACACCTTCGCGTGCACGTACACCGGCGTGCCCTCGTGGTTCTCCACGTCGTAGACGTGCACCCGGTCGCGGCCGGCCCGGCGGCACATCTCCAGCGCCTGCCAGCGGCCCACGTACTGCGGGCGCTGGGCGATCGCGCCGTCCTGGTCGGGCACCCGCGGCACGACCACGACCAGGTGCAGGTCGGGGTGCTCGCGCAGCGCGTCGGCGAACAGCTCCGCCACCTCGCCCGACCACATGTACTGGTCCTCGAGGTAGATGAGCCGCCGCGCCCGCTTGATCGCCTTGGAGTACCCGCGCGCCACCGACCGCTCGCCGTCGGGCGCGAAGCTGTACGGCGGGCGGATCGCCGGATAGGTCCGCAGGTTCTGCACCAGGTGCGGCCCCGCCGGGGGAGGGGGCGGCAGCTGCGGCGGCAGCGGGTCGCCGTACATCCGGCTGCGGCTGAACCGGTCGATGAGGTGGGCGATGGGGTTGCCCTCGTCGGGGTCCATCGGGTCGTCCCAGCGCTCCCGGAACACCGTGTCGAGCGCGCCCACGGCCGGCCCCCGGATCATGAGCTGGACGTCGTGCCACGGCGGCGTCGGCCCGTACGCCGCCGCCATGGGCAGCGTCTGCGGGTCGCCGCGGTGGTCGGCGTCGTCGCGTCGGCTGTGGCACAGGTCGATGCCGCCGACGAAGGCGACGTCCTTGGTGGCGTCCTGGTCGTGCCGGCAGACGACGAGCTTCTGGTGGTGGCTGCCGCCGCGGCGCACGCGCTGGTCGAGCACGACGAGCCCGCCGCCGTCCTCGACCTCGCGGTCGAGCGCGCGGTTCTCCCGGGCGCTGAACGACAGCCAGTCCACGTGCGAGCGCCACACCAGCCCGCGCACGGTCACGCCGCGCTGCACGGCCTCGGTGAACAGCTGCGCCACCGTGGGCCCGCCGGGGCGCAGCTCCTCGTCGGGGTCGCCGCGCCAGTCGGTGAAGAAGAGGTGGTCGCCCTCGTCGAGCACCTCGACCGCCTCCACCAGCGCGTCGAAGTACGCGGCCCCGTGCACCAGCGGGACGGCGAGGTTGCCCTCGGTCCACGGCGGCAGGTCGGTGGCGTGGTTGCCCCGTTCCTCGGGGCTGAGCAGCCACTCCACGGGGTCGGTCACCCCATGATCACAACGCCCGCCCCGGCGCGGCGCAACGGGACGGGACCGGGCTGGATCACGGAGGACCGGGCCGGGATCGGTAGCCTGTGGACCCGTGGCCCTCGTCGTGCAGAAGTACGGTGGCTCCTCCGTCGCCTCCGCCGCCCACATCAAGCGTGTCGCCGAGCGGATCGTGGCCGAGAAGAAGGCCGGCAACGACGTCGTCGTGGTCGTCTCCGCCATGGGCGACACCACCGACGAACTGCTCGACCAGGCGGCGCAGATCACCGACGAGCCGCCCGGCCGCGAGCTCGACATGCTGCTCACCGCGGGCGAGCGCATCTCCATGGCGCTGCTCGCCATCGCGATCAACACCCACGGTTACGAGGCGCGGTCGTTCACCGGCTCGCAGGCCGGCGTGATCACGACGTCGAGCCACGGCAAGGCCCGCATCATCGACGTCACGCCCGGCCGGTTGCGCTCGGCGCTCGACGAGGGCTCGATCGTCATCGTCGCCGGCTTCCAGGGCGTCAGCCAGGACACCAAGGACATCACCACGCTCGGCCGCGGCGGCTCCGACACCACCGCCGTCGCCGTCGCCGCGGCCCTGCGCGCCGACGTCTGCGAGATCTACACCGACGTCGACGGCGTGTTCACCGCCGACCCGCGGATCGTCCCCAACGCCCGCCGGCTCGAGACCGTCACCTACGAGGAGATGCTCGAGCTGGCCGCGTCCGGCGCGAAGGTGCTCATGCTCCGCTGCGTCGAGTACGCCCGCCGCTACGGCATCCCGGTGCACGTCCGCAGCTCCTACTCACAGCTCCCCGGCACCGTGGTGACCGGCTCGATGGAGGACCTCAGCGTGGAACAGGCGATCATCACCGGCGTCGCGCACGACCGCAGCGAGGGCAAGATCACCGTCTACGGCGTGCCGGACCGGCCGGGCGAGGCCGCGCAGATCTTCCGCGTGCTGGCCGACGCCGAGATCAACATCGACATGATCGTGCAGAACGTGTCGGCCGAGACCAGCAAGCTCGCCGACATCTCCTTCACGCTCCCCAAGAGCGACGGGCCCACCGCGATCGCCGCGCTGGAGAAGGTCAAGCACACCGTCGGCTACAGCGACGTCCGCTTCGACCAGCACATCGGCAAGGTCAGCCTGGTCGGCGCCGGCATGCGCAGCCACCCCGGCGTCTCGGCCCGCTTCTTCGGCGCGCTCGCCGACGCCGGCGTGAACCTCGAGCTCATCAGCACCTCGGAGATCCGCATCTCCGTGGTCTGCCGCGACACCGACGTCGACCTCGCCGTCCGCGCGGTGCACGACGCCTTCGACCTCGGCACCGACGAGGAGCAGGCCGTGGTCTACGGAGGGACCGGACGATGACCTTCACCAGCGACGGGCTCCGCGTCGGGATCGTCGGCGCCACCGGGCAGGTCGGCGCCGTCGTGCGCCAGGTCCTCGCCGAGCGCCGCTTCCCGCTCGCCGAGCTGCGGTTCTTCGCCAGCGCCCGCAGCGCCGGCCGCACCCTGCCGTGGGGCAGTGGCCCGGATGCCGTCGAGATCACCGTCGAGGACGCCGCCACCGCGGACCCCGCCGGCCTCGACGTCGCGATCTTCTCCGCCGGCGCGAGCACCTCCCGCGCCCAGGCGCCGCGGTTCGCCGCGGCCGGCGTCACCGTCATCGACAACAGCTCGGCCTTCCGGCGCGACGCCGACGTGCCGCTCGTCGTCGCCGAGGTCAACCCGCAGGCACTCGACGAGGTCCCGCGCGGGATCATCGCCAACCCGAACTGCACCACCATGGCCGCGATGCCGGTGCTCCGGCCGCTGCACGACGAGGCCCAGCTGGTCCGCATGGTCGCCAGCACGTACCAGGCCGTCTCCGGCAGCGGGGTGGCCGGCGTGGAGGAGCTCGACGGGCAGGTGAAGGCCGTCGTCGACAAGGCCGCCGCGCTCACCCACGACGGGTCGGCGGTGAGCTTCCCCGAGCCGCAGAAGTACGTGCGCCCGATCGCCTACAACGTGCTGCCCATGGCCGGCAGCGTGGTCGACGACGGCTCGTTCGAGACCGACGAGGAGCAGAAGCTCCGCAACGAGAGCCGCAAGATCCTCGGCATCCCCGACCTCCGGGTCTCGGGCACCTGCGTGCGCGTGCCGGTCTTCACCGGGCACTCGCTGTCGCTCAACGTCGAGTTCGCCCGGCCGCTCACGGTCGCGCGGGCCACCGAGCTGCTCGGCGAGGCCCCCGGCGTGGAGCTCACCGACGTCCCGACGCCGCTGCAGGCCGCCGGCCGGGACCCGAGCTACGTCGGGCGCATCCGTCAGGACCAGAGCGTCGACGGCGACCGCGGGCTGGCGCTGTTCATCAGCAACGACAACCTGCGCAAGGGCGCGGCGCTCAACACCGTGCAGATCGCCGAGCTGCTGCTCGCCCGCCGGGGCCAGGCCTAGCGCTCCCGTGGCCGGCACCCGGGCCGGCGCGACGAGCCGGCGGCGCGTCGCCGCCGGCGTCGGGCTGTTCGCCGCGCTGGTGGGCGTCGTCGCCTGGGTGTCGGTCGTCGTCCCCAACGACCCCTGGCACGACTTCTTCGACCTGCGCGTCTACCGCGGCGCGGTGGCCTGGTGGCTGGACGGGCAGCCGCTCTACGACTTCACCTACGGCCGCAGTCCCTACGGCTTCACCTACCCGCCGTTCGCGGCGCTGCTGGTGCTCCCGATGGCGCTGCTGCCCTACCCGGTGGTCGCGGCCGGCCACGTGCTGCTCAACGTCGTCGTCCTGGGCGGGCTGGCGTGGTGGCTGCTCACGCCGCTCGCCCGGCGGCACGGCTGGCCGCTGCCGTGGGCGTGGGTGCTGGCGCTGCCGCTGCTGTTCGTGCTCGAGCCGGTGCGCGAGACGATGGGCTTCGGTCAGGTCAACCTGTTCCTGATGGCGCTGGTGCTCGCCGACGTCGCGGCGCTGCGGCGCGGCTCGCGGTGGGCCGGCGTCGGCATCGGCCTGGCCGCCGCGGTCAAGCTCACCCCCGGCCTGTTCGTCGTCTGGCTGCTGCTCACCCGTCGAACCCGCGCCGCAGCCGTGGCGACCGGCACCGCCGCCGCGGCCACGCTGCTGGCGTTCGCGGTCGTGCCCGGCACGTCGTGGCGCTTCTGGACCGAGACGCTGTGGCAGACCGAGCGCGTGGGCAAGCTGGACAAGACGTCCAACCAGTCGCTGCTCGGCGCGCTCGCGCGGCTCACCGATCCCGCCGAGCCGCCGCGGCTGGTCTGGGCGCTGCTCGCCGCCGCGGCGCTGGCGTTCGTCCTGACCCGGGCGGTGCGCGCCGCGCGGGCCGGTGACGACCTGGCCGGGGTCGCGCTCACCGGCCTGGCCGCCTGCCTGGTGAGCCCGATCAGCTGGTCGCACCACCTCGTCTGGCTGGTGCCGGCGCTGGTCGTGCTCGTCGACGTCGCCGCCGGCACGCCGCCCGCCGCGCCCGCCCCGCGGTGGTGGCGCGACCGGCCCCGGGTGCTCGCCGGGTCGCTGGCGGCGGTGGCCGCGGGCGTGCTGGCGTCGTCGGCGATCTGGTTCGCCTTCGCCACCACGGGCCACCACCACGAGCGCGGCGTGGTCGGCATCGTCGTCGAGGACCTCTACCTGCTGGTGACGCTGGCAGTGGTGGCCGTGCTCCCCGCCCGGGGGATCAGGGCCGCACGTGCCGCATCGCGAACGACAGCGCCGTCTCCACCTGGCGGATCGTCTCCTCGATGACCAGGGAGCCGTGCCCGGCGTCGAAGCGGTACACCTCGTGCGACCGGCCGAGCTCCGCCAGCCGGCCCAGGTAGTTCTCGATCTGCCGGATGGGGCAGCGCGGGTCGTTGGCACCGGCCACCACCAGCACCGGGGCGCGCACCTGCTCGACGTAGGTGATCGGCGACGAGCGCTCGTACCGCTCCCGGACCTCCTCCGGCGACCCGCCGAACAGCGCCCGGTCGTAGGCCCGCAGGCCCTCCATCTCGTCCTCGTAGGCGGCCAGGTAGTCGGCCACCGGCACCTCGGCGATGCCGGCCGCCCAGCGCTCGGGCTGGGTGCCCAGCGCCAGCAGGGTGAGGAAGCCGCCCCACGAGCCCCCGGTGATCAGCGCGCGCGCCGGGTCGAGCATGCCCTCGGCGACCAGCGCGTCGTAGACGGCGGCGACGTCCTCGAGCTCGGTCGGGCCCGGGCGGCCGGTCAGCGCGTCGCGCCAGGCGCTGCCGTAGCCCGTGGAGCCCCGGTAGTTGACGTGCACGACCGCGTACCCGGCGTCGACGTAGGCCGCCCGCCGCGCGCGGTAGCTGTCGTCGTCGGCGGACTCGGGGCCGCCGTGCACGAGGAACGCCGTCGCGTACGGCGGCTCCCCGGCCGGGCGGACCAGCAGAGCGTGCACGTCGCCGCCCGGGCCGGGCACCCAGCGGTCCTCCACCGGGTAGGCCGCGGGCGGCTCCTCGCCGGGTGCGGCGAGCACCACGGGGCCGTCGGCCCGGCGGATCACCGGCGGTCGCTCCGACGACGACCAGGCCAGCTCCACGCTGCCGTCGGGCCGGGCAGTGGCCCCGCGGACGACGCCGGGCGGGGTGTCCAGCCGCTCGAGCGTGCCCGTGCCGAGGTCGTAGCGGTACAGCTCGCTGCGGGCGGCGTGGTCGTGGCCCACGAGCAGCGCCGAGCCGTCGGGGTACCAGCCGGCGGTCACGTCGCCGGGCAGGTCGAGGACGATCTCGGTCTCTGTGCCGGCGGCGACGTCCCAGACCAGCAGCTCCTCGCGGCCGCGGCGCTCGTGGCCGACCAGCAGCCGCCGGTCACCGGGCAGCGGGGCGAACTCCAGCGCGTGCAGGCCGCGGCCCTCGCCGTCCCACTTCTCGGCGACGACGGCGGGCGCGTCCTCGGTGGTGTCGGCCGTCCGGAGCACGCGCAGCGCCGGGTAGCGGGGGTCGCCGTGCTCGGAGTGCGACACCACCAGCAGCTCGTCGTCGAGGGTGAGCGCGTCGACCGACGCCGGGTCCTCGTGCCGGTAGACCACCCGCGGCGTCCCGCCGGCGGGCGCCAGCCACAGCTCGCTGCCGTCGTCGGTGGAGCGGCCGATCGCCACGAGCGAGGAGCCGATCTCCAGCCCGGCGGGGTAGGCCGGGCCCACCTCGGGCACGGCGACCCGGTCCTCGCCGCCGGCGAACGGCTGCACCATCCACACGCCGAACTCGTCGCCGTCGGTGTCGGCGAACCACCAGATCTGCTCGCCGTCGGGGGACAGCGTGCCGATGAGCGTGCCGTTGGGCCGGTCGGTGGCCTGCCGGTGGGCGTCGGTGCCGCGGTCCCAGGCGTACTGCTCGACGACGCCGCTGACGTCGGAGGCGTACAGCGAGCGGTCCGGCGCCCGCAGCGCCCAGTCGGGCAGGCTCACCCGCGGGGCGCGGAAGCGGGCCTGCCAGCGGGCGGTGACCTCCGGGGGGAGGGCGGGTGCACTCACCCGGTCATCTTCCCCCGGCGCCCGCTCCCGCCTCGGCACCGGTCCGGCGGCCGCGGGCGGCGCGGTCGGCGCGGTCGGCGAGCTGGCGGGTGTGCTCGGCGGCGGCGTCGCGGACGTCACCGATCAGCAGCTCCAGCACGTCCTCCAGCGCCACCAGGCCCACGGTGCGCCGCCGGCCGTCCTCCTGGGCCACCACGCCGCCGAGGTGGGCGCCCTGGGCGCGCATCTCCGACAGCACCTCGGGCAGCTTGGTCCCCGGCGCGATCGGCACCAGCGGCGTCACGTGCTCGTCGGGCATCGGGCGGTCGCGGTCGGCGCCGGTGACGCCGAGGGCGTCCTTGACGTGCAGGAAGCCCAGCAGGCTGCCGTCCTCGCCCTGCACCGGGTAGCGGCTGAAGCCGTGCTCGGCGACGACGGCCTCCAGCTGCCGGGGCGTGGTCGAGCGCGGCACGGTGACGACGGTGTCCATCGGCAGCAGCACGTCCTCGACGGCGTGCTGCTCGAAGGTCAGCGCGCCCGCGGCCAGCTCGCTCACCTCGGTGCCGAGCAGGCCCTCCCGCCGCGACTGGGTGATCATCGAGCGGATCTCGGTCTCGTCGAAGCTCGCCGCCACCTCGTCGGTCGGGGTGGCGCCGAACAGCCGGACGAACGCGTTGGCCGTGGTGTTGAAGAACCAGATCACCGGCTTGAGCAAGCGGGTGAAGGCGGCCAGCGGCGGGCCGAGCGCGATCGCCGCCCGGTCGGGCCCGGCGATGGTGATGTTCTTCGGCACCATCTCGCCGAGCACCATGTGCAGCACGGTGACCAGCGACAGGGCGATCACCAGCGCGATCGGGTGCAGCAGCGCGTCGGGGACGCCGGCGGCGTGCAGCGGCACCTCGATGAGGTGGGCGACGGCCGGCTCGCCGACGGCGCCCAGGCCCAGCGAGCACAGCGTGATGCCGAGCTGCGCGCCGGCCATGTTCTGCGAGACGTTGCGCATCGCGGCGAGGGTCTTCGCCGCCCGGGCGGACCCGGCGTCGACGCGGGGCTCGATCTGGTCCACCCGGGCCGACACCAGCGCGAACTCGGCGGCCACGAAGAAGGCGTTGCCCAGCAGCAGCGCCACCAGGACCAGCAGGCTGATCACGTCGCTCACGCCGCGACCTCCCGCTCCGCGCGCAGCCGCGAGGCCGCCGTCGCGCCGTACTGGGGTTCCACGGTCCGCTCGGCGGCGATCCGGGCGACCCGGCGGCCGTCCAGCGACTCGACGGTGAGCCGCGCGCTCTCCAGCTCGACGGTGTCGCCGACCTCCGGCAGCCGCTGCAGGTGCTCGGCCAGCCAGCCGGCCAGCGTCTCCCACCGGCCCTCGGGCACCGCGATGCCGGTGCGCTCGAGCACCTCGTCGGGGCGCAGCAGGCCCGACAGCACCCAGCGGCGGTCGTCGACCCGGCGCAGCGTGCGCAGCGGCCGGTCGGTCTCGTCGGTGATCTCGCCGACGAGCTCCTCGACGATGTCCTCCAGCGTCACGACGCCGTGCGTGGCGCCCCACTCGTCGACGACGAGGGCGATCTGCAGGCCCTGCTCACGCAGCAGGTCCATCAGCCGCTCCAGGCGCAGGGACGACGGGACGGCGAGCACCGGGTCGGCGAGCTCGCCGGCGGTGCGGGACGAGCGCTCCGCCTCGGGGACGGCGACGGCGCGCTTGACGTGCACCACGCCGGTCACCTCGTCCAGGTCGGAGCCGTACACGGGGAACCGCGAGTTGCCGGACTGGGTGGCCGCGGCGATGACGTCGGCCGCCGTGGCGCTGGCCCGCAGCGTCCACAGCCGGGTCCGCGGGGTCATGACGTCGGTGGCGTACTTGGCGCGCAGGCCCAGCGAGCGCTGCAGCAGGCGGGCGGCGACGGGGGAGAGGTCGCCCTCCTCGGCCGACCGGCGGGCGACGGCGGCCAGCTCGTCGGCCCCGCGGGCGGAGTCGAGCTCCTCGCGCGGCTCGAAGCCCAGCCGCCGCACGATCGCGTTGGCCAGCCGCTGCAGGGCGTGGAGGAGGACACCGGTGGCGGCGGTGAACAGGCGCATGCCCGGCGCGACGACGCGGGCCACGCCGAGCGGGTTGGCGATCGCCAGGTTCTTCGGCCCGAGCTCACCGAGCAGCATCTGCAGCGTCGTGGCCAGCGCCAGGGCCAGCCCGTAGGAGACGCCGGTGGCCGCGGCCTGCGACAGTCCCAGCGCCTCGAGCGGGCCGTGCAGCAGCTGCCCGATCGCCGGCTCGGCGAGGTAGCCGACGACCAGCGTGGTGAGCGTGATGCCCAGCTGGGCGGCCGACAGCTGCGTGGACAGGGAGCGCAGCGCGGTCACCACGCTGGCCGCGCCGGTGTCACCACCGCGGGCGGCCTCCTCGGCGCGGCCGCGGTCGACGGTGGTGAGCGAGAACTCGGCGGCGACGAAGAAGCCGGTCAGCGCGGTGAGCACCACGGCGGCGAGGAGGAGCAACCACTCGGTCATCAGGGCACGGGTGCCCGCTGCGGCCCGGACTCAACCGGAACGCATCCGGAACGTGGCCCGGAACGCACCGAGGGGCCGCCTTCCGGCGGCCCCTCGGTGGTGGGTCGGGGTGACAGGATTTGAACCTGCGGCCTCGTCGTCCCGAACGACGCGCGCTACCAAGCTGCGCCACACCCCGGGTGTGACTGGTCCACTGTAACCGAGCCGCCGGAGGGCCCCGGCGGCGGGTCGGACCGGCTCATGGCTCCCGCGCGGTCAGCGTGAGCAGCGTCGCCTCCGGCGGGCAGGCGAAGCGCGCCGGCGCCCAGGGACTGGTGCCCAGGCCCGCCGAGACGTGCAGCCAGGTGCCCGCCGGGCGCTCCGGCGCGGGGCCGGCCCACCGGTGCAGCCACCGGGCGCGGTCGCGGTCGATGCCGCAGTTGGTGACCAGCGCCCCGTAGAACGGCACCCGCAGCTGCCCGCCGTGGGTGTGGCCGCACAGCAGCAGGTCGTAGCCGTCGGCGACGAAGCGGTCGAGCACCCGCGGCTCGGGGGAGTGGACGACACCGATGCGCAGGTCGGCCGTGCGGTCGGCCGGCCCGGCGACGTCGTCGTACCGGTCCCGCCTCAGGTGCGGGTCGTCCAGGCCGGCGAAGGAGATCCGCCGCCCGGCGACGGTCAGCTCGCCGCGGGCGTTGGTCAGGTCGAGCCAGCCGCGGCCGGTGAACGCGTCGCGCATGCCGCGCCAGGGCAGCTCGTCGCCGTGCACCCGCTTGGTGGTGCGGGTGAAGTAGCTGAACGGGTTCTTCGGCCGCGGCGCGTAGTAGTCGTTGGACGAGGTGACGAACACGCCGGGCCGGTCGAGCAGCGGGTCCAGCGAGCGCAGTACCGCCGGGACGGCGTCGTGGCCGGCGAGGTTGTCGCCGGTGTCGACGACGAGGTCGGGCCCCAGCCCGTCGAGCGCGGCGACCCAGTCCTGCTTCGAGCGCTGCCCGGCGGTCATGTGCAGGTCCGACAGGTGCAGCACGGTCAGCGGCGCCGAGCCGGGCGCGAGCACCGGGACGTCGAAGCGGCGCAGCGTCCAGTGGGTGCGCTCGTAGAGCGAGGCGTAGGCGACGGTCGAGGCACCCGCCGCGACGGCGGCCGTGGGGAGGGCGGTGTACCAGCGCACGGGCCGAGCGTACGGGTGGCGATCACCGGCCCGCGCCGAGCGGACGGGGGCGTCGTGCCAGGCTGGAGGCGTGTCCGACCTCAAGGATCAGCTGCGCGCCGACCTGACCGCCGCCATGAAGTCCCGCGACGAGCTGCGCACCGCCACGCTGCGCATGGTGCTCGCCGCGGTCAGTGCGGAGGAGGTCGCCGGCAAGGAGGCCCGGGAGCTGTCCGACGACGAGGTGCTCGGCGTGCTGCGCCGCGAGGCCAAGCGCCGCCGGGAGGCCGCCGAGGCGTTCGACTCCGCCGGCCGCGCCGAGCAGGCCGGCCGCGAGCGGGCCGAGGGCGAGGTCGTCGCGGGCTACCTGCCGGCCCAGCTCGACGACGCCGACCTCGCCGCGATCGTCGCCGACGTGGTCACCCGCACCGGGGCCACCGGCATGAAGGACATGGGCCGGGTCATGGGCGCGGCCAACGCCGCGGTCGCGGGCCGGGCCGAGGGTGGCCGGGTGGCCGCGGAGGTCCGCCGCCAGCTCGGCTGACGGACCGGCCGCGCGGCGGGGTCAGCCCCCGCCGCCACCGCCGGGACCACCGCCGCCGGGACCCCCACCGGGACCTCCGCCGAACCCGCCGCCCGCGCCACCACCGGGACCGCCGTCGGTGCCGGCGCCGCCCTGGGGGACACCGCCCTGCGTGCCGGTGCCCTGGGGGCCGCCGTCGGCGGGGGCGCCGTCGGTGGCCGTGCCCGGCGCGACCACGCCCGGGTCGGTCGGCACCTGCCCCGCGTCCGGCGCGGGAGTCGAGGCCCCGCGGCCGCCGTTCATCAGCGCCGGGTCGGCCGGCGGGAACGTCGAGGTCGGCCGGGTCTCCAGGTAGGGCGCCATGGCGTTGCGCCAGATGGTCGCCGGGAAGTTGCCGCCGTAGCCGCCGACGTCCTGCTGGGCCTTCGGGTTGAAGACCATGACGCTCGCGGAGTACTCGGGCATGAACCCGACGAAGGCGACGGAGTCGCGGCCCTGGGCGGTACCGGTCTTGCCGGCGATCTGGTGGCCGGCGATGGCGGCCCGGGTGCCGGTGCCGGCGGGGGTGGCGACGTCGCCGACGAGGATCTGGCTCAGCGTGTTGGCGACGTTGGCCGGGATCGCGTTCGCGGTGCAGTTGTCGCCGCGCACCAGCGGCTGGCCGTCGTCCCCGGTGAGCGGCTGGCCGGCGCGGTCGAGCACCTGGACCACCGGGACCGGGGTGCAGCGGGTGCCCTGGGCGCCGAGCGTGGCGTAGGAGTTGGCCAGGTCCAGCGGGCTGGTGGCCTCGGCGCCCAGGGTGAAGGAGCCGAAGTTGCCGTCGATGATCGTGTCGGCGGAGTTCTGGGTGGGCTGGTCGAACGTCATGCCCATCCGCTCGGCCATCCGCACCGGGCCCTCGACGCTGCCGAGGCGGTCCTCCAGCGCGAGGAAGTAGGTGTTGGAGGAGCGGACCAGCGCGCCGACCATGTCCAGGGTGTCGGGGTAGTTGCCGGCGTTCTGCACGCAGTACATGCCACGCGCGGTGGTGGTGTTGCGGTCGTCGTCGTTGCAGCCCGGGCCGCGGAAGACCCGCGAGGTGTACTGGTTGCCCGGCGTCGTGATGACGGTGCTGGCCGGGATGCCGGCCTCCAGCGCCGCCGCGGCGGTGAAGACCTTGTAGGTGGACCCGGCGCCCTTGCTGGCCGCCGTGTGCAGGACGACGGACTCGCAGTCGGGGTCGGAGCAGCCGAACCGGCGGTTGACGCTCATCGCCAGCACCGCCCCGGTGCCCGGCTGGACGGCGGTGAACATGCCGGCGAGCTCGGCGCCCATCGGCAGGGTGTTGAGGACGGCCTGGTCGCCGAGCACCTGCAGCTGCGGGTCCAGCGTCGTCTGGATGGTCAGGCCGCCGTTGTCCAGCTGCTCCTGGGTGATCCCGAGGACGCCGGTGAGGTAGCCCTGCATGTAGGAGCAGAAGAACCCGCCGACGGCGGCGTCGATGCAGCCGTTGGCCGGGCGGACGCCGGGGGCCACGGCGACCGGCTGGGCGGAGATCTCGGTCAGCTCGGCCTCGGAGATGTGGCCGAGGTCGAACATCCGCTGCAGCACCTGGTTGCGCCGCGTCTGTGCGTTCTCCGGGTTGGTGATCGGGTCGTCGTTGGCCGGGCTCTGCACCAGCCCGGCCAACATGGCGGCCTGGGGGAGGGTGAGGTCGACGGCGTTGACGCTGAAGTACTGCTGGGCGGCGGCCTGGATGCCGTAGGCGCCCTGCCCGAAGTACACGATGTTCAGGTAGCGGGTGAGGATCTCGTCCTTGGGATAGGTCTCCTCCAGGGCGAGGGCGAGGCGGGCCTCGCGCAGCTTGCGCGACAGGCCCTCGACGCCGTCCTGCTCGGTCGCGGCGGTCCGCTCCTCGGCGCTGTCGGCGGTCTCCAGCAGGGTCTGCTTGACCAGCTGCTGGGTGATCGTCGAGCCGCCCTCCTGCACCGACCCGGCCGACAGGTTGGTCACCGCGGCGCGCAGCGTGCCCTGCACGTCGAGGCCGTTGTGCTCGTAGAAGCGGGAGTCCTCGATGTCGACGAGGGCCTGCTTCATCACGTCGGCGATCTGGTCGGAGGTGACCACCGTGCGGTTGTTCGCGTAGAAGTTCGTGATCAGCGACCCGTCGGAGGCCAGCACCCGCGAGTTGCCCGCCGGCGTCGCGTCGGTGAGCTCGACCGGCAGCGCGTCCAGCAGCGAGGCGGAGTTGCGGGCCACCACCCCGGTGCCGCCCACGAAGGGCAGCATCAGGCCGGCGACCAGCGCGCCGGCCACCACGATCATCGCGACGAGCTTGGCCAGCACCCGGCCACGGGACACCTCGGACATCACCCGGAAGGGTACGTGCCGCGCCGCCCCCGGACCGGTGATCAGCCGCGGCGCGCGGGCAGCACCCGGGTGCGCGGCACGCCCGTCGGCGTGTCGCCGTCGGCGCCGGTCAGCGCCTCGCCCATGACCCGCAGGCCCTCGAGGTCGTGGACGTCGCCGGCGGCCGCCGGGACGGTCCGCAGGGCCACCTCGGGGTGGGCGCTGGTGAACCGGTCGGCCAGCCGCTGCTCCCGCGCGGCGAGGGCCATCCGCTCGGCGTGCACCCGCAGCGCGCCGGACACCAGCCCGTCGTCCTCGGCCGCCTCCGCCGCCGCCTCGGCGCGGGTGGCCGACAGCCGCGTGTCCGCCGGCGGGTGGGTGCGGTTGAGCACGAGGCCGGCCAGCGGCATGCCCTCGGCCGACAGCCGGTCGACGAAGTAGGAGGCCTCGCGCAGCGCGTCGGGCTCCGGCGTCGCCACGACGACGAAGTAGGTGCCGGGTCGGCGCAGCAGCTCGTAGGTGGCGGTGGCCCGCTCGCGGAACCCGCCGAACATGGTGTCCAGCGCGCTGACGAACGCGGAGATGTCGCGCAGCAGCTGGCCGCCGAGCACCTTGCTGATGATCCGGGTGAAGAGCATGAACCCGGCGCTGGCGAACTTGAACCCGGCCCGCCCGCCGGCCCGCGCGGGCGCGGTGAGCACCCGGATCATCGTGCCGTCGAGGAAGCGGCTCATCCGGTTCGGGGCGTCGAGGAAGTCCAGCGCGGACCGCGACGGGGGCGTGTCGACGACGATCAGGTCCCAGGTGTCGGCCGCCCGCAGCTGGCCGAGCTTCTCCATCGCCATGTACTCCTGCGTCCCGGAGAACGACGAGGACAGGGTCTGGTAGAAGGGGTTGGCCAGGATCTGCTCGGCCCGCTCGGGCGTCGAGTGCGCGGACACGATGTCGTCGAACGTCCGCTTCATGTCCAGCATCATCGCGTGCAGCTCGCCCGCGGCCCCCGGGACGTCGACCCGCCGCGGCTCGTTGTCGAGCTCCACGAGACCCAGCGACTGGGCCAGCCGGCGGGCCGGGTCGATGGTCAGGACGACGACGCGGCGGCCGGCCTCGGCGGCGGCCAGGGCGAGCGCGGCCGACGTCGTCGTCTTGCCGACGCCGCCGGAGCCGCAGCACACGACGATCCGGGTGTCCGGGTCGTCGACGAGGGCCGACAGGTCCATCGCCGGGGCCTGCCGCGGCGTGCCGGCCGCGCGGCCGGCACGGGCGCCGTCGGCGGGGGCGGCGCTCACGCGGCCACCTCCGCGCCGAGGGACTCCTCGAGGCGGCCGGCCAGCTCGAACAGGCAGCCGAGGTCCATCGGGCCGGGCAGCAGCGGCAGCTCCACGGTCGGGCGGCCCAGGCCCTCGACACGGGCGCGCAGCGCGTCCTGCGCGGCCCAGCGGCGGGCGTGCTCGACCGTCTCGGCGGCCAGCGCGTCCGCGAGGTCGGCGTCGGCGGGCAGGCCGGCGGCCGTCAGGCCGGGCACGAGGTCGGCGCCGGTGAGCCGGCCCTCGGCGGCCCGGACGAGCTCCGGCTCCGGCAGGACGGGCTCGGTGGCCATGTTCACGATCACCGAGCCGACCGGCAGCTGGGCGTCGGCGAGCTCGGCGATGGCGTCGGCGGTCTCCTGCACCGGCATGTCCTCGAGCAGGGTGACCAGGTGCACCGCCGTCTGCGGGGAGCGCAGCACGGCCATGACGCCGTCGCTCTGGGTCTTGATCGGGCCGGAGCGGGCGAGCCCGGCCATCTCGCTGGTGACGTTGAGGAACCGGGTGATCCGGCCGGTGGGCGGGGCGTCGACGACGACGGCGTCGTAGACCCGCTGCCCGTCGACCCGGCGGGTGACCGCCTCCTTGACCTTCCCGGTGATCAGCACGTCGCGCAGGCCCGGGGCGATGGTGGTGGCGAAGTCGACCGCGCCCATCTTGCGCAGGGCCCGGCCGGCGCGGCGGAGGTTGTAGAACATCTCGAGGTACTCGAGGAGCGCCTCCTCGACGTCGATCGCCAGCGCGCGCACCTCCCCGCCGCCGCGGGTGACGGCGACGCGGCGCTCCTCGTAGGGCAGCGGCGGGGTGTCGAAGAGCTGGGCGATGCCCTGGCGGCCCTCGCACTCGACCAGCAGGACGGTCCGCCCCTCGGCGGCCAGGGCCAGGGCCAGGGCGGCGGCGACCGTCGTCTTGCCGGTCCCGCCCTTCCCGGTCACGACGTGACAGCGGACGGGCAGGTCGGGGTTCACCCGGTCCAGACTAGGAGCCCCGCGCGACCTCGGCCTGCCCGCGGGCCGACGCACCCCCGCCGCTGCGCTAGCGTCGGGCCCCATGAGCGAACCGGCCCGCCGCAGGTGGGAGTACGCCACCATCCCGCTGCTGATCCACAACACCAAGGCGATCCTCGACTCGTGGGGGACCGACGGGTGGGAGCTGGTCACCGTGCTGCCCGGCCCGTCCGGCTCCGAGCAGCCGGTCGCGTACCTCAAGCGCCCGCTGTCCTGAGGCCGCCGCGATGACCTCCGCGCAGCCCCAGAGCTGGCACGCCCGGCTGGCCGAGCTCGGCATCCGGCTGCCCCCGGTCGCCGCGCCCGTCGCCTCCTACGTCCCGGCCGTGCGCTGCGGCCAGCTGGTGTTCACCTCCGGGCAGCTGCCCTTCGTCGACGGCGGCCTGCGCCGCACCGGCAAGGTCGGCGGGTCGGTCAACCCCGAGGACGCCGCCGCCGACGCGAAGCTCTGCGCGCTCAACGCGCTGGCCGCCGTCGACGACCTGGTCGGTCTCGACCAGGTGGCCCGGGTGATCCGCGTCGTCGGCTACGTGGCCAGCGCGGAGGGCTTCAGCGGCCAGCCGCGCGTGGTGAACGGCGCCAGCGAGCTGCTGGGCAAGGTGTTCGGCGAGGCCGGCCGGCACGCGCGCAGCGCCGTCGGTGTCGCGGAGCTGCCGCTGGGCGCCCCGGTCGAGGTCGAGCTGACCGTCGAGCTGAGGGGATGACCGCGGCGGTCCGCCCGGCGGCCACGGTCCTGCTGCTGCGCGACGGCGAGGCGGGCCTGGAGGTCCACCTGCTGCGGCGCACCCGCGGCATGCCGTTCGCCGGCGGGATGACCGCCTACCCGGGCGGCGGCGTCGACCCGCGCGACGGCGACACCGACGTCGCCTGGACCGGGCCCTCGCCGGCGGAGTGGGCGGTGGCGCTCGGCTGCGACGAGCGGGTGGCCCGCGAGCTGGTCTGCGCGGCGGTGCGCGAGACGTTCGAGGAGGCCGGCGTCCTGCTCGCCGGCGAGCCCGGCGGCGACGTCGTCCCGGACGTGTCGGGCGACGAGTGGGAGACGCAGCGGCAGGCGCTGCTCAGCCGCGAGCTGTCGCTCGCCGAGCTGCTGGCGGCCCGCGGCCTCGCGCTGCGCGCGGACCTGCTGCGGCCCTTCGCGCACTGGATCACCCCGCCGGCGGAGCCGCGGCGCTACGACACCCGCTTCTTCGCGGCGGCGCTGCCGGTCGGCCAGGAGGCGCGCGACGTCTCCGGCGAGGCCGACGAGGCCAGCTGGCTGACGCCGGAGGCCGCGCTGGCGGAGATGCGGGCCGGCACGCGGCCGATGCTGCCGCCGACGATCCACACGCTCGGCCAGCTCGCCCCGTTCGCGGACGTGGCGGCGGCGCTGGCGGGCAGCCCGCCGGAGCCGCTGCACCCGATCATGCCGGAGCTGGTGCGCACGCCGGAGGGCCGCTTCGCCGAGCTCCCCGACGGCACCCGTATTGGACTCGTGGTGCCGCTCCCGTCCTAGGACCGTTGAACACGAGAGGCCCGGAACCGAGTCGGTTCCGGGCCTCTCGCGTACAGACGTCAGCGCGCGCGGCGGCGGAGGCGGTCCTCGTCGAGGACGACGACGGACTTGCCCTGCAGCTGGATCCAGCCGCGGTGCACGAAGTCGGCCAGCGCCTTGTTCACCGTCTCGCGGGAGGCGCCGACCAGCTGGGCCAGCTCCTCCTGCGTCAGGTCGTGCTTGACGCGCAGGCCGTCGGCCTCGCGGCTGCCGAAGCGGTCGGCCATCTGCAGCAGCGCCTTGGCCACGCGGCCGGGCACGTCGGTGAAGATCAGGTCGGCGACCGAGTCGTTGGTGCGGCGCAGCCGGCGGGCCAGCACGTGCAGGAGCCGCTCGCCGACCTCCGGGTGCGCCTCGATCCACGGGCGCAGCACCGACTGCGGCATCTTGGCCAGCTTCACGTCGGTGACCGCGGTGGCCGTGGCCGTGCGCGGGCCGGGGTCGAAGACCGACAGCTCACCGAACTGGTCGGACGGGCCCATGACGGCGAGCACGTTCTCGCGGCCGTCGGGGGAGCGGCGGGACAGCTTGATCTTGCCGCTCAGCACGATGTAGAGGCTGTCGCCCGGCTCGCCCTCGTTGAACACCACCCGGCCGCGGGGCAGCGTGATCGTCTCCAGACGGCTGGCGACCGGGTCGACGGCCTCCTCCGAGAGCCCCTGGAAGAGCCCCGACTGAGCCAGTACCTCGTCCACCACGTGTCTTCCCACCCCACCGTCTCGCGCTCCACCTGCGGGGCAACGCACCCGCATCCAGGAGGAGTCTAGGCGGCTGTGCGACTCGTCACCCGTTCGGTGTGACGCGACGTGACCCGTCGGGGGGAGGACGGCGGCCGGCGGTCCCCGGCCGCGTGGGGCCGGACCGGCCCTCAGACCAGCGGTTCGGTGCTCTTCTGCACCCGCGAGCGGCGGCGACGGCGCCAGCGCGCCATGGCCCGGCGGATGCCGGAGGCGGCCAGCGTGTCGACCTCACCCGGCGTCGCCGACTGCAGGAACTCGGCCACCTCGCGCGGCGACGTCGGCCGGCGCAGCGGTTCCTCCACGCGCTCCATCACCAGCAGGAACGCGATGACCATCGGCGGGAACAGGATGACGATCAGTGCGACCACGGTCACCTCCCGATCGGGTCGCCGGCTTCTGGCCTGCACCGCCATGGTGGCACGCGCCCGGGACCGTCGCCGGTGACGCCTACCCTCGACCGCGTGTCCTCGCCGGTACCCGAGCAGCCCTACGCGCGCCCCGCGGCGCGTCGCGCTCCCGCCCGCCGTCCGGCCGCCGTGCCGTTCGACCCCGACGAGACGCCGCTGGCGCGCACCCGCCGCGCCCGCCGCATGGCCCGCGAGCTCGCCGTGATCCACCCCGACGCGCACTGCGAGCTCGACTTCACCAACGCCTTCGAGCTGCTGGTCGCCACCGTCCTGTCGGCGCAGACCACCGACAAGACGGTGAACAAGGTGACGCCGGCGCTGTTCGCGCGCTACCCCGACCCGGTGGCGCTGGCCGCGGCCGACCGGGCCGAGGTCGAGGAGATCCTCAAGCCCACCGGCTTCTTCCGCGCCAAGGCGAATTCGGTGCTCGGGCTCGCGCAGGCGCTGGTCGAGCGCTTCGACGGCGAGGTGCCCGGCCGCATGGCCGACCTGGTGACGCTGCCCGGCGTCGGCCGCAAGACGGCGAACGTCGTCCTGGGCAACGCCTTCGACGTCCCCGGGCTCACGGTCGACACCCACTTCGGCCGGCTCGTGCGCCGCTTCGGCTGGACCGCCGAGGAGGACCCGGTCAAGGTCGAGGCCGAGATCGCCGAGCTGGTCCCCAAGCGCGACTGGACGATGTTCAGCCACCGCGTCATCTTCCACGGCCGGCGGGTCTGCCACGCCAAGAAGGCCGCCTGCGGGGCGTGCGGCCTGGCCCGCTGGTGCCCCTCCTACGGCATCGGCCCCACCGACCCGGAGCTGGCGCTGAAGCTGGTCAAGACGCCCGCGGCGTCGGACACCGAGTGAGCGCCGGGCGGCGTGCGGCCGCGCTGCTGCTCGGGGCGGTCGCCCTCCTGTCGGCCTGCACCGCCTCCGCCGACGAGCCCGCCCCGGAGCAGCGGGCGACGGTCGCCTCGACCGAGACCGACCTGGCGCCCTGTCCGGAGCAGCCCGACGAGCCCGCGACCGGGGACCTGGCCGGGGTCGCACCCCTCGAGTGCTTCAGCGGCGGCACGCTCGACCTCGGCCGCGGCCCGGGCGTGCCCACCGTGCTGAACCTCTGGGCCAGCTGGTGCGGCCCCTGCCGCGAGGAGCTCCCGCTGGTGCAGGAGCTCGCCGACCTCGGCGGCGACCGCGTCCGCGTGCTCGGCGTCATCAGCCAGGACGGCGTGCCGCAGGCGGCGTCGTTCGCCGACGACTCGGGCGTCACGCTGCCCGGCGCCTTCGACCGCGACGGCGAGGTCGCGGCGGCGCTGGGCCTGCAGGGGCTGCCGCACACGGTGTTCCTCGCGGCGGACGGATCGGTGGCCTTCGTGAAGCTGGGCCCGGTCGCGTCCACCGACGAGCTGCGGGCGCTGGTCGCCGAGCACCTCGGGGTGCAGCTGTGACCGGCGTGCTCCCCGGCGCCGACACCTCCGACCTCCCCGGGTGGCTGCAGCGGCTCCTGGCCGCCTCCGCCGACCTGCCGCTGCGCCACCGCTTCCCGTCGGTCACCGGCACGCCGCGCCGGTCGGCCGTCCTCGTGCTGTTCGGCGAGGGCCCGCGCGGCCCCGACGTCCTGCTCATCGAGAAGTCCGCCCGGCTGCGCACGCACGCCGGCCAGCCCGCCTTCCCCGGCGGCGGCGCCGACGCGGGGGAGGACTACCCCGTCACCACGGCGCTGCGCGAGGCCCAGGAGGAGGCCGGCGTCGACCCGGCGGGCGTGCGGGTGCTCGCCACGCTGCCCGAGCTCTTCCTGCCCTACTCCGACAACCTCGTCGTCCCGGTGGTGGCGTGGTGGGACGAGCCCGCCGACGTCGTGGTCGGCGACCCGCGCGAGGTGGCGCGGGTCGCCCGCGTGCCGCTCGCCGACCTCACCGACCCGGCCAACCGCTTCCGCGTGCGCCACCCGGCCGGCTACGTCGGCCCGGCGTTCGACGTCGCCGGGATGGTCGTGTGGGGCTTCACCGGCGGGCTGATGGAGGCGATCCTCGAGGCCACCGGCCTGGCCCGGCCGTGGGACGTGCGAGACGTGCGGCCGCTGGAGGCCGTCGCGCCCCGTCCCGAGGCCGCGCCGGGCTCGCTGGGGGAGGGCGGGGCGGAGGACGCCGCCGCGCCGAGCGTCGCCGACGTCGCGGCGGACGGCCCTCCGGCAAGTACGGTTCCGCGGCGATGAGGACGCCGACGACCGCGATCTGGACGCGCCGCGCCCCCGCGGCGCTGGCCGGTGCGGTGCTCGCGGCCGGTGTGCTGGCCGCCTGCGGTTCCGGCGACGGCGGCACCGCCGCGCCGTCGTCGACCCCGGACGCCTCGCTCGGGCAGGTGACCGTCGCCGAGGACGGCGTCCAGGAGGTCACCATCCAGACGCCGGACGACTACGTCTTCGTGCCCGACAGCTTCACCGTGGCGCCGGGGCGGGTGCGGCTGACCGTCGAGAGCACCGCCACCCAGGCCACGCACAACTTCCGCTTCACGCCCGGCCGAGGCCCCGAGGAGATCGCCGAGGAGATCCCGCTGCTCGCGGCGGGGGCCACCGAGACGATCGAGTTCGAGGTCGCCGCGCCCGGCGAGCACCCCTTCGAGTGCAGCTTCCACGTGCAGCTCGGCCAGGTCGGCGTCATGACCGTGCGCGGCTGAGCCATGTCGCTGGTCGACCTGCTCCTCATCGCCCTCGCCCTGGTCTTCGCCTTCTCCGGGTTCCGCCAGGGGCTCGTGGTCTCGGCGACGTCGTTCCTCGGGTTCCTCGGCGGCGCGGTGCTCGGCGCCCAGCTCTCCGGCCCGGTGGCCGACCGGCTCGACAGCACGCCGGTCACCCGCGTGTTCGCCGCGCTGGTCGTGGTGCTCGCCGGGGCGCTGCTCGGGCAGGTGCTGGCGGGCGCGGTCGGCCGGGCCGTGCGGCAGCGGGTCACCTGGGAGCCGGCCGAGGTGCTCGACTCGGTGGCCGGCGCCGTCGTCTCGGCGGTCGCCGTGCTGCTGGTCGCGTGGATGGTGGCCAGCCCGCTGGCCACCGCGCCGTTCCCCCAGGTGGCCGGGCAGGTGCGCCAGTCGGCGCTGGTGCAGGCCGTGGACCGGGCGGTGCCCGACAGCGTGCGCTCGGTCTACGACTCGCTGCGCGAGGCCATCGACCGGCGCGGGCTGCCCGACGTGCTCGACCCGCTCACCCCGACCCAGGCCCGCGAGGTCGACGCGCCCGACCCGGCGCTGGCCGGCAGCCCGGTGGTCGGCCAGGTCAGCGGCTCGGTCGTGAAGATCAGCGGCATCGCGCCGTCGTGCTCGCGGCAGATCGACGGGTCGGGCTTCGTCTACGCGCCGGGCCGGGTGATGACCAACGCCCACGTGCTCGCCGGCGTCAGCGACCCGGTGGTCGAGGCGGAGGGCGAGGAGTACGAGGCGACCCCGGTGTACGTCGACGAGGAGGTCGACGTCGCCGTGCTCGCCGTCCCCGACCTGCCGCAGGTGCCGCTGGCCTTCGCCGCGGGCGTCTCCGACACCGGCGACGACGCGATCATCATGGGCTACCCCGGCGGCGGCCCGCTGTTCGTCGGCGCCGCCCGGGTGCGCGACCAGGGCCCGATCAGCGGGCCCGACTTCCGCGACACCCGGACGGTGCAGCGCGACGTCTACGCGCTGTTCGGCGACGTGCGCTCGGGCAACTCCGGCGGCCCGCTGTTCGACCCGGCCGGCCAGGTCATCGGCGTCGTGTTCGCCTCGGCGATCGACGACCCGACCACCGGCTACGCGCTCACCGCGCAGCAGGTCGCCCCGGCCGCGACGGCGGGTGCGGCGGCCACCGCGGCCGCCGACACCGGCCCCTGCGAGTGACTAGCGCGCCCAGTCGCGGACCGCGCGGGTGACGTCGGCCGCCGCCTCCTCGGGCGGGAAGTGGCCGATGCCCGGCAGCTCCCGCCACTCGTAGGCGCCGGCCACGTACCGGCCCGAGCCGCGCGCGGTGCCCGGCAGCACCAGCGGGTCGGCCGACCCGTGCAGCTGCAGCGTCGGCGCGGTCACCGGCGCGGCCATCCGGCGGGCGTAGCGCAGACCGTCGGGGCGCACCTGGGAGCGGCCGGCCCAGCGGAAGTACTCCATCGACCCGTAGGCCGCCTGCGGGATGCGCGCCGCCGAGCGGTAGCGCTCGACGGCCTCGGCGAAGTCGGCGGTGTGCGTCCACTCCGGCCCCGCCCAGTTGCGCAGGAACTCCGCCACCGGGTCGTCGTCGGCGCGGGTGAGCCGCCGCTCGGGCAGCCGCGGCAACTGGAAGCCGAGCACGTGCCGCAGCGCCCGCCGCTGGGCGCGGTCACGCAGGCCCGCCCGCAGCAGCCGCGGGTGGGCCATCGAGACGACGACGAGCCGGCGCACCATCCGCGGGTGCAGCGCGGCCATCGTCCAGGCCACGAGCCCGCCCCAGTCGTGGCCGACGACGACGGCGTCCTTCTCGCCGAGCGCGCGCACCAGCGCCGCGACGTCGCCGGCCGCGGTGGGCAGGTCGTAGCCGCGCGGCGGCTTGTCGCTGGCGCCGTAGCCGCGCAGGTCGGGGGCGACGGCACGGAAGCCGGCGTCGGCCAGGACGGGCAGCTGCGCCCGCCAGGTCCACCAGAACTGCGGGAACCCGTGCAGCAGCAGCACCAGCGGGCCGGACCCCGCCTCGGCGAGGTGCAGCCGGACGCCGTTGGCCGAGGCGTCGCGGTGCAGCCAGGGGCCCGGCAGCAGGACGCTGGTGGCGTCGGGCCGCTCGTCGGCCGGGACGCCGCCCGGCCTCCCGCCGGCCGCGCTCAGACCAGGTAGGTGTCGGGGGAGCGCCGCTCGACGCGCCCGTTGCTGACCGTCGGCAGCGCGCGGCGGCGGGCGCCGGGCGCCTCGCGGTGCATGACGTCGGGCAGCTCGCGCAGCGACTCCATCGTCCGCTCCGGCTTGTCGATCTTCTTGAGCATCCGCAGCCCGATGAGCGCGGCCACCCCGGCGACGAGCAGCAGCCCGACGGTGACGATCAGGTAGGACACCCAGCGGGGCAGGCCCAGCCAGGTCAGGAACTCGGCGATGGTGACGAACAGGTAGATCCCGGCGAAGGCCAGGAGCACGCCGGCGGCGGCGAACAGCCCGACGCTCACGCCGGCCTTCTTCGCCGAGCGTCCGATCTCCGACTTCGCCAGCTCGATCTCCGCGCGGATCAGCGTGGAGACGTCGGCCATGGCGCTCTGCACGAGCGCGCCCACCGAGGGGTCGTCGGCGGCGGAGCCGGCATGCCGCCCGGCGGGCTGGGTGGACGACGCGCTGTGGGCCACGGGGGCTCCTCCCTGGTCGGGCTCGGCGGGCGGCCGCTCGCGACGGCCTGCGGGTGATCGTCCCCCATGATCGCCGGACGCGCGCCCCGGCCTCCCCTGATCGTGCGGGGAGGCCGGGGCGTCAGGTGCCCCGATCAGTCGTCGGAGCCGCTGCTCGCGGGGAGCTTCTCCTTGATCAGGTTCATGACCGAGGAGTCGGTGAGCGTGGTGACGTCACCGAGCTCGCGGTTCTCCGCGACGTCGCGCAGCAGGCGCCGCATGATCTTCCCGGACCGGGTCTTGGGCAGCTCCTGCACGACCATGATCTGCCGCGGCTTGGCGATCGGGCCGATGTCCCGGGCGACGTGGTTGCGCAGCGTCTGCACGAGGTCCTCGCCGGAGTCCTCGGCCGACCCGCGCAGGATCACGAAGGCGACGATGCCCTGCCCGGTCGTCGGGTCCGACGCCCCGACGACGGCGGCCTCGGCCACGGTCGGGTGGCCCACCAGCGAGGACTCGACCTCGGTGGTCGAGATGCGGTGCCCCGAGACGTTCATGACGTCGTCGACCCGGCCGAGCAGCCAGATGTTGCCGTCGGCGTCCTTCTTGGCGCCGTCGCCGGCGAAGTAGACGTTCGTCCCGAACCGCGACCAGTAGGTGTCGACGTAGCGGTCGTCGTCGCCCCAGATGGTGCGCAGCATCGACGGCCACGGCTCGGTGAGCACCAGCAGGCCGGTCGAGTCGTCGCCGAGCTCGTTGCCCTCGTCGTCGACGACCTTCGCGGAGATGCCCGGGAACGGGTGCTGCGCGGAGCCCGGGACGAGGTCGGTGACGCCGGGCAGCGGGGTGATCATGTGCGCGCCGGTCTCGGTCTGCCACCAGGTGTCCATGATCGGGCAGCGGCCGCCGCCGATGTTCTGGTGGTACCAGAGCCACGCCTCGGGGTTGATCGGCTCGCCCACCGAGCCGAGCAGGCGCAGCGAGGTCAGGTCGAAGCCGGCGGGGATGTCCTCGCCCCACTTCATGAACGTCCGGATCACCGTCGGGGCGGTGTAGAGGATCGTCACGCCGTACTTCTGGATGAGCTCGAACCAGCGGCCGCGGTGCGGCGTCTCCGGCGTCCCCTCGTACATCACCGACGTCGCCCGGTTGGCCAGCGGCCCGTAGACGATGTAGCTGTGGCCGGTGACCCAGCCGACGTCGGCCGCGGTCCAGTAGACGTCGGTGTCGGGCTTGAGGTCGAACGTCGCCCAGTGGGTGAACGCGACCTGGGTGAGGTAGCCGCCGGAGGTGTGCAGGATCCCCTTCGGCTTCGCCGTCGTGCCCGAGGTGTACATGATGTAGAGCGGGTGCTCGGCGTCGAACGCCTCGGGCGTGTGCTGCGGCGACTGCCGGTCGACGACGTCGTGCCACCACAGGTCGCGGCCCTCGGTCCACTCGACGTCCTGCTCGGTCCGCTTCACCACCAGCACGTTGCGGACGCCGGGGCTGCGGCCGACGGCGTCGTCGACGGCGGGCTTGAGCGCGCTCGGCGCGCCGCGGCGGTAGCCGCCGTCGGCGGTGATGACGAGGACGGCGCCGGCGTCGTCGAGCCGGCTGGCCAGCGCGTCGGCGGAGAAGCCGCCGAAGACGACCATGTGGACGGCGCCGATGCGGGCGCAGGCCAGCATCGCGACGACCGTCTCGGGGATCATCGGCATGTAGATGGCGACGCGGTCACCGGCCTGCACGCCGAGCTCGAGCAGCGCGTTCGCGGCCCGGCAGACGTCCTCGGTGAGCTGGGCGTAGGTGAGCGTGCGGGTGTCGCCGGGCTCGCCCTCCCAGTGGTAGGCCACCTGGTCGCCGTGGCCGGCCTCCACGTGCCGGTCGAGGCAGTTGTAGGCGACGTTGAGCTTCCCGCCGACGAACCACTTGGCGAACGGCGGCTTGCTCCAGTCGAGCACCTCGTCCCACTCCTGCGCCCAGCTCAGCCGGCGCGCCTGGGTCTCCCAGAAGGCCAGGCGGTCGCGGTCGGCCTCGGCGTACACGTCCGGGCCGACGTTCGCGGCGGCGGCCAGCTGCTGCGGCGCCGGGAAGCGGCGGCCCTCCGGCCCGGTCGACTCGCTCACGTGGGGCTCCCTCCGTCTCGGGTCTGGTCCGCCGCCGGGAGGGCGGCGTGTGCCAGCACACACCGTAGGGCCCCCGGGACCGCGCGGCGCGGCCCTGTGCGGCCGGGCTGCGGCGGTCTCGCGGACACTGGCCCGGTGGACGGCGGACCGCAGGCGGTGGTGGCGGCCCGGGTGCCCGGCGCGGCCGGCCTCGGTCTGCTCGCGCCGCCCTCCGCGCGCCGGGTCCCGGCGGCCCTGCTGGCCGACCCCGGGTGGACGGCGGAGCGGGTGGCCGCGCTGGGCGCCCGGCACCGCAGCGCCGACCGGCGGGCCCTCGCCACGGTGTGGTGGTACTCGGCGTCGGCGGTGCTGCTGACGCCGGTGGCCGCGGGCCTGGCCACCGGGCGCCCGCTGTCGGCGCGGTTGGCCGACACGACGCTGTACGAGGTCGGGGGCGTGCTGCTGGGCGGGGTGTCGTCGGCGCCGGCCGGGGACGACCCCGCCGGGGAGCTCCGGGCGGCGCTCGCGGCCGCGGTCGCGGCGGTGGCCGAGGCGGGCGGGATGCGGGAGCGGCCGCTGTGGGCGGTGGCCACCGACTCGCTGGCCGGCCGGCTGCTCGCGCTCGGTCGGGCGCTGGGCGACGTCGCGGCGGTGACCGCGCTGGCCGCGCCCGTCGCCGCCGCCGTCGGGCACCCGATGCCCGCGCCGCGGTACACCGACGTCGGCGGCACCCGGTTCGTGCGGCGGGCCTCCTGCTGCCTGCTGGTCCGGCTGCCCGGGCAGCCGATGTGCACCGCCTGCCCGGCCCGGGCCCCGGAGCACCGCCGCCTGCTGCTGGAGGACGCCGCCGGCCTCTGGTGACGGTCAGGCCTCCCGGGGAGGGCGGGCCGCGGCGTCGGCGAGCACCGCGGCCATCGTGGTCTCGAGGTCCGCCAGCAGGTCGCCGCTGCGGGCCAGGTCCTCGTCGCGGTACCCGGCCAGCATCGCGTCGAGCCGGCGGGCCAGCGGCGTGAAGTAGTCGCGCGCCGCCGGGGCGATCGTCGCGTGCGCCCGGACGGTGACCACCCGGCGGTCGGCGTGCTCCCGGGACCGCACCACGTACCCCGCGTCCTCGAGGCGGTTGAGGAGGGTCGCCGTCGCCCCGGACGACAGGCCCAGCCGCTCGGCCAGCCGCGCGGGGGACAGCGGGACGCCGCCGTCCTCGGCCGTGAGGATCTCGACGAGGGCGCGCGCGTCGGTGGCGTGCAGCCCCAGCCACCCGGCGAAGCTCCGCGTCAGCTCGGCGTAGGCGCCCGCGAAGGCGCGCAGCCCGAGGAGCAGCCGCTCGCGGTGCTCCCCGGGGTCCCGCTCCTCGGGCACGGCGCCTCCCCTCGATGCCTTGACGGTGAAGATACTCCAGCGGAGAGTCATCCCGGACAGCGCAACCACCAGGAGGATCCCGTGATCGACCGCTCCGGTTCCCGCATCGACCACCTCAACATCGCCGTCCCCGACCTCGCCGCGGCGGTGGCCTTCTACGACCCGGTGCTGGCCTCGATCGGCATCACCAAGATGCTGGTGATCCCCGCCGACCCGGACGGGACGCGGCCGGCGATGACCGGCTACGGCTGGCCGGACCGCAAGCCGTACTTCTGGCTCGTCGACGAGGGGACGGTCGGCACGAACATGCACCTTGCCTTCACCGTCGACACCCGTGAGGAGGTGCGGGTCTTCCACGAGGCGGCGCTGGCGGCGGGGGCCCGGGAGCGCGAGGCGCCCGCCGTGCGTCCCGAGTACCACGACGACTACTACGGCGGCTTCGTCGACGACCCGCACGGCATCAACCTGGAGGCCGTCTGCCACCTGCCCGCCTGAGGCTCAGGGCAGAAACAGCATGGAGTCGCCGAAATCGTGCCACAGGTACCCGCCCTCGGCCGCGGCGCGGTAGGCGCGGGCCACCAGGTCCCCGCCGGCCACCGACCGCAGCAGCTGCAGGTGGCTCGCCTCCGGCGCGTGCAGCCCGGTGAGCAGGCCGGTCACCGCGCGCGCCGGCCGCTCCGGGCCGAGGACGAGGTCGGTCCAGCCCTCGCCGGGGCGGGTCACGCCGTCCTCGCCGGTGACGGTCTCCAGCGCCCGGGTGGCCGTGGTGCCGACGGCGACCACCCGCCGCCCGGCGTCCCGCGTCGCCGTCACCAGCCGGGCGGTGACCTCCGGGACGCGGTAGCGCTCGGGTGCCGGCGGCTCGTGGACCTCCGGGCTGGAGACGCCGGCGTGCAGCACCAGCGGGACCACCGGGACGCCGCGGGCCATCAGCCGGACGAGCAGCCGGTCGGTGAACGGGCGCCCGGCGCTGGCGTTCTCCGCGCTGCCGGGCTGGGTGGCGTAGACGTTGCGGACGTCGGCGAGGGCCACCGGCGCCGTCAGGTACCCGTAACGCACCGGCTCGCCGTGCCGCGCCAGGTACGCGGGCACCGCCACCGCGGGGGTCGCGCGCGCACGCCACAGCCGCCCGGGCGTCCCCGGGTCGGGGAAGCCCGCGCGCAGCACCAGGCGCACCCCGCCGGGCAGGTCGAGCGCGGTGCCGGGCTCCAGCCGCGTTTCGGGGCCGTCGTCGTCCGGGCGGCGCACCTCGACCACCCACGAGCCGTCGTCGAGCGCCGTCGACACGTGCAGCGGTGCGGGGGAGCCGTCGGCGCGGCGGGCGGTCAGCCGGGCGGGCAGCGTCGCGGAGGTGTTCACGACCAGCAGGTCGCCGGGCTCCAGCAGGTCGGGCAGGTCGCGGAAGCGGGCGGAGGTGAGGCTGCCCGGGCGGACGGCCAGGAGCCGCACGCCGTCGCGGGCCAGGCCGCGGCGCTCCGGCGGCCCGGTGGCCACCGAGCCCATCGGCACCGCCCCCACGGGGACCGACGCCTGCGCGGCGGTCACGGCCGCGCCGCCGGCGTCAGGTCGGCCAGCCGCACCCGCGGGCCCGCGACGTCGCCGTCCAGCAGGTCCAGCAGCGCGGCCGCGACGTCGGCCGGGTCGGCCAGGCCGGCGGGGTCGGCGTCCGGGTCGGCGGCGGCGTGCATGTCGGTGGCCATGTCGCCGGGGTCGACGGCGAGCACGCGCAGGCCGGGGTGCTCGACGGCGAGGACGGCGGTGAGCAGGTCCAGTGCGGCCTTGCTCGCGCCGTAGCCGCCCCAGCCCTCGTAGGCCTCGACGGCGGCGTCGCTGCTCACCGACACGACGGTGCCGCCGGCGCGCTCGAGGGCCGGCAGCGCGGCCTGCACGAGGGCGAGCGGCGCGACGGCGTTCACCCGCAGCACCTCCTCGAACGCGGCGGGCGGGAGGTCGGCCAGGCGCGGCAGCGGTGCCGGGCCGAGGGCGGAGGCGTTGAGCACCAGCAGGTCGAGCCGGTCGCCGGCGGCGCGGGCGAGGGCGGCGCGGTGGGCGGGGTCGGTGACGTCGCCGGGCAGCGCGGTCACCAGGTCGCGGTGGGGGAGGGCGCCGACGGCGGCGGCGAGCCGGGCGGCGTCGCGGGCGTCGACGACGACGCGCGTGCCGCGGCGCGTCAGGGCGGCGGTGAGGGCCAGGCCGAGCCCGCGGGAGGCGCCGGTGACCAGGGCGGTGGGTGTCATGGGGCTACGCTCGGACCTGAAGTCGACTTCAGGTCAAGGGGGTGCCGTGGAGCTGCTCGCGATCGGGGAGGTGGCCGCCCGCTCGGGCCTGGCCCACTCGGCGCTGCGCCACTACGAGGCCGAGGGCCTGATCACCGCCGAGCGGGCGCCGGGCGGCGCGCGCCGCTACCCGCGCTCGGTGCTGCGCCGCCTGGCCTTCGTCCGCGCGGCCCAGAACGTCGGGCTGTCGCTCCCGGAGATCCGCGCCGCGCTGGCCTCGCTGCCCGGCGGGCGCACCCCGTCGGCCCGCGACTGGGAGCGGCTCTCGCGCGACTGGCGCGACCGGCTCGACAGGCAGATCGCCGCCCTCGAGCAGCTGCGCGACGGGCTGACGTCGTGCATCGGCTGCGGCTGCCTGTCGCTCGCCTCCTGCGCGCTGTCCAACCCCGGCGACGTCGCCGGCCGCGAGGGCCCGGGCGCCCGCCGGCTGTCCCCGCTGCTGCGCCGGCTGCCCCCGGCCGGGCGGGCCGCCGTCCTCGCCGCCCCTCGCGCTCCGGAGCCGGGGAGGCGATGATCCGGTCGGGAGCGCGCCGACGACGGAGGGGGAGAACCGAGTGACCGTCATGCCCGCTGCCTTCATCGGCCACGGCAACCCGATGAACGCGCTCGAGCGCAACCGCTACACCGAGGCCTGGGCGGCGCTCGGCCGCGCCGTCCCGCGCCCGCGCGCCGTCCTCGTCGTGTCGGCGCACTGGTACGTGCACGCCACGGCGGTGACCGCGATGCCGCGGCCGCGCACCATCCACGACTTCTTCGGCTTCCCGCCGGAGCTCTTCGACGTCGAGTACCCGGCGCCCGGCCTGCCCGAGCTGCAGGAGCAGGTGGCCGACGTCGTCGCCCCCACCTGGGTGGGCGCCGACGTGGACAGCTGGGGCATCGACCACGGCGCCTGGTCGGTGCTGCGGCACGCCTTCCCCGACGCCGACGTCCCGGTGGCGCAGCTGTCGATCAACGCGCTCAAGGGCGCCGACCACCACTTCCAGCTGGGTGCCGCGCTCGCGCCGCTGCGCGAGGACGGCGTGCTGGTCGTCGGCAGCGGCAACGTCGTGCACAACCTCGGCGGGGTCAGCCGGGCCATGCCCGACGCCGGCTTCGACTGGGCCCGGCGCTTCGACGACGCCGCCCGCGAGTGCCTGCTCACCGACCCCGCGTCGGTGACCCGGCTCGACGGGCACCGCGACTTCGACCTCGCCGTCCCCACGCCCGACCACTTCCTGCCGCTGCTGTACCTGGCGGGCATCGCGGCGGCCACGGGCACGACGGCGGACGTCCTCGTCGACGGCTACGCGTACGGCTCGCTGTCGATGACCAGCTACACGGTCGGCATGCCCGCGACCCCGGCCGGGGGCACCGGCGTCGCCGCGCCGCTGCCGGACGCGCCGCCGCCGGACGCCGCCAACATCTGAGCGGGGTCACCGGTCAGCTACGGAGTGGTACGGCGGACCGGGAGGACGGAGGGGTCCGTCACCGATCGCTGTCACGGTCGTTCCCCCGGGACAGGAACGCCGCTCCTGTCCTGACATCCCCTGGGGGTCCCGTTGTCGCCGTCCTCGCACCGCTCCCCGACCCGCAGGCCGCGCGGCCGCCGGGCGCTGCTCGTCACCGGTCTGGCCGCCGCGGTCGTCGGGGTGCCCGGCGTGGCCGCGGCCGCACCGGGCGACGCGCCGGCGCCGCTCGAGGAGGTCGTGACCACGCTCGAGCAGGCGGTCACCGGCCAGGGCGGGGAGGAGCAGGGCGGGGACGGGCAGGGCGGGGACGACGCCGCCCCGCCGCCGGCCCCCGGCGCCGACGCCCTGCCGCTGCCGCTGCCCGGCGCCGGCGCCGGCGCCGGCGAGCAGCCGCCCGCCGGACCGGCCCCCGCGGAGGAGGGCCCGGTGCCGCCGCTCCCGCAGGAGCTCGTGTCCGGCCTGCAGTCCGCGCTCACCCCCCTCGGCGTGCCGGAGCACTGCGTCCAGGGTGTGGCCGACGGCGTCCGGGGCCTGCTGGACGGGGTGCTGTCGCAGGACCCGGCGGCGGCGGTGCAGGACCTGGTCGCGGGGCTGCAGGGCGCGCTGACCGGGCTCGCGTCCGGGCAGCCGCCGGCGCTCGACCCGGCTCCCCTCGGCCCCGCCGCCGGGCAGGTGGCCACCGACGTCGAGGAGCTGCTCGCCGCCTTCCAGGCCTGCCTGCCCACGCTGCCGGCCGCTCCCGGGACACCCGCGCCGGAGCCGGCGCACGAGGCGCCGCCACCGGCCGCGCCCGCCGCGACGCCGGCGGGCGAGCACCCCGTGCGGTACCTGGGCTACGCGCCGACCGGCGGCGACGGGGCCGTGGGGACCGTCGCGGCCCCCCGGTCCGACGACGCCGGTGGCGTGCCGCTCGCGCTGCTCGGCGGCGGCGTGCTGGTCGCCGGCGCCACCGGCGCCGCCGTCTCCCGGGTGCGGTCCCGTGCGGTCCGTCGCCCGTGAGCTCTCCGGCCAGCGGCTGCCGCTGCTGGCCTTCCTCGTCGTCCTGCTCGCCGGGGCCGGGGTGTTCGTCTGGACCGGACGCCCGGCGGCCGACGCCGCCGCGCCGCCGGCGGTCTCCCTCCCGGCCGTCCCGGCGACCGGGGAGGTGCCCGCCCTCCCCGCCGCGGGCGCCCCGGCCGACGGGCCCGTCGTCCCGGCGCGCATCGCCATCCCGGCCATCGGCGTCGACACCGCCGTCGAGACCCGCGGCACCGTGCGGTACGAGAACCCCTTCACCGGGGAGGCCGTCGACGGCTACGGCGTGCCGGCGTCGATGCGGACGACGTCGTGGTGGTCCGACGGGCCCGCGCCCGGCTCCGGGCGGATGGCCGTCCTCCTCGGTCACGCCGGGGCGGACGGCGGCGCCGTCTTCGACCCGCTGCCCGGGCTGTCCGCCGGCGACGAGGTGGTGCTCGTCGACGCCGGCGGCGCGGTGCTCCGGTTGCGGGTCCTCGGCGAGCCGGTGACCGGCCTGGACAAGGCCACGCCCGCGCTGGCCGAGGCGCTCAACGGCCACCCGGAGGGCGCCGACCTCGCGCTGGTCACCTGCGGCGGGGAGTACGACGAGGAGGCCGGCGCCAGCGAGGACAACACCGTCGTCTTCGCCGACGTCGTCTGAGCGTCAGCCGGCCGCGGCGGGGGGATCGGCCGGGCGGGCGGCGTCGCTGATCCGCGGGAACGGCCGGGTGGAGAAGACGACCTCCACCGGCAGCCCGAAGAACTCCGCGATGCGCAGCGCCAGGTGCAGGCTGGGGTTGTACTCGCCGCGCTCCAGGTAGCCGACCGTCTGGTAGTGCACGCCGAGCGCGTCGGCCAGGTCGCGCCGGGTCACCCCCTGCTCGGCGCGCAGGAGGGCGATCCGGTTGTAGACCGCGTCGCGGTCGCCGCTCACCGCACCCACTGCAGAGACGCCTCGCGGGCCGCCTCGACCGTGGAGCCGGACTGCCGGCGGGCCATCCGGCGCAGCACCCGCGGGGTGACCAGCGCGCCGGCCACGGCCCAGGCGGCGAGCACCAGCACCGTGAGCCCGGTGCGCCAGGAGTCGCCCACCTCGAGGGTCACCGCCGCGTCGGGGAGGAAGGCCGACCGCAGGCCCAGGCCGATCCAGTAGACGGGGAAGACCTGCGCGAGGCCCTGCACCCAGCCCCACAGCGCCTGCAGCGGGAAGAAGATCCCCGAGATCGCGGTCAGCGTGAGGACCGGCAGCATCCCCCAGGTGCCCACCTTCTGCGTGCCGGGCACGACCGAGCCGAGCACCATGCCGAGCGGCAGCGTGGCCAGCAGGCCCAGGACGACGACCCACGCCACGGTCAGCCAGCCGGCGGCCCCGCCGGAC
Source organism: Geodermatophilus sp. FMUSA9-8 (assembly GCF_037034165.1). Lineage (NCBI taxonomy): Bacteria > Bacillati > Actinomycetota > Actinomycetes > Geodermatophilales > Geodermatophilaceae > Geodermatophilus > Geodermatophilus sp. FMUSA9-8. The sequence goes on along the minus strand of NZ_JBAGKE010000005.1, from coordinate 212,000 downwards.
ATGAGCCCGTCGAACAGCAGCAGGCTCGGCACGAGGATGGTCAGCAGCGAGGGCAGCAGGCTCAGCGAGTGGTAGGTGAGCTGCCCGGTCACGTAGCCCTGCATGCCGTGCGGCAGCGCCTTGTGCCGCAGCAGCGTGCCGTCCTCGCGCTCCATCGCCAGGGCGAACGCGGGGCCGATGACCACGCCGAAGGCCACCAGGGCGCCGAGGATGCTCGGCAGTGCGTAGGTCGGGTAGAAGATCCCCGAGTCGCCGATCTCGTTGTCCCGGTTGAACCACAGCAGCAGCACCGTGCCGACCGCCGTGAACAGGTAGAAGCCCTGGTCCTGCGGGCTGCGCACGCTCTGCAGGAACTCCGTCCAGCCGCGGCGCAGGCCCAGGCCGATCGCGTGCCGGGTCGGGTTCATCGCACGACCTCCTCGAGCACCGGCTCGGTCCGGGCGCCGGACTCGAACCGCTGCACCATGGCCAGGTAGGTGTCCTCGAGGCTCGCTCGACGCACCTCGAGGTCGGTGAGCTCCCCGCCGTGCTGCTCGAACAGGCGGCGGACGAAGGCGACGACGTCGTCGGTCGGGTGCACGAAGTGCTCGGCGCCGCAGGCCCAGCGCACCTCCGACCTGCCGGCGACCTGGCGGCCCAGCTCGTCGGCGCTGCCGTCGGCGACGATCCGGCCGCCGGCCAGGATGAGGATCCGGTCGGCCAGCTTCTCCGCCTCGGCGAGGTCGTGCGTGGTCAGCAGGATCGTGGTGCCCTCGAGGTCGGACAGCCGGTGCACGAGGTCGTGAAAGTCGCGGCGGGCCTGCGGGTCGAAGCCCGCCGTCGGCTCGTCGAGGAACAGCAGCTCGGGGCGGCCGATGATGCCCACCGCGACGTCGAGCCGGCGCCGCTGGCCGCCGGAGAGCCCGACGATCTTGCGGTCGGCGTGCTCGGTGAGCCCGACGGTGTCCAGCAGCCAGCCGACCTCGTAGGGCCGCGGGCGCTCGGGCGTGGAGTACGGCGCGTAGTAGTCGCCGAGCTGGGTGAGCAGGCGGCGCGGGGTCCAGCGGGCGTGGTCGCGCCAGGACTGCAGCACCACCCCCACCCGGGCCCGCCAGGCGTCGCCGGCCCGCATCGGGTCCTCGCCGAGCACCCGGACGGTGCCCGCGGAGGGGGCGCGGAAGCCCTCCAGGATCTCGATCGTCGTGGTCTTGCCGGCGCCGTTCGGGCCGAGCAGGCAGACCACCTCGCCCGCGGAGACGGTGAGGTCGACGCCGGTCAGCACCTCGTTCGTGCCGTAGGCCATCCGCAGGCCGCGGACGTCGACCACCGGGTCGTCGGGACTGTCGGGACGGGGCATCGTCGCCTCCGATCTGTCGGTGGCGAGATAGTAGGACTGCTACATCCGCAGTGGCAACGCTACGACGGCGCGGCGAGCGCGACCCGCGCGAGCGCGTCGGCCCACAGCCGGCAGGCGGCCGCGCCGGGGTGGAAGCCGTCGTCGGCGAACAGGCCCGGCCCGTCCAGCGGCGGCGCCGGCGCGTGCCGGACCCCGGGCCGCGCCAGCCCGGCCAGCGCGGCGTCGAGGTCGCGGGCCTGCCGGGCGAGGACGCCGCGCAGCGGCTGCGGCAGGGTGGGGAAGCGGCCGAGGTCGGGCAGCCCGGCGAGCACGGTGACCCCGCCGGGCGCGGTGAGCGGGGCGAGCGCGTCGAGCAGGGCGGTGACGTCGCGCAGCCAGGCGGCGGGCGAGCGCAGCCGCAGCGTGTCGTTGACGCCGAGCGCCACCAGGACGACGTCGGCCGGCGGCCCGGCGAGCCCCGGCACCAGCCGCGGCGTGGCCTGCGCCGCCGTCGTGCCGGTGCGGGCCGACAGCCGCCAGCGCACCTCCCGCCCGCTCGCCGCGGCCAGCGCCGCGGCGAACCGGCCGGCCAGCGCGTCCTCTTGCCGGGCCACCCCGACCCCCGCGGCGGTGGACTCGCCGAGCACCGCGGCGGTGAGCGGCGGCCCGTCCCCGGGGACGCTGCCCGCGCGGGGGCCCGCCGCCTCCGGGAGCACCGGCGTCCGCCGCCGCACCCCGGCGCCCTGCGCGAGCAGGAGCGGGGCGAGCGCGAACGCAGCCGCCCTCACGCCGGAGGCTGGTCCAGCCGCGGAGCCAGACCGACCACGTCGCCGACCACCCACACCGCCGGCGGGCGGATGCCCTCGTCGGCGAGGGTCCGCGCGAGGCCGGCCAGCGTCGTGCGCACGACGCGCTGGGTGGGCGTCGAGCCGTCGGCGACCACGGCGACCGGCGTGCCGGGCGCGCGGCCGTGCTCGACGAGCGCCGCGGCGATCGCCGGCGCGGTGTCGACGCCCATCAGCACCACGACCGTGCCGCGCAGCCGGCCCAGCGCCGACCAGTCGACCAGCGACTGCGGGTGCCCCGGCGGCACGTGCCCGGACACGACGACGAACTCGTGGGTCAGCCCGCGGTGGGTGACCGGGATGCCGGCGAGGCCCGGGACGCCGATCGCGCTGGTCACGCCGGGCACGACCTCCACCGGCACGCCCGCGGCGACGCAGGCCTCGAGCTCCTCCATGCCGCGGCCGAAGACGAACGGGTCGCCGCCCTTGAGCCGCACCACCCGCTTGCCGGCCAGCGCGTGCTCCACGAGCAGCGCGTTGATCTGCTCCTGCGCCATCGACCGGCCGCGGGGCAGCTTCGAGGCGTCGATGACCTCGACCTCCGGGGGCAGCGAGGCGAGCAGCCCCTGCGGCGCGAGGTGGTCGGCGAGGACGACGTCGGCCTGGGCGACCGCCTGCTGCCCCCGCACGGTGACCAGCCCGGGGTCGCCCGGACCGCCGCCGACGAGGACGACGCTGCCGGTGCGCCCGCCCTCGGGCTCGCGGGCGGCGCGGTCACGGATGCTGCCGTCGGTCAGGCCGGCGACGACGGCGTCGCGCACGCCGACCGCGCGCTGCGGGTCGCCGCCGCCGTGCACGCCGACCACGAGGTCGCCCTGCCGGCCGACCGCCGGGGTCCACACGCTGGAGGCCGACCGGTCGTCGGCACGGGCGCAGAACACCCGCAGCCGCTCGGCCTCCTCGGCCACCGCGGCGTTGACGGCGGGGTCGTCGGTGGCGGCCACGGCGTACCAGGCGCCGTCGAGGTCGCCGGGCTCGTAGCGGCGGCGCACCCAGGTCAGCGAGCCCGGCTCCACCAGCGCCTCGAGCGCCGGGGTGACCTCGGGGCTGACGACGGTCACCCGGGCGCGGGCCTCGAGCAGCCCGGCCACCCGGCGGTGGGCGACCGAGCCGCCGCCGACCACGACGACGCGGCGGTCGAGCAGGCGCAGGCCGACGGGGTAGACCACCCCGCTCGCGGGGTCGACGGGCGTGGCGCTCAGCGGTGCTCCTCCGGGACGGCGGCCTGCTGCGACGTCGTCGTCGGCATCGGGACCAGGGACTGCTCGGCGTCGTCAAGGATCGCAGCGAGGTCCGCGGCGAACGCACGCGAGGTCCCCGGGTCGCGCACGGCCACCCGCAGGTGGTCGGGGGACAGGCCGGGGAAGGTGTCCCCGCGGCGCACCGCCCAGCCGCGCCCGCGCAGCGCGGCGCGCACCCGCTCGCCGCCGGGCACGCGCAGCAGGACGAACGAGGAGCGGGGCTCGGCGACCACGAGCCCGGGCGGGAGCGCGGCCAGCAGCGCGGCCCGGTGCGCGGCGAGCTCGCGGGCGGCCGCGTCGGCCTCGGCCCGCGCGGCCGGGGTGGTGCAGGCGGCCAGCGCGGCGATCGCCGGCGTCGACAGCGGCCAGTGCGGCTGCGCGTCGGCCATCGCGGCGACCAGGTCCCGCGGGCCGAGCGCGTAGCCCACGCGCAGCCCGGCCAGCCCCCACGTCTTGGTCAGGCTGCGGACCACGACCAGCCCGGGCAGGTCGGTGCGGGCCGCGAGCGACTCCGGCTCGCCGGGCACGGTGTCGGCGAACGCCTCGTCGACCAGCAGCACGCGGCCGGGGCGGGCGAGCGCGGCGACGTCGTCCGCCGGGTGCAGCACCGACGTCGGGTTGGTCGGGTTGCCGAGGACGACGAGGTCGGCGTCCGCGGGGACCGCCGCCGGGTCCAGCCGGTGCGCCGGCGGGTCCAGCAGCAGCCGCTCGACGGGGTGCCCGGCCGCGCGCAGGGCCGCCTCGGGCTCGGTGAACGACGGGTGCACCACGACGGCGCGGCGGGGCCGCAGCGCCCGCGCGAGCAGCACGAACGCCTCGGCGGCGCCGGCGGTTGGCAGCACCTCGGCGGGGTCGCGGCCGTGCGCGGCGGCGGCCGCGGCGCGGGCCGGGCGCAGGTCGGGATAGGCGGCGACGTCGTCCAGCGCCCGCCGCAGCACCTCGCGCAGCCACGGCGGCGGGCTGCCGGCGCGGACGTTGACGGCGAGGTCGGTGAGGCCGGGCGCGAGGTCGAGGTCGCCGTGGTGGTGGAGGTCGGGGGAGGCCGCGACCGCGACGGTGACCCGGCCGTGCGCGGTCTTGGGCACCACCAGCAGGTCGCCGCCGAGCAGCGCCGCCGCCTCGGCCACCGACGCCGTCCCCACCGCGGCCGCGACCCGGGCGGACGGCGTCGGGACGGGCACGGCGGCGAGCCGCGCGGCCGGGTGCCCGGTCAGCGGCCAGCCGCGGGCGGCCGCGGCGGCGGCCAGGCCCGGCTCGGCGGCGCGCGTGTCGAGGGTGGCCAGCGCGGCCACCCGGGCGCCGGCCGGCAGCGCGGCGTCGACGGCGGCGAGCACCTCGTCGGCCGACACCCCCGCGACCGCGCCGACGCCGACGGTCACGTCCACGGGGAGACACCCGGGCGGTCGGGGAGCGCGGCGAGCAGCGCGGCGGCGTCGCGGGGGAGCGGCGCGTCGTCGGGGAGCAGGCCGAGCGCGCGCAGGCGGGTGCCCACGGTCAGCGCCCACGGCCGGCCCAGCCGCGCGCGGGCGAGCAGGTCGTCGTCGGCGAGGAGGGCGGCGGGGTCGCCCTGCACCACCCGCCGGTCGACGACGACGGCCACCTCGTCGGCCCAGGCGAGCGCCAGGTCGACGTCGTGGGTGCTCATGACGACCGTCGACCCGGACGCCTGCAGCCGGGTCAGCGCGGCCAGCGCCTCGGCGACGGCGGAGGGGTCGAGGCCGGCCGTCGGCTCGTCGAGCAGCAGCACGCAGGGGCGCATGGCGACGGCGCCGGCGATCGCGACGCGCTTGCGCTCGCCGTAGGACAGCTGGTGGGTGGGCCGGGCGGCCAGGCCGTCGACGGCGAGCAGCTCCAGCGCCTCGGCCACCCGGGTGCGCACCTCGTCGTCGGTCAGGCCGAGGTTGAGCGGGCCGAAGGAGACGTCCTGGGCGACCGAGGCGCTGAACAGCTGGTCGTCGGGGTCCTGCAGGACCAGCTGCACCTCCTGCCGGTGCGCGCGCAGCCCGCCGCGGGTGTGCCGCAGCAGCGCGCCGTCGACGGCGACCGCGCCGGCGTCGGGGCGCAGCGCCCCGGACAGGCAGCGCAGCAGCGTCGTCTTGCCCGACCCGTTCGCGCCCAGCACCGCCAGCCGCCGCCCGGCGGGGATCGACAGCGAGGCGCCGTCGAGCACCCGCCGACCGCGTTCGTAGCCGACGACGAGCCCGTCGGCGGTCAGGCTGCGGTGGCTCATGCGCCGAGGACCCCGACGGCGACGAGGGCGGCGAGGCCCGCGCCGGTCGCGGCGAGGAACGCCGGCGAGGAGGGGCGGGCCTCGGGCAGCACGCGCAGGCCGGTCTCCATCCCGCGGCCGGCGAGGCCCTCCTGCAGGCGGCGGGCGCGGTCCCAGGAGCGGGTGAGCACCGCGGCGGCCAGCGCCCCCGACGAGCGCAGCGACCGCCGCCAGCCGGCGTGCCCCATCCGGGCGGTCTGCGCCTCGCGGATGGTGCGCAGGCTCTCCAGCAGCACGAACAGCAGCCGGTAGGTCACCGACGCGACCTCGACGACGGCCGCCGGGACGCGCAGCCTCGTGAGCGCCGGCAGCAGGTCGCTCATCGGCGTGGTGGTGGCGAGCAGGAGCACCGCCGCGCCGCCGGCGACCGAGTGCCCGACCAGCTCGCCGGCGCGGGCGGCGGCGTCGGGCGCCCAGCCCAGGCCGCCGCCGTCGACGGACACGACGGCGGTGACCGCGCCGACGGCGACGAAGGCCAGCGGCCAGCGCACCGCCCGCCCGAACGTGCGGGCCGGCACGCGGGCGGGGCCCAGCGCCAGCGCGACGGCGGCCAGCGCCACGAGCACGCCGCCGGGCCACACCGGCAGCACGAGCGCGCAGACGACGAGCCCGGCGGACAGGGCGAGCTTGTCCAGCGGCGAGCGGGTGCGCCAGGCGCTGGCCCAGGCGGCGTCGTCGACGGCCAGGCCCGTCACGGCGCCTCGACGGGCGGGTTCGCCTCCCGGGCCTGCCGGCGGCCGCGCAGCCGCCCGAGGACGTAGCCGAGCACGCCGCCGCCGAGCGCGGCCTGCAGCGCGAACAGGCCGGACTCGACCTCGCTCGACGACGGGCTGAACACGGACTCGAACCACGGCGTGTAGCCGGACTCCTCGATCGTCGCGGTGGCCAGGCTGTCGGTGCCGGCGTACTCGGAGGTACCGCCGTCGAGCACCAGCGGCAGCGCGAACAGGGCCACCACCGCGAGCACGAGCAGCGCGGTGACGACGCGGCGGCGGGTCATCGGACCTCCTCCGTCGTCGAGAGGGGAGCGGGGCGGAGCAGGCCGAGCCGCTCGAGCTCCGGGCGGGCGTTGACCGTGAGCACCCGGAACAGCAGGACGCCGAGCAGGCCCTCGGCGACCGCCAGCGGCACCTGGGTGACGGCGAAGACGCCGAGGAACTTGACCGCCGCGCCGGCGAACCCGCCGGCGGCGTCGGGGAAGGCCAGCGCCAGCTGCAGCGACGTCGTGACGTAGGTGGCGAGGTCGGCGAGCGCGAGGGCGACGAAGACGCCCGGCAGCAGGCCCGCGCCCAGCGACCGGGCCAGCCGGTAGGCGCCGTACCCGGCCCACGGCCCGACGACGGCGAAGGCGAACGCGTTGGCGCCCAGCGTCGTCAGCCCGCCGTGCGCGAGCAGCAGCGCCTGGAACAGCAGGACCACCGTGCCGAGCAGCGCCATCACCGGCGGCCGGAACAGCACCGCCCCGGCCCCGGTGCCCGTCGGGTGGCTGGAGCTGCCGGTGACCGAGGGCAGCTTGATCGCGCTGAGCACGAACGTGAACGCCCCGGCCGCGCCGAGCAGCAGGGTGGACTCCGGGCGCTCGCGCACCTCCCTGACCACCGCGCGCGCGCCGTGGACGACGAAGGGGGCGGCGGCGACCGTCCAGCCGATCGCGTGCGGAGCCGGGAGGAAGCCCTCAGCGATGTGCATGCGACTCCGATCGGTCGGCGCGCGCGGCCGCGGCGGCGCAGGCGGTGACGAGGCGCTCGGTCAACCGGGGGCTGCCGGCGCGGTTGAGGTGCAGGTAGGAGGCGTGCACCGAGCCCGCGACGAACCCCTCGGGCCCGGCCGCCGACCACTGCCAGGCCGGCGTCGTCCCCGCGGGCGGGGTGGCGGCGGTGCGGTGGAACTCGTGGCCGCGCACCCGCGTGCTGGCCGGGGCCAGCACGCTGTCGGTGACCGCCACCGCGGCGCGGTAGCCCAGCGTCAGCCGCGGCGTCATGGACGTGGTGACGTCGAGGACGCCGCACATCGGCGCGCCGTCGAGCTCGCGGGACAGGTACAGCAGCCCGGCGCACTCGGCGGCGATCGGCCCGCCGCGGGCGGCGAGCGCGGCGACGTCGGCCCGCAGGGTCTCGTTGGCCGACAGCGCGTCGGCGTAGACCTCGGGGAAGCCGCCGCCGACGACGAGCCCGGCGGTGCGCTCGGGCAGTGCCTCGTCGCGCAGCGGGTCGACCGTCACCACCTCGGCGCCGGCCGCGGTGAGCAGTTCGGTGTCCTCGGCGTAGCCGAAGGTGAACGCGGGCCCGCCGGCGACGGCGATCCGCGGCCGCCCGGCCACGGGGGTGACCTCGGCGGCGGGGTCCCACGGCGTCGCGGCCAGCGGGGGAGCGGTGCGGGCCAGCCGCAGCACGGCCTCGAGGTCGACCCCGGCGGCCACCACCTCGCCGAGGCGCCGCACGGTGGCCAGCGCCTCGGCCGAGCGCTCCGCCGCGGGCACCAGGCCCAGGTGCCGCGACGGCGTGGCCAGCGACTCCATCCGCCGCAGCGCGCCGAGCACGGGCACGCCGGCGGCGCCGAGCGCCTCGCGCAGGATCGCCTCGTGCCGGTCGCTGCCGACCCGGTTGAGCACCACGCCGCCGATGCGCACCGAGGGGTCGAAGGTGGCGAACCCGTGCACCAGCGCCGCGACGCTGCGCGCCTGCGACGAGGCGTCCACGACGAGCACGACCGGCGCGCGCAGCAGGCCCGCGACGTGCGCCGTCGAGGCGAAGCCCGGCTCCACCTGCGGGTGCGTGGCGCCGTCGAACAGGCCCATGACCCCCTCGACGACGGCGACGTCGGCCCCGCGGGCGCCGTGCAGGAACAGCGGCGCGATCCGCTCCTCGCCGACCAGCCACGGGTCGAGGTTGCGGCCCGGGCGCCCGGCGGCCAGGCCGGCGTAGCCGGGGTCGATGTAGTCGGGGCCGACCTTGTGCGGCGAGACGGTGAGCCCGCGGGCGGTGAGCGCCGCGACCAGCCCCGTGGTCACCGACGTCTTGCCCGCGTTGCTCGACGGGGCGGCGACCACCAGGCGCGGCGGGTTCACCACTCGATCCCCCGCTGGCCCTTCTGGCCCGCGTCCATCGGGTGCTTCACCTTCGTCATCTCCACGACGAGGTCGGCCGCCTCGACCAGCGCGGGCGGCGCGTCCCGCCCGGTGACGACGACGTGCTGGGTGCCCGGGCGGTGCACGAGCGTCTCGACGACGTCGTCGACGTCCACCCAGCCCCACTTCAGCGGGTAGGTGAACTCGTCGAGGACGTAGAAGCGGTGCGCCTCCGCGGCGAGGTCGCGCTTGATCTGCGCCCAGCCCTCGGCGGCGTCGGCGGCGTGGTCGACCTCGGTGCCCTGCCGGCGCGACCAGCTCCAGCCCGAGCCCATCTTGTGCCAGACCACCGGCCCGCCCTCGCCGGTCTGCTCGTGCAGCCGGCCGAGCGCGGTGAGGGCGTTCTCCTCGCCGACCTTCCACTTGGCGCTCTTGACGAACTGGTAGACCGCGATCGGCCAGCCCTGGTTCCACGCACGCATCGCCATGCCGAACGCGGCGGTCGACTTGCCCTTCATCGACCCGGTGTGGACGGCGAGCAGCGGCCGGTTGCGGCGCTGCCGCGTCGTCAGCCCGTCCTGCGGGACGACGGTGACCTGTCCCTGCGGCATCAGGCGGCCTCTCGCACGGAGCGGACGGTGGCGGCGAGCGACTCGGCCGCGAGCTCCTCCAGCCGCAGCGTCTGCGCGCCCAGGTGCGCGCCCAGCACGCCGGCCAGGCCCAGGCGGACCGGCCCGGACTCGCAGTCGACGACCACCGCGGCGGTGCCGTCGGCGGCCAGCCGCTGCGCGGCCGCGTGCGCGGCGCCGAGGGCGTCGGTGCCGCGCGGCCCGGTGGCGCGGCCGTCGGTGACGACGACCAGCAGAGGCCGGCGCTGCGGGTCGCGCACCCGCTCCACGCGGAGCGTGTCCGCGGCGCGCAGCAGGCCGGCGGCCAGCGGGGTGCGCCCGCCGGTGGGCAGCTCGCGCAGCCGGGCCGCCGCGGCCTCGACCGACCAGGTGGGCGGCAGCGCGAGGCCGGCGTCGGCGCCGCGGAAGGTGACCAGGCCGACCTTGTCGCGGCGCTGGTAGGCGTCGAGCAGCAGCGACAGCACCGCGCCCTTGACCGCGCCCATCCGCGCCCGCGAGCCCATCGACCCGCTGGCGTCGACGACGAACAGCACGAGGTTGCCCTCGCGGCCCTCGAGCGTGGCCTGGCGCAGGTCCTCGCGGGCCACCCGCAGCCCGGGGCCGGTGCGGCCGCGCGCGGTCTGGTGCGGCGCGGCGGCGAGCACGGTGCCGACCAGGTGCAGCCGGGTCACCGGGCCGTTCGGGCGCACGGAGCCCACGACCCGTCCGCGCTCGGCGCGCGCCTTCGACCGCCGCCCGGCCGCGCCGGCGCCCACGCCGGGCACCTCGAGCCGGCGCGCGCGGAACGGGTCCGACGGCGCGACCGCGGCCCGCTCGCCCGCCGGCGCTCCACCGCGTCCCTCACCCTCGTCGGGAGGGCCGTCGTCGCGCGATCGGCCTTCCTCCGCCGGGGAGGGGTCGCCGTCCGCGCGCGGGGTGTCGTCCCGGGGCGGGGGCGCGCCGCCGCCGTCGTCGTCGGGGCCGTCCGGCGGCGGCGGCGGGTCCTCGTCGGGCCCGGGCTCGGGGCGGGAGTCCTCGAGCGCCTGGTCGAGCGTGTCGTCGTCGAGGCCCGGCGCGTCGAAGGGGTTGCGCCGCCGGCGGTGGGGGAGGGCGAGGCGGGCGGCCACCCGGACGTCGTCCTCGGTCACCTCGTCGCGGCCGGCCCAGGCGGCGTGCGCGACGGCGGCGCGGGCGGTGACCAGGTCGGCGCGCAGCCCGTCGACGTCGAAGGCGGCGCACACGGCGGTGACCTGCTGCAGGGCGGCGTCGGAGAGGACGACGTGCGGCAGCCGCGCCCGGGCGCCGGCGATCCGCTCCGCCAGCGCGGCCTCCTCGCCGGCCCACGCCGCGGCGAAGCCGGCCGGGTCGGCGTCGTACGCGAACCGCCGGCGGACCACCTCGGCGCGCACCGCCGGGTCGCGCGGCGCGGCCACCTCGACGGTCAGGCCGAACCGGTCGAGCAGCTGCGGGCGCAGCTCGCCCTCCTCGGGATTCATCGTCCCGACCAGCAGGAACCGGGCCGCGTGCCGCACCGAGACGCCCTCGCGCTCCACGTAGGCGGTGCCGAGCGCGGCGGCGTCGAGCAGCAGGTCGACGAGGTGGTCGTGCAGCAGGTTGACCTCGTCGACGTAGAGGACGCCGCGGTGCGCGGCGGCGAGGAGCCCCGGCTCGAAGGCCTTCACGCCCTCGGTGAGCGCCCGCTCGAGGTCCAGCGAGCCGACGACGCGGTCCTCCGACGCGCCGACCGGCAGCTCGACCAGCCGCGCGGGCCGGGTCTGTGCGGGCGCGCCGGGCTCGTGCGGGCCGTCGGGGCAGGCGGGGTCGGGCGCGGCCGGGTCGCAGGCGAAGCGGCAGCCGGGCACGACGGCGACCGGCGGGAGGACGGCGGCCAGCGCGCGCACCGTCGTCGACTTGGCCGTGCCCTTCTCCCCGCGCACCAGCACGCCGCCGATGGCGGGGGAGACGGCGTTGAGCAGCAGGGCCAGCCGCATGTCGTCCATGCCGACGACGGCACCGAAGGGATACGTCATGCGGGTGCACGGGTCCTCTCCCCGGGTGTCCACGCCCGGAGGTGGCAGGAGGCGGCGGCGGGAGTTCCTGACTCCCCGGGGCGCCTCGGGCGAGGCGTCCGGGTCACAGTGGCGGGACCGCGCCGGAGTCGCACCGGGCTTCCTCCACTGCCGTCGCTGTGGCCCGGTCATGGAACCACGCGACACTCCGGCGCGGCAGGCCGGGCGGTGACTTGACGGAACGGAAAGAGACAGTCCACACTTTCCGGCATGGAAAACGACGCCATCGACCGCGAGACCGCCGCCGCGCAGCTCGCCGCCCTGCGCTCCGACCGGGCGGCGCTCGCCGACCGGGTCGTGCAGCCCTGGTGGTACGACGTCGCCCTCGGGCTGCTGCTGTTCGGCTTCCTCGCCTCCTACGCCCTCGACTCCCTCTGGGTGACCTTCCCGGCGCTGCTGCTCTTCGGCGCGGGGCTCGGCGCGCTGGTCTCCACCTACCGGCGCCGCACGGGGCTCTGGCTGGACACCCCGCCGCGCGTCATGGCCGCCTGGGGCGCCTTCGTCCTCGTCGTCCTGGTCCCGGCGTTCGTGCTGGCGGTCGGCTTCGACCAGCACTGGGTCATGGTCCCGGCGGGCGCGGTGCTCGGTCTCGCCGCCGGCCTGCTCAGCCGCGTCTACGGCCGCCGCTGGGCCGCCGAGCTCCGCAGCGGGGGCGGGCTGTGACGGCCGTCGCGCCGCACTTCGACGCGGTCATCCACCCGCCGCCGCGCCTGCAGATCTGCGGCCTGCTCGCCGTCGTCGACACGATGGAGTTCGCCACCGTGCGCGACCGCGTGGGCGTGAGCGACTCGGTGCTGTCCAAGCACGTCAAGCAGCTCGAGGAGGCCGGCTACGTGGCGGTGAGCAAGACGACCGTCGCCAGCCGGCAGCGCACCAGCCTGTCGCTCACCCGCGAGGGACGCCGGGCCTTCGACGCGCACGTCGCCGAGCTGCGCCGCATCGCCGGCCTGTGAGGGCCGCCCGCCCCGACCCCCGGCGGCTCGCCGACGGCGCGCTGGTCGTCGCCGGGGCGGCCGGCGCCGCGGTCCTGCTCGACCTCGCCGGCGTCCCGTCGCCCGCACTGTTCGGCGGGCTGCTGGCCGGCCTGGTCCGCGGGCTGGCCGGGCGCCGGGCGCTCGACGTCCCCCGCGCGGGGACGATGGCGGCCCAGGCCGTCGTCGGGGTCTCCATCGGCGCGCTGGTCGACCTCGACACCCTCGCCGCGATCGGCGAGGACGCGGTGCCGGTCCTGCTGGTCACCCTCGCCACGCTGCTGCTGACGGTCGGCGCCGGCCTGCTGCTGCGGCTGCAGCCGGGGATCAGCCCGGTGACCGGAGCCTTCGCGATGATCGCTGGCGGGGCGTCGGGCATCACCGCGATGGCCCGCGACCTCGGCGCCGACGACCGGATGGTGGCGGTCCTGCAGTACCTGCGGGTGCTGCTGATCGTCGTGCTCATGCCCGTGGTGGCCACGGCGGTCTACGGCGCCGACCCGGGGGCCGGGACCACCGCCGCGACGCCGGACGGCCCGGGCTGGCCGGCCGGGCTGCTGTTCACCGCCGCCTGTGCCCTGGCCGGCTACCCGCTCGCCCGCCTCGTGCGGCTGCCGGTGCCGGCGCTGCTGGGCCCGCTGCTGCTGGCCGCCGCGGCCGACCTGTCCGGGCTCTCCGGCGGCGCCGACGTGCCGGCGGCGGTCGAGGCGGCGGCGTTCCTGCTCATCGGTCTGCAGGTGGGGCTGCGCTTCACCGTGGCGAGCCTGCGCACGGTCGGGCGGGCCCTGCCGCTCGCGCTGGCGATCATCGTCGGGCTGGTGGTCGCCTGCGCGGGCCTCGGCGAGGTGCTGGCGGCGTCCACCGGGGTCAGCCGGCTCGACGGCTACCTCGCGACGACGCCCGGCGGGCTCTACGCCGTCCTCGCCACGGCCACCGGGACCGGCGCCGACGCCACCTTCGTGCTCGCCGTCCAGGTGCTGCGGCTGTTCGTGATGCTGCTCGCCGCCCCGCTCGTGGCCCGGCGGCTGCGGCGGACCTGAGCGCGGCGGACCGGGCGCAGGGCCGGAGGCGGGGCGCGGGCCGCCTACCCTGGTCCGGGTGACCGCGCCGAGGGAGGAGCCCGAGCTGACCGACGTCGACCCCACCGCAGCCCCGTCCGAGGACGCCGTCCTGCTGTTCGTGGGCGGCCCGCTCGACGGCCGGGTGGAGATCCGCGCCGCGCGCCACGGCGACCCGCTGCCGACGGTCACGCACGTGCACCTGCACGACGGCCCGAAGGTCGTCTCCCGCTACGACCTCCAGCCGCTGCCCGGCCAGGCCGGCGTCTACTACCTGCGCCAGCGCGCGCCCCAGGACCGGCGGGACTCCGCGCGCGCCGACTGAGCGGCCGGGCCCGGGACCCCTTGTCCCCGCTGCCCGCCGGGACGACCATCCCCTGCACGGTGCGGGCCCGCGCTCCCGACCGCCCGCGCCGGCGGAGGGAGCCGTCATGACCTCGCTCGCCGTGGGCCGCACCGCCGTCCTGGACCGGGACGCGGCGGTGCGCCTGGCCGCCACGGAGTACGGCCGCTTCGCCGACCTGGTCGCCGGCCTCGGGCCCGGCGAGTGGGCGCGGCCGACCGACTGCCCCGGCTGGGACGTGCGGGCCATGGCGGGGCACGTCCTCGGGATGGCCCGGATGGTCGCCTCGCCCGGGCAGTTCGTGCGCCAGAACGCGGCCGCGGCCCGCGCGGGCGGCGGCGTCGACTCCCTGACCGCGCTGCAGGTCCGCGAGCAGGCGCACCTCCCTGTGCCGGAGCTGGTGGCCGCCCTCGCCGACGTCGGACCGCGGGCCGCCCGCGGCCGGCGCCGGCTCGCCCGGGTCGTCGGCCGGCTGCCGCTGCCCGAGGCGCAGGGAGTGGGCGGCCGTCGGGAGTGGTGGTCGCTCGGGTACCTGCTCGACGTCGTCCTCACCCGCGACACCTGGATGCACCGGGCCGACGTCGCCCGCGCCACCGGCCGCGAGCCCGTCCTCACGCCGGAGCACGACGGCGTCCTGGTCGCCGACGTCGTGCGGGAGTGGGCGCAGCGGCACGGGCGCCCGTTCCGGCTGCGGCTCACCGGCCCGGCGGGCGGCACGTGGTCCGCAGGGGCGGGCGGTGAGGACGTCGAGTGCGATGCCGTGGAGTTCTGCCGGGTGCTGTCCGGCCGCGGCACCGGCGCCGGACTGCTCGCGCAGCAGGTCCCCTTCTAGCGGGTCACCAGCCCTGGGTCCGGCGGGCCGCGGCCACGACCCGGTCGAACACCGCCCGGTCCAGCGCGGCGCCCTCGCGGCGCACGGTCCCGGGGTCGAGGACCAGCAGCCGGTCCAGGCGCACCTCGCTCGGGCGGCCCTGCCGGTCCCAGCCGCCGCTGCCGACGTCCATCCAGGTGCGCCCGTGCCGGGCCTCGTCGGCGGCGTCGCGGTCGTGGTCCTTGCTGGTGAGCATCAGCCCGACCAGCTCCGCGCCGCGGCGGCCGACCACGAGCACCGGCCGGTCCTTGCCGCGGCCGTCGCCCTCGTCGTAGGGCACCCAGGCCCACACGACCTCGCCGGGGTCGGGGTGCCCGTCGGCGCGGGGCCGGTAATGCGTGTCGACGGCCCCGGGCGTCGCGCCCGGCCCGCGCGGGGCCGGGCGGGACGCCGGCTGCGAGGGGGCCCGGCGGCGGCCCGGGCGGGCGGCGCGGGCCGCGCGGGCCGGCGTGGCGGTGGCGGCGCGGAGGAGCGAGAGGACGGTGTCGACGAGGCGGCTCGGGCGGGCCATGGAGGCACCGTAGGAGACCCCCGACGCCGTCACAGCTGTCCCGTCCGTCACACCGGTACCAATTCGGGCCAGTTCTGGTTCCGGAGCGTGGTTCCTGGGCACCATTGCGTCACGGGGCGCGCAGCCATCGCTCCCCGGGAGAGGGGGCTCCCATGACCTCGGCCCAGCCCGTCGTCGCGACCGTCTCACTCGTACGCGAGCCGCGTGCCAGCGTGCTCGCCGCGTTCCAGCTGGTGGAGGACGCGCGCTACCTCGCCGGCGGGCGCACGCGCCGCCGCAACCGGGTGCGCCGGATCGCCGAGCGCACCGTGGTGTCCCGCCGCCTGGCGCGCGACCTCTCCGCCTGACCTCAGGCCACGCAGAACTCGTTGCCCTCCGGGTCGGCGAGCGTGGCCCACGTGAACGGGCCCTGCGAGGACCGCCACAGCTCGGTGGCGCCCATGCCCAGCAGGCGGGCCACCTCGGCCTCGCGGCGCTCGTCGCCCACGCGGACGTCGAGGTGGACGCGGTTCTTGACCGTCTTGGCCTCCGGCACGCGCTGGAACAGCACCCGCGGCCGGCCGGGGTCGGGCGAGGTGATGGCCGCGCCCACCGCCCAGACGAGCCTGCCGCGGTGGGTGGTCGTGTCGGCCTCCGACGCGTGCCCGGCCGCCACCGTGCCGCGGATGAGGGACTCGTCCTGGGCCTCCACCGACCAGCCGAGGGCCTCGGCCCACCAGTCGGCCAGCGCGTGCGGCTCGGTCGCGTCGATCGTCACCTGGAAGTCGGTCGCCATGGCCGCAGCCTGGCAGGACGCCCCGACAGGACCGGGCGCTCAGAGCTCCAGCGCGAGGTCGGCCCGGATGACGGCGTCGTCGGGCAGCGGCGTCTCCAGACCGCAGTGGTCGCGGATCATCACGCCGAACGGGGGGAGGGCGGCGCGGTCGATCCGGCTCGCCGGGTCCCACAGCCCCGAGCGCATGACCGCCTTCGCGCAGTGCAGGTAGGCCCGCTGGACGGTCACCACCATGACCGAGCGCGGGGCCCGGCCGAACTCGGTCAGGTCGACGCCGAGCGCGTCCGGCGGCAGCAGCTCGGCGGTGCCGAACACCTTGAGCGTCTCCTCGAGACCCGGCACGAAGAACAGCAGCGCCACCCTGGGGTTCCCGGCGACCTTGCGCAGGCTGTCGAGCCGGTTGTTGCCCTGCCGGTCGGGCAGCACGAGGCGGTGCTCGTCGAGCACCTTGACGAAGCCCGGGTCGCCGCCCCGGGGGGACACCTCGGGGAACCCGTCGGCGTCCGCCGTCGCCAGGGTGAGGAACGGCGACAGGCCCACGAGGGCCCGGCAGTGGACGTCGAGGTGGTCGATCTCCTTGTCCAGCACCAGCTGCGAGGGCGGGCGGTAGGAGGCCAGGACCGGGTCGGGCTGCACGGTCCGACGGTAGCCCGGGAGGCGAGGCCGTCCTACCCCGCCGCCCCGGACGAGCCGCCCGGCGGGAGCAGCGGCAGGCCGTCGGGCGGGCCCTCCTCGAGCAGTCGCCACAGCGCCGCGGTGTCGGCGTGCTCGGCGACCAGGTCGCCGAGGGCGTCGAGCCGCTGCTCGCGGACCGCGGCGAACGAGGTGTCCGGGGCCGGCACGAACCGCCGGCCCGCCGCCCGCGCCACCTCGGCCAGGAAGGCGCGGCGGAACCCGTCGTTCTCCAGCGCGCCGTGCCAGGTGGTGCCCCACACCGCGCCGGCCCGGCCGCCGTCGAGGAAGGGCTCGGCCCCGTCCGCGTAGGTGACGACGCCGTGGTGGATCTCGTAGCCGCGCACCGGGTGGCCCAGCGCCTCGCCGGACGGGCGACCCAGCGTCTTCTCCCGCGCGAAGGCGACGTCGGCCGGCAGCAGCCCCAGCCCGGCCACGGTGCCCGCCCGCGACTCGACGTCGTCGGTGATCGTGCGGGCGAGCATCTGGTGCCCGCCGCAGATGCCGAGCACCGGCCGGCCCTCCGCGGCGCGGCGGCCGACCGCCTCGGCCAGTCCGGTGGCGCGCAGCCACGCCAGGTCGGACACGGTCGCCCGGGTGCCGGGCAGCACGACCAGGTCGGCGTCGGCGAGCTCCTCGGGCCGGGTGACGTAGCGGACCAGCACGCCCGGCTCGGCGGCCAGCGCGTCGAGGTCGGTGAAGTTCGACAGCCGCGGCAGCCGGGCCACCGAGACGCGCAGCACCTCCTCGCCGTGCGGCGGCCCGGCCGAGGAGACGCCGGTGGGCACGCCGAGGGAGTCCTCGACGTCGAGGGCGGCGCCGGGCAGCCACGGCAGCACGCCGAGCGTCGGCCGGCCGGTGAGCGCGGTCAGCCGGTCGAGCCCGGGGCGCAGGAGGCGCACGTCGCCGCGGAACTTGTTCACGAGGAAGCCGGCCACCAGCCGCTGGTCGGCGGGCGGCATGAGCGCGACCGTGCCGTACAGCGCGGGGAACACCCCGCCGCGGTCGATGTCGCCGACCACGACGACGGGCAGGCCGGCCGCGGTGGCCAGGCCCATGTTCGCGATGTCGTCGGCGCGCAGGTTGATCTCGGTGGGGGACCCCGCGCCCTCGCACACCACGACGTCGAAGCGCGACCGCAGGTCGGCGAGGCTGGCCAGTACCTGCTCGAGCAGCGCGGCCTTCATCGGCCGGTAGGACAGCGCGGTCACCTCGGCCACCGGCCGGCCCAGGACGACGACCTGGCTGGCGTCGTCGCCGCCGGGCTTGAGCAGCACCGGGTTCATCGCGGCCTCGGGCTCCACCCCGGCGGCCTGCGCCTGCATGACCTGTGCCCGGCCGATCTCCGCGCCGTCGGCGGTGACCATGGAGTTGTTGCTCATGTTCTGCGCCTTGAAGGGCGCGACGCGCACGCCCTGGCGGGCCAGCCAGCGGCAGATGCCCGCCGTGACCACCGACTTGCCGGCGTCCGACGTCGTCCCGGCGACGAGCAGGGCCCCGCTCATGCGGCCGGCTGCCCCCAGCCGGCCTTCTCCTGCCCGGACAGGTCGGCGATCGCCTCCATGATCCGGTCGGTGACCTCGCGGCGCGGGCGGCCCTTGGCGGCCTGACCGCGGTGCTCGGGGAACTCGAGCGCCGCCCCGAAGGTGATCGACACCCGGTGCGGGCGCGGCCAGCGGGAGTCGACCGGCTGCACGCGGTCGGTCCCGGCGACGGCCACCGGGACGACGCGGCAGTCGGCGGTCAGCGCCAGCCAGGCGACGCCGGTCTTCCCGCGTGCCAGGCGGCCGTCGCGCGAGCGGGTGCCCTCCGGGTAGATGCCGAAGCCCTCGCCGCGGCGCAGCACGCCGAGCGCGGTGTCGAGGGCCTCCTGCGCCGCGCGGGAGGTCTCCCGCTCGACCGGCATGGCCCCCAGCGCCGTGAACAGGGTGCGGGTGAGCCAGCCGCCGGGCCCGGAGCGGGTGAAGTACTCGGCCTTGGCCAGGTAGTGCACCCGCCGCGGGGACGCCAGCGGGATGGCGATGCTGTCGATGAAGGACAGGTGATTGCTCGCGATGATGAACGGCCCGTCGTCCGGGACGTGGGCCCGGCCGCTCACGCGCGGCCGGAACAGCAGCCAGAACAGCGGCTTGAGCACGAACCGCGCGACGAGGTAGAACACGCCGCCCCCTCCCTCGTGGCGTCCCGGCACCGGCCACCGGGACCCGGGGCATCCTCCCCTGCCGCGGGGGAGGCGACCGCGGCAGGGGAGGGTGCGTCGGGGGAGGAACGGGCCGGCGCGGTCCTAGCCGCCCGGGTGACCGGCGGCGCCCGGCGGGCAGGCGTCGCGCAGGATCTCGCGCACCTGCGGGGACAGCGGGCGGCCGCCCGACGCCGAGGCGACCAGGTCCAGCGCGACGTCGCGGACCTTGCGGTGCACGTGGCTGGAGATGTGCGCCAGCAGGTCGAAGGCAGGCTGCTCTCCGCAGCCGGTGAGCAGCATCAGCACGCCCTTGGCCTGCTCGATGGGCGCCCGGCTGGTCATCGCGGTGCGCAGCTGGGCCAGCTCGGTCTCGAGCTCCAGCACCCGGTCCACGGCCGCGGGGCCGGGGGCGCCGGCGCCCACGGCGGGGTTGTCGACGACGAGGCCCTCGACGCCGGCCACCCGCCCCTCGCCGTCGAGGCGTGGCTCGCCGAGCAGCACCACGGTGCGCTCGACGGTCCCGGGCAGCCGCAGCCGCACGGACAGGCAGAACGCCTGGCCGGCGGTGACCGCCGCGGACAGCGCGTCGATGGTGCGGGGACGGTCGTCGGGGTGCTGGGCGGCCACGAGCACCTCGGTGCTCGGCGTGGCGCCGGAGGGCGGCAACCCGTGGAGGACGCACATCTCCTCCGACCACTGCCACTCGCCGGTGGCGCGGTCGTAGCGCCAGCGCGCGGCGACCCGGGTGCGGCGGGAGACCAGGGGGGAGGGCGCCGGCGGGCGGGGCAGCGGCGGTGCGGCCGTCCGCGGGGGACGGGGGTGGGTCCGGACAGGGCGAGGCTGTGTCGAGGTCATGACCAACTCCGTCGGGCACCCCGGCGTCGGCCGGGGAGAGCGCCGCGCAGCCGCTTGTTCGACCACCTGCGGAAGAGCCGGGACGAGTCCCGGCCGCTCGGGACACCCCGGACGGTAGACCCGGTGTGCACGGCGCGCACCCGCACCGGACGGGCGCGTCCGTTTCGCCTCACACCACCGTGACGGGCCGCGCCGGATGGCGCGCGACCGGCCCCCCGGCCAGGGCGGAGTCGACGGCGGCGAGGGTGGCGACGGCGGTGCGCAGCCGGGCCGGCGGCAGCGTGAACGGCAGCCGCAGGTGGTCGTCGAAGGCGGTGCCGGTGCCGAAGGCGCGCCCCTCGGCGAGGAGCAGGCCGAGCGGGGCCGCGGCGGCCGCGAGGGCGGCGGAGCTGCGGCCCGGCGGCAGCGTGCTCCACGCCGACAGCCCGCCGGACGGGCGCGGGACGGTCCAGTGCGGCAGCCGCGCGGCGGCCTCGGCGAGCAGCACCTCGCGGCGCTCCCGCAGCAGCTGCCGGCGCCCGGCCAGCACCGGGTCGAGGTCGCGCACCAGCGCGGCGGCGGCGAGCTGGTCGAGCGGGCCGACCGACAGCTGCCGGCGGCCCAGCGCGGCGCCGAGGGAGGCGGCCAGCGCGGCGTCGGTGCGCAGCCAGCCGATGCGCAGCCCGCCCCACACCGACTTCGACAGGCCACCGACGGTCACCGTCGCGGCGTCGGGCAGCCCGGCGGCGTAGGGCGGCAGCGGGCCGGCGTCGTCGTCGAGCCACAGCTCGGCGGTGACCTCGTCGACGATGGCGAGCACGCCCTGCTGCCAGAGCGTGGCGGCCAGCCGCCGGCGGCCGGCGGCCGACAGCCGCGCGCCGCTGGGGTTGGAGAAGTCGGGCATGAGGAAGGCCAGCCGCGGGCTGCTCTGCCGGGTGGCCAGGTGCGCCGCGCCGACGACGGCGTCGGGGTCGCCGGCGTCGACCGCGACCGGCACGCACCGCCCCCCGGCGGCGGTGACCAGCTGGACCGCGCCGGGGTAGGTGGGGTGCTCGACGAGCACGCGGTCACCCGGCTGCAGCATCACCTCCACGACGAGCGCGGTGGCGTCGCCGGTGCCGGCGGTGACCACCACCTGGTCGGGGTCGGTGGGCAGGCCGCGGGCCGTGTACCGGTCGGCGATGGCGGCGCGCAGCTCGGGCAGGCCGCTCGGCGCGTAGCCGTGCCCGGCGACCACTCCCGGCAGCCGGGCGAGCGCGCGCTCGTAGGCGGGCACCAGCTGCGGCGCCGCCTCGGGGGCGGCGTGGGCGAGGTCGAGCACCTCCGGGTCCGTCGTCGGCGCGGACCACACGGCGTCGACGGGCGGCGTCTCGACGACGGTGCCCGCGCCGTGCCGCGTGCTCACCGCGCCCTCCTCGCGCAGCAGCCGGTAGGCCGAGGCGACGGTCACCCGGCTCACGCCCAGCGCCGCGGCGAGGTCGCGCTCGGCCGGCAGGCGGGTACCCGGCGGCAGCTGCCCGAGCGCCACCAGCTCGCGGACCCGGCGCGCCAGCCCGGCGTAGCGCGGGCCGGGCAGGTCGGTCAGCGGGCCGACGAGACCCGCCAGCTCGGCGGGAGTGGACTGCTCGATCCCCGGTGGCATGCAGGCCACCATGCCGGATTGGACCGCTCCGGTCCAGTGAGAACGGTGCCACTGTCCTCCCCATGACCTCGAGTGCAGTCCTCCTGCTGCTGTTCCTGCTGGCGCTCGGCGCCCTGTCGGTGACCACGCTCGTCGTCGCCGTGCGCGGCGGCCGCGGTCCCGCCGACCCGCCGCGCAGCCACCCCCGCCTCGACCCGGCGGGCTTCCCGGTGACGTCCGGGGCGCGCGGCGCCCTGCACGGGCGCGGGCCGCTGACCCGGCCTCAGCCGCGCCGGGCGGCCCTGCTGGCCACCGCGAGGGCCGCCGCGGCCAGCCACACCGCCCGCGACAGGCGCACCGCCCGGCCGACGTCGCTGCTCTCCGGCGCGCGGCCGTCGCCGAGCACCGGCCGGTCCTCGACCCGGCTGCCGTAGACGTTGCGCCCGCCCAGCCGCAGTCCCAGGGCGCCGGCCGCCGCGGCCTCGCAGCGGCCGGCGTTCGGGCTGGGGTGGGCGGCGCCGTCGCGCCACCAGGTGCGCAGCGCCTCCCGCGGCGACCCGCCGGCGAGCGGGGCCACGGCCACGGTGAGCGCGGCGGTGAGCCGGGCGGGCAGCCAGTTGGCGACGTCGTCGGCCCGCGCGGCGGCCCAGCCGAAGCGGGCGTACCGCGGCGAGCGGTGGCCGACCATCGCGTCGAGGGTGTTGACCGCGCGGTAGCCGAGCAGCCCGGGCAGGCCCGCCAGCGCGCCCCACACCAGCGGCGCGACGGCGGCGTCGGAGGTGTTCTCCGCGACCGACTCCACGGTGGCGCGAGCCAGCTCACCGGTGTCGAGGGACGCGGGGTCGCGGCCGGCCAGCGCGGGCAGCAGCGCCCGGGCCCCGGGCAGGTCGCCGGCCTCCAGGGCGCCGGCCATCGCGGCCGCCGCCCGGCCGAGCGACGTGCCGCCGAGCACCGTCCACGTGGTGGCGGCGACCGCCGCGGTGCGCAGCACCGGCCGCCCGGCCGTGGCCCGGTCGGCCGCCGCGCCCAGGCCCGCGGCGCCGGCGACCAGCACCAGCGCGTGGGCGGCGCCCGCCGGCCGCGCGTCGCGCCACACCCGCCGCTCCAGCGCCGCGGCGAGCGAGCCGAACCCGGCCACCGGGTGCCGCCGGGCCGGGTCGGCCAGCAGCAGGTCCGCGGCCGCGCCGAGTGCCAGGCCGGCGGCGGTGGGGACGTCTCTGCGGAGCGGCACGGCGACCATCCTGCCCAGGCCGCTTCCTAGGATCGCGGCCATGCGCCTGCCCGGCCGTTACGACGGCGTCGCCCGGCCGATCGTCACCTACGGCAGCAACGAGGTGCTGCACCGCCCGACCGTCCCGGTCACCGGGTTCGACGAGCGGCTGCGCCGGCTCGTGCTCGACATGTTCGCCTCGATGCGCGAGGCCGACGGCGTGGGCCTGGCGGCCAACCAGATCGGCGTCGACGCGCGGGTCTTCGTGATCGACTGCCCGGACGCCGCGGGCGAGGACGTCGTCGGGTACGTGGTCAACCCGGAGCTCACGGTCCTGCCCCCGGCCGACGGCGAGCCGGCCGAGGAGGTCACCGAGGAGGGCTGTCTGTCGGTGCCCGGCCCCTACGCCGAGCTCGCCCGCGCCTTCCGCGCCCGGGTCGACGGCGTCGACGTGAAGGGGAAGCCGGTCACCATCGAGGCCACCGGCATGGCCGCGCGGTGCCTGCAGCACGAGGTCGACCACCTCGACGGCGTCGTCTACGTCGACCGGCTGCCCGAGGACCTGCGCGAGCGGCTGCTGGCCGAGGCGGCCGGGCCCGAGGGGGAGCTGCCGGCGTGAGCGAGACCGTGCCCACCGCGCCGGTCGTCGTCGTCGGCATCGGCGCCGACGGCTGGGACGGGCTCGCCCCCACCTCCCGTGCGGAGGTCGAGCGCGCCGAGGTGCTGCTCGGCAGCGCCCGGCAGCTGGACCTGGTGCCGGAGGAGGTCGCCGCCGAGCGGGTGCCCTGGCCCTCGCCGCTCACCGAGGCGCTGCCCGGGCTGGTCGAGGAGCACGCCGGCCGGGCGGTCGTCGTGCTGGCCAGCGGCGACCCGATGCTCTCGGGCATCGGCACCACGCTGACCCGGCTTCTCGGCGCCGAGCGGGTGCGGGTCCTGCCGGCGCCGTCGTCCGTGTCGCTGGCCTGCGCCCGGCTGGGCTGGGCGGTGGAGGACACCGAGGTGGTCAGCCTGGTCGGGCGGCCGCTGGAGCTGCTGCACCCGCACGTGCAGCCCGGGCGGCGGCTGCTGGTGCTCGGGTCCGACGGCGAGACGCCCGCGCAGGTGGCCGCGCTGCTGGCCGGCCGCGGCTACGGGCAGAGCCTGGTCACGGTGCTCGGCGGGCTCGGCGGCCCCGACGAGGAGGTGCGCACCGGCACCGCGGCCACCTGGTCGCAGCCGGCGCCGGCGCTCGTCGTCACCGCCGTCGAGTGCCGGGCCGACCGCGGCACCATGCCGCTGCCCACCACGCCCGGCCTGCCCGACGGCGCCTACGAGTCCGACGGGCAGCTCACCCGGGCCGAGGTGCGCGCGGTGACGCTGTCGCGGCTGGCCGCGGTGCCCGGGCAGCTGCTGTGGGACGTCGGCGCCGGGTCGGGGTCGATCGGCATCGAGTGGATGCGCGCGCACCCCACCTCCCGCGCGGTCGCCGTCGAGGCCTCCGAGGAGCGCGCCGAGCGGATCGCGCGCAACGCCGCGCGCCTCGGCGTCCCCTACCTGCGGGTGGTGCACGGCCACGCGCCGGAGGTGCTCACCCGGCTCGGTGCGCCCGACGCGGTGTTCATCGGCGGCGGGCTGACGACGCCGCTGCTGGTGGAGACGTGCTGGGACGCGCTCCCGCCGGGCGGGCGGATGGTGGCCAACGCCGTCACGGTGGAGAGCGAGGCGGTGCTCGCGCAGTGGCACGCGAAGGTCGGCGGCGACCTGGTGCGCGTGGAGGTCTCGCGCGCCGAGCCGGTCGGCTCGTTCACCGGCTGGAAGCCGGCGATGCCCGTGACGATCTGGTCGGTGACCCGCTGGTGACGGTCTTCTTCATCGGGGCGGGGCCCGGCGCGGCCGACCTGGTCACCCTCCGGGCGGCGCGGATCATCG
The DNA here is from genome assembly GCF_037034165.1 of Geodermatophilus sp. FMUSA9-8. Lineage (NCBI taxonomy): Bacteria > Bacillati > Actinomycetota > Actinomycetes > Geodermatophilales > Geodermatophilaceae > Geodermatophilus > Geodermatophilus sp. FMUSA9-8. The sequence goes on along the minus strand of NZ_JBAGKE010000005.1, from coordinate 187,630 downwards.
CGCGCGCCCCCGTGTGCCTCTACGCCGGCGCGCTGGTGCCCCGCGAGCTGCTCGACTCCGCCCCGCCCGGCGCCCGGCTGGTCGACACCGCCGACCTGGACCTCGACCGGATCACCGCCGAGCTGGTCGCCGCGCACGAGGCCGGCCACGACGTCGCCCGGCTGCACTCCGGTGACCCGTCGGTCTACAGCGCCATGGCCGAGCAGATGCGCCGGCTCGACGCCGCGGGCGTCCCCTACGACGTCGTCCCCGGCGTGCCCGCCTTCGCCGCCGCGGCCGCGTCGCTCAAACGGGAGCTGACCGTGCCCGGCGTCGGGCAGACCGTCGTCCTCACCCGCACCAGTGCCCGCTCGACGCCGATGCCGCCGGGGGAGGAGCTCGCCGCCTACGCCGCCACCGGCGCCACGCTCGTGCTGCACCTGGCCGTGCAGCGGATGGCCGAGCTCGCGCCGCTGCTGGCGGAGCACTACGGGGCCGACGGCCCGGTCGCCGTCGTCGCCCGGGCCAGCCGCGACGACGAGCTCGTGCTGCGCGGCACGCTCGCCGACATCGCCGCGCAGGTCGAGGCGGCGGGGGTCCGGCGGACGGCGGTCGTCGTCGTCGGCCCGGTGCTCACCGCGGGGGAGTTCCCCGACAGCCACCTCTACTCGACGACGAGATGCCGCTAGCCGCGCCCGACCACCGCGCCCGCACGGTCGATCACCACGACGTCGACCGCGACGGGCGCCCCGCGCAGCACCCCCAGTGCCGTCTCCCGGGCGCCGGCGGCCACCAGGTCGCCCAGCGGCAGCCCGGCAGCCTGGCACTGCCGCAGCGCGTCGAGCGCGGTGTTCGCCCCGCGCACGCCCGCGACCAGCTGCGGCGAGCCGCCCGCGGCGGCCACCCGCGCGGCGAGGGAGTCGAAGGACACCTGCGAGCGGCCGGAGTGCAGGTCGAGGTGGCCGTCGGCGAGCTTGGCCAGCTTCCCGATGCCGCCGGCCACGGTCAGCCGCGGCACCGGGTGGCGGCGCAGGTACTTGAGCACGGCGCCCGCGAAGTCGCCCATGTCGAGCAGCGCGTCCTCGGGCAGGCCGTGGAGCTCCTGCACCGTCCTCTCGCTGGTGGAGCCGGTGCACCCGGCCACGTGCTCCCGCCCGGCGGCCCGGGCGACGTCGATGCCGCGGCGGATCGAGTCGATCCACGAGGAGCAGGAGTACGGGACGACGACGCCGGTCGTGCCGAGCACCGACAGCCCGCCGAGGATGCCCAGCCGCGGGTTCCACGTCCTCCGCGCGAGCTCCGCGCCGTTCTCGATGGACACCTCGACGACGACGTCGCCGCTGCCGCCGTGCCGCGCCGCCACCGCCGCGACGTGCTCGCCCATGAACTGCCGCGGCATCGGGTTGATCGCGGGCTCGCCGACCGCCAGCGGCAGCCCGGGCTTGGTCACCGTGCCCACGCCCTCGCCGGCCCGGAACACCACCCCGCTGCCCGGCTCGCCGTGGGTCACCCGCACGCTCACCAGCGCGCCGTGGGTGACGTCGGGGTCGTCGCCGGCGTCCTTGACGATCCCGGCGGTGGCCGCCCCGGGCTCCAGCGACTCGCGGGCCAGCGCGAAGGCCGGGTGCCGGCCGCCCGGCAGGTCGATGGTCACCGGGTCGGGGAACTCGCCGGTGAGCAGCGCGGTGTAGGCCGCGGTGGTGGCCGCCGTCGCGCACGCGCCGGTGGTCCAGCCGTGCCGCAGCCCGGAGGCGCCGTCCCTGCTCACCGCCCCATGATCCCCGGGCGGGCAGCATGAGCGGACAGGGGCGTGAGCATCGCAGCGAGGAACGAGCGAGGAGCGGAGCGCCCCGCGGGAGCGGGAAGGCATCGTGAGCGGGCAGGTGCTGGTGCTCGGCGGCACGGGGGAGGCCCGGCGGCTGGCCGCGGCGCTGGTGGCCGGCGGCGTCGACGTCCTGTCCAGCCTCGCCGGGCGGGTGGCCGACCCGGTGCTGCCCGAGGGCGACGTGCGGGTGGGCGGGTTCGGCGGCGCCGACGGGCTGGCCGACTGGCTGGCCACCCACCGGCCGCGCGCCGTCGTCGACGCCACCCACCCGTTCGCCGCCCGCATCACCGCCTCCGCGGCGGCCGCCGCGGCCCGCTCCGGCACCCCGCTGCTCCGGCTGCAGCGCCCGGGCTGGACGCCGGGACCGGGGGACCGCTGGACGTACGTCGACTCGCTGGCCGACGCCGCCGCGGCGGTCTCCGGCGCCGGCACCGTGTTCCTCACCACCGGGCGGCAGGGCGTCGGCGCCTTCGCGGCGCTGCCCGGCCGGGTGCTCGTGCGCGCCGTCGACCCGCCCGGCGAGCCGCTGCCGGCCGGCGCGGTGCTGCTGCTGGCGCGCGGCCCGTTCACCGAGGACGAGGAGACGGCACTCATGCGGGAGCACGGCGTCGACGTCGTCGTCACCAAGGACTCCGGCGGGTCGATGACCGAGGCCAAGCTGGCCGCGGCGCGCCGGCTCGGGCTGCCCGTGGTGCTGGTCCGCCGCCCGCCGCTGCCCCGGGGCGTGGCGGTGGCGGCCACCGTCGAGGAGGCGGCGGGGTGGGTAAATGCGTTGAGACCGGCCGGTGCCGGAACGCAGGATGGTCCCTCGTGGAACCGATGACCGAGCAGCAGGTGCGGCGCTCCTTCGTGAACTGCTCGAAGGGCGAGGCGAACTCCGCCACGCTGCCGCGCGACCTCGGCGACCTGCCGTGGGACACCCTCGACGTGCTCGGCTGGCGCGACCCGAAGGCGCCGCTGCGCGGCTACCTCGTCGTCCAGCGGGAGGGCCGGCCGGTGGGCATCGCGCTGCGCGCCGCGGAGTCGCGGATGTCGGCCCGCCGGACGGTCATGTGCCTGCTGTGCCGCTCGACGCAGCCCGGCGACGCCGTCTCGCTGTTCACCGCCCGCCGCGCCGGGGAGGCCGGCCGCAACGGCAACACCGTGGGCACCTACGTCTGCGCCGACCTGGGCTGCGCCGCCCGCGTCCGCAGCGACATCCCGCCGTGGCTGCGCGAGCGCGACCCGGTCGAGGTGGGCGAGGAGCTCGCCGCCGAGCTGCGCTCCCGGGTGGAGGAGTTCCTCGCCGCCGTGCTCCGGTAAAGCGGTCGAGCGCCGGCCCCGGCCGGTGCCACCATCCGCGGCGTGGAGTCGATCGCGGAGCCGGCGTTCCTGCTGGCCGTCCTGCTGATCGCCGCGTCCCCGGGGCCGGCGGTGGCGCTGATCCTGCGCCGCGCCGCGGTCGGCGGGTTCCGCGCCGCCGTCCCGACGGTCCTCGGCCTGGAGGCCGGCCTCTACGCCTGGGCGCTGCTGGCCGCGGCCGGGGTCGCGGGCCTCGTGGCCGCCTCCGAGGCCGCGTTCTGGGTGCTCAAGGGCGTCGGCGCCGTCGTCCTGGTCTGGCTCGGGGTGCAGGCGCTGCGCGCGGCCTGGCGGGAGCACCGAGCGGGCCGGGCGGCGGCCGGTGCCGCCCCGGGGCCGCGCCGCGGCGGGTGGGCCGCGTTCGGCGAGGGCGTGCTGGTGCAGCTGGCCAACCCGAAGGCGGCCGTCTTCATGGTCGCCTTCTACCCGCAGTTCGTCCCCGCCGACCGGCCGCTGTTCGCCACCACGGCGCTGCTGGCGCTGGTGCAGGTGGCGCTGGAGACCGTCCTGTACCTGTCGCTGGCGGCCGGGGTCGCGCGGGCCGGGGCGTGGTTCCGGCGGCCGCGGGTGCGCACCTGGCTCGAGGGCGTGAGCGGCACGGTGCTCGTGGCGCTGGGGCTGCGCGTCGCCGTCTCGAGCCGCTGACCGGTCCTGTCGGCACCGCCGGGCAGGCTGCCGCCATGACCGGCACGCAGCGGCACCACGCCATCGACTACGTCGAGCTCCCCGTGACCGACCTGGCCGCCGCCGAGCGCTTCTACGGCGAGGCGTTCGGCTGGCGGACCACCTCCTACGGCCCGGCGTACTCGGGCATCCGCGGGGAGGGCGACACCGAGGTCGGCGGCCTGCGGCTGGCCGACGGGACCGCCCCCGGCGGCCCGCTGGTGCTGCTGTTCTCGGCCGACCTCGACGCCTCCGCCGAGGCCGTGACCCGCGCCGGCGGCCGGGTCGTGGAGGGCCCCTACGCCTTCCCCGGCGGGCGGCGGTTCACCTTCGCGGACCCGGCGGGCAACGTGCTGGGCGTGTGGGCCACCTCCTGAGCCCTTCCCGGGCGGGCGGCCGGTTCCGCGGCCGGCCGCCCCGGGGACGGTCAGCCGGCGTACGGGGCGGCCACGTCGAGGATCCAGGTGACGCCGAACCGGTCGGTGAGCATGCCCGACGCCGGCGCCCACGCCGACGGGCCGTAGGCCTCGACCACGGCGGCGCCGACGACCAGCCGGTCCCACAGCGCCTGCACCTCCTCGACCGTCCCGCCGCGGACGGAGAGGAAGAAGGGCTCGTCGGTGAGCGTCGTGCCGTTCTCCCGCCGCGCGCGGGGGGCCGCGGTCCCCGGCGCGGCCGGCTGCCGGCCCGGGACGTCGTAGGCCATGACGGAGAAGCCGTCCGCGCCCACGACCTGGCCGAAGACGAGGAGGTCCGCGCCGGGCAGGTCCCGCGGCATGCCGGCGTCGCCGTAGGTGACGGCGACGACCTGACCGCCGAACACGGACGCGTAGAAGTCCAGCGCCGCGCGGGCCTGGCCGGAGAAGTTGAGGTGGGCGACTGTCTGCACGGTCACGGGTGCTCCTGGTCTCGGTGCCGCCGGCGTCTCCGGCGACGTGCACTACTCTGTCGGCGGTACAGGTCAGGGAGCGGCCGGTTCTGCGGGCAGGATGGACGGCGTGCCGACGACCTCCGCCCCCGCCGCCTCCGGGCGCCTGCTCGCCCTGCTGTCGCTCCTGCAGGCGCGCCGCGACTGGCCCGGACCGGTGCTGCGCGAGCGGCTGGGGGTCAGCGAGCGCACCCTGCGCCGCGACGTCGACCGGCTGCGGGAGCTCGGCTACCCCGTGCGGGCGGTCCGCGGGCCCGACGGCGGCTACCGGCTCGACGCCGGGTCGCGGCTGCCGCCCCTGCTGTTCGACGACGAGCAGGCGGTCGCGCTGGCCGTGGCGCTGCGGGCCGCCGTCGTCAGCGGGGCCGCGGTCGGGGAGGCAGCGGTCCGGGCGCTGGCCACGCTCGGGCAGGTGCTGCCCGCGCGGCTGCGCGGCCGGGTGGAGGGCTTCGAGGCGACGGTCGTCGCCCGCGCCGACGCGCCCGCCGACCCCCAGGTCCTCCTGGCGATCAGCGCCGCCGTCCGCGCCCGGGAGGAGCTCCGCTTCGACCATGCCACCCCCGGTGGGACCCCCGACGACCAGCCGCGCCCGCCCCGTCAGGTGCAGCCGCACGCCCTGGTCGCGCGCGCCGGCCGCTGGTACCTCGTCGCCTGGGATCCCGGCCGCGGCGACTGGCGGGCGTTCCGCGCCGACCGCATCCGCCTGCGCACGCCGAACGGGCCCCGGTTCGTGCCCCGGGAGGTCCCCGGCGGCGACGCCGGCGCGTGGCTGTCGGCCCGCCTCAGGGGCTCCGCCGGGCCCGACGCCTGGGCGTGCCGCGGCGAGGTGCTGCTGGACCTCCCGGCCGCCGAGGTCGTCCCGTTCGTGGGCGACGGCACGGTCGAGCCGGCCGGGGAGGACCGCTGCCGGGTGCGCCTGGGCTCGTGGTCGTGGACGGGTCTCGCCGCGTCGCTCGCGCGGTTCGACGCCGACGTCGAGGTGGTCGGCCCGCCGGAACTGCGCGACGCCTTCGCCACCCTGGCCGCCCGCGCGGCCCGCGCCGCGGGCGGGTGAGCCGCGGGGGACCATCCCGGGGTGCAGCCCGCCGCGACCCCGCTCGTCCTGTTCGACCTCGACGGCACCCTCGTCGACTCCACGCCCGGCATCTGGGACTCGGTCCGGGTCGCGGCCGCGGGGCTGGGCCTTCCGGAGCCGACGCCCGCGCAACTGCGCGCGATGGTCGGCCCGCCGCTGCAGGACGGCTTCGCCACGGTGTTCGGCCTGCGCGGCGCCGACGTCGACCGCGCCGTGACGGCGTACCGGGCGCACTACTCGGCCGGCGCGCTGCTCGACGTCGCGGTGTACGACGGCGTCCCGGGCCTGCTGCGCGACCTGCGCGCGGGCGGCGCGGTGCTCGCCGTCGCCACCAGCAAGCCGCAGCCCTTCGCCGTCCGGGTGCTGTCGCACGTCGGGCTGCTGCGCGCGTTCGCGAGCGTGCACGGCGCCACCCTCGACGGCGCGGTCCGGCACAAGGACCAGGTGGTCGCCGCGGCGCTGGCCGCCCATCCCGCCGCCCGTCCCGTGGCGCTGGTCGGCGACCGCGAGCACGACGTCCTCGGCGCGGCCGCGCACGGGCTGCCGTGCGTGGGCGCCGGGTGGGGACCGGGCGGCCCGGCGGAGCTGACCGCCGCGGGCGCGGCCGCCGTCGCCGCCCTCCCGGGGGACGTCCCGGCCGCGCTGGCCGCCCTCGACGGGTAGCCGGCCCCCCGCCGGGCTACGTATCGGACGTGACCGGACCCGTACTGCTGACCGACGCGCTCCAGGAGGTGCGCGACGCGGTCGCCGCCGCGCCCCTGGAGCTGGCCACGCCGGGCCGGGAGACGACGGCGCGCACGGCGCGGGCGGTGGTCGACCAGGTCGACGACTACCTGCTGCCGCGGCTGCGCGACCTCGACGCGCCACTGCTCGCCGTCGTCGGCGGGTCCACCGGCGCGGGCAAGTCCACGCTGGTCAACAGCGTGCTCGGCGCCCGGGTGACCGTCCCCGGCGTGCTGCGCCCGACCACCCGCGCCCCCGTGCTGGTCTGCTCACCGGCCGACGTCGCGGCGTTCTCCGGCGACCGCGTGCTGCCCGGGCTGCCGCGCACCACCGGCGAGGGCGACGTCAGCGGCGGGATCCGGCTGGTGCCGAGCGACGCGCTGCCCGCCGGGCTGGCGCTCATCGACGCGCCCGACGTCGACTCGGTGGTGGAGGCCAACCGCGACCTCGCCGGCCAGCTGCTGTCCGCCGCCGACCTGTGGGTGTTCGTGACGACGGCGGCCCGCTACGCCGACGCCGTCCCGTGGGACCTGCTGCGCACGGCGCAGGAGCGGGGCACCGCGCTGGCCGTCGTCCTGGACCGCACGCCGCCGGAGGCGGTGACCGAGGTGGCCGCCGACCTCGCCGGGATGCTGCAGCGCGGCGGGCTCGGGACGGCGCGGCTGTTCGTGGTGGAGGAGCGGCCGCTACGCGACGGGTTCCTGCCCGAGGACCAGGTGGCGCCGCTGCGCGACTGGCTGCGCGGGCTGGCCGCCGACCAGGAGCAGCGCGCCGCCGTCGTCCGGCAGACGCTGGCCGGCGCCCTGGAGAGCCTCGACGGGCGGGTGGCCGCGGTCGCCGCCGGCGTCGACGAGCAGGCCGGGGCCGCCGCGGCGCTGGCCGACGCCGCCGACGCCGCCTACGACGGCGCGCGCGACGCGGTGGGGGAGGGTGTGGGCAACGGCAGCCTGCTGCGCGGCGAGGTGCTGGCCCGCTGGCAGGACTTCGTGGGCACCGGCGAGTGGATGCGCTCGCTGCAGAACCGGGTGGGCCGGCTGCGCGACCGGCTGGGCGCCGCGCTCACCGGCCGGCCGTCGACGGCGGACTCGCTGTCGGGCGCGCTGGAGTCCGGCGTCGAGACGCTGCTGCGGGCGGAGGCCGACCGGGCCGCCGAGCGCACCGTCACCGCGTGGCGTTCGCTGCCCGGCGGCGGGGCGCTGGTGGCCGGCCACGAGGAGGCGCTGGGGTCGGCCTCGCCGGACCTCGCGCCGGCCGCCGCCGAGGAGGTCCGCGACTGGCAGGGGTACGTGCTGGAGCTGGTTCGGGAGCAGGGCGCGGGCAAGCGCTCGCAGGCGCGGCTGCTGTCCTGGGGGATCAACGGCGCCGGCGCGGTGGTCATGGTCGCCGTCTTCGCCTCGACGGCGGGGCTGTCGGGCGCCGAGCTGGCCATCGCCGGCGGGACGACGGCGGTCGGGCAGCGGGTGCTCGAGGCGGTGTTCGGCGACGCCGCGGTGCGGGAGCTGGCCGCCCGCGCCCGCGAGGACCTCGACGCCCGCGCCGACCGGCTGCTGCGCGGCGAGCAGGACCGCTTCGACGAGCTGCTGGCGCCGGTGTCCGGCGCCCCGGACGCGGCAGAGCGGCTGCGCGCCGCCGTCGCCGCGCTGGCCGCCGCGCGGAGGACGGCGTGAGGGCGCGCGAGCTGGCGCTGCCCGACCGGCTGGCGGCGCTGCGCGAGGCGGTCGAGGTCGCCGAGGGGCGGCTGGAGGTGCCGGAGGTGGGCACCGCGCGGGCACTGCTGGCGAAGGCCGGGGCCCGCGAGGCGCTGGGCGACGCCACCGTCGTCGCCCTGGCCGGGGCCACCGGCAGCGGCAAGTCCACGCTGTTCAACGCGCTGTCCGGGGCGCAGGTGAGCACCCCGGGCGTGCGGCGGCCGACCACCGGCGTCGCGCACGCCAGCGTGTGGGGGGAGCCCTCCTCCGACGCGCACGGCGCGGACCGGCTGCTCGACTGGCTGGAGGTCCCGCGGCGGCACCGCGTGGCCGACCCCGACCCGGCGCTGGACGGCATGGTGCTGCTCGACCTGCCCGACCACGACAGCGTGCGGCTGGAGAACCGCCTGGAGGTCGACCGGCTGGTGCAGCTCGTCGACGTCCTCGTGTGGGTGCTCGACCCGCAGAAGTACGCCGACGACGCCGTGCACACCCGCTACCTCGCGCCGCTGGCCGGGCACTCCGGCGTGCTGCTGGTGGTGCTCAACCAGGTCGACCGGCTCGACGAGGCGGCCGCGGCCGCCTGCCTGGCCGACCTGCGCCGGCTGCTCGACGAGGAGGGCCTCGCCGGGGTGCCGGTGCTCCCCACGGCCGCGCCGAGCGGCCTGGGGCTGCCCCAACTGCGCGCGGAGCTCGCCCGCCGGGTGTCGGCGCGGAAGGCGGCCACCGACCGCCTCACCGCCGACGCGCGGGCGGCCGCGGGCGCGCTCGCCGCGCACTGCACCCCCGACGCCGGGCGCGACCGCGGGCCGGGCCGGGCGGCCCGCGAGGAACTCACGGGCGCGCTGGCCGACGCCGCGGGCGTGCCGGCCGTGGTGGCCGCCGTCGAGCGGTCGGCCCGGCGCAGCGGGACCGCGCACACCGGCTGGCCGCTGCTGCGGTGGACCCGCAAGCTGCGCGCCGACCCGCTCGACCGGCTGCACCTCGGCGACGAGCGGGCCCGGACGTCGCTGCCGCAGGCCGGCGCGGTGCAGCGGGCCGGCATGGACGCCGCCCTCCGGCAGGCCCGCGACGACGCCGGCCGCGGGCTGCCCCCGGCCTGGCGCGACGAGCTGCGCCGCACCTCCGACGACACCGGCGGGCGGCTGCCCGACCGGCTCGACCGCGCCGTCGCCGGCACGGACCTCGGTTCCGACCGGGTGCCGCTGTGGCAGCGCGGGGTGGGCGGCCTGCAGTGGCTGCTCGCGCTCGTCGCGCTGGCCGGCGCGCTCTGGCTGGTCGGCCTCGTCGTCCTGGGGCTGCTGCAACTCGACGACGTCGTCCCGCTGCCCCGGGTGCAGGGCATCCCGCTGCCCACGCTGCTGCTGGGTCTCGGCCTGCTCGCCGGGCTGCTGCTGGCGCTGGTGTGCCGGCCGCTGGTGGCCGCGGGTGCCCGCAGGCGGGCGCGCACGGCACGGCGCCGGCTCACCGCCCGGGTGGCCGAAGTGGCCGACGAAGAGGTGCTGGCACCGCTGGCCGAGACCCGCGCCGAGCACGAGCGGTTCTGCGCCGCGGTCGGTCGCGCACGATCCTGATGTGTGACACCTGCCCGCGTCTGGGCAGGTGGGGAGCATGACCGAGTCCGCGTCCCCCCGTGCCCTGGCCCTGATCTGCAGCCTCAAGCCGTCCCCCGCCCCGTCGTCCAGCGAGCTCATGGCCCGCCAGGTCCTCGACGCGCTCGGGGAGCACGGCTTCACCTCCGACGTCGTCCGGGTCGTCGACCACGACGTGAAGCCCGGCGTGGAGGTGGACATGGGGGAGGGCGACGCCTGGCCCGCCATCCGCGAGCGGATGATGGCCGCCGACGTCCTGGTGGTCTCGACGCCGACCTGGGTCGGCCACATGAGCAGCGTCGCCCAGCGGGTGCTCGAGCGCCTCGACGGCGAGCTGTCGGAGACCGACGACTCGGGCCGGCCGCTGGTCACCGGCAAGGTCGCGGTGGCGTGCGTGGTGGGCAACGAGGATGGCGCCCACAAGATCACCGCGGACCTGTTCCAGGGCCTCAACGACATCGGCTTCACGATCCCGGCCCAGGGCGCCGTCTACTGGAACGACGAGGCGATGGGCAGCCGCGACTACAACGACCTCGAGGAGACCCCCGAGGCGGTCGCGTCGACGACGAGGACGCTCGCGGAGAACGCCGCCCACCTGGCGCGGGCGCTGAAGGCGCAGCCCTACCCGGGGCGCTGACAGCGTGCGCGGACGTGCACCTCTCGTGCACGGGACTGCACGTCCGCGCACACCGTCGCCCCGGCGTCAGGCGGCCAGCGGCTCCGACGGCTCGTCGGCGGGGGTCGCGGCGGGCGCGCGGCGGTGCGAGATCCGCAGCCCGAACGCGGCGCCCAGCGCCAGCACGATGACGACGGCGCCGTAGACCTCCGCGGTCGCCCGCAGGCCCACCGAGCCGGACACGATCCCCGCGACGATCGCCGGGATGCTGAAGGCCAGGTAGCCGACGACGAAGACGCTCGACAGCAGGCCCGCGCGGGAACCGGGCGCGACGCCCGCGGTCACCGTGGCCACCGCACCGAGGAACGCGGCGCCGAAGCCGAGGCCGGCGAGGCCCGACGCGACGAAGAACAGCCACAGCGCGCCGGTGGCCAGCGCGACGAGCAGGCCGCCGACCGCGACGGCGAACACCAGGCAGCCCCCGCCCATCGCCCGGCGCGGCGCGAGGTCGCGGGCCAGCACGCCGCCGACCGCGGCCGCGCCCTGCATGCAGAGGATGAGCAGGCTGCCGGCGAGGTGGCCGCTCGCGCCGAAGACGCCGGCGGTCAGCGACGGGCCGAGGGAGAGCACCAGCCCGCCCATCGCCCACAGCGCCACCAGGCAGGGCACCGCGACCGCGAAGGCCCGGCGCTGCGGGCGCGGCACCTCCACGCGCGGCCGCAGCGAGGCCAGCGCGCCGGGCACCCGCGGCGAGGTCTCCGGCAGCAGCCGGGCCAGGCCCGCGCCGAGCAGGAAGACCACGGTCAGCACCCCGAACACCCACGGCGTCGGCTCGGCCAGGCCCTCGATGGCGAGCCCCGCGCCCATCGCGCCCAGCGCCAGCCCGAGGCCGGGGGAGACGCTGTTGAGCAGGGCGCCCAGCGGCCGCGCCGAGGGCCGCTGCAGGTCCAGCAGGGTCGCGCCGAGCGCGCCGGTCAGCGCCCCGGTGGACAGCCCCTGCAGCGTGCGCGCCACCAGCAGCCACCCCACGCCGTCGGCGGCGAGGAACACCGCCATCGCGACGGCCTGCAGCAGCAGCCCGGCGGCGAGCACCGGCCGCCGTCCCACGTGGTCGGAGAGGCTGCCGACGACGAGCAGCGCGCCCAGCAGCGCGAACGCGTAGATGCCGAACACCAGCGTCAGCAGCCCGGCGCCGAAGCCGAACTCCTCCTGGTAGACCCGGTACAGCGGTGACGGGACGCCCGAGGCGGCCAGCACCACCACGAGCAGCCCGGCCACCGACCAGAAGGCGGCGGAGCGGGGGAGTCGGGGCACGACGGTTGCCAAGGCCATCGACCCGCCCGGCATTCCCGTCAGCCGGGGTAGCGGCGCGAGGTGAAGACCTGCCCGGACGGTGTCACCCGCGTCTGCGACGACCCGACGATCACCAGGCAGCGCATGTCGACCGTCTCCGGGTCGAGCTCGCCGAGCGTCGTCACGGTGACCCGCTCCTCCGGCCCGCCGACGTCGCGGCCGACGACCACCACGGTCTCCGGGTCGCGCACCTCGAGCAGCGTCTCGCGGGCCTTGCCGAGCTGGTCGGGGCGCGCCTTCGACCGCGGGTTGTAGACCGCGATCACCAGGTCGGCCGCGGCGGCCGCGCGCAGCCGGTCGAGGACGACGTCGAGGGGCTTGAGGACGTCCGAGAGGCTGATGACGGCGAAGTCGTGGCCCAGCGGCGCCCCCACGCGCGAGGCCACCGCCTGCGCGGCGGTCAGGCCGGGCAGCACGCGCACGCGGACGCCGGCGTGCTCGGGCTGCGAAGCCACCTCCAGCACCGCGGCGGCCATCGCGAACACCCCCGGGTCGCCGCTGGAGACCACCGCCACCCGGCGGCCGGCACGGGCCAGCTCGAGCGCGTGCGCGGCCCGCTGCGCCTCCACCCGGTTGTCGCTGGCGTGCCGCACCTGCCGCGGGTTGGCCGGCACGCGGTCCAGGTAGGGGCCGTAGCCGACCAGGTCGTCGGCCGCGGCCACCGCGTCGGCGGCCTCCGGCGTCGTCCACCCGCGCGCGCCCGGGCCCAGGCCCACCACGACGACCTCGCCGGCGCGGACGGCCTCCTCGTCCACCCGGGCGGGGGCGTTGCCCGGCCCGGTGAGCGGCGAGGGCAGCAGGGCCAGGGAGAAGTAGGGGACCGTCTCCGGGTCGACGTCGGCCAGCGGCAGGGTGCGCTGCCGGTCGGTGGTGGCCCGCTCCACGTAGAGCGCCCGGTCGAGCACGCCCGCGGCCTCGAACGCCTCGCGGACCTGGCCGAACGTGCGGCCGAGCTTCATCACCGCGGCGGAGTCGGTGGTGGCCAGCCACTCGGCCAGCTCGTCGGCGGGCAGCGTGCCGGGCAGCACGGTGAGCACCTCGTCGCGCTCGACCAGCGGCCGCCCGACGACGGCGGCGGCGCCGCTGACGCTGGTCACGCCGGGCACCACCTCGGTCGGGTACCGGTGCGCGAGCCGCTTGTGCATGTGCATGTAGGACCCGTAGAAGAACGGGTCGCCCTCGGCGAGCACGACGACGTCGCGGCCGGCGTCGAGGTGCGCGGCCAGCCGGGCGGCGGCGGCCTCGTAGAACTCGTCGATCGCGCCCTGGTAACCGCCGGGGTGGTCGGTGCCCTCGGTGGTCACCGGGTAGACCAGCAGCTCCTCGACCTGGCCCGCGCGCAGGTACGGCTCGGCGAGCGAGCGGGCCACCGAGCGGCCGTGCCGGGCGGCGTGGAACGCGACGACGTCGGCCGCGCCGATCAGCCGGGCCGCCTTGACGGTGACCAGCTCCGGGTCGCCGGGGCCGAGCCCGACGCCGTACAGGCGCCCGCTCACTCGACGTCGCTCGCGATCGCGTTGACCGCCGCGGCGGTCATGGCGCTGCCGCCGCGCCGGCCGCGGACGACGAGGAAGGGCAGGTCGGAGGCGGCCAGCGCCTCCTTGGACTCCGCCGCGCCGATGAAGCCGACCGGGACGCCGAGCACGGCGGCCGGGCGGGGCGCGCCCGCGGCGACCATCTCGAGCAGGTGGAACAGGGCGGTGGGGGCGTTGCCGATGGCCACGACGGCGCCGTCGAGCCGGTCGCGCCACAGCTCCAGCGCGGCCGCGGTGCGGGTGGTGCCGAGGTCGGCCGCCAGCGCCGGGACCCGCGGGTCGTTCAGCGTGCAGACGACGTCGTTGTCCTTCGGCAGCCGGCGACGGGTGACGCCGGAGGCCACCATCTGCGCGTCGCACAGCACCGGCGCGCCGGCGTCGAGCGCCGCGCGGGCGCCGGCCACCACGCCGTCGCTGGCGAGCACGTCGGCCACGAGGTCGACCTGGCCGCAGGCGTGGATCATGCGCACGACCACCCGGGCGAGGTCCTCGGGCAGGCCGGCGAGGTCGGCCTCGGCGCGGATGGTCGCGAACGACTGCCGGTAGATCTCGGCGCCGTCCTTCTCGTACTCGTACATCGGGCAGGAGGCTACGTCCCGGCCGGAACGGGTAGCGCGGGCGCATGGCCCTCCCCCGCCTGCTCGTCCTCGTCCTCGCCGGTGGCGCCGGCGGCCGGCTGCAGCTGCTCACCGAGCACCGCGCCAAGCCCGCCGTCCCGTTCGCCGGGGTCTACCGGCTCATCGACTTCCCGCTCAGCAACTGCGAGCACTCCGGCATCCCCGACGTGTGGGTGTCCATCCAGCAGCACCCGGCCTCGCTGGCCGACCACCTCGCCAACGGCCGGCCCTGGGACCTCGACCGCACCACCGGCGGGCTCATGACCCTCCCGCCGTTCCAGGGCACCGAGCGCGGCGGCTGGAACACCGGGACGGCGAACTCGCTGTGGCGGCAGGCCGACCTGGTCCGCCAGTTCGCGCCCGAGGCGCTCGTCGTCGTCAGCGCCGACGCCGTCTACCGGCTGGACTACCGCGAGGTCGCCGAGACCCACCTGCAGTCCGGAGCCGAGGTGACGATGGTGACCACCGAGGTCGAGGCCGACGACGCCCCGCGCTACGGGATCGTCGAGGTCGACGGCGAGCGCGTGACCGGCTACGCCTACAAGCCCGACGAGCCGGCCACCACCACCGCCACCAACGAGGTCTTCGTCTTCGACCCCGGGCCCACGCTCGACCGGCTCGAGCAGCTGCAGTCGGAGGTCGGCGAGGAGGGGCTGGAGGACCTCGGCACCCACCTGCTGCCCGCGCAGACCCGCGACGGCGGCGCGCGGGCGTACCCGCTGGGCGGCTACTGGCGCGACGTCGGCACGGTGGACTCGTACTGGTCGGCCCACCAGGAGTTCCTGTCCGACGAGCCGCCGCTCGACCTCGACGCCCCGCGCTGGCCGGTCCACACCCGCGGCGGGCGGCACAGCGCCGCGCGCGTGCTCGCCGACGGCCAGCTGGAGAACAGCCTGCTGTCCGGCGGCACCCGGGTCTCGGGCGACGTGCGCGGCTCGGTGCTCTCGCCGGGCGTGGTGGTGGAGGCCGGCGCGACCGTCGTCGACTCGGTGCTGCTGCCCGGCGCGCGGGTGCGCGCGGGTGCCACGGTGACGCGGTCGGTGGTCGACGACGGCGTCGTGGTGGGCCGCGGCGCCACGGTCGGCGGCGACGGCGACATCACGCTCGTCGGGCGCCGCGTCGAGGTGCCCGAGGGCGCGGAGGTCCCGGCGGGCGCCCGCTACCCCGATCCGGACGAGGACTGAGAGGGGGCCTGCGGAGCGCTGTCGGCCCTCAGCCGACGCGGTATCCCTCCGGGGTCGCGACGACGTCGAGCACCTCGCCGCGCGGGCGGCCGCAGCGCCGCTCGCAGCCCGCCCAGTGCACGCGGACGTCGCCGGGCACCGTCCCGGCGGCGACCGCGGCCGCGGCGTCGGCGCGCACGTCGGCCAGCGACCGCGCGCAGCCGGGCCGGCCGGCGCAGGCGGTCACCCGCGCCCACGGGCTCTCGGCGTCGAAGACCATCCCGGTGCGGAACAGGTCGACGGCGGCGTCGTCCACCCGGTCCTCCGCGAGGTCGGGGACGACGACGCTGCGCCACGGCGTCAGCTGCACCTCGCCGGTCAGCGACGAGAGCAGCTCCGCCTGCGCCGCCGACAGCAGGCCCAGCGGCACCGCGCCGACCAGCGCGGTGCGCCCGTCGGGCTGGGTCTCCGCGCCGACCGGCCCGCTCTCCGGCGCGGCGGGGACGGCGGCCGGCGCGACCCGCGGCCCGGGCAGCCGCGCGGCCACCCGCGCCGGGCCGTCGTCGAGCTCGGCCAGCCGCCACGCGGTGCCGCCCTGCGCCGCGCGCTCGGCGAGGAACGCGCGGGTGGCGTCGAGCAGCAGGCCGACGGCGTCGTCCGGGCCGGCGCGCAGGCCGCTGTCGGCGCCGTCGAGCAGAAGGGCGACGTCGCCGCCGGGCAGCGCCAGCAGGCCGACGTCGCCACCCAGGCCGCTGACGTCGCCGCGGCCGTCGTCGAGGGTGGCGAGGTACCGGCCGGGCAGCGCGGCGAGGGCGGGGTCGGCGCGCAGCCCCTCGTCGAGGGCGGCCACCCACGGCCGGGCGTCGAGCAGCCCGCCGGCGCGCCCGGTGAGCACGCTGGCCAGCACGTTGCGCACCCGCTCGTGCGTCTCGCTCGGCAGCAGGCCCGCGGCGGCGAGGGCCTCGCCCAGCCGGGGGACGCCGGCCGGCGCCAGGCCGCGCAGCTGCAGGTTGCCGCGGCTGGTCATCTCCAGCGCGCCGGTGCCCAGGTCGCGGGCGGCGGCGGCCAGGGCGCGCAGCTGCGCCGCGGTCAGCAGGCCGCCGGGGACGCGCACGCGGGCGAGCTCGCCGTCGGCCGCCGTATGCGTCTGGAGGGCGCCGGGGCAGGCGTCGGCGCGGGCGCGGGGGGTCGTCGTGGGGGTGGACATCGCGCCAGCGAGGCTACGACGGCGGGACCACCCCACCGGCCAGCTCGGCGGCGACCGGGTGCCCGAACAGCCCCGGCAGCCCGCCGGTGTGCACGAACACCGTGCGCTCCCCGGGGCGGATCGAGTCGTCGGCCACCGCAGCGGCGAGCCCGGCCAGCGCCTTGGCGGTGTAGACGGGGTCGAGCAGCAGGCCCTCGGTGCGGGCGGCGGTGCGCAGCGCCGTGACGGCGGCGTCGGTGCGGGCGCCGTAGCCGTCGCCCACCTGGTCCCGGCGCAGCCGCAGCCCCTCCGCGGACCCGCCGATCGCCGTCACCAGGCCGGCCACCCGCTCGGCGGGGTCGGGCACGGCGCCGGTGTCCACGCCGAGCACCCGGTCGGCGCCGAGCCCGGCGACCAGGCCGGCCATCGTGCCGCCCGACCCGACGGCCACCACCACGTGCCGGGCGCCGGGCGCCTACTCCTCGAGCTCGGCGGCGCAGGCGAGGTAGCCGCGGGCGCCGGTGGCCGACGAGCCCCCGAGCGGCAGGACGGCGGGCACCTCGCAGACGGCCCGCAGCTCCGCGGCCACCGCCGCGACCCGCTCCTCGACGGCGGCCGGGTCCGGCACCAGGACGACGCGGGCGCCGAGCGCGGCGTCGAGAGCGAGGTTGCCCGGGCGCTGCGCCGACGGCTCACCGCCCAGCACCAGCACGGCGCGCAGGCCGAGCCTCGCCGCGGCCGCGGCGGTCATCCGGGCGTGGTTGCTCTGGACGCCGCCCGAGGTGACCAGGACGGTCGCGCCGGCGGCGACCGCCTCGGCGGCGAGGTGCTCGAGCTTGCGCACCTTGTTGCCGCCGCCGAGGTCGGTCAGGTCGTCGCGCTTGACGACGAGGTCGCCGGGCGCGAGACCCAGCGCCGCGGACAGCCGCGGCGCCGGGTGCAGCGGGGTGGGCCAGGCGGAGAGGGGGACCGTCACGCGGGGATCGTGCCGGTCCCCGCGGGATCGGGCCTCGCGGGATCAGGCCTCGCGGGATCAGGCGTCGCGGCGGGCGCGGTCGAAGGACATCCAGACCTCGCGGCGCTCCTTGCGGGTCTGCACCTTGCTCATCGCGTCGACGCGGCGGCGCTGCTCGGAGGAGGCCACGTGCTGGACGACGGCGACCTCGGCCTCGCGCATGGCCCGCTCGGCGGCGAACTCGGCCGGCGTCGAGGGGTACTCGTCGGCCGAGACCGGCGGCACCTCGTCGTCGCGCTCGCGGGCGTAGGGGCTGTCGGGGGGCAGGTGGCCGCTGACCCGGCCGTAGGTGCCCACGAACAGCAGCACGAGGCCCGCGACGACGGAGAAGCCGACGTTGCTCAGGCCGAACGCCAGGAAGTTCAGCTCGGTGTTGAGCACGGCCAGGTTCGCCAGCGCCGACACCAGGAACAGCGCGCCGATGACGATCATCACCGTGGAGGCGGTGCGCGGGCTGCGGAAGGCGGAGAAGACCAGCACCGCGGCGGTGACCAGCGAGATCGTCGACAGCAGGCCGTTGGAGGACAGCCCCAGGACGCGCTCGCCGTCGGTGGAGAAGAAGTCCAGGCCGTTGGCGAGCCCGAGGACGCCGAACAGGGCGATGACCCCGGCGACGACGAACGCGCCGGTGCGGTGGACCACGAGGACGCGGTTCCCCGCTCCCCCCGGCTCGCGCGGTGGGGTCTGCGGGCGGGTGGCCGCCGGTGCGCGGTCGGCGGTCCGGTGGCGGTGCAGCGACAGGGCCATGGTCGTGCTCCCTCGGGACGGAGGTCTGCTGACACCGGTTGTTCCCAACTCGGTGGTGTCCGGATGCAGTTGGTTCCGTCCTTCCTCGTCCGTTTGTCCGCCGGGCGTGTCGCCGCCGGGAGCACCGCGGGAAGACCGGAGGGCCCCGCGCCGTTCCGCGGGCGTGACCCAGCCGTTCGAGACCGACCTGCACTCCGACTACCTGCGCGCCGACCTGTTCTTCTCCATGGGGCAGCCGGTCGAGGCCGCGCGGATCCTCGAGCCGCTCGTGGCGGCCGAGCCGGGCAACGAGGCGGCGCTGGAGCTCCTGGCGCGCAGCTACTTCGGCTCGGCGCAGCTGCAGCGCTCCGAGGACGCGCTGCGCCGGCTCGTCGCGCTGGCGCCTGCCAACGGGTGGGCCCGCCGCGCGCTGGCCCGCACGCTCGAGCGCCAGAGCCGCGGCGACGAGGCCGTGCCGCACCACCGCATGGCCGACGCCCTGGGCGCCGCCTGACCGTTCTCGCCGGACCGGCGGCCGACCGTCCTTGCTGGACCCGGGAGAGAGGTTGACCTGAAGTCGACCTGAGGTCCTAGCGTCGCCGCGTGAGCATGGAGATGACGGCGTGGTCGGCGCTCTCGCGGGCCTCCCACGCGCGGTCCGACCGGCGGGCGATCAGCCGGGCGACGCTGCGGCGGGTGCTGACCCACGCCCGCCCGCACCGCGCGCGGATCACCGCCTACGTGGCCGTCGGCGTCGTCGAGGCGGTGCTCGCCGTCGCCACGCCGCTGCTGGCCGGGCGGGTGGTCGACGCGATCGTCGACGGCGGCGAGACCGGCACCGTCGTCCGGCTGGCCCTGCTCATCGCCGTCCTCGCCCTGGCGGGGACGGCGCTGGGCCTGCTCGGCCGGTGGCTGTCGGCCACGCTCGGCGAGGGGCTGATCCTCGACCTGCGCACCGCCGTGTTCGACCACGTGCAGCGGATGCCGGTGGCCTTCTTCACCCGCACGCGCACCGGCGCGCTGGTGTCCCGGCTCGACAACGACGTCCTCGGGGCCCAGCGCGCCTTCAGCGACACCCTGTCCGGGATCGTCAGCAACACCGTCACGCTGCTGCTCGCGCTCGTCGCCATGCTCACGCTGTCGTGGCAGGTGACGGTCCTGGCGCTGCTCCTGCTGCCGGTGTTCCTGCTGCCCGCGCGCCGGATCGGCGCGCAGCTGGCCGACCTGCGACGGGTGGCCGCCGAGGCCAACGCGGCGATGACCGGCCAGACGACGGAGCGCTTCTCCGCGCCCGGCGCCACGCTGGTCAAGCTCTACGGCCGTCCCTCGGCGGAGTCGGCGCGGTTCGCCGCGCGGGCGCGGGCGGTGCGCGACGTCGGCGTCCGGACGGCGATGGTGCAGTGGGCGTTCATCAGCGCGCTGACGCTGGTGTCGGCGCTGGCGCTCGCCCTGGTCTACGGCGTCGGGGGCGCCTCGGCGCTGCGCGGCGACCTCGACCCGGGCGCCGTCGTCGCGCTGGCCCTGCTGCTCACCCGGCTCTACGCGCCGCTGACCGCCCTGGCGAGCGCGCGGGTCGACGTCGCCTCGGCGCTGGTGAGCTTCGAGCGGGTCTTCGAGGTCCTCGACCTGGTCCCGCTGGTGCGCGAGCGGCCCGGCGCCGTCGCCGTCCCCGACGGGCCGGTCGCGGTGGAGTTCGACGGCGTCACCTTCGCCTACCCGGCCGCCGACCGCGTCTCGCTGGCCTCGCTGGAGGACGTCGCCCGGCTCGACGGCCGCGGCGGGACCGACGTGCTGCACGACGTCTCGTTCACCGTGCGGCCGGGCGAGGTGCTGGCGATCGTCGGCTCCTCCGGCGCCGGCAAGTCCACGATCGCCGCACTGCTGCCGCGCCTCTACGACGTCGACGCCGGCGCCGTGCGGCTCGGCGGGGTCGACGTGCGCGACCTGACCGCCGACTCGATCCGCGCCACCATCGGCCTGGTCACCCAGGACGGCCACCTGTTCCACGAGTCGCTGCGGGACAACCTGCGGCTCGCCGCCCCCGGCGCGACCGACGCGGAGCTCCTCGACGCGCTCGACCGGGCGCGGCTCGGGGACCTGGTGCGGGCGCTGCCCGAGGGCCTGGACACCGTCGTCGGCGAGCGCGGCTACCGCTTCTCCGGCGGCGAGCGGCAGCGGCTGACCATCGCCCGGCTGCTGCTCGCCCGCCCGCGGGTGGTGCTGCTCGACGAGGCCACCGCGCACCTCGACGCCACCAGCGAGGCCGCCGTCCAGGAGGCGCTCGACGAGGCGCTGGACGGGCGGACGGCGATCGTCATCGCCCACCGCCTGTCCACCGTCCGCGCCGCCGACCAGATCCTCGTGCTCGAGCACGGCCGGGTGGTCGAGCGCGGCCGGCACGAGGAGCTGCTCGCCCTCGGCGGCCGCTACGCCGAGCTGTACCGCACCCAGTTCGGGCAGCCGGTGCCCGCCTGACCGCTCAGTCCGCGGGGGACAGCCGCACCACGGCGATCCGGCGCGACACCCTCGCCTGGTAGCCGTCGTACCCGTCGAAGCGGGCGCTCAGGGCCGCCCACAGCCGGGGCCGGTCGGCGTCGTCGACCTCGCTCGCGGTGACCGCCCACCGCCGGCCGCGGACCTCGACCTCCCCGCGCGGGTCGGCCCGCAGGTTGCGCCACCACTGGGGCTCGGCGTCGATGCCGCCGTTGGACGCGGCGACGACGACGTCCGCCCCGTCGCGCACGTGCAGCAGCGGCGTCGAGCGCGGCTGCCCCGACACCCGGCCGCGGCAGGTCACCAGGACGACGTCGCCGCCGCGGAACCGGTTGCCCAGCCGCCCGCCGGTGCGGCGCAGCAGCGCGGTGTGCAGCGCGGCGACGTGGCGGGACAGCACGGTGGCCGCCCGGTCGGCGCGGGAGAGGGGAGCGGTCACCGGGCGGTCCCGAACGCGCGGGCGTCGGCGCGGGCGGCGCGGCGGCCGAGGAACCGGGCGACGGCGAGCATCGCCGGGTGCGGCACGGGCAGGCGGCCGACGACGTCGTCGGGGATGGCCGACACCGTCCAGCCCAGCGCGCCGAGCATCTCGTGCGGGCGGTACTCCTTCGAGAACACCTCGCGCTCGAGCCGCTCCCAGTCCTCCGGCGTGAGGTGCCGCTGCACCTGCTCCATGCCGTCGCTCTCCTCGTGGGCGAGGTGGGCGGCCAGCCCGTCCCGCAGCGCCACGGCCTGCGCGGCCAGCTCCGCGCGGGTGGCGGCGTCCCCGCGGCCGGCGGCCAGCTCCCGCAGGCCCGCGGCGACGGCGGCCAGCGCCGGGTCGATGCCCGCGTGCTCGGCCTCCAGCGCGTCGAGGACGGCCGGGTCGGCGCCGCGCTCGGCGAGCAGCGGCCACAGTCCGGCGTCCTCGCCGGAGTGGTGGGCGTGCAGGTAGCGCGCGAACCGGGCGAAGCGGCGGGACAGCCGGCGCCAGCGGGCCCGGTCGGCCACCGGGACGGCGGGGACGACGGCGGCGAACGCCTCGAGGTCGCGCCGGAAGCCGCGGTGCATGACGAACATGCCCACGAGGTCGATGGGGCCGTCGGGGGCGGCGGCCTGGCCCTCGAGGCGGATCTGCACGGGGTGCGTGGTGGTGGTCACCGGTGGTCCTTTCGGTTGAGTGCCGGTCAGATGAACAGCGGCACGGTATGGTGGACCGGTGACGGAGAGCAAGAGGATCTACCGCTCCGATCTGCGCCAGGAGCAGGCCCGGCGCACGCGCGTCCAGGTGCTGGAGGCGGCCACCCGCTGCTTCCTCGAACGGGGCTACGCGGCCACGACCATGCGGGAGGTCGCCGAGGCGGCCGGCGTCTCGGTGCCCACGGTCTTCGCCCAGGGCGGGAAGGCCGCGCTGCTGCTCGCCTGCGTCGACCGGGCGCTGGTCGGCTCCGACGAGGAGCGCGCCGTCCGCGAGCTCGGGCCCTTCGCCGACCTGCTCGCCGCGCCCGACCGGGCCGGCCGGCTCGCCGCCCTGCACCGGCTGGCGTCGCAGAGCGCGGCCGGCACGCTCGCGATGCAGGACGCCTTCGCCGCGGCGGCCGCCGCCGACCCGGAGGTCGCCGGGCCCTACGCCGAGTACGAGCGGCGCCGCCGCGCCGACATGACCGTGCTCGTGCGGGCGTTCGCCGACGACCTGCGCGACGACCTCGACCTGGAGTCCGCCGTCGACGTCTTCTGGTCGGTCTTCTCCCCGGCGACGCAGTCCCGGCTGATCCGCGGCTGTGGCTGGCCGCCGCAGCGCTACGCCGACTGGCTGCCCGGCGCGGTCGAGCGCCTGCTGCTGCGCTGAGCGCGTCGTCCCCGCGTCGTCCCCGGCTGGCAGGGTGCCGCCCGTGCCCACGCTCGACGAGGTGACCGCCGCCGTCCGCGCCGCCTGGTGCCGGGAGACCTGCGACCCGGCCGACGTGGCCGACTGGACGCCGGGCGACCCCGCGCGCGGGCAGTGCGGCCCCACCGCCCTGCTGCTGCACCACCTGTTCGGCGGGGACCTGCTGCTGGCCGAGGTGCTGCACCCCGACGGCTCCCGGCAGGGCGTGCACTGGTGGAACCGGCTGCCCGACGGCCGGGAGGTCGACCTCACGCTCGAGCAGTTCGCACCCACCGAGACGGTGCAGGCGCCACGCGTCGTCGCCCGGCCCCCCGGGCTGCCCGGCTACGCGGCCGACCAGTACCTGCGGCTGCGGGCGGCGGTGCTGACCCGGCTCCGCTAGACGTGCCCGGCTGGAAGTGCCGGGCGCCCGGCGGCCGGGCGGTACCGTCGCCTGATCACGGCAGTGCGTGCAGGAAGCCGGTGGAAACCCGGCGCGGTCCCGCCACTGTGACCCCGGGCGACCGGGGGAGCCAGACACTCCGGCTGCCGTGCCCGACGACCCGGGGCGCGGACCCCGAGTGAGGAAGCGGCGTGTTCGTCCTGCTCTCCACCAGCGACACCGACCTGCTCTCCGCCCGCGCCAGTGGCGCCGACTGGCGGCTGGGCAACCCCGTCCGGCTCGGCGCCGACGGGATCGCGGTGCTGACCGAGGGGGCGGAGCTCGTCGTCGTCCGGATCCTCGGCGTGCGGCGGCAGTACGAGGAGATGCTCGCGCCCCTGCTCGCCGGGCCCGCGCCGGTCGTCGTCCTCGGCGGGGAGCAGGTGCCCGACGCCGAGCTGATGGAGCTGTCCACCGTCCCGATGGGCGTGGCCACCGAGGCGCACGGCTACCTGGCGCAGGGCGGGCCGGACAACCTCGTGCAGCTGCACCGGTTCCTCTCCGACACCGTGCTGCTCACCGGCGAGGGCTTCGAGCCGCCGTCGGTGGCGCCGGACTGGGGCGTGCTCGAGCGGCCGGCGCGCCGCGGGGACGGCCCGCGGATCGCCGTCCTCTACTACCGGGCCCACCACCTGGCCGGGAACACCGCGTTCGTCGAGGCGCTGTGCTCCGCGGTCGAGGACGCCGGCGGGCAGGCGCTGCCGGTGTTCGTCAGCTCGCTGCGCAGCGTCCCGGCCGACCTGCTCGACGTGCTGCGCACCGCCGACGCGCTCGTCGTCACGGTGCTCGCCGCCGGCGGCTCCCGCCCGGCCACCGCGCAGGCCGGCGGCGACGACGGCGCCTGGGACGTCGGCCAGCTCGCCGCGCTCGACGTGCCCGTCGTCCAGGGGCTGTGCCTCACCCGCCCGCGCGCGGAGTGGCTGGCCGACGACGACGGCCTCTCGCCGCTCGACGTCGGCAACCAGGTCGCCATCCCCGAGTTCGACGGCCGGCTGATCAGCGTGCCGTTCTCCTTCAAGGAGACCGACGCCGACGGCCTGACGCACTACGTCGCCGACCCCGAGCGGGCGGCGCGGGTGGCCGGCACCGCGGTGGCGCACGCCCGGCTGCGGCACACGCCGCCGGCCGAGCGCCGGGTCGTGCTGATGCTGTCGGCCTACCCGACCAAGCACGCGCGGATCGGCAACGCCGTCGGTCTGGACACCCCGGCGTCGGTGGTGCGGCTGCTGGCCGCCATGCAGGGGCAGGGCTACGACATCGGCCCGTTCGACGGGCCCGGCGCGCTGCCCGGCGTCGCCGACCTGGACGGCGACGCGCTGTTCCACGCCCTGATCGCCGCGGGCGGGCAGGACGCCGACTGGCTGACCGAGGAGCAGCTGTCGGGCAACCCGGTGCGCATCCCGGCCGCGGAGTACCGGCGCTTCTTCGACACGCTGCCGCAGGACCTCCGCGACGCGATGGTCGAGCACTGGGGCGAGGCGCCCGGCTCGCTGTTCGTGGACGGCGGCGACATCGTCTTCGCGGCGCTGCGCGCCGGCAACGTCGTCGTGATGGTGCAGCCGCCGCGCGGCTTCGGCGAGAACCCGATCGCGATCTACCACGACCCCGACCTGCCGCCCTCGCACCACTACCTGGCCGCCTACTGGTGGCTGCGGTCGGAGTTCGGCGCGCACGCGCTGGTCCACGTCGGCAAGCACGGCAACATGGAGTGGCTGCCGGGCAAGACGGTCGGGCTGTCGGCCTCCTGCGGGCCCGACGCCGCGATCGGCGACCTGCCGCTGGTCTACCCGTTCCTGGTCAACGACCCGGGCGAGGGTTCGCAGGCCAAGCGCCGCGCGCACGCCACGCTGGTGGACCACATGGTGCCGCCGATGGCCCGCGCCGACTCCTACGGCGACATCGCCCGGCTGGAGCAACTGCTCGACGAGCACGCCAACGTGGCGGCGATGGACCCGGCGAAGCTGCCCGCCGTCCGAGCGCAGATCTGGACGCTGCTGCAGGCCGCCAGGCTCGACCACGACCTGGGGCTGGCCGAGCGGCCGGAGGACGACCACTTCGACGAGATGATCCTGCACGTCGACGGCTGGCTCTGCGAGATCAAGGACTCGCAGATCCGCGACGGCCTGCACGTCCTCGGCGTCCCGCCGTCGGGCTCCGACCGGGTGGACCTGGTGCTGGCGATGCTGCGGGCGCGGCAGATCTGGGGCGGCGCGGTGGCGCTGCCCGGGCTGCGCGAGACGCTGGGGCTGACCGAGGACGGCACCGCCGGACGCGCGGCCACCGACGCCGTGGAGGCGCAGGCCGAGGCGCTCGTCGCGGGCATGGAGGACGCCGGCTGGACGATCGGCGCCGTCGGCCCGGTGGTGCGCGAGGTGCTCGGGCGCGAGGACGAGGGCGTCGCGGCGGTGCTGCGGTTCGCCGTCGACGAGGTGGTGCCGCGGCTGGAGCGGACCACCGACGAGCTCGACGCCACGCTGCACGCCCTCGACGGCGGGTACGTGCCGGCCGGGCCGTCGGGCTCGCCGCTGCGCGGGCTGGTCAACGTGCTCCCGACCGGGCGGAACTTCTACTCGGTCGACCCGCGCGCGGTGCCCTCGCGGCTGGCGTGGGAGACGGGCCAGGCGATGGCCGACTCGCTGCTCGAGCGCTACCGCGCCGACACGGGGGAGTGGCCGCGCTCGGTCGGGCTGTCGGTGTGGGGGACCTCGGCGATGCGGACCTCCGGCGACGACGTCGCCGAGGTGCTGGCGCTGCTGGGCGTCCGCCCGGTGTGGGACGACGCCTCGCGGCGGGTGACGTCGTTGGAGGCGGTGCCGCTGTCCGAGCTCGGCCGGCCGCGGATCGACGTCACCGTGCGCATCTCGGGCTTCTTCCGGGACGCCTTCCCGCACGTGGTGACCATGCTCGACGACGCCGTGACGCTCGTGGCGGGGCTCTGCTCGGAGTCCGACGACGAGAACTACGTGAAGGCCCACGTGGACGCCGACGTCGCCGGGCACGGCGACCGGCGGCGGGCCACCGCGCGGGTGTTCGGCTCCAAGCCCGGCGCCTACGGGGCGGGGCTGCTCTCGCTCATCGACTCCCGCGACTGGCGCGGCGACGCCGACCTCGCCGAGGTCTACGCGGTGTGGGGCGGCTACGCCTACGGCCGCGACCTCGACGGCGTGCAGGCGCGGCCGGACATGGAGGCGGCGTACCGGCGGATCGCGGTGGCGGCGAAGAACGTCGACACCCGCGAGCACGACATCGCCGACTCCGACGACTACTTCCAGTACCACGGCGGGATGGTGGCCACCGTCCGCGCGCTGACCGGGCGCGCGCCGGCGGCCTACATCGGCGACTCGACCCGGCCCGAGCAGGTGCGCACCCGGTCGCTGACCGAGGAGACCTCGCGGGTGTTCCGGGCGCGGGTGGTCAACCCGAAGTGGCTGTCGGCGATGCGCCGGCACGGCTACAAGGGCGCCTTCGAGCTGGCCGCGACCGTCGACTACCTGTTCGGCTACGACGCCACGACCGGCGTGGTGGCCGACTGGATGTACGAGAAGCTCACCGAGACCTACGTGCTCGACCCGGAGAACCGCGAGTTCATGGAGCGGTCCAACCCCTGGGCGCTGCACGGGATCGCCGAGCGGCTGCTGGAGGCGGTCGACCGCGGTATGTGGGCCGAGCCGGACCCGGAGCTGCTGGCCGGGCTGCGGCAGGCCTACCTCGACACGGAGGGCGACCTCGAGGGCGGCGAGACCCCGGCCCAGTCGGGCGCGCCGGCCTGAGGCGGTCCGGTCGCGGAGGGTGACGGCGCGCGGTACCGGTTCGTGAACGATGCGGTCCGCGGTCCCGGCCGGGTACCGGACGCCCATGGGCATCCTCAACCGACTCCTGGGCACTGCTGAGACCACGGCTCGTCGCGGAGCCGCCGGGGGCCGCGCCGCCGCGGGCCGCGCGACCACCGGCCGGGGCATGGCCTCCGGCCGCGGCATGGGCCGCACCCGCATGGCGACGGGCACCCCGAGCCGCCGGATGGGCCGCGGCACGCCGACCACCGCGGCATCGGGCGGGCTGGGCCGCCTGCTCGGCTCGCTGACCGGCCGGCGCTGACGAAGGACCCCGCTGCCCCCCACCGCTCGCACGCTCGCGGCGGGACCCTGCAGCGGGGCCGTTCCAGCACGTCACCACCCGGCGGCGGCGACCAGCAGCACGACGGTCGCCGCCGCCTCGCCCATCGCCCCCATCACGTCGCCGGTGACCCCGCCGAGGCGGGCCGTCGCGCGGGCGCGCACGGCCTCGGCCGCGAGCAGGCCCGCTCCCGTCGCGCCGGCCAGCGCCGCCGCGGTCCCGGTCCCGCCGGCCGCCCAGCCCGCACCGGCCGCGCCGGCGAGCACCAGTCCGACCCAGCCGGCGAACCACGGCACCGAGACCGTGCCGGCGACCGCCCGGCCCAGCGCCGATCCCTCCGCCGTCGCGACGCCGGGCAGGCCCGTGCGGGCCATCGCCAGCCGGGCCACCACGACCGCGGCCCAGAGCGCCACCCAGCCGCCGTCCGCCGCGAGCAGCGCCGCGCCGGCCGCCGCCTGCAGCAGCAGCACGAGGACGAGCGTCACCACGCCGAACGGGCCGACGTCGCCCTGGTGCATCACCTGGAGCGCCCGCTCCCGGCCGCGCAGCGGGCCGAGCCCGTCGGCGGTGTCGGCCAGGCCGTCGAGGTGCAGCGCCCGGGTGAGCCAGGCGAGCACGGCGAGCGCCGCCACGGCCCCGGCGAGCGGTGACACCAGGTGCACGCCGAGCACCCCCGCACCGGCCGCGGCCCCGCCGAGCGCCAGCCCGACCAGCGGCGCCCACGGCAGCACGCCGCGCGTCGACGTCGTCCCCGCCGCGGGCACCCGCAGCACGGTGAGCAGCGCGGCGGACTCCAGCGGGCCGGCCCACCGCGGCCGGCTGCCCGGGGGCCGCTCCGGCGGCTGCTCCGGCGGCGCGGTCACCGCAGCCGCTGCGGCAGCCCGGCGACGACGAACCACACCTCGTCGGCGGTGCCGGCCAGCCGCTGGTTGACCTCGCCGAGGGTGTCGCGGAACAGTCGGCCGGCGCGTGACTCGGGCACCACCCCGAGGCCCACCTCGTCGCTGACCGCCACCACGTGCGCCGGCGTCATCGCCCAGGCGTTCACTAGCGCGTCGACCCGCCCGGCCAGCCGGTCGAGGGCGCCGGGCTCGTCGGTCCACACGCCGGTCTCGTCCATGAGGGCGGCCACCCAGGTGGTCACGCTGTCGACGAGCACCGTGCCGCCGCGGAGCAGGTCGCTCGGCGCGGTCGTCTCCAGCGTCGTCCAGCCGGCCGGGCGGCGGGCCCGGTGCTCGGCGACCCGCCGCGCCCACTCCTCGTCGCCCGGCGCGGGCGCGGAGGTGGCCAGGTAGACGACGTCGGCCCGGCCGGCCACCAGCGACTCGGCGTGCGCGGACTTGCCCGACCGTGAGCCGCCGAGCACGAGCACCCTGCTCACGCGGCCGGCACCGCCGGCAGCTCGAGGCGCGTCACCGTGCCGTTGTGCGGCGTTACCGCGGGCATCTCCGCGGGGCCGAATCCCGCCGCCACCGCCTGCGCGGCCCGGATGGTGTCGCCGTGCGTCACCAGCGCGACGACGTCGGCCGGCGGGCGCGCCGTCAGCCCGGCCAGCAGGCCGCCGACCCGCGCGTGCAGCTGCGCGAGGCTCTCCCCGCCCTCGGCCGACCAGTGCGGGTCGGTCCAGTCGACGACGTCCCACAGCTCGCGCGACGGGCGGCCCTCGAGCACGCCGTAGCCCTGCTCGCGCAGCGCGGGGGTGGTGGTGAAGGACAGGCCCGTGGCGGCGGCGCAGTGCTCGGCGGTCTGCACGGCGCGGCGCAGGTCGCTCGACAGCATCGCCCCGGGCCGGAGCGCGGCCAGCTCGCGGGCGGCGCCGGCAGCCTGCCGGTGCCCGAGCTCGGTGAGCGGCACGTGCGCGGTCTGGCCCTGCATGAGCCCGGCGGCGTTCCACTCGCTCTGGCCGTGGCGGACGAGGAGGAGGGTGAGCGGGCGCGCCATGGTGGTCGCCGAGCGTAGGGCAGGCGGCGGCGGGCGCCCGCGCCGGTGCTCGTACCGTCGGGTGGTGACCATTCCCGTCCGTCCCGGCGCCGGCCGCCCCGCCCCCCGGGCCGCCGCCGGCCCCGACCCGCTGGCCCCGCTGCTCGACCTGCCCGGCGTCCGGGAGGCCGCCGACGCCGCGCGCGCGGGCATCGACCGGCTGCTGGCGCACCGGCTGATGCGCAACCGGTCGGCCGAGGTGAGCACCGAGTCCGCGCTGCGCGGCGCCCGCGCCTCGGCGGCCCTCGACGGGGTCGACGTGCCGCTGGCCGAGCTGCGCGCGGGCTCGGTCGAGGACCCGGTGGTGCAGGGGTCGCTGCGGGTGTCGGTCGGGCTGGGCGCGATGGTCGACACCTGGGCCCGGGCGCCCGGGCAGGTGCTCGCCCGCCTGCACGTGCTGGCCGCCGCCGACCTCGCCGACCGTGCTGCGCTCGGCCGGCCCGCCCCGCACGCGGGACCGCGGTTGAACGGGCTGTTCCAGCTGGTCACCGGCACGTCGACGGTGCCTGCGGTGCTGATCGCCGGGCTGGTGCACGGGGAGCTGGCGGCACTGGCCCCCTTCGGCACGGCCGACGGCGTGGTCGCCCGCGCGGCCGGCCGGCTCACCACCATCGGCCGGGGCCTGGACCCCAAGGCGGTGTCGGTGCCCGAGGTCGGCTTCCTCGAGCTCGGCGTCCAGGCCCACCGCGACGCGGTGGCCGGCTACGCCTCCGGCGGGCCCGACGGCGTCGCCGCGTGGCTGGTGCACTGCTGTCGGGCCACCGAGCTCGGCGCCCGGGAGGGCCTGGCGATCGCCGAGGCGATCCTGCGCGGCTGAGCTCCGCCTGCGGCCGCCGCAGTGCCGGGGGACAGTGGCGGCATGCGCACCCTCGACGTCGACGGCCTGGGCCCGGTCGGCCGCATCGGTCTGGGCACCTGGCAGTTCGGCTCCCGCGAGTGGGGCTACGGCGAGGGCTACGCCTCGGGTGCGGCGGGACAGATCGTGCGGCGGGCCCTCGACCTCGGCGTCACGCTCTTCGACACCGCCGAGGTGTACGGCTTCGGCCGCAGCGAGCGGATCCTCGGCGAGGCGCTGGGCGACCGGCGCGGCGACGTCGTCGTCGCCTCCAAGCTCTTCCCCGTCGCGCCCTTCGCGCCCGTCGTGCGCAACCGGCTGGCCGGCAGCGCCCGGCGGCTCGGGCTGGAGAGGCTGCCGCTGTACCAGGTGCACCAGCCCAACCCGCTGGTCCCCGACACCGTCACCATGACGGGCCTGCGGTCGCTGCTCGACGAGGGCCGGATCGGCGCCGTCGGCGTCTCCAACTACTCCCTCGACCGCTGGCGGACCGCCGACGCCGCGCTCGGCCGGCCGGTCATCAGCAACCAGGTGCACTTCTCGCTGGCGAAGCCCGCCGCGCTCGACGACCTCGTGCCCTTCGCCGAGCGCGAGGGGCGCGTGGTCATCGCCTACAGCCCGCTGGCGCAGGGGCTGCTCGGTGGCCGTTACGGACCCGACAACCGGCCCGGCGGCGTGCGGGCGGCCAACCCGCTCTTCGGCACGGAGAACCTGCGCCGCGTGCAGCCGCTGCTCGACGTGCTGCGCGAGGTCGCCGGCGCCCACGGCGTGCGGCCCGGGACGATCGCCCTGGCCTGGCTGGTGTCGCTGCCGCAGGTCGTGGTGATCCCCGGGGCGTCGAGCGTGGAGCAGGTGGAGGCGAACGCGGCGGCCGGCGAGATCGAGCTGCGCGCGGACGAGCGCGAGGCCCTGACGTCCGCGGCGCGGGCGTTCACCCCGGTGTCGGGCGCGCGGACCCTCGTCGACGGCGTGCGGGAGCGGCTGGGCGTCTGACCTCAGGCGCCGCGGCGACGGCGGCGTCCGGGCGGGACCGGGACGGCGACGGCCGTCGCGCCCTCGACGACGCGCAGCGCCCGCCGGCGGGCGTACCAGGCGATCCCCGCCACCGCGGCGCCGACGCCCATGGCCGCGCCGGTGACCACGGGGACCGGCGGCACGGCGAAGCGGCTGCGCATCGAGACCGGCCGGGTGAACTCCAGCACCGGCCAGCCGCGCTCGGCCGCCACCTTCCGCAGCGCGCGGTCGGGGTTGACGGCCGTGGGGTGCCCGACGGCGGCGAGCATCGGCAGGTCGGTGACCGAGTCGCTGTAGGCGTAGCAGTCGGCGAGGTCGTAGCCGCTCTCGGCGGCCACCTGCCGCATCGCCTCGGCCTTGTTCTCGCCGTAGGCGTAGAACTCGATCTCCCCGGTGTAGCGGCCGCCGGCCCGCACCATGCGGGTGGCCACCACCCGGTCGGCGCCGAGCATCTCGCCGATCGGCCCGACCATCTCCGCGCCGCTGCTGGAGACGATGACGATCTCCCGGCCGGCCGCCCGGTGGAACTCGATGAGGTCGGCGGCCTCGGCGTAGACCAGCGGGTCGACGATCTCGTGCAGGGTCTCGCTGACGATCTCGTGCACCGTCGCGACGTCCCACCCGGTGGCCATCCGGGTGATCTGGGCGCGCATCCGCTCCATCTGCTGCGCGTCGGCGCCGGCGAGGGAGAAGACGAACTGCGCGTAGGCGCCCTTGAGCACGGCGCGCCGGTTGATCAGCCCGCCCGCAAAGAAGGGGCGGCCGAAGGCCAGGGTGCTGGACTTGGCGATGACCGTCTTGTCCAGGTCGAAGAACGCCGCGGCGCGGGTCACAGTTCACGACTGTAAGCGGACGACAGGGGGCCGACGGGCTCCCGCGCGCCGTCCACACCCGTCCGGGTCATCCACAGGTCGCGGCTCCGGTCGTCCCGGGCCGCCCGGCCGCGCTGGGCTCGGGCGCGTGCCCCCACGTCCCGTCCCGCCCCCGTCCCGCCCGCTCGTCGTCAGCGCCGACGAGGACCTCCTCGACGACGTCCTGCGGGTGCTCGCCGCCGCGGGCACCGAGCCCGAGGTCGCCACCGGCGGCCCGGCGCTGCGACGCGCCTCCCGCGAGGCCGGGCTGGTGCTGCTCGGCGCCGACGTCCTCGGCGCGCCCGCGGTCCGGGCGCTGCCGCGCCGGCTCGGCGTGGTCGTGGTCGCCGGCGGCCCCTTGACCGCGCCGGCCTGGGCGGCCGCGGTGGAGCTCGGCGCCGAGCGCGTCGCCGTCCTCCCCGACGACGAGGCGTGGCTCGCCGCCCGCGCCGCGGAGGCGGTGCGCTCGCCGGTGGAGCGCGGCCCGCTGCTGGTCGTGGGCGGCAGCTGCGGCGGCGCGGGCGTCAGCACGCTGGCCACCGCCCTCGCGCTCACCGCCGCGGAGGACGCCGGCGGGG
Source organism: Geodermatophilus sp. FMUSA9-8 (assembly GCF_037034165.1). NCBI lineage: Bacteria > Bacillati > Actinomycetota > Actinomycetes > Geodermatophilales > Geodermatophilaceae > Geodermatophilus > Geodermatophilus sp. FMUSA9-8. The sequence continues at coordinate 155,456 of NZ_JBAGKE010000005.1, read as the reverse complement.
CGCTGCTGGTCGACGCCGATCCGTGGGGCGGCGGGCTGGACCTGCTGCTCGGCGCCGAGGACGTCGACGGGCTGCGCTGGCCCGCGCTGGCCGGGGTGCGCGGCCGGGTCGCCGGCGACGCGCTGCTGGCCGCCCTCCCGGAGGCCGGCGGCGTCACCGTGCTCCCCGCCGCCCGGGAGGACGCGGTCCCGGTGCCGGTCGAGGCGCTGACCGCGGTCGTCGACGCCGCGCGCGCGTGCGGCCGGCCGGTGGTGGTCGACCTGCCCCGCCCGGCCGGCCCCGACGACGCCGCGGCCGCCGCCGTCCTGGCCGGGGCGGACCTCGCGGTCCTCGTCGTGCCGGCCCGGCTGCGTGCCGTCACCGCCGCCCGCATGCTGCTGGCCGGGTCGCCCGCGGAGCCGTCCCCGTGGCGGAGGGCCGGGGTCGTGGTGCGGGACGTCCCGGGCGGCCTGTCGGCGGCGGAGGTCGCGGCGGCCACCGGCGCCCCGGTGCTCGCCGTGCTCGGCCACGACCGCGGCGCCGTCGACCGCGGCGAGCGGGGCGTGCCACCGGCGGTGTCGCCGCGCAGCCCGCTCGGGGCGGTCACCCGCCGGCTGCTCGGCGGGCTCCCGACGCCGGAGCGGGCGGCGTGAGCGCGCTGCCGCTGGTCGAGCGGGTCCGCGCGCGGCTGGCGCTGGAGCCGGGACCGCCCAGCCGCGCCGCCGTCGCCGCGCTCGTCCGCGACGAGGCGGGGCTGCTCGGCGACACCGAGGTGCTCGACGCCGTGCGGGACGCGGTCGCCGAGCTGGCCGGGGCGGGACCGCTGGAGGCGCTGCTGCGCGAGCCGGGCGTCACCGACGTGCTGGTCAACGGGCCGGCGCACGTGTGGGTGGACCGGGGCGGCGGCCTCGAGCGCGCCGCCGTCCGCTTCCCCGACGAGGACGCCGTCCGCCGGCTCGCGGTGCGGCTGGCCGCCAGCGCGGGCCGCCGGCTCGACGACGCCGCGCCCTGGGTCGACGCCGGGCTTCCCGACGGCACCCGCCTGCACGCGGTGCTGCCGCCGGTCTCGGGCGGGGGCACCTGCCTGTCGCTGCGGGTGCTGCGCCGCGCCAGCCTGGGCCTCGGCGACCTCGCCGCCCGCGGGACGCTGCCCGGGGAGTCGGCCCGCCTGCTGCGCGCGGTGCTGCGGGCGCGGCTGGCCTTCCTCGTCACCGGCGGCACCGGCTCGGGCAAGACGACGCTGCTCGCGGCGCTGCTCGGCGAGCTGCCGGCGGGGGAGCGGCTGGTGCTGTGCGAGGACGCGCCGGAGCTCGCGCCGGTCCACCCGCACGTCGTCCGGCTGCTCACCCGGCCGGCCAACGTGGAGGGCGCCGGGCAGGTGACGCTGCGCGACCTGGTCCGCCAGGCCCTGCGGATGCGTCCCGACCGGCTCGTCGTCGGCGAGGTGCGCGGCGCCGAGGTCACCGACCTGCTCGCCGCCCTCAACACCGGCCACGACGGCGGCTGCGGCACCCTGCACGCCAACCGGCCCGGGGAGGTGCCCGCCCGGCTGGAGGCGCTCGGGGTGGCCGCGGGGCTCGACCGGCGGGCGGTGCACAGCCAGGCCGCGGCCGCGCTCGCGGTCGTCGTGCACCTGCGGCGCACCGCGGCCGGCCGGCGGGTGGAGGAGATCGGCGTCGTCCGCCGCGACGGGGACTGGATCGCGGTCGACGCCGGCTGGCGGGCCGACGGCGGTCCGTGCCCGGGCGCGGAGCGGCTGGCCGCGCTGCTCCACGGCGGGGTGGCCGGGTGAGCGCGGCGCTGCTGCTGACCGCCGGGGCGCTGCTCCTGTGGCCCGGCGCGGTCACCCGGCGGCGCTCCCGGCTGCGGCGCCTGGTGCGCCCCCGGGGTACCCCGGCTACTCGCCCGGCCGCGCTGCCGCGCGCCGCCTGGCCGCTGCCCGCCGCGCTGCTCGCCGGGGCGGCCGGCTCCCTCGCCGCGACGCCGCTGGTCGGGGCCCTCGCCGCAGCGGGCGCGGCCGGCGCGGTCCGGGGGCTGGCCCGCGCCCGGGACCGGCGCGCCGCGGAGGAGCGGCTGGACGGGCTGACCGACGCCCTCGCGGCGCTGTCCGCGGAGCTGCGCGGCGGGCGCCCGCCCGAGGACGCGGCCGGGGCGGCCGTGGCCGGGTGCACCGACGCCGGGGTGGCCGACGGGCTCGCCCGGGCGCTGCGGGCCCCGGCGGCGGTCGGGCCGGGCGCGACGGACCTCGACCGGGCGCTGGCGCGGGTGGCCGCGGCGGTGCTGCTCAGCGCGCGGACCGGCTGCTCCCTGGCGGCCGTCGTCGCGGCGGTGGAGGACGACCTGCGGGCCCGCCGCCGGCAGCGCCAGGAGCTGCGGTCGGTGACCGCCGGCCCGCGGGCCAGCGCCGCCCTGCTCGCCGGCCTGCCACTGCTGGCGCTGGCCATGGGCAGCGGCATCGGCGCCGACCCGTGGTCCGTGCTCACGACTACCGGCGCCGGGCAGGTGCTGCTGGTCCTCGGGGTGGCGCTGGAAACGGCGGGGCTGGCCTGGTCGGCGCGGCTGGTCCGGCGGGCGGTCGCGGGACCGGCGGCCGCGGCGTGAGCGCGGTCCTGGTGTTGCTCGCGGGGGCGCTGCTGGCCTGGCCGTCGGCGGAGGCCCGGCGGGGTGCGCGGGTGCGGGCCGTCGCGGGGGCCTCGCGGCGGGCGACCCCGCCCGCCCGGCCCGAGGCGGAGCCGGTGCCGGGTCCGGCGCCGGGTGTGGTGCGGCGTCTCGCGCTGCCGGTCACGGCCGGAGCAGCGGTGGCGCTGCTGGTGGGCGACGCGCCGGGGGTGCTGCTCGGGGTCGGCGCCGGCGTGCTGGCCGCCCGGCTGCCGCGGCGGGCGGCCGGGGGCGCGACGGGCGCCGGGACGGGCGCGGACCTGCCGGTGGCCTGCGACCTGCTCGCGGTGTGCCTGGCGGCCGGGGCACCGGTCGGCGCGGCGCTGGCCGCGGTGGCCACGGCGCTGCCCGGCCCCACGGGCGAGGCGCTCGGCGGCGTCGCCGGGCGACTGCGGCTGGGCGCGGCCCCGCTCGCGGCCTGGGCCGGCACCCCGGCGGAGCTCGCGGGGCTCGGCCGGGTGCTGGTGCGGGCCGGGGAGTCGGGGACCCAGGCGGCCGGGGCGCTGCGGGTGCTGGCCGCCGAGACGCGTCAGGCCGCGCGCAGCGACGCCGAGGCCGCGGTCCGGCGGGCCGGCGTGTGGGTGCTCGCGCCGCTGGGCGCCTGCTTCCTGCCGGCGTTCGTCTGCCTCGGCATCGCGCCGATGGTCATCGGCATCGCGGGGCAGGTGTTCGGATGAGCGGTCAGCGGGTCCGGGCGACGGCCGAGCCCGCGAACGACGACGCCGCGTGCGGGGTGAAGGACGGCGCGAGCGACCACGCCGCCGGGACCGCCGAGGGCACCGGGGAGCCCGCCGGGGACAGGTCGAGCACCATGCGGGTCGGCTGGAAGGCCTCCGCGTACCCGATGCGGGCCTGCGCGCCCCAGTGGCGGGCGGAGGCGACGATCGCGTCGGGCTCCACCATGGCCGAGCGCTCCACCTGCGAGGCGTGTGCGGCGAGCGCGGCCAGCTTGCCGGTCAGGTGGGCGGTGACGTCGACGTAGACGGTCGGGGAGAAGGTCAGCGTCGAGGGGCTCTGGTAGTGCAGCACCCGGGGCAGCCGGCGGGCCGCGCCGAGCGTGGCGGCGGCGACGGCGCGGTGGTCCTGGTGGCTGTCGTCGGGGGCGTGCACGTAGACGAGGTCGGCGGCGGTGGCCTCCAGGACCTCCTCGATGCGGCGGATGGCGGCGGAGTCGGCCACGACCTGGCAGTCGACCAGCCCGCCCCACACCAGCCGGGCGCCCATGGCGGCGGCGGCCCGCTCCTGCTCGGCGCGGCGGCCGGTCACCTGGGTGTCGTCCCCGGGGCCGTTCTCGCCGCCGGTCACCACCAGCATGGTCACCCGGTCCCCGGCGGCCACGTGCGCAAGCAGCGCGCCCCCGCAGCCCAGCTCGATGTCGTCGGGGTGCGCCCCGATGGCCAGGACGCTGCGTCCCGTGCTCCGCGTTCCTGCGCCGTCCATCGCCGCCGTCCTGTCCGTGCCGGGGCGGTGGTCCCGCCCGATGCTCTTCCATCGGCGGCCGCGGCCGCCGGGTCCACCGGGACGACCGGCTCCCCCCTCGATGGGGGGAGGACCGGTCGTGCGCGATGTATCAGTCCGCGGGTGCCTCGACGACCCGCGCCCGGCGGCGCTGCGCCGCCCACATGGAGCCACCCGCGACCGCGCCGGAGGCGGCGAGCGCGATGACCATGCCCAGGCCGTTGCCGTCCGCCGGCAGCGGCGTGCCCGAGGGGCAGCGGGTGCTGCCGTCCTTCTTCGCGGTGGCCGTCGTCCCCAGGACGGTCCAGCTCACCGAGGACACCGACGCGGGCACCTGGACCTGGAACGCGCCCGGGTGGTTGCCCGGCGCGAAGGTCGTGACCTGCCGGCCGTCGAACTGGTCCGGGCTCATGTCGTTGTAGCGGCCGACCGGCAGCGAGCCGGTGTACCCGGTGTCGTTGCGGTAGCCGAACACCGCGGTCCAGGTGCCGTTCTGCGCCGGGATGACGCAGGTGACCGACGTCTCCCCGTAGTGGGCGCTCGCCACGCCCGGCGTGGCGAGCACCGCCGCCGCGCCCACGCCGGCGACGACCGCCAGCCGGGTCCCCAGCGACGCGCGCCGCCCCGTGTTGCCTCTCATGTGGCCCCCTTCCGGACCGGGGCGCACTCGGCCCCTCCCGGGGGAGATCGGGAGTGGCCCGCCCGGTCTCCACGCCACCGGGACGGGGGTCCCCCGGAGGAGGGAGGGCGGTCGCGCTCAGTGCGCGGCGGCCACCGCGGAGCCGGTCAGGACGCCGAGCGCGAGCGCCGCGGCGGCCGGGAAGTCGGCGGTGACCGCCCACGCCGGCGGCACGTCCGGTGCGTCCGCGTACTCGCCCTGGCGCACGCGGACCGCCCGCGCACCCACCGCGGCGGCGACGGCGACGTCCTTGCCGGGCCGGTCGCCGATGACCAGCACCCGGTCGGCGGGCACGCCGAGCCGCCCGGCGAGGACGCGCAGGCCCTCGGGCGCGGGCTTGCGGGCGGCCCGCCCGCCGAGCGTGTCGGTGACCAGCACCTCCGCCAGCAGCGGCAGCAGGCCGGTCGCTGCGAGCTTGGCCGCCTGGATGGCCGGGTTGCCGTCGGTCAGGCAGCCCACGGGCACCCCGCGGGCCAGCGCGGCCAGCGCCGCGGCCGCGCCGGGGTAGGGGGCCAGCGCCACCGGCTCGTGCGCCGTGAAGGCGGCGACCAGGGGTGGGACCAGGCCCGGCAGGGCCGCGTCCGGGACGCCGGCGGCGAGCAGCGCTCGGTCGATGGTGCCGCCGCGGTCGGAGCCGGCCGCGAGTTCCCGGACGAGGGCCGCGTGCACCCGGGCGCCGTCCAGGCCGGCGGCGGCGGACGCCCGCCCGACCGCCTCGGCGGCGCCCGCCAGGTAGGCGGCCTGCGGGTAGAGCGTGTCGTCGAGGTCGACCACCACCGCCAGCGGCGGCGGGCCGTCCCAGGCGGGCGCGCCGGTCACCACGGCAGGCGCCCGTCGGTGAAGTCGGGCTCGGTGATCGCCAGAAGCGCGTCGGTGGCCTCGTCGGCGAGCAGCGCCGCGACCTGCGGACCGGTGGTGCCGTCGCCGTAGGGGCAGGGGAGCGCCGCGGCGCGCGCCTGGCCCTCCGGCGAGGTGTGCCGCGCGGCAGCCGCCAGGACCGCGTCGGCGGCGCCGTCGTCGGCCAGGCCCGCCAGGGTGGTGGTGCCGGCCTCCACGCCCTCCCACCGCGGCGTGGACCCCCGCAGCACCACGACGGGCACGCCCAGGTAGGCCGCCTCCTCCTGGATGCCCCCGGAGTCGGTGACCGCCAGGCGAGCCGAGGCCAGCGCCGCGAGCAGCGCGTCGTAGCCGACCGGCCCGCTCAGTGAGATCGCCGGGTGCTCCAGCTCCGCGTCGAGCCCGGTCGCCGCCAGCCGGGCCGCCGTGCGCGGGTGTACCGGGAAGGTCACCGGGCCGACGTCGTCGGCCAGCGAGCGCACCACGCCGACCAGGCGCTTGAGCCGCACTGGGTCGTCGACGTTGGTCGGCCGGTGCGCCGTCACCAGCACCCCGGACCGCTCCGCGACCGGCACCGGGCGCACGCCGCGGGCCACCAGCGTGTCGACCACCGGGTTGCCGACCACGAACACCCGCTCGGCGGGGACGTCCTCGGCGGCGAGGAACGCCGCGGCCCGCCGGGTCGGGGCGAGGTGCAGCGCGGCGACGGCCGCCGCCACCCGGCGGTTGACCTCCTCCACGCTGCGCGCGTTGAGGCTGCGCAGGCCCGCCTCGAGGTGCGCGAACGGGATCCCCGCGCCCCGCGCGGCCAGCGCGTAGGCGGGGACGGTGTTGGTGTCGCCCAGGGCCAGCACGAGGTCGGGCCGGAACCGGGCCACCGCGCGCGCCGCGTCGGCGTGCAGGGCGCCGTACCGGGCCGCGGGGTCGTCGGTCGGCAGGGTGAACCGGCAGGTGGGCGCCAGCCCGAGGGTCTCCTGCAGCCGGGTGGAGAGGTCGGGGTCGGTGTGCTGGCCGGTGTCGACGACGTCGACCCGGTGGCCGGCGGCCACGAGCGCGGTCACCACCGGCGCGAGCTTGACGACCTCCGGCCGGGTGCCGAACGGGACGAGGACGTGCCGGCTGCGGCTCACGCGCGCACCGCCGTGACCGCCGCCGTCGCCTCGCAGGGGTCGGCGACGGGGCTGCCGTCGTCGGCGGTGTACGTCTCGGCGAAGTAGCGGCTCATCCGGACGCCGGGGGTGAACCACAGGTGCGGCAGCCGCGCGTGCGGGTCGCGGATGCCGGCCAGGTGGGCGCTGACGACGTCGGCGCCCGCGGCGAGGGTCAGCGGCAGGCCGCCGGAGAAGCGCGGGTTGATCTCCACGACGCTCGCCCGGCCGTCGTCGGCGACGAAGCCCTGCACGTTGGCCGGGCCGGTCAGCTGCACCGCCTCCAGCGCCGCGGCCACCACGGCGGTGACCTCGGCGGAGTCGAAGGTCGTGCCCTTGACCGAGATGCCGGCGCGGGTGTCGTCGCGCCAGCGGGGCACCACCGTGACCAGCTCGCCGTCGCGGTCGACGAGGGCGTCGGCGGTGAACTCGCGTCCGGTCAGCCGCGACTGGGCGATGAGCGAGGCGTCGCCGTGCATCGCCTCGACCACCTCGGCGCGGGTGTCGAGCAGCCGCACCCCACGGCTGCCCCGTCCGGCGCGCGGCTTGACGACCCACGGTCCGCCGACGGCGGCGAGCCCGGCGGGGGTGTCGGTGGTGGCCGGGTGCGGCACGCCGGCGGCGCGCATCGCCCGGGCGAAGGCGGCCTTGTCGCTGCAGACCCCGACGGCCTCCGGGTCGGGCAGCCAGGTGGCCACCCCGGCGGCGGCGAGGCGGCCCGCGCCCGCGGCGAGGGCGGGCAGCTCCTCGGCCACGGTGCCGATGAGTGCGTCGGCGCCGTGGGCGGTGGCCAGCGCGACCAGGGCGTCGACGAACCGCACGTGGTCGGCCCGCGGGACGACGGCGCCGACGGTGGCCAGGGCGGCGCCCGCGGCGGTCGCGTCGGCGTCCACGCCGACGACGCGGTGGCCGAGGGCCACCAGCCGCCGGACGACCGCCACCCCGGCCGGCCCGCCCGCCCCGGTGACCAGGACGGCGGGGGAGGAGGAGCCGGGGGAGCGGCGGCCGGCCGACGGGGGAGCGGCCGAGGTCGGGAGGGTCGAGGTCACCGGGGCGTCTCCGGGGGGTGCGGGTGGTCGGACGGGCGGGCGAAGGTGCGGGGGGCCTGGGTGCCGGCGGCGTGCGACCGGCGGCCCGGGCCGCCCGCGGGAGCCGTGGCGGGTGCCGGCGGGGGCACCGGGATGCGGGCGACGGCGACCGGGGCCGCCCCGGGCACCGGGCCGCCCGGGGCGGCGTCGGCGGCCGCGCCGTCGAGGGCGGGACGGGCCAGCAGCCAGCCGCGGGCCCACAGCCGCAGGGCGGTCACCCGGTGGTCGGTGACCGGCTCCCACTGGCGGGCGGCGACCGCCTCCGCGAGCGCGTCGAGGACGAGGTGCTCGCGCTCGTAGGTGGCGACGGCGACCAGCGAGGCGCTGTGCGCGCCGAGGCCGTCGGCGGCGAGCTCGCGGATGCGCTCGATGCGCTGGTGGGGCGGCAGGTGCCCGAGGCGGTAGTCGACCCGCGCGGCCTCCCGGCGGGCGGCCAGCCGGGCCGACACCCCGCGCGGCAGCACGTAGCGGTGCATGAGCCCGGTGAGCGTCGTGCGGCGGCGGCGCGCGTCGTCCTCCTCGACGGCCGGCGTCCGGTAGCCGAGCCCCGGCCGGGCCCAGGAGTCGGGGCGGCGGGCGGTGTGCCGGCCGTCGACGTCCTGCTCGGCGCGCTCGGCGGCGGGCAACGTCACCCATACCATGACGAGGAAGCCGCCGAGGGTGGCGACGAGGTTCCAGACGGTGCCCACCCAGTCGTGGAAGAGCACCAGCGCGCCCTCGCCCCAGTACAGCCCGGCGAGCGCCGACAGCAGCAGCCGACCGTGGTTGAGCGCGACGACGGCGACGACGGCGACGAGCAGGCCGCCGAGGGCGTGCGCCTTGCGACCGCGCAGGATGACCGCGGTCAGCGCGACGAGCCCGAGCACCGACAGGACCGACGAGCACGACGCCGTGACGACCGCGTCGATGATCCCGCCGTCGTCTCGGAACAGCAGGACGTGGCCGGGCAGCACGCCCGAGGACCACTCGGGGTCCAGCAGCTCCAGGACGGTCGCGACCGCGCCGGCCTCCAGCACCTGCAGCGGGTGCGACAGCGTGGCGAAGCCGACGACGCAGATCAGCCCGGCGAGGACCAGGTCGGCGACGACGGGCAGCAGCCGCCGCGTCGTGCCGCGCGGGGTCCTGCGCCGCGCGAGGGCCTGTGCGGGTGCGGTGGTCACCGGTCCTCCCCGGGGGACGCGAACGAGCGGGGCCGGGCCGGCGCCTGCGCGGGGACGGCGGCGACCGGCGGCGGCGTCGCGAGCACCGTCGAGGTGGCGCCCGAGCGGGAGGTCTTCACCCAGCTGTAGGGGCGGCCGAGCATGCCGTCGACGTAGGCGCGCGAGGTGATCCAGATGGACAGGGCGAAGGCGGGCAGGAAGCCCAGCAGCCGCCACGCCGAGCGCCGCTCCACCCGGCCGACCAGCAGGCCGACGCACAGCTCGGCGAGCGGGCCGATGAACAGCAGCATCGACAGCGGCAGCAATCCGATGACCGGCAGGTCGCCGACGCCGAAGGCACGCAGCACGGTGAGCAGCAGGCCCAGGCCGCTGAGCACCGGCACGTGGTAGACGCCGAGGAACAGCGTCGTCTCGACCTTCTCCAGCAGCGACAGGTGCGGCGAGCGCATCAGCGGCCGCCAGTAGTCGCGCAGGCACTTCTGGTGGCCCCGGGCCCAGCGGTAGCGCTGCTTCCAGAAGCGCTGGGCGCTGACCACCGCCTCCTCGAAGTCGATGGCCGAGACGTCGTAGCGCACGCGCTGGCCCATGAGCAGGATCCGCAGGGTCAGGTCGGTGTCCTCGGTGACCGTCTCGGGGTTCCACCCGCCGAGGGCGCGCAGCGTCGAGGCGCGCACGGCGCAGTTGGCGCCGCCGTACGCGGGCAGCTCGAACAGCGCCTGGCGGCCGTACTCGTTGACGAGGTAGCCCGACAGGTAGTCGACGAAGACGGTGTTGGCCATCGTCGAGTCCTGGCCGTTGCGGATGACGCAGCGGCCCATGACCGCGCCGACGGAGGGATCGCGGAAGTGCCGCACCAGCCGGCGCAGCGCGGTCGGCTCCGGCTCGTGGTCGGCGTCGAAGACCAGCACGATCTCCGCGTCGACCAGCGCCAGCGCCTCGTTCAACGCGCCGGACTTGCCGCCGCCGGAGCCGGGCGCGCGGTGCAGCACGCGCAGCCGCGGGTCGCGCAGCGCCCAGGCGTCGAGCTTGGCGCCGGTCGCGTCGTCGGAGCCGTCGTCGACCACGACGAGGGTGAGCCGGTCGGTGGGGTAGTCGAGGGCCAGCAGCGCCGCGACCATCCCGTCGACGACCAGCTCCTCGTTCTTGCAGCCGACGAGGACGGCGACCGGCGGCGTGTAGCTGTCCAGACCGACGTCGGCGGCGAGCAGGTCGCGCTCGGCCCAGCGGGCGGCGGCGACGGCGAACGCCAGGTGCCGGCAGAAGTAGACGCCGAAGACGACGTTGAGCGCACCGGCGACGACGCCGAGCGTGGGGCCGATGCCGAAGGCCGCGATCGCGCCCGCGAGGCCGAGCAGGTAGGCGACGAGGACCAGCGGGCGGCCCTCGGGGCGGTCGGCGCCGTGTGCCGCCACGGTCCCTCCTCCCGGCCCGGGTGCGGTGGTGCGGCTGCGCCACCTCATGGCTGGATCGGCAACCGCGCTGTCGTCCTGAAGTGGAAGCGGCCATGCCGACACCGCCGCGCGCGCCGTCCACAGGCCGGTGCTCCGTCCCCAGGTCGGGAGTGGGCCCGCCGCGGCGGGTCGGGCGGGGCGAGGGTCGGGCGCGCCCCGCGCACGGGGCCGCCGACCCGAGGAGGAACCCATGCCCGATGCCGCACCGGACGCCGCACCCGAGACCGCACCCGAGACCGCACCCGAGACCGCACCCGAGACCGTGGCCGCGACGGACGGCGCCGGCCTGCCCGCGCCGCCGCGCGGGCGCTTGGCCGCCCGGTGGGCGCGGCTGCAGGCGGAGGCGGAGGCCGGCATGAGCACCGCCGAGTACGCGGTGGGCACCGTCGCCGCCTGCGCGTTCGCCGCGGTCCTCTACCGCGTGGTCACCGGCGGCTCGGTGGTCACCGCGCTGGGCGACCTCGTCTCCTCCGCGCTGCAGGTGCTGTCCTGACCCGGCGCCGCGACCGGGAGGCGGGGATGGTCACCGCGGAGACCGCGGTGGTGCTGCCGGTCCTCCTGCTGGTGCTCGCCGCCGTGGTCGCGGCGGTCGTGGTGGTCGGCGCCCAACTGCGCTGCGTGGACGCCGCCCGCGAGGGGGCCCGCGCCGCCGCCCGCGGTGACGCCCCGGACGCGGTACGCGCGCTCGTCGCCCGCGTCGCGCCCGACGGCGCGCGGACCGAGGTCGCCGTCGGCGGCGGCGGGGTCCGGGTCACCGTCCGGGCCGAGGTGTCCCCGCTCGGGCCGGTCGACCTCGGCGTCGACGTGGAGGCGACGGCGGTCGCCCGGCTCGAGCCCGGGGTGGCCGGCGGGTGAGGGAGGGGGAGCGCGGGTCGGCGACCGTGTGGACGATCGGGCTCGCCGCGGTGCTCGCCCTCGTCGGGCTGGCCGCGGTGCTTCTCGGTGCCGCGGCGGTGGCCCGGCACCGCGCCGGCGCCGCGGCCGACCTCGCGGCCCTCGCCGGGGCCGCGGCGGCGGTGTCCGGCGACCCGGCCGCCTGCGACGTCGCCGCCCGGGTCGCCCGTGACAACGGCGCGGTGCTCACCGCCTGCGCGGTGGGCGGCGGCGCGGTGGTCGAGGTGACCGCCACCGTGGCCGTCGACCTCGGCCCGCTGGGCGCCCGGCAGGCCGAGGGAACCGCCCGCGCGGGCCCCGCGCCGCCGGAGGTCCACGAGCGCATGTCCGACCTCTCGGGAGCAGGGTGACGACGCGCGACCTAGGCTCCGCCGCGGGCCGGAGAGGTCCGACGGGGGGTGCTCGTGGCACGGAATGGTCTCCGGAGGCGGTTCCGACGCCGATCAGGTCAGCCGGAACGATCCGTGCCGTTGGCCATCTGGCTGAGCAAGCTCGATCTGCCACAGGTCGTCGGCATCTACGTGGTCCTCGTCCTCGGCTGGACCCTGGTCGTCTCGCTGGTCCTGCTGGTCGATGACGGCGGCCAGGGGGGATTCGTCGACCTCGTCCGACGGGCGTTCCAGGCGATGTGGGGGCCGGACTCCCTGTTCGCCGAACGAGGACGTTCGCTCCTCTACTACCTGCTGGCCCTCGTGAACGCGTTGGTCAGCGTGCTGCTACCGGTGTTCGTGCTCGGCGCCTTCGTCTTCAAGCTGTTCTCGCACGACCCATTGCGATGGAGGCGCAAGCTGACGCTCGAGGTCCATCCGACGGGCTATTTCGTGCTCGCTGCGCGCTTCTACAACCGGCTGACCGTCGACCTCGCTGACGTCCGCGTACGGGCGTGGCTGAAGTGGACCCCGCCGGACAGCCCGACCGTGCACCGGAACAAGCAACTCGAGCTCCTCGTCCGCGGACAGCACGGGGACGAGCACGTCTGGCCGATCGCCTCCCCGGCCGAGCCCACGACGTTCCGTGTCGTGCTCCGGACCACGGCTGAGCCGGGGCTCCCGGTGACGCCGGCGACGATCGACGTCCAAGGCCAGTCGGCGCGGCGGGGGACTGCGCGGTTGCTGGTGATCGTCGAGGGAGTGATGACCTCGACCAACGAGGAGTTCCGGAGCCGTCAGGAGTACTCGCTCCGTCCAGGGGCGATCGACGAGGAGGGGATCTTCCAGGACATCGGCCCGGAGGTCGGCGAGGACGCCGGGTGGGCGAACTTCGAGGGCACGCAGGACGTCTATGTGTTCGTCTACGGCTCCCTGATGCGCGATGCGGACCTGACCGCCGCCGGGCTCGATCCCCGAGACGCGAGGATGGCCACGCTGGAGGGCTGGCAGCGACGCTGGAACGTCGCCAGCGACCCGGCGCGGAAGAACCGGCGATACCGCCACCGGACCGCCGGGCGGCCCGTCTTCACCGGCCGGATCGTCAGCCTGGGGCTCGAACGGATGGACGGAGCGGTCGTCCGAGGCGTGGTCGTCCGGGTGGGACCTCGACAGCTCGCCGACTTCGATGCCCGCGAGCAGGACTACGACCGCAGCGACGTCAGCCCAGCCGTCTCCTGGCCACAACGAGACGCCGCGCGACCACCCCGCGTCTTCACCTACGTGCCGAAGCCCGAGGCCCTCGCGGCCTTTCGCGATCGCCTCGGCACCGGGGATCTGGTGATCGTCCGGAGCTACTTCGAGTCCGTCCGCGACGCCGCGGCACGCATCCACGGCACGGATGGCGGCTTCGGTGGGACCGCCGACCTGAACGGCGCGATCGTCGAGGACCTCGATCGAGAGGACGGCGTCCCGCCGCAAACGCCTACGACCTAGAAGACCAGGTCGTCCTCGACGTGACCGCCGCTGTCCGGCGCTGTGTCGCCGTCCGCGGCGGGCGCCTCCCCGTCCCCGTCCACCGGGCGAACCGCCGCCCGGCTGGTGGACGGCCGCCGCAGCAGGCCGCGCACCGGGCCGGCCGGGGTCGGCTCGGCCGGCCCGTCCGCCGCCTCGTCGGCGGGCTCGTCCTCCGGCTCGGCGCCGGACTCCTCGGCCGCGGCCAGCTCGTCGAGCACGACGTCGAGCACCCGCACGGCGCCGGCCTTGTCCAGCGGGTCGTTGCCGTTGCCGCACTTGGGCGACTGCACGCACGACGGGCAGCCGCTCTCGCACTCGCAGCTCGCCACCGTCGCCCGGGTGGCCCGCAGCCAGCGCCGCAGGGCCGCGAAGCCCCGCTCGGCGAAGCCCGCGCCACCGGGGTGCCCGTCGTACACGAACACCGTGGCGGTCCCGGTGTCGGGGTGCAGCGCCGTCGAGAGCCCGCCCAGGTCCCAGCGGTCGCAGGTCGCCAGCAGCGGCAGGATGCCGATCGCGGCGTGCTCGGCCGCGTGCAGCGACCCGGGCAGCGCCAGGTCGTCGACGTCGGCGCGGGCCACGGCGTCGGCGTCGAGGGTCAGCCAGACCGCGCGGGTGCGCAATTGGCGGGCCGGCAGGTCGAGCGGGAACTCCGCGAGCACCTCGCCGGTGCCCGCCCGCCGCCGCTGGTAGGCCACGACCTGGTTCGTGACGTCGACGACGCCGGTCTGCGCGGTGACCGTGCCGAGGCGGCGGGTGCGGTCGGTGCGGACGATGCCGAGGTCGGTGACGTCGCGGGCCACGGTGGTCCACTCGGGGCTGTCGGCGTGCACGACCGCGCAGGCGTCGTCGAGGTCCAGCTCGTCGACGACGTAGGTCTCCCCGCGGTGCACGTACAGGGCGCCGGCGTGCACCGTCGAGTGGGCGGCGCCGCCGTCGACGGTGCCGAGCAGCCGGCCGGTGCCGGACTCGATGATCGCCACCGGCTCGCCGCCGCTGCCGCGGATGTCGACGTCGGGCCGCCCGCGCCCGGCCCAGTACCAGCCGGCCGGGCGGCGGCGCAGCGAGCCCGCCGCCACCAGCTCCTCCAACTGGGCCTCGGCCACCGGGCCGCCGAAGTCGGGCAGGTCCTCCGGGGTCAGCGGCAGCTCGGCCGCGGCGCTGCACAGCTGCGGCCCCAGCACGTAGGGGTTGGCGGGGTCGGTCACGGTCGCCTCCACCGGGCGGCCGAAGACCGCGCGCGGATGGTGGGCCAGGTAGTGGTCCAGCGGGTCGTCGCGGGCGACGAACACGACCAGCGACTCCCGCTGCGCGCGCCCGGCCCGGCCCGCCTGCTGCCACAGCGAGGCCAGCGTGCCGGGGTAGCCGGCGAGCACGACCGCGTCGAGCCCGGCGATGTCGATGCCGAGCTCGAGGGCGTTGGTGGTGGCCACGCCGAGCAGCTCGCCGGAGGACAGTGACCGCTCCAGCTCCCGGCGCTCCTCGGGCAGGTAGCCGCCGCGGTAGGAGTCGACCCGGCGCACCAGGTCACCGCGGCCGCGGTCCAGCAGCAGCCGCCGGGCCTGCTCGGCCACCGACTCCGCGCTGCGCCGCGAGCGGACGAACGCCAGCGTCCGGGCGCCGCGCTCGACGAGGTCGGCGAGCAGGCCGGCGGCGTCGGCGGCCGCCGAGCGGCGCAGCGGGGCACCGTGCTCGCCGGTGCGCTCCGTCAGCGGCGGCTCCCACAGCGCGAACGTCGCGCCGGGTCGCGGCGAGCCGTCGTCGGTCACCGCCACGACGGGCCCGCCGACCAGCCGGGCGGCGGCGACGGCGGGCTCGGCCACCGTCGCCGAGGCGAGCACGAACACCGGGTCCGCGCCGTAGCGGCGGCAGATGCGGCGCAGCCGGCGCAGCACGTGGCCGACGTGCGAGCCGAAGACGCCCCGGTAGGCGTGGCACTCGTCGATGACGACGTAGGCCAGCCGGCGCAGCGTCGAGCTCCAGCGCTGGTGGGCGGGCAGGACGCCGCGGTGCAGCATGTCCGGGTTGGTCACGATCCACCGCGAGTGCCGGCGGACCCAGTCCCGCTCCTCGGCCGGGGTGTCGCCGTCGTAGGCGGCCGGCCGGACCGAGGGGTCGGCGAGCGCGGCCACGGAGGCGAGCTGGTCCCGCGCCAGCGCCTTGGTCGGGGCCAGGTAGAGCACGCAGGCCCGCTGGTCCTCGGCCAGCCTGGTCAGCGCGGGGAGCTGGTAGGCCAAGGACTTGCCCGACGCGGTGCCGGTGGCCACCACCACCGAGGTGCCGTCGTGCGCGAGCTGGGCGGCCTCGACCTGGTGCCGCCAGGGCTCCGCGACGCCCCGCTCCTGCAGGCGGGCGCGCAGCGCCGGGTCCACCCACTCCGGCCACGACAGCGTGCTCGGGTCGCGCACCGGCAGGTGGTGGACGTGGGTGACCGGGTGCTCCTCCTCGGGCGTGCCGGCGAGCAGGTCCTCGAGGAGCTCGGCGCCGGGCGGCACGGTGCCGGCCCGCTGTGCCGACCCGTGCCCGGCCGCGGCGCCGTGCAACTCCGTGGCGGCGGGATGCTCCCCGCCCTCCGGCAGCTCGCCCCCTGACAGCCCCTCACGGCCGGATGGGGGAGCAGCCGGCCGGACCGGGTGGAGCGTGGTCACCCCTCCACTCTCACACCCCGGGGCAACCTCCCGCCCTCCTGCGGCCACCGAGCGCAACCGGACGAGCGCGGAGAAGGAGGTCCCGTGGAGTGTGATCTCCGTTACATTGACGCGGCGTCCACGGGCCTCGGCCCGCGAGCGCGCTCTCCGCCGACCGGGGACGCGGGGCCGCCCGGCGGCAGCCCACCGCTGGGAGGTACCGATGCCGGACAGTCATCTCTCCGGCGGGGACGTCGTCCTCGTGACGGCAGCCCTCGTCATCTCGCTCGCCGCACTGCTCTTCGCCGCGTCCCTGGTCCGCGCCGTCATGGCCGCCGACCAGGGCACGGCGCGCATGCGCGACATCGCGCGGGCGGTGCAGGAAGGAGCCGGCGCCTACCTGCGGCGCCAGTTCAGGACGCTCGGCGTCTTCGCCGTCATCGTCTTCCTGCTGCTGCTCGTGCTGCCGGTCGCCGAGGGCGGCTGGGGCACCCGGATCGGCCGGGCGGTGTTCTTCCTCGTCGGCGCGCTGTTCTCCGCGGCGGTCGGCTTCATCGGCATGACGCTGGCCACCCGCGGCAACGTCCGCGTCGCCGCGGCCGCGCGCACCGGCGGCTACCGGCCCGCCTTCCGCATCGCGTACCGCACCGGCGGCGTCTGCGGGATGATCACCGTGGGCCTGGGCCTGTTCGGCGCCTCCCTGGCGCTGCTGCTCTTCGACGACACCGCGCCGGTGGTCCTCGAGGGCTTCGGCTTCGGTGGCGCGCTGCTGGCGATGTTCATGCGCGTCGGTGGCGGCATCTTCACCAAGGCCGCCGACGTCGGCGCCGACCTCGTCGGCAAGGTCGAGGCCGGCATCCCCGAGGACGACCCGCGCAACGCCGCCACGATCGCCGACAACGTGGGCGACAACGTCGGCGACTGCGCCGGCATGGCCGCCGACCTCTTCGAGTCCTACGCGGTCACGCTGGTGGCCGCGCTGATCCTCGGCCAGGTCTTCTTCGGCGCGGTGGGCATGGTCTTCCCCCTGGTCGTCGCCGCGATCGGCGTGCTCGCGTCCGTCGTCGGCATCCTCGCCAGCAACCCCGGCAGGTCCGACAGCAGTGGCCTGGCCCCCATCAACCGCGGCTTCTTCACCTCCGCGGTGGTCTCGCTCGTGCTCGTCGCCGTCGCCGCCTTCACCGTGCTGCCCAGCGTCGCCGACATCCCCGACTCGGTGGTCAACCCCCAGGTCCTCGGCTTCGTCGCCGTCCTCGTCGGCATCGTGCTGGCAGCGGCGATCCAGCTGCTCACCGGCTACTTCACCGAGACCAGCCGCAAGCCGGTCCGCGACGTCGGCCGCAGCTCGCTCACCGGCCCGGCGACCGTGGTGCTCTCGGGCATCTCGCTCGGCCTGGAGTCGGCCGTCTACGCCGCCCTGCTCATCGGCGGCGCGGTGTACGGCGCCTTCCTCGTCGGCGGCGGCGCGGCCCTCTACGCCGTCGCGCTCGCCGGCTGCGGCCTGCTCACCACCGCCGGGGTCATCGTCTCCATGGACACCTTCGGCCCGGTCAGCGACAACGCCCAGGGCATCGCCGAGATGTCGCAGGACATCGACGACGACGGGGCCCGCGTGCTGACCGACCTCGACGCCGTCGGCAACACCACCAAGGCCATCACCAAGGGCATCGCCATCGCCACCGCGGTGCTCGCCGCGACGGCCCTGTTCGGCTCCTACAACCAGCAGGTCCTCGTGGCCCTGGAGGACGTCGACCTCGGGGAGGCGTTCAGCCTCGTCGAGCCGGACAACGTCGTCGGCGCGGTCATCGGCGCCGCCGTCGTCTTCCTCTTCTCCGGGCTGGCGATCAACGCCGTCTCCCGGGCGGCCGGGCGCGTGGTCTTCGAGGTGCGCGAGCAGTTCCGCACCCGGCCCGGGATCATGGACTTCTCCGAGCGGCCCGACTACTCCGCCGTCGTCGACATCTGCACCAAGGACTCGCTGCGCGAGCTCGCCACCCCCGGCCTGCTCGCCGTCCTCTCGCCGGTCGCCGTCGGGTTCGGGCTGGGCTTCGGCCCGCTGGCGGCCTACCTCGTGGGCGCGATCGCGGCGGGCACCCTCATGGCCGTCTTCCTCGCCAACTCCGGCGGCGCGTGGGACAACGCCAAGAAGATGGTCGAGGACGGCGCGTTCGGCGGGAAGGGGAGCGAGGCGCACGCGGCCACGGTCATCGGCGACACGGTGGGCGACCCGTTCAAGGACACCGCCGGCCCGGCCATCAACCCGCTGATCAAGGTGATGAACCTGGTGGCGCTGCTCATCGCGCCCGCCGTGGTCGGCCTGCAGGTGGGCGAGGACGCCAACACCACCGTGCGGCTGCTCATCGCGGGGGCCGCGACGCTCGTCGTCGTCGCCGCGGTCGTGGTGTCCAAGCGGCGCTCGGTCGTGGTCGGCGGCGCCAGCGAGCAGCCCACCGGGACCAGCCTCACCACCACCGTCCCCTGAGCGCACGCCGCGAGCCTCCGCCCGGTCCGGGCCGGGCGGGGGCCCGCGGCATCGCCTGTGGACGGCGGCGGCCCTGTGGATCCGGATCCGGGCCGCGCCGGCACCCCGCCCTAGCGTCCGCCGCGCCGGTCCCGACCGAGGCCGGCACCGACGCCGGGAGGGGCCGTGTCCGCACCCATCGCCATCCAGCTGGACGCCGTCCAGGAACTCGCCGAGGAGCTGGCGCTGCTCGCCTCCGAGCTCTCCTCGGATGTCGACCTGTGCACGTCGACCGCCGCCTCGCTCGCCGTCGCCGCCCCCGGGGAGGTGTCCGAGAGCGCCGGTGCCACGGGCAGGGCGTGGGCGGGTCTCGTCGACCGGCTCGCCACCGGGACCGGCGCGGTCGCGGGGACGTTGCTGGCCGCGGTGCGCTCCTACCGGCTGGCCGACGCCGCTCTCTCCGACCGGGTGCTCGCCGCCCGGGCCGGCCGGGACGCAGGGTCGTGAGCGCGCCCGGCCTCGCGGCCGTCGCCGCGTGGGACACCGCGCTCCTCGCCGGTGCCGTCTACACGCTCGAGGCGGTCGCCGAGCGGCTCCCCTCCTGGCGTGCCCGCACCGACCGGGTCGCCCGGTCGCTGACCGGCGCCGAGTGCTGGTCCGGCCCGGCCGCCTCCGTCGCCGGGCTGGCGCTGGGCGAGGTGTCGACGGTGGTGACCGCCGTGACCGGGGCACTGGACGCCGCCCTCGGCCGGCTGCGGGACACCGCCCGGGAGGCCCGCACCGCCCAGGAGCTCGCCGAGCGGGCACTCGCGGCGGCCGCCGCCTCGGGGATGGCCCTCGACGCGTCCGGGGCGGTGGTCGCGCCGGCGTCCGCCCCGCCGCCCGCCGGCGCGACGCCCGAGCAGCTGGAGGACCACTACGCCGGGCTCGCGGAGCGCGCGGCCACCGCCGAGTGGCTGGCGGGCCTCGCCGCCGAGGCCATGGCCGCGGCCGCCCGCGCCGCCGCTGCCGCCGCGGCCTCGGCCGAGCCGCTGGTCCCGGTCGGCGGGACCGGTCCCGGCCCCGCGGACTTCGCCGGACTCGCGGCGACGGTGGGTGCCACCGGCGCCGCCACGTCCCCTCCGGTGCTCCCGCGGCGCGGCGCGGCGGCGGACGAGGTCGCCTCCTGGTGGGCCGGCCTCTCCGGTCCGCAGCAGGACGCGCTGCTGGACTCCGACCCGGCTGCCCTGGGTGCCCTCGACGGTCTCCCGGCGTGGGCACGTGACCGCGCCAACCGGGTCGTGCTGGACCGCGTCCTGGCCGAGGGGTCGTGGCAGCAGCAGGCGAGCGCGCGGGCCATCGCCGCGGAGATCGCCGCCGAGGAGGCCGACGGGCAGGCCGTGCAGCTGTGGGTCTACGACCCGGCGCTCGACCGCGTCGCTCTCGCCTACGGGGACCTGGACGCCGCGGAGGACGTCGGGGTGCTGGTCCCCGGGGTGAACACCACCGTCCACGGCGACCTGCGCCAGCTCGGGGACGACGCGCAGGCGGTCGCCGCGGCCACCGTCGCCGCCGCGCCCGCCGCCACGGTCGCGACCGTCGCGTGGCTCGGCTACAACCCGCCGGTCGGGGCCGGTCTCGGGCGCGCCCTCACGCGCGCGGCGGCGACCGAGGGCGGTGCCGCGCTCGCCGGGGACCTCGCCGGGCTCGCGGCGTCGCGGGCGGCGACCGGCGTCGGGCGGGCGGCCGACCCGCGGGTCACCGTCCTGGCGCACAGCTACGGCACGGTGGTCCTCGACGAGGCGGGGGACCTGCCCGGCCGGCTGGACGCCGACGCCGTCGTGCTGCTGGGCGGCCCCGGCATCGAGGAGGAGCACGCCTCCGGGCTGGAGGCCGACGAGGTGTACACGGCGTGGTCGATGTGGGACCCGATCTCCTGGTCCGGGTGGTTCGGGGAGAACGCCTGGTTCGAGGGGTTCGGGGCCACCCCGCTGCCCACCGAGCCGGACACCCTGCACTGGGAGTACCACGACGCCGACCGGCCGACGCTCGCCGCCATGGGCGAGGTGGTGGCGGGGGTGCGGGAGAGCGACTGACCGGCCCGGGGGAGCCCGGGAACAGTCGCGCGGCGCCGCCGTTGGACCGGGTGGCGGCGCGCCCACCCGGGGTCGCCAGCCGGTCGCGTTCCGTCGGCGTGGCCTACCGTGGCCCGCCGAGGGGGCGTGGCGGGTGCCGACCACCCCGCGCCGCGCCGCCACGACCGAGCAACACCGACAGGAGCACCGTGCCCACGAAGACCGCGAAGAACGGCGAGAGCGCCGGCCGCACGGCCGGTGGCACCAGCACCCCCGCCCGCCGCCGGACCGCCGCCAACGGGGGCGGGCGTCCGCTGGTCATCGTGGAGTCGCCGACCAAGGCCGGGAAGATCGCCGGCTACCTCGGCAACGGCTACGTCGTCGAGGCCAGCGTCGGGCACATCCGCGACCTGCCGCGCAACGCCGCCGACGTCCCGGCCGAGCACAAGGGCGCCCCGTGGGCCCGGCTCGGCGTCGACGTCGACAACTCCTTCGAGCCGCTCTACGTCGTGAGCCCCGACCGCAAGCAGCAGGTCACCCGGCTCAAGCAGCTGGTCAAGGACGCCTCCGAGGTCTTCCTCGCGACGGACGAGGACCGCGAGGGCGAGGCCATCGCCTGGCACCTGGTCGACACGCTCAAGCCGCGGGTGCCGGTGCGCCGGATGGTGTTCCACGAGATCACCCCCGAGGCGATCGCCCGCGCCGTCGCCAACCCGCGCGAGCTCGACACCGCACTGGTCGACGCGCAGGAGACCCGCCGCATCCTCGACCGGCTCTACGGCTACGAGGTCAGCCCCGTGCTGTGGAAGAAGGTCCTGCCGAAGCTGTCGGCCGGCCGCGTGCAGTCGGTGGCCACCCGCATCGTCGTCGAGCGGGAGCGGGAGCGGATGGCGTTCACCGCCGCCGACTACTGGTCCCTCGACGGCGTCTTCGCCGTCCCCGGCAAGGCCGGCGCCGACGCAGGCGAGCCCACCACCCTGCGCGCCCGCCTGGTCAGCGTCGACGACAGCCGCGTCGCCACCGGCCGCGACTTCGACCCCGCCACCGGGCGGGTCACCGGCGACGTCGTGCACCTCGACGAGGCGGGCGCCCGCGGCCTCGCCGCCCGGCTCGAGGGCCGCCAGGTCACCGTCAGCCGCGTCGACGAGAAGCCCTACCGGCGCCGCCCCTACGCGCCGTTCACCACCTCGACGCTGCAGATGGAGGCCGGCCGCAAGCTCGGGTGGTCGTCGGCGCAGGTCATGCGGGTGGCGCAGCGGCTGTACGAGAACGGCCACATCACCTACATGCGGACCGACTCGACGAACCTGTCGAACGAGGCGATCAACGCCGCCCGCACCCAGGCACGCGAGCTCTACGGCGACGCCTACGTGCCGGCCGAGGCCCGCCGCTACAGCAAGAAGGCCAAAGGCGCGCAGGAGGCCCACGAGGCGATCCGCCCTGCCGGCGACTCCTTCCGCACCCCCGGCCAGCTCGCCGCGCAACTCGCCCGCGACGAGTTCCGCCTCTACGAGCTGATCTGGCAGCGCACGGTCGCCTCGCAGATGGCCGACGCCGTGGGCCAGACCGTGAGCATCCGGCTCGCCGGCGCCAGCACCACGGACGAGCGCGTCGAGTTCACCGCGTCGGGGCGCACCATCACCTTCCCCGGCTTCCTGCGCGCCTACGTCGAGTCCCGCGACGAGGGCAGCGCCGGCGGCGACGACGACCACGGCAGCGACGACGCCGAGCGCCGGCTGCCCCGGGTGGAGCGCGGCCAGCGGCTCGACACCCGCGAGCTCGAGCCCAAGGGCCACACCACCAGCCCGCCGTCGCGCTACACCGAGCCGAGCCTCGTCGCCCGGCTCGAGGAGCTCGGCATCGGCCGCCCGTCGACCTACGCGTCGATCATGCAGACGATCCAGGACCGCGGGTACGTGTGGAAGAAGGGCTCCGCGCTGGTGCCCTCGTTCGTCGCGTTCGCCGTCGTCAACCTGCTCGAGCAGCACTTCGCGGCGCTCGTCGACTACGACTTCACCGCGTCGCTGGAGAACGAGCTCGACGAGATCGCCAGCGGGTCGCTGGGCCGGGTCGACTGGCTGACCGAGTTCTACTTCGGCGGCGAGGGCCGGCACGCCGGCGGCATCGCTGCCTCCGGCGGGCTCAAGACCGTCATCGGCCAGCAGCTCGAGGAGATCGACGCCCGCGGCGTCAACTCGATCCCGCTGCGCGCCACCGGGCCCAACGGCGAGCCGGTCGTCGTCCGGGTCGGCCGCTACGGCCCCTACCTGCAGGCCGGCGGCGAGGAGGGCGGCCGGGTCAGCCTCCCCGAGGACCTCGCGCCCGACGAGCTGACCAGCGAGAAGGTCGCGGAGCTCCTCGCCGCCCCCTCCGGCGACCGCGAGCTCGGCACCGACCCGGAGTCCGGCCGGCCGGTGGTGGTGAAGGCCGGCCGCTACGGCCCCTACGTCACCACCGTCGTCCCCGAGGGCAGCAAGGACGCCCCGCGGACGGCGAGCCTGTTCTCCTCGATGTCGCCGGAGACGGTCACCCTCGAGCAGGCGCTGCAGCTGCTGACCCTCCCGCGCACCGTGGGCACCGCCCCCGACGGCGAGGAGATCCAGGCGCTCAACGGCCGCTACGGGCCCTACATCAAGAAGGGCACCGACTCGCGCTCGCTGGAGAACGAGCAGCGGCTGTTCACCGTCACCCTCGACGAGGCGCTGGCGATCTTCGCCCAGCCCAAGCAGCGCGGGCGCCGGGCCGCGGCCGCCCCGCTCAAGGAGCTCGGGGCCGACCCGGTGACGCAGGGCCAGATCACCGTCCGCGAGGGCCGCTTCGGCCCCTACGTCACCGACGGCGAGACCAACGCCAGCCTCCGCAAGGGCGACGACGTCGAGACCATCTCCCTCGACCGCGCCGCCGAGCTGCTCGCCGACCGCCGCAGCCGCCCGGCCGCCACCAAGAAGAAGAAGGCGGCCAAGAAGGCCACGGGGACGACGGCGGCCAAGAAGACGGCGGCGGCGAAGAAGACCACCGCCAAGAAGACGACCGCCACGAAGACGACAGCCACGAAGACGACCGCGAAGAAGGCCGCCGCGTCCGACGCGGTGCCCGCGAGCTGACCCGGCCGTGACCGGCTCGATCGACCACGCCGCCTGGCAGCACCGGCGGACGTCGTTCGGGTCGGTCGCGGCGCAGTACGCGGCGCTGCGCCCGGGCTACCCGGCCGACGCCGTCGCCTTCCTGCTCGGCGACCGGCCGCGGCGGGTGCTCGACCTCGGCGCCGGCACCGGCCTGCTCACCGACGCCCTCCTCGCCGCCGGGCACGAGGTGGTCGCCGTCGACCCGTCACCGGAGATGCTGGGCGAGCTGCGCGCCCGGCACCCCGGCGTCCCCACGCACGTCGGCGGCGCGGAGGCGATCCCGCTGCCCGCCGCGGACGTCGACGCCGTCGTCGCGGGCCAGGCGGCGCACTGGTTCGACCCGCGGCCGGCCGCCGCGGAGCTGCGCCGCGTGCTGCGGCCCGGCGGCGTCGTCGGGTTCGTGTGGAACACCCGCGACGAGACCGTCCCGTGGGTCGCCGCACTCGGCGCCGCGCTGGCCGCCGAGG
Source organism: Geodermatophilus sp. FMUSA9-8 (assembly GCF_037034165.1). NCBI lineage: Bacteria > Bacillati > Actinomycetota > Actinomycetes > Geodermatophilales > Geodermatophilaceae > Geodermatophilus > Geodermatophilus sp. FMUSA9-8. The sequence continues at coordinate 131,490 of NZ_JBAGKE010000005.1, read as the reverse complement.
CCCGCGGCCACGAGGCCGACCAGGGCGTGGTGGACACCTTCGCCGCCGCCCTGCCCGCCGACGTCGCGACCGCGCGGTCGTCCCTCGTGCAGCGGGGAACGCCCGAGCAGGTGGTCGCGGGCATCGGCACCCGCAGCTACGCGGCCACCATGACCGCCGCGGCGCGCGAGGAGTTCCTCGGCGGCATCCGGCGGCTGCTGGCCGGCCACCCCGACACGGCCGGCCGCGACGTCCTCGACCTGCCCTACCGCACCGACGCCTACCGGCTCACCCCGCGCTGACCGGGCCGTCGGCGATCGCCCGCAGCGCCGCCACGTGCGCCCGGAAGGCGTCCCGCCCGGCGGCGGACAGGCGCAGCCAGGTGCGCGGCCGCTTGCCCACGTAGCCCTTGCGGACCTCGACGTAGCCGGCCCGCTCCAGCGTGGCCACCGTCTTCGACAGCACCGAGTCGCTGACCTGCACCCCGTCGCGGACGAAGCCGAACTCCGCCTCCTCCGCCGCGGCCAGCGTCGCCATCACCGAGAACCGGACGGGCGCGTGGATGACCTCGTCGAGCGCGTGCCGGGGGTGCGCCTCGGTCACCGCGGCCGCTCCCGCCATGCGCCGGCCAGGCACGGCGCGGCGACGGCGAGGGCCAGCGGCGCCCACCACGCCCAGTCGTGCGCGAGCCCCGGCACCGTCGTCCCGACCGCGAGCCCGACGGCGAGCACCGCGCCCCAGGCGCCCATGGCCGCCCCGAAGCGCTGTGAGAACCCGGCGCGCACCGAGCCGCGACCGGCCACCAGCGCCGCGGCCGCGCCCAGCACCGCCAGCGCGTAGACCACCGCCGTCGCGCCCACCGCCCGCTCGCCGTCGGCCACCGGCTGGGCGAGGAAGAAGCCCGCGCTGGCGCAGCCGAGGGTCACGAGGAACGTCGACGCGGCGGGGCTGGACTCCCGCCGGACGCGGGCCCCGGCGGCGTCGGCCTCGGCCAGCAGCGCGGCGGCGGACTCGGGGGTGGGGACGGTCACGGGTGCCTCCTCGGTCGGGTGCGCGACAGAGTGGCAACTACTTTCCATCCGGTCAAGTACTTGCGGCGCCGACCAGGAAGACGCGGCGGAAGGGCAGCACGGTCGTGCCGTCCGCACGGGCCGGGTAGGCCGCACGCAGCGCCGCCGCGTACTCCGCCGTCAGGTCGGCTGCCGCCTCGTCGTCGAGCCGGGCGAGCACCGGCAGCAGCACCGTGCCGCGCACCCACGACAGCACCGGGTCGGGCCCGCGCAGCACGTGCAGGTACGTCGTCTCCCAGACGTCGGCGGCCAGGCCCGCGCCGGTGAGCACGTCGAGGTAGCCGGCCGGGTCGAGCACCGGGTCCGCCGGGGGAGCGGCCGCCGCGAGCCGGGAGGACCACGACGGCGAGGTGCACAGGTCGGCGAGCAGCCGGTGGGTCGGCGCCCGGTGGTTGCCCGGCACCTGCACGGCCAGCCGTCCGCCCGGCGCCAGCCAGCCGGCCCAGCGCCCCAGCAGCGCCGCGTGCCCGGGCACCCAGTGCAGCACCGCGTTGGACACCACGACGTCGACCGGCCCGCCCGGGCGCCAGTCCCGCACGTCGCCGCGCTCGAACGCCACCCGCCCGTCGACGGCGTGCGCGGCGGCCGCGGCCAGCATCTCCGGCGAGGCGTCCACGCCGGTCACCCGCGCCCCCGGCCAGCGCGCGGCCAGCGAGGCGGTCAGGGCGCCCTCGCCGCAGCCGAGGTCGACCACGGCCCGCGGGGCGGTGGCGTCCACCCGGGCCAGCAGGTCGGCGAACGGCCGGGCCCGCTCCCCGGCGTGCCGCAGGTAGGTGTCGGGGTCTCAGCGCGCGTCCACGACCCGCACCGTAGGGCCGCCGCCGGCCCGGGGACGTCGGCCCCGGCCGGTACCGTGGACCGGCCGCCCACCCGCCCCTCGCACCTCCCGGGAGCTCCCGATCGACGCCTCGCCGCGCGTGCCCGGCCGCGGGCTGTTCGTCGCCTTCGAGGGCGGGGAGGGCACCGGCAAGTCCACCCAGGCCCGGCTGCTGTTCGACTGGCTCGGCCTGCACGAGGTCCCCGCCCGGCTCACCTCCGAGCCCGGCGGCACGCCGCCCGGTGCCCGCATCCGCGCGCTGCTGCTCGACCCGGCCACCGGCGCGCTCGCCCCGCGCGCCGAGGCGCTGCTCTACGCCGCCGACCGCGCCCACCACGTGGCCACCGTGGTGCTGCCCGCGCTGGACGCCGGCGAGGTCGTGCTCACCGACCGCTACGTCGACAGCTCGCTGGCCTACCAGGGGGCCGGCCGCGCGCTGGAGCTCGAGGAGGTCCGCCGGCTGTCGTCGTGGGCCACCGGGGGCCTGGTGCCCGACCTCACCGTGCTGCTCGACCTGCCGCCCGAGGCCGGCCTCGCCCGCGCGCTCGGCCGCGCCGCCGCCGACCGCCTCGAGAGCGAGTCGCTCGACTTCCACGAGCGGGTGCGCGCCACCTTCCGCGCGCTCGCGGGCGCCGAGCCGCACCGCTACCTCGTCCTCGACGCGGGCGGCCCCGCCGAGGAGATCGCCGCCGCGGTCCGCGAGCGGGTCGCCGCGCTGCTCCCGGGGCGGGTCGCGTGAGCGTCTGGTCGGAGGTCATCGGCCAGCCGGCCGTCGTCGCCGAGCTGCAGGCCGCCGTCGCCCAGCCCACCGCCATGACCCACGCCTGGCTGTTCACCGGCCCGCCGGGGTCGGGCCGGTCGGTCGCCGCCCGCGCGTTCGCCGCGGCGCTGCAGTGCCCCGACGGCGGTGACGGCACCTGCCACGCCTGCCGCACCGTGCTGGCCGGCACCCACGCCGACGTGCAGACCGTCGTGCCCGAGGGCCTGTCGATCGGCGTCACCGAGGCCCGCGAGCTCGTGCGCGTCGCCGGCCGCGCGCCGTCGCAGGGGCGCTGGCAGGTCGTCGTCGTCGAGGACGCCGACCGGATGACCGAGCAGGCCGCCAACGCCGTCCTCAAGATGATCGAGGAGCCGCCGCCGCGCACGGTCTTCCTGCTCTGCGCGCCGAGCCTGCACCCCGAGGACGTGCCGGTCACCATCCGCTCGCGGTGCCGGGTGGTCGGGCTGCGGACGCCGCCGGTCGACGCCGTCGCCGACGTGCTGGTCCGCCGCGACGGGGTCGACCCCGCGTTGGCCGCCTGGTCGGCCGGCGCCTCCGGCGGCCACGTCGGCCGGGCCCGGCACCTCGCGCGCGACGAGACCGCGCGGCTGGCCCGCAAGGCCGTGCTCGACATCCCGCTGTCGCTGGTCTCGCTGGCCGCCTGCCTCAACGCCGCCGACGACCTGGTCGGCGCCGCGAAGGAGGAGTCCGACCGCACCACCGCCGCCCTCGACGGCGCCGAGACCGAGGCGGTCAAGGCCAGCATCGGCGTGGGCGCGCGCGGGCCGGGCGTCGCCGCCGCCAGCCGCGGCGCCGGCGTGCTCAAGGACCTGGAGAAGCGGCAGAAGAGCCGGGCCACCCGCATCGGCCGCGACTCCCTCGACCGCGCGCTGGTCGACCTCGCCGGCCTCTACCGCGACGCGCTCGTCCTCGACGCCGCGGCCGGCGAGATGCTGCCGCTCAACCACCCCGACCGCCGGGCCGACGCCGAGGAGCTGGCCCGCCGGATCGGCGCGGAGGGGGCGCTGCGCCGCATCGACGCCGTCCTCGCCTGCCGCACCGCGCTGGAGCAGAACGTCAAGCCGCAGGTCGCCGTCGAGGCGCTCACCGTGGCGCTGCGGCTCCCCGCGGCCTGACCCCGGGCCCGCACCGGCCGGGGGAGGCCGTGACGTAGGCTGTCCCCCGCACGCCCGCCGCCTTAGCTCAGTCGGTAGAGCATCTCACTCGTAATGAGAAGGTCGTCGGTTCGATTCCGACAGGCGGCTCCACCCCGCGGCCCCGTCCTCCCCGAGGACGGGGCCGCGGCCGTTCCCGCGATGAGTCCCGCCCCCGCCGCCGGTCTGCCCCTGGACACGACCGCCGGACCCGGGAGGGCACCGTGACCGCCACCTACACCTTCGACGTCTTCACCAGCCTCGACGGCTTCGGCTCCTACGGCGAGGACGGCGACTGGGGCGGCTACTGGGGCAAGGAGGGGCCGGAGTTCCTCGACCACCGCCTCGCCCAGTACCGCGCCGACCAGCGGCTGGTCCTGGGCGCCACCACCTGGCGGGAGTTCCACCGGTTCCTCACGGCCGACGGCGCCGCCGGCACGCTCGACCCGCTGAACGCCCGCATGCGGGACATGCCGACGACGGTCGTGTCGACGACGCTGCGGGCCCCGCTCGACTGGCCCGACGCCACCCTCGAGCACGGGGACGCCGTCGACGTCGTCGCGCGGCTCAAGGCGGAGTCGCCGGTGCCGCTGCGCTCCCACGGCAGCCTGGCGATGAACCGCGCGCTCATGGCCGCCGGGCTGGTCGACCTCGTCCAGGTGACCGTCTTCCCCGTGATCACCGGCCGCACCGGCACCGACCCGGTGTTCGCCGGCGCCGCCGACTTCGACCTCGACCTGGTCTCCAGCACGACCTTCGACGGCCGCGTCCAGGAGCTCGTCTACCGCCCCGCGCTGCACGGATGAGCGCCGTCGACTCCAGTTCCCGCCCGACCTGCCGATCCACTTCCCGGAGGACCCCGTCGCAGCAGGAGGGACGACCATGGCCACGCCCGGAGTCGACCACCCCGAGGAGAGAGCCGTACTCGACGTCAAGGCGGTCAGCCGCGACGACGTGCTGACCAGCTTCGTCGAGGAGGCCACCGGCGGGGAGCTGGTGATCAGCGTCGGCGAGGACGCCTCCCGGCGCCGCGTCCGGCTCGAGCCCGGCGAGGTGCTCGAGCTGGTCTGGCGCGGACCCGAGGAGCTGCGGTCGGTGCCGGCCGTGCTGCTCGACGTGCGGGGCGGCGACGCGCCGACCTGGCGGGTCCGCATCGCCGGCCCGGCCTCGCGCGGCCAGCGCCGCTCCGCGGTGCGTGTGCCGATCACCCTGGACGTGACGGTCCACGCCGGCGGGGAGCACCGCACCGGCACCACCGTCGACCTCAGCGAGGGCGGCATCCACTGCCTGCTCGACGGCGAGCCCGACCGCAGCGGCGCGCTCGAGGTCGGCTCGGTGGTGCACGTGTCGCTCGACCTCGACGGTCGCGCGCTGGCGACCAAGGCCGAGGTCATCCGGCGGCACCCGCGCGAGGACAAGCGCCCCGAGCTCTCGCTGCGCTTCATCGGCCTCAAGGAGAGGGACGAGGACGACGTCCGCCGCCGGGTGTTCGCCCAGATGCGGGACCTCCGCGCGCGCGGCCTGATCTAGCGGCCGCCCGCGGGTGCGCCAGACTGCGCCCGTGGACCGAGCCCGGCTCAGCGCGATCGCCCACCGCTGGCACCCCGTCGCCGCCCCCGTCTCCGACGACGCCCTCGCCCGGCTGGTGGAGCGGGCGGCGCCGACCGGCCGCGGCACCGCCCTCGACCTCGGCTGCGGCTCCGGCGCCTGGCTGCTGGCGATGCTGGCCGCCCGGCCCGGCCTGTCCGGCGTCGGCGTGGACACCTCCGGCCCCGCCCTCGACGCCGCCCGCGACCGCGCGGCGCTCGCCGGGATGGTCGGCCGCGCCGTGTTCGTGCAGGCCGACGCCGCCGGCTGGCGCGGCGAACCGGCCGACGTCGTGCTGTGCATCGGCGCCGCGCACGCCTTCGGCGGGACGGCCGGCGCCCTCGAGGCGGCCCGTCGGCACCTGCGGCCCGGCGGGCGGGTGCTGTTCGGCGACGGCTTCTGGGAGTCCGGCCCGAGCGAGCGGGCGCTGGCCGGCCTCGGCGCCGAGCCCGGCGAGCTGCCCGACCTGCCCGGCTTGCTGGCCGAGGTCGGCCGCGGTGGGTTCGAGCCCGGCTACGCGCACCTGAGCACGACCGCCGAGTGGGACGAGTACGAGTGGTCCTGGACCGGGGCGCTCACCGGGTGGGCGCTCACCGAGGCCGGCGCCGGCGAGCGCGAGGAGGCGCTCGACGCCGCACGCACCCACCGGCGGCAGTGGCTCGAGGGCTACCGCCGCGAGCTGGGCTTCCTCACCGCGGTGCTGCACGACGTCTCCTGAGACGACACCGCCTGAGACGACACCGCCCTAGACGACACCGCCTGAGACGACACCGCCCGGGACGACGACGGCGGCGCACCCGCATCGGGGTGCGCCGCCGTCCGTCGTCCGTCGTGCGCTCGCAGGTCCGGCCGGGCCGGGGCAGTGCGGCTCAGTGGCCCCCGGCCTCCTGGGCCCGCTTGATCGAGGCCTCGATCTCGGCCTCGGCCTCGGCGCGGCCGACCCACTCGGCACCCTCGACCGACTTGCCCGGCTCGAGGTCCTTGTAGGTCTCGAAGAAGTGCTGGATCTCCAGGCGGTCGAACTCCGACACGTCGGTGATGTCCTGGAGGTGGGCCATCCGCGGGTCGGTGGCCGGGACGGTGAGGACCTTGTCGTCGCCACCCGCCTCGTCGGTCATCCGGAACATGCCGATCGCCCGGCAGGTGATCAGGCACCCCGGGAACGTGGGCTCCTCCAGGAGCACCAGGGCGTCGAGCGGGTCGCCGTCCTGCCCCAGGGTGTTCTCGATGTACCCGTAGTCGGCCGGGTACCGGGTGGAGGTGAACAGCATCCGGTCGAGCCGGATGCGCCCGGTGGCGTGGTCCAGCTCGTACTTGTTCCGCTGGCCCTTGGGGATCTCTACCGTCACGTCGAACTGCACGGCAGATAGTGTGGACCACTGCTGTCAGGCCCACCGGCGCAGGTCCGCCCGGGAGGGCCTTCCCAGGGGGTGGGCACCATCGAGCCGAGCTCGTCGACGACCGTCACGCCGAGCTACCGGCGGCTGCGCAGACGCCTGCTGACGGTCCTGGTCACGCTGGTCGTGGTGGCCGCGCTCGCCGTCGGAGCCGTGCTCTGGCTCGGCCGCGACGGCGGCCCGGCCGCCGCCGACCCGTCGCTGCCGGCCGCCGAGCTGCCCGAGCTCGGCGAGCCCGCGCCCGTGCTCGCGTCCCTCGCCTCCGACGCGCCGGTGCCCGACCCGGCCGCCCTCGCCGAGGCGCTCGCGCCGCTGCTGGCCACCCCCGCGCTCGCCGGCGGCGTGTCGGCCGAGGTGGTCGACGTCGCCAGCGGCGAGGTGCTCCTCGACGACGGCGCGGGCGACCCCGTGACGCCGGCCTCCACCGCCAAGCTGCTCACCGCCGTCGCCGCGCTCACCACGCTCGACCCCGAGGCCACCCTCGAGACCACCGTCGTCGCCGGCGCTGCGCCGGACGAGGTGGTGCTCGTCGGCGGCGGCGACCCGACGCTGTCGACCACCACGCCCTCGCTGACCTACCCGGGCGCGGCCACCGTCGCCGACCTCGCCGCGCAGGTGCGCGCCGCCCTGCCGCCCGGCACCGCGGTCGGCCGGGTGGTCGTGGACAACTCGCTGTTCGAGGGGCCGCTCACCGCCGAGGGCTGGGGCCCGGAGGACGCGCCGTCGAGCTACGCGTCCCCGGTCACCGCCACCGCCGTCGACGGCGCCCGCGTGACCCCGGGGGAGAACACCCGCAGCGGCGCGCCCGGCACCGACGCCGGCCGCGCGCTGGCCGAGGCGCTCGGCGTCCCCGGCGCCACCGTGGAGCTGGGCGAGGCCCCCGAGGGCGCGCAGGAGCTGGGCTCGGTCCGCTCCGCGCCGGTCGCCCGGCTGGTCGAGCAGGCGCTGTCGCTGTCGGACAACCTGCTGGCGGAGTCCCTCGCCCGCCAGGTGGCCCTGGCGCGCGACCTGCCGGCCAGCTTCGAGGGGTCGGCCGAGGCGGTCACCGCCGCCCTGTCCGACGCCGGGTTCGACGTCGCCGACGTCGAGCTGCGCGACGGCAGCGGCCTGTCCCGGCTGGACCTGGTCACCCCCGACCTGCTCACCGACGTCGTCGCCGGTGCCGCCGACGGCTCCCTCGAGGGCGCCTCGGCGATCGTGTCCGGCCTGGCCGTCGCCGGCTACGACGGCACGCTCGCCGACCGCGGCGACGACGACCCGGCGACCGCCCCCGGCGCGGTGCGCGGCAAGACCGGCACGCTGCTCGGCGTGCACGGGCTGGCCGGCACCGTCGTCACCGCCGACGGCCGGCTGCTGGCCTACGCGCTGGTGGCCAACGGCACCGTCGGCGGCGGCGGGCCGGAGGAGGCCGCCCTCGACGGGATGGCCGCCGCCCTCGCCGCCTGCGGCTGCCGCTGACGAAGGACCTGATCCCTCCCCACGACGCGCTCCGCACGCCGCGGGTCCCGGGGACCAGGCCGTTCCAGCACGTCACCTCGGCGAGGCCTACGGTGAGGCGATGACGAGCAGCGCACTGGTCGACTGGGAGCTCGCCGGTCGCACGGCCCGCCGGCTGTCCGGGCAGGGGCCCGAGACCACCCGCGAGGAGGCCGCCGCCGTCGTCCGGGAGCTGCACGAGGCCGCCGCGGCCGCCGTCGCGCACGTCGAGGGCCTCACCGGCCTGCACCCGGTCGCGGGCGGGCCGGTGCCCGAGGTCGCCGTCGTCGACCGGCCCGGCTGGATCGACGCCAACACCGCCGGGATGGCCGCGCTCATGGACCCGCTGGTCACCGCGCTCGCCGAGCGGCAGGACAGCCGCCCCGGCCCGCTGGCCACCGCGATCGGCTCGCGCGCCACCGGCGTGCAGGCCGGCGGCCTGCTCGCCTTCCTGTCCTCCCGGGTGCTCGGCCAGTACGAGATCTTCGGCACCGGCGGCCGGCTGCTGCTGGTGGCGCCCAACATCGTCGACGCCGAGCGCCGGCTGGGCGTCGACCCCGGCGACTTCCGCCTGTGGGTGTGCCTGCACGAGGTCACCCACCAGCTGCAGTTCACCGCCTTCCCGTGGCTCGCCGACCACCTCGAGGCCCAGATCGCCGAGTTCGTCGACGCCACCGACCTCAGCCCCGACGCCCTGCGCGACCGCCTGTCGGACCTGGTGCGCGGCCTGGCCGACGCCGTCCGCGGCGGGGACGGCGACGAGGCCGGCCAGGGCCTGATGGCGCTGGTCCGCGACCCCGAGCAGCGCGCCGTCCTCGACCGGGTCACCGCGGTGATGAGCCTGGTCGAGGGGCACGCGGAGTTCGTCATGGACGGCGTCGGCCCCGACGTCGTGCCCTCGGTGCGCACGCTGCGCAAGCGCTTCGCCCAGCGCCGCAAGGGCCGGGGCCCGTTCGACCGCGTGCTGCGCCGCCTGCTGGGCCTCGAGCAGAAGATGAAGCAGTACGCCGACGGGCGGCACTTCGTCGGTGGCGTCGTCGACCTCGTCGGCATGGACGGGTTCAACCGGGTGTGGAGCGGCCCGGAGACCCTGCCGCTGGTCGAGGAGCTCACCGACCCGGCCCGCTGGGTCGAGCGGGTGCACGGCCGCCCGGCCGTCGCCTGAGCCGGCGCGGGTGAGCGGCCCGCCGCCGGCGGTCGCGCACGTCCGCAGCGCCGTCCGGCCGGGCCTGCGCGCCTCCGCGCAGCCCGTGCTGGTGGCGGTCAGCGGGGGAGCGGACTCCCTCGCGCTGGCCGCGGCGGTCGCCTTCGAGGCCCCGCGCGCCGGCGTGCCCGCCGGCGCGGTCACCGTCGACCACCGGCTGCAGCCGGGCTCGGCCGGCCGCGCCGCCGCGACGGCGGACCTGCTGCGCGGGCTGGGGCTGGACCCGGTGCGCGTCGTCGCCGTCGACGTCGGCACCGACGGCGGGCCCGAGGGCGCGGCGCGCTCGGCGCGGTACGCGGCGCTCACCCGGGAGGCCACGGTGTCCGGCGCGCGGATCGCGCTCGGCCACACCCTCGACGACCAGGCCGAGACGGTGCTGCTCGGCCTGGGCCGGGGCTCGGGTCCCCGCTCGGTGGCCGGGATGGTCGCCGAGCGCCCGCCGTTCTGGCGCCCCCTGCTGGGCGTCCGCCGGGCGACGACGCGGGCGGCCTGCGCGGCGCAGGCGCTGCCGGTGTGGGACGACCCGTGGAACACCGACCCGGCCTACCGTCGCGCCCGGCTGCGGGCCGAGGTGCTGCCGCTGCTGGAGGACGTGCTCGGCGGCGGCGTCGCCCCCGCGCTGGCCCGCACCGCGGACCTGCTGCGCGAGGACCTCGACGCCCTCGACGACCTCGCCGCGGCCTCCCTCGCCCGCGTGTCCGGTGACGGCGGGCTGCCGGCCGCGGACCTCGCCGCGCTGCCCGCGGCGCTGCGCCGCCGGGTGCTGCGCGGCTGGCTGCGGGAGGCCGGCGTCCCCGACCTGCAGGCGGTCCACCTGGGCGCCGTCGACGCGCTGGTCTCGGCCTGGCACGGGCAGGGGGCGGTGGCCCTGCCGGGCGGTGCGGAGGCGTTCCGGGCGTCTGGCAGGCTGGTGCTGCGGCCCGCCGGCTCCCCGGGCGGGAGGGCCGGGACCACCCCCGACCCGGAGGAGCGCGCCCCGTGAGCGAGACCGCGTCGACCCCTGCCGCCGCGCTGGGGCCCGACCACGGCTACGGCCCCGACATCGACCACGTCCTGCTCTCCGAGGAGCAGATCCAGGCCAAGATCACCGAGCTGGCCGAGCAGGTCGCGCGGGACTACGAGGGCCGGGAGGTCCTGCTGGTCGGCGTCCTCAAGGGCGCGGTGCTGTTCATGAGCGACTTCGCCCGGGCGCTGCGGCTGCCCACGCAGATGGAGTTCATGGCCGTCTCCTCCTACGGCAGCTCGACCAGCTCCTCGGGCGTCGTCCGGATCCTCAAGGACCTCGACCGCGACATCAGCGACCGCCACGTGCTGGTCCTCGAGGACATCATCGACTCGGGGCTGACCCTGTCGTGGCTGCTCAAGAACCTCGGCGGCCGCCGGCCCGCCTCACTCGAGGTCTGCGCGCTGCTGCGCAAGCCCGACGCGATCAAGGTCGAGGTGCCGGTGCGCTACGTCGGCTTCGACATCCCCAACGAGTTCGTCGTCGGCTACGGCCTCGACTACGCCGAGCGCTACCGCGACCTGCCCTACATCGGCACGCTCAAGCCCGAGGTCTACGAGACGTAGGGCCCTCCCGGCGGGGCCCTCCGGAGGGGGTCCTCCGGAGGAGGGACGGGGGTCCTCCGCGCAGCTCGCGCACAGGGGGCACACAGCTGGGCCGGTGTACCGTCGTCGCAACGACGCTGCACCGAGCGCCAGGGTGCCCGCCCGGGTCGCGCGGCGCGTCACCCGGACGATCAGGAGGGTCGACGGGCCAGGCCGGAGCCCTCCGGTCGCCCGGCATCGGTGTATGGAACGCAAGAAGATCTTCCGCTCCGTGTGGTTCTGGGTCGTCCTCGTCGTCCTGGTCGCCCTCGGCCTGTCCGCCGTGTTCAGCGGAGGCTCGGCCTACGAGCCGGTCCGGACGTCGGTCGCGCTCGAGCAGATCGAGTCGGGCAACGTCGAGCAGGTCACGATCAACGACAAGGAACAGACGCTCGACCTCGACCTGACCGACCCGGTCGACGGCAACGACCAGATCAGCGCGTCCTACCCGATCGGCGCCTCCGACGACGTCTTCGCGCTCGTCTCCGGCCTCGGCGCCGACGGGGAGAGCACCGGCGACGGCGTCGACTTCACGACCAACGTCACCCAGGACAGCATCCTCGCGAGCATCCTGATCAGCTTCCTGCCGTTCCTGATCCTCCTGCTCCTGCTGTTCTGGCTGTTCAACTCCATGCAGGGCGGCGGCCGGGGCGTGATGGCCTTCGGCAAGTCCAAGGCCAAGCAGATCACCAAGGACACCCCGAAGACGACGTTCGCCGACGTCGCCGGGGCCGACGAGGCGATCGAGGAGCTCCAGGAGATCAAGGACTTCCTGGCCAACCCGGTCAAGTTCCAGGCCGTCGGCGCGAAGATCCCCAAGGGCGTGCTGCTGTTCGGCCCGCCCGGCACCGGCAAGACGCTGCTCGCCCGCGCGGTCGCCGGCGAGGCCGGCGTGCCGTTCTTCTCGATCTCCGGCTCGGACTTCGTCGAGATGTTCGTCGGTGTCGGCGCCAGCCGCGTCCGCGACCTGTTCGAGCAGGCCAAGACCAACGCGCCGGCGATCATCTTCGTCGACGAGATCGACGCCGTCGGCCGCCACCGCGGCGCCGGCATGGGCGGCGGGCACGACGAGCGCGAGCAGACGCTCAACCAGATGCTCGTCGAGATGGACGGCTTCGACGTCAAGGGCGGCGTCATCATGATCGCCGCCACGAACCGGCCGGACATCCTCGACCCGGCGCTGCTGCGCCCGGGCCGCTTCGACCGGCAGATCGCCGTCGACCGCCCCGACCTCGAGGGCCGGAAGCAGATCCTCGAGGTGCACGCGAAGGGCAAGCCGCTCGCCCCCGACGTCGACCTCGCGACCGTCGCCCGCCGCACCCCCGGCTTCACCGGCGCCGACCTCGCCAACGTCCTCAACGAGGGCGCGCTGCTCACCGCCCGCGGCAACGGCACGCAGATCACCGACGCCACCCTCGAGGAGGCGATCGACCGCGTCATCGCCGGTCCCGAGCGCAAGACGCGGGCGATGAGCGAGAAGGAGAAGAAGGTCACCGCCTACCACGAGGGCGGCCACGCCCTGGTGGCGCACGCACTGCCCAACCTGGACCCGGTGCACAAGGTGACGATCCTGCCGCGCGGCCGCTCGCTCGGGCACACGCTGGTGCTGCCGACCGAGGACAAGTACACCCAGACCCGCTCGGAGATGATCGACACCCTGGCCTACGCCCTCGGCGGGCGCGCGGCCGAGGAGCTGGTCTTCCACGAGCCGACGACGGGCGCCGGCAACGACATCGAGAAGGCCACCTCCATGGCCCGCGCGATGGTCACCCAGTACGGCATGAGCGCCAAGCTCGGCGCCGTGAAGTACGGCAGCACCGAGGGCGAGCCCTTCCTGGGCCGGGACATGGGCTCGCGGCCGGACTACTCCGAGGCCGTGGCCGCCGACATCGACGGCGAGATCCGCGCGCTCATCGAGGCCGCCCACGACGAGGCGTGGGAGATCCTCGTGGAGTACCGGGGCGTCCTCGACCAGCTCGTCCTCGAGCTGATCGAGAAGGAGACCCTCTCCAAGGAGGACATGGCCCGCATCTGCGCGCCGGTCGTCAAGCGCCCGTCGATGGCCCCGTACAACGGCTTCGGCAAGCGCACCCCCTCCGACCAGCCGCCGGTGCTCACCCCCGCCGAGCAGGCCGCCCTGTCCAACGGCAACGGGCACGGCGCCACCGCCGCCAACGGCAACGGCAACGGCGTGGGGCTGGTGAAGGGCGGCAGCAGCGCGGTCGGCGACGTCGGCGCCCCCGCCCCGCGGTGAGCGAGCTCCCCGAGGAGCCGGAGGACGAGGTCCGGGCGGACCCGTCCCGGATCGACGCCGCCCGCGCGGAGGCGGCCGTCCGCGAGCTGCTGATCGCGGTGGGGGAGGACCCCGACCGCCCGGGCCTTCGGGACACCCCGGCCCGGGTGGCCCGCGCCTACGCGGAGACCTTCGCCGGGCTCTGGCAGGACCCGGCGGAGGTCCTCGCGACCACCTTCGACGAGGACCACGACGAGCTGGTGCTGGTCAAGGACATCCCGATGTACTCGACCTGCGAGCACCACCTGGTGCCCTTCCACGGCGCCGCGCACGTCGGGTACATCCCCGGCGAGGACGGCAAGGTCACCGGGCTGTCCAAGATCGCCCGGCTGGTCGACGTCTACGCCCGCCGGCCGCAGGTGCAGGAGCGGATGACCCGGCAGATCGCCGACGCGCTCGCCGACGTCCTCAAGCCGCGCGGCGTCATCGTGGTCATCGAGGCCGAGCACCTGTGCATGGGCATGCGCGGCATCCGCAAGCCCGGGTCGACGACGGTCACCTCCGCCGTGCGCGGCATGTTCCGCGACCACGCCGCCACCCGCGCCGAGGCGATGAGCCTCGTCCTCGGACGATGACCGCCGGCCGGTGACCGGGACCGCGCCGCGGCTGCTGCACCCGGGGCGGTGCGTGGTGATGGGCGTCCTCAACGTCACCCCCGACTCCTTCTCCGACGGCGGCTGCTTCGCCGACCGGGACTCCGCCGTCGCGCACGGGCTGGCGATGGCCGCGGCCGGCGCCGACTACGTCGACGTGGGCGGGGAGTCCACCCGCCCCGGCGCCGACCGGGTCGACGCCGCCGAGGAGCGCCGCCGCGTCGTCCCCGTGGTCGCCGAACTCGCCGCGGCCGGGGTGCGGGTCAGCGTCGACACCACCCGCACCGAGGTCGCCGCCGCCGCGCTGGAGGCCGGGGCGGTGCTCGTCAACGACATCAGCGGCGGGCTGGCCGACGACGGCATGGCCGCACTCGTCGCCGACGCCGGCGTCCCGTGGGTGCTCATGCACTGGCGCGGCCACAGCCGCGAGATGTACGCCCACGCCGAGTACGGCGACGTCGTCGCGGAGGTGTGCACGGAGCTGACCGCCCGGGTCGACGCCGCGCTTTCGGCCGGTGTCGACGCCGCCCAGCTCGTCCTCGACCCCGGCCTCGGGTTCGCCAAGCAGGCGGCGCACAACTGGGCGCTGCTCGCCGGGCTGCCGCGGGTGGTCGCCCTCGGCCTGCCGGTGCTGGTCGGCGCCTCCCGCAAGACCTTCCTGGGCCGGCTGCTCGCCGGGCCCGACGGTGCCGTGCGCCCCGCCGCCGGGCGGGACGGCGCCACGCTGGCCACCACCGTCCTGGCCGCCGAGGCCGGCGCCTGGGGTGTGCGGGTGCACGACGCGGCCGCCTCGGCCGACGCGGTGCGCACCGTGGCCGCCGTCCAGCGCGCCCGCGAGGAGGCCCGGCGTGACTGAGCAGCGCACCCCGGACCGCGTCCCCGACCGCATCGCCGTCCGCGGGTTGACCGCGCACGCCCACCACGGCGTGTACGGGTTCGAGCGCGAGAACGGGCAGACGTTCTCCGTCGACGCCGTCCTCGAGGTCGACACCGCGCCCGCCGCGGCCACCGACGACCTCGCGCTGACGGTCAACTACGCCGAGCTGGCGCAGCGGCTGCACGCGGTGCTCACCGGCGAGCCGGTGGACCTGCTCGAGACGCTGTGCGCGCGGCTGGCCGACGTCTGCCTCGCCGACCCGCTGGTGCAGGCGGTCGAGATCACCGTGCACAAGCCGCAGGCCGAGCTCGGCGTCCCCTTCGACGACGTCACCGTCACCATCCGGCGGGAGCGCGCGTGACCCGCGCAGTCCTCTCCCTGGGCGCCAACCTCGGCGACCGCGCGGGGACCCTGCGCTCCGCGATCGACGCGCTCAAGGCCGACGGGCTGGTGGCCCGTTCGACGCTGTTCGAGACGCCGCCCTGGGGGCCGGTCGAGCAGCCGCCGTACCTCAACGCCGTCGTGTTCGTGCGCGGCGACCGCGACGCCGCCGGCTGGCTGGCCCGGGCGCACGAGCTGGAGCAGGCCGCCGGGCGCACCCGCGAGGTCCGCTGGGGCGCGCGGACCCTCGACGTCGACGTCGTCACGGTGACCGCCGACGACGGCAGCCCCGTGCTCTCCGGCGACCCCGTCCTCACGCTGCCGCACCCCCGCGCGCACGAGCGGGCGTTCGTGCTGGTGCCGTGGCTGTCGCTGGACCCCGCGGCGGTGCTGCCCGGGCACGGGAGGGTGGCCGACCTCGTCGCCGCGCTGCCGCCCGACGACGTGGCGGCGGTCGTGCGCTGGGAGCACCTCCATTGAGGCCGGTGAGCCGCCGCGACCTGGTCGTCGTCGCGGCCGGGCTGGCGCTGGCCTCGTGGCTGGTCGTGCGCGCCACCTACGGCAGCCTGCCGCCGCTGCGCTGGTGGCTGCCCGTGCCGCTGGCCGTGCTCGCCGTCGCCGAGGCGCTCGGCGCCCGCACGCTGCGCACCCGGCTGGCCGCCCAGCGCGCCGCCCGCCGCGGCAGCGACCCCGGGCCCGGCGCGCCGCTGGTGCGCCCGGTCGAGCCGATGCTCGTCGCCCGCCTGGCGGTGCTCGCCCAGGCCAGCGCCTACGTCGGTGCGGTCTTCGCCGGCGTGTGGGCGGGCGTCCTGCTGCACGTGGCGCCCGCCGTGTCCCGGCTGGAGGCGGCCGGCGGCGACACGGTCACGGCCGTCGTGGGCGTCGCCTGCGCCGCCGCGCTCACGGCCGCCGCGCTGTGGCTGGAGTCGGTCTGCCGGGTCCCGCCGGACGAGGACGACCCGCCCGGCGGCGTCCGCGCCTGATCCGGGTCAGGGTCGCGCGACCGCGGCCAGCACCGTCTCCCCGACCAGCCGGCCCAGGTCGGCCGCGGCGAGCCGGCCGGTGCGCAGCCCGTCGGCGGCGCCGATGACCAGCCAGGTGAGCGCGACCAGGACCCAGTCGGCCGGCAGGTCGGCGCGGAACTCGCCGGCCTCCTGCCCGCGGCGCACCAGCGCGCGGATCCGGTCCTCGGTGGACGCTGCCCGGGCGAGGAGGTCGGCCTCCACGGACCCGGCGAGCGGCTGGGTCGCCAGGATGCCCTGCTCCGCCCCGAGGGCCGTCAGCTCCGAGACGAGCCGGCGCAGCGCCGCCGGCGCCGGCCCGCGCTCCGGCTCGGCGCGGTCGGTGGCCTCCGCGTAGGACCGGACCGCCCGCCGCGACAGCTCGGCCACGAGGGCCGCGCGGGTGGGGTGGCGGCGGAACAGCGTGGCGCGGCTGATCCCGGCCGCCGCGGCGATCTCCTCCATCGTCGCGTCGGGGCGGTGGGCCAGGACGCGCACCGCGGCCCGTTCGAGTGCGCCGTCGTCCAGGGGCACGCTCTCCTCCAATCTGAGATGCTAACGTCTCACCTGAGACGTCATCGTCTCACGGAGGACGGAGGTCGCCGTGACGGGCGAACTGCTGTGGAGTCTGGCCGGGCTGGCGCTGCTCGACTCGCTCAACCCCGCGACGATCGTCGGGGTGGCGGTCATCCTGCTGTCCCCGGCCGCGCGGCCGGCTCGCCTCGCCCTCGCCTACGTGGCGGGCGCCTACGCCACGGTGCTGGCGGCCGGCGCCGCCCTCTACCTGGGAGCCGGCGCGCTGGCCGGCGCCCTCGACGGCGGGACGGTGTGGATCCGCCGCGGCGCGCTGGGCCTCGCCGCGGTGCTGCTCCTCGTGGCGGCCGTGCGGCGCCTGCGGACGAGGCCGCGGCGTCCGGTCCGGCTCCCGCGGTGGTTCGGCATCTGGACGGCCGCGCCCGCCGGCGTGCTGGTCACCGCGGCCGACCTGCCCAACGCCTTCCCCTACCTGGTCGCGATCGAGCGGATGCTCGCCTCCGCCGTCCCGCCCGGGCCCGCCCTGCTCCTGCTGGCCGGGTACGCGCTCGTGTACTGCCTGCCCTGCCTGGTGCTGCTCGCCGTCGGCCTGGCGCACGGCGACCGGGTCCGTCGCCGCCTGCGGGCGCTGCGCAGCCGGGCGGACGGCGACGGCACGGTGGCGGCCAGCGTCCCGCGCGCGGCGCTGCTGTTCGTCTCGGCCGTCGCCGTCGGGGGGCTCGCCGCGTACGCCTGAGGCCGCGGCCGCCGCCTCCGCCCGGGCTAGGCGCGCGCGGCTCCGGCCACCTCGGGCACCGTCCCCTCCACCGACCGGCGCAGCGCCGCGTGCAGCGACTCCGGGGTCAGCACCCCGAGGAAGACGTCGCCGTCGAGCACCGCGACCCAGCCGGCCTCGTGCTGCAGCATCGTGGCGAACGCCGTCTTGAGCGTCGCCTCGACCGGCACCCACGCCTCCATCCGGCGCGCCGCCGAGCCCACCGTGCCGGCGCCGGTGGCCCGCTCGGCCGACAGCCAGCCGTGCAGCCGCCCGTCGTCGTCGAGGACGACCGCCCAGCGCGCGCCCGTCGCGGCCATGGAGGCGCGCGCGTCGGCCAGGCCGTCGGCCACGTGCACCACCGGCGGCCGCTCGAGGTCGTCGACGGAGATGCCGGTGACCGCGAGCCGCTTGAGGCCCCGGTCGGAGCCGACGAAGTCCGCGACGAAGGCGTTGGCCGGGCGGCCGAGCAGGTCGGCCGGGGGAGCGAACTGCTCCACCCGCCCGCCGGTGCTCATCACCGCGATCCGGTCGCCGATGCGGACGGCCTCCTCGATGTCGTGGGTGACGAAGACGATCGTCTTGCGCACCGTCTCCTGCAGCCGGAGGAACTCCGTCTGCAGCCGCTCGCGCACCACCGGGTCGACGGCGGAGAACGGCTCGTCCATGAGCAGGACGGCGGGGTCGGCGGCCAGCGCCCGCGCCACCCCCGCCCGCTGGCGCTGCCCGCCGGAGAGCTGGGCGGGGTAGCGGTCGCCGTGGACGGCGGGGTCGAGGCCCACCGTGGCCAGCAGCTCGTCCACGCGGTCGCGGGTGCGCCGCTTGTCCCACCCGAGCAGCCGCGGCACCGTCGCGACGTTCGCGCGCACCGTCTGGTGGGGGAAGAGCCCCACGTTCTGGATGACGTAGCCGATGCGGCGGCGCAGCCGGTCGGGGTCGACGCGGGTGACGTCCTCGCCGCCGAGCAGGATCCGCCCGCTGGTCGGCTCGATGACCCGGTTGATCATCTTCATGGTCGTCGTCTTGCCGCAGCCCGAGGGGCCCACGAGCACCGACAGCTCGCCGGCGGCGAAGGTCAGGTCGAGCTCCTGCACACCGACCGTGCCGTCGGCGTAGACCTTGCCGACGCCCTCGAGGCGGATCTCCTGGGCGGTGCCGTCCGGGCCGGGGCCCTCCGAGCGGCTCGCGGCAGTAGCGTCCACGGGGTGACCTCCCTGGGTACGCGCCCTCTGCTGGACGCGGTGAGCGACCCCGCGGTGGGGCTGCTCGCGGTGGACGAGGCCCCGAACCCCTGGTTCGACCCGTCCTACGTGACCGACAACTGGGACAGCATCCTCGCCTACACCGGCGAGCACGTCCGCCTGACCGTGCTCGCCGTCCTGATCGGGGCGGCCCTCGCGCTGCCGCTGGCGCTGGTCGCCCGCCGCAGCCGCTACCTGTCCGCGCCGGTCCTGGGCCTGTCCACGGTCGTCTACACGATCCCGTCGCTGGCGCTGTTCGCGCTGCTGGTGCCCTTCACCGGGCTGTCGTCGAACACCGTGCTCGTCGGCCTGGTGGCCTACTCGCTGGTCATCCTCGTGCGCAACTTCCTCGCCGGCCTGCAGGGCGTGCCGGCCGACGTGCGGGAGGCCGCCCGCGGCATGGGCCTGTCCGGCGCCCAGACGCTGTGGCGGGTGGACCTGCCGCTGGCGCTGCCGGCGATCATGGCCGGCCTGCGGATCGCGACGGTGTCGACCGTCGCGCTCACCACCGTGGGCGTCCTCGTCGGGCACGGCGGGCTGGGGCAGCTGATCACCGGCGGCTTCGCGTCGAACTTCTACCGGGCCGAGATCGTCACCGGCGCCGTCGGCTGCGTGCTGCTGGCGCTGCTCGCCGACGCGCTGCTCGCGGGCGCCGAACGGCTGCTCACCCCCTGGTCGCGGGCGGCGCGGGCGTGAACGACTTCGAGCGGGCGGTCGTCTACCTCAACGACCCCTTCAACTGGAGCCGGCCCAACGGCATCGCCGACCTCGCCGTCGAGCACCTGACCATCTCGCTGGTCGCCGTCCTCGCCGCGATGGTCGTCGCGCTGCCCATCGGCACGGCGCTGGGCACCTCCCGCCGCGGCGGCGGCCTGGTCGTCGGGCTGTCCAACGTCAGCCGCGCGGTGCCCACGCTCGCGCTGCTCACCCTCTTCGCGGTCAGCCCGATCGGCTTCGGCAACCGGGCGACCACCATCGCGCTCGCCGTCTTCGCCGTCCCGCCGATCCTCACCAACACCTTCGTCGGGTTCCGCGGCGTCGACGCCGAGGTCCGCGAGGCCGCCCGCGGCATGGGCATGAGCCGGGGACAGGTGCTCACCCGGGTGGAGCTGCCGCTGGCCCTGCCGCTGGTGATGACCGGCATCCGGACGGCCACGGTCCAGGTCGTGGCGACGGCGGGGCTGGCCGCGCTGGTCGGCGGCGGGGGACTGGGCCGGCTGATCAACCTCGGCTTCGGCCAGCAGGACTACGGCGTGATGATCGCCGGCGCCATCGCCGTCGCGGGGCTGGCACTGCTCACCGAGGCGGTGCTCGCGCTCGTGTCGTGGCTCGTCACCCCCGGACCGCGCCGGCTGCCGTTCCTGCAGGTCAGGAGGACGGAGGACGCCGCCGCCGTTCCGGAACCGACCGCGTCGGGCGTCCCTCTGTGAGCCAGGTCTCCTCCTGACGGCGGCCGTGTAACGACCGCGCAACACATCCGCGCCCCGATTGCCCCCGGTCGCCGGCCGGGGGTTGCATGTGCGCCGCGGGGACCCCCGCCAGACACGCGTCGCGGCCGCTCGCCGCACGGGACACAGAAGGCGGAACCATGCGCAAGCAGCGCGCTCTCGCCCCCCTCCTCCTCGCCGGGCTCCTGCTCACCGCCGCCTGCGGCGAGTCGGGCTCCTCGGGCACCGGCGGCTCCACGGGTGCCAGCGGCTCGGCCGCCGGCGGCGACGCCTGCGCCCCCGTGGCCGGCGACCAGCTCGTCGTCCTCGAGGACGACCAGGAGCTGCAGAACGCCGACAACATCGTCCCGGCGGTCACCTCGGCCACCGCGGCGGCCAACCCGGCCCTGCTGCCGGCGCTGGACGCGGTGTCGGCGGCGATGACCACCGACCAGCTCATCGAGCTCAACGCCGCCGTCGACGTCGAGCGGCAGAGCGCCGAGGACGTCGCCGCCGGCTGGGTCGCCGAGAGCGGCGTGACCGACGGCCTCGAGCAGGGCAGCGGCCCGATCGTCGTCGGCGCCGGCAACTTCACCGAGTCGACGATCCTCGCCAACGTCTACGCCGGGGTCCTCGACGCCGCCGGCTTCGACGCGTCCGTGCGCGAGGTCGGCAACCGCGACCTGTACCTGCCGGCCCTCATCTCCGGCACCGACCTGCAGGTCTTCCCCGAGTACCTGGCCACGGTCACCGAGGCGGTCAACAAGCAGGTCAACGGCCCCGAGGCCGCGCCGATCGCCAGCGGCGACGCCCAGGCCACCCGCGACGCGCTCCAGCCGCTGGCCGACCAGGTCGGGCTCACCTTCGGCACGCCGTCGCAGGCCGCCGACCAGAACGCGTTCGCGGTCACCCAGGAGTTCGCCGACCAGCTGGGCGTGACGACGCTGTCGGAGCTGGCCGACGCCTGCGGCGACGGCTCGCTGGTCCTGGGCGGGCCGGCCGAGTGCCCGACCCGGCCCTTCTGCCAGCCCGGCCTCGAGGAGACCTACGGCCTCACCTTCGCCGAGTTCCGCGAGTTCGACGCCGGCGGCCCGCTCACCAAGGCCGCCATCCAGCAGGGCGAGGTCTCGATCGGCCTCGTGTTCAGCTCCGACGGCGCCCTCGCCCAGGGCTGATCCGCCCGGCGCCTCACGGCGCCACCGCAGCGAGCCCTCGGCTCCGCCACACGGGACGTATCCGTGCCGGAGTCGGGGGCTCGCTCAGCGTTACCCTGATGCCCATGCGTGCCACGGGGGAGGACGGCCCGGCCCGTCGCGGTGCCGGCGGGTCCTCTCCCTGGCGGGCGGCCGGCCTGGCGCTCGGCTGCCTGGCGGCCGTCGCCGCCACCGCCGTGGTCTTCCTGAGCGACGACCCGACGATCCTGCGGATCGCCGTCGTCTCCGTGGCCTGGGCGTGCCTGCTGGCCGCCTTCGCGACCGCCCGCCCTGCCGACGACGACGGCGCCGCCGCCCGCAGCGAGGCCGACCTGCGCGCCGCCCACCGCCGCGAGGTCGCCGAGGTCCGCGACGCCGAGCGGGAGCGCACCGACCGGGTCCGCCGCGACTCCGAGGACGCCATGCGCCGCGAGCTCGACGCGCTGCGCGGGGAGCTCGCCGGCCTGCGCGAGGGCCTGTCCGGCCTGGGTGCGCTGCGCCAGGAGGTCGCCGCCGTCGGCGCCCTGTCCGGGGAGCTGCGCGGCGAGCTGGCCGAGCTCACCGGACTGCGGGCCGACGTCGGGCGGCTGCGGGCGGAGCTCACCGGGCAGCTCTCGGGGGAGATGCGCGTCGAGCGGGTCGTCATGCACGCCCAGTCGGTCCGCACCGGTCCCGGCCGCGAGGCGCTGGAGCCCGCCACCTCCGCCTGGTCGGCCGACGTGGCGCGCGAGCTGACCGGCGCCTGGCCGGCCGCCCCGGCGCCCGCCACCGTCGCCGCCCCCGCCTCGCGACCCGAGCCGCGCCCCGAGCCCGTCGCGGCCCCCGTACCGTCCCCCGTCGCGGCCCGGTCCCGCCCCGCCGTGCCCGTGCCGCCGCCGGCCCGCCCGGCCGCCGGCTCGCCCCGCGAGTGGCTCGCCGCCCGCGGCATGCTCGACGACCGCCCCGCCGTGCCGCCGGCCGCCGTCCCCCCGGTCCCCCTCCCGGCCGCCGCCGAGCGCGTGCCGCACCGCCGGCGCACCGACCCGCCGGCGCCCGCGCACCGGGCGCCGGCTCCCTCCGAGCAGGTCACCGTGCAGCGGCCCGCCGTGCACGCCACCGCGGCCGGCCACGGTGCGACCGCCGCCCCGGGCGTGCCGCCCGTCGTCGCCCCGGCGCTCGCCCCGGCGCCGTCCCCGGCTCCGGCCCCGGTCGCAGTCGTAACCGGAGGCGACGACCCCGGCGCGGCGCGGCTGGCGCAGATCCTCGCCGAGAGCGGCGTGCGGCCCGGCGGCCGCCGCCGGCGCTACCGCGAGGACGACGCGGGCGAGGACGTCCTCGCCCGCGTCCTCGGCCGCTAGCGGTACCGGCCGGTCAGGCGGGCCCGCGGGACAGCGCGCCGCCGTCGAGCACCAGCGTCTGGCCGGTGACCCAGCCGGCGCCCAGCAGGTAGGCAGCCGCCTCCCCGACGTCCTCCGGCTCGCCGAGCCGGCCGGCGGGGTAGGCGCGGGCGGCCTCGGCCTCGCGCCCCTCGTAGAGCGCGCCGGCGAAGCGGGTCTTCACGACCGCCGGGGCCACCGCGTTGACGGTCACCGTCGGCCCGAGCTCGACGGCGAGCTGGGTGACCAGGTTGATCAGCGCCGCCTTGCTCACGCCGTAGCCGGCGATCTGCGGCGAGGCCTTGAGCCCGGCCACCGACGCGACGACGAGCACCGAGCCGCCGTGCTCGGCCATCCACGCCCGCCAGGCCTCCTGCACCAGCCCGAGCGTGCCGACGACGTTGGTGTCGAGGATCTTGCGGAACGCGTCGAGCTCGAGGTCGACCACCGGCCCGTAGACCGGGTTGATGCCCACGTTGCCGACCAGGTGGTCGAGGCTGCCGAAGCGCTCGACGGCGGTGCGCACGGCCTCCGCGCGGTGCGCCGCGTCCCCGGCGTTGCCCGGGACGCCGACGGCGACGTCCGGCCCGCCGAGCGACGCCACCGCCTCCTCCAGCGCCTCGGGCTTGCGGGCGGTGAGCACCACCCGCGCCCCCCGGTCGACCAGGCTGCGCGCGATCGCCAGCCCGATGCCCCGGCTGCCGCCGGTGACCAGTGCGGTGCGCCCCTCGAACGTCTGCACGCCAGCTCCCTCGTGTCCGCCGGCGACCGCGTCGGCGCCGGTGCCGCCGCCCACCGTAGGGGCGGCGCGACGCGCCGTTCCCCGCCACCCCGGGCCGCCCGGACGGGGGAGTGACCCACTCCACAGGCCCCGTGCGTTGCAGGGGACCCCCGGGCGTCACACACTCGCCATCGGCGCGTCGCCCGCGTGACACACCCGGTCGCAGCGGACGCCCCGCCGGCACCACCCCGCACGACCCCGCACACCCGGCGCGACGACGACGTCGCACCGGCCACCGAGTCCGGTACCCGCGAGGGACTGGAACGAGAGGTGACCGCGATGCCTGCTGCCCGCAGGACCTCCCGCGCTGCCGGGCTCCGCCCCGCCGCCAGCGCCCCCGCCCGGCTCCGCGTCGGCGTCGTCGGCGCCGGCCGCGTCGGCGCCGTCCTGGGCGCCGCCCTCACCGCCGCCGGCCACGACGTGGTCGCCGCCTCCGGGGTCTCCGCCGCCTCCGCCGAGCGCGCCGCCCGGCTGCTGCCCGGTGTCCCCCTGCTGCCCGCCGACGAGGTCGTCGCCGCCGCGGACCTCGTCGTCCTCGCCGTGCCCGACGACATCCTCGCCGGCCTGGTCGCCGGCCTCGCCGGCACCGGCTCCTGGCGGCCCGGCCAGCTGGCCTTCCACACCTCCGGCGCGCACGGCCTCGCCGCCCTCGCGCCCGCGGAGGAGGCCGGCGTCCTGCCGCTGGCGCTGCACCCGGCGATGACCTTCACCGGCGCGCCCGAGGACGCCGACCGCCTCGCCGGCGCCCCGTTCGGCGTCACCAGCCGCCCGGAGCACCGGCCCGTCGCCGAGACGCTGGTGCTCGAGATGGGCGGCGAGCCGTTCTTCGTCGCCGAGGAGGACCGGCGGCTGTACCACGCCGCCCTGGTCACCGGCGCCAACCACCTGGTCACCCTCGTCGCCGAGGCCGCCGACCTGCTGCGCGCCGCCGGCGTCGACGCGCCCGCCCGCGTGCTCGCCCCGCTGCTCACCGCGGCGCTCGACAACGGCCTGCGCCGCGGCGACCGCGGTCTCACCGGCCCGGTCAGCCGGGGCGACGTCGGCACGGTCGCCGACCACCTGCACACGCTCACCGAGCGGGCGCCGGCCTCCGTCGCCGCCTACGTGGCCATGGCGCAGCGCACCACCGAGCGGGCGCTGGCCGCGGGCCGGCTCAAGCGGCACGAGGGCGCCCCGCTGCTCGACCTGCTGTACGAGGCGGCCGACCCGGCGGGCTCCCGGTGACCACCATCACCGGCACCCGCACCGGCACCCGCCCCGCCGTCGCCGAGACCTCCGCCGAGCTGCGCGAGGTCGTCGCCGGGCTGCCCGGCCCGGTCGCCCTGGTGCCCACGATGGGGGCGCTGCACGAGGGCCACCGCACGCTGGTCCGCGCCGCCCGCGAGCGCGCCGGCAGCGTCGTCGTCTCGGTGTTCGTCAACCCGACCCAGTTCGGGCCCGGCGAGGACCTCGACCGCTACCCGCGCACCTGGGACGCCGACCTCGCCGCCCTCACCGAGGAGCGCGCGGACGCGGTCTTCCACCCGCCGGTCGAGGAGGTCTACCCGCCCGGGGCGCTCGGCGTGACCGTCGACCCCGGCCCGCTGGGCTCGGTCCTCGAGGGCGCGGTGCGGCCCGGGCACTTCGCCGGGGTGCTCACCGTCGTCGCCAAGCTGTTCGGCATGGCCCGGCCCGACCTCGCGTTCTTCGGCGAGAAGGACTACCAGCAGCTCACGCTGGTGCGGGCCATGGTCCGCGAGCTGGCGCTGCCGGTGGAGGTCGTCGGCGTCCCCACCGTCCGCGAGGACGACGGCATGGCCCTGTCCAGCCGCAACCGCTACCTGACCCCGGAAGAGCGGGCCCGGGCCGCGACGTTGAACAGGGCGTTGCGGTCCGGTGCGGACGCCGGCCCCGACGGCGCCGACGCCGTCCTCGCCGCCGCGCGCGCGGTGCTCGCCGGCGCGCCGGAGCTCGTCGCCGACTACCTCGCGCTCACCGACCCCGACCTCGGCCCCGCGCCCGCGGCCGGCCCCGCCCGCCTCCTGCTGGCCGCCCGCGCCGGCAGCACCCGACTCCTCGACAACACCGCCGTCCTGCTGGGAGAGCCCCGATGATGCGCACGATGCTCAAGTCCAAGATCCACCGGGCGACGGTGACCCAGGCCGACCTGCACTACGTCGGGTCGGTCACGGTCGACGAGGACCTCCTCGACGCCGCCGACCTCATCCCCGGCGAGCAGGTCGCGATCGTCGACATCACCAACGGCGCGCGGCTGGAGACCTACGTCATCCCCGGCGAGCGCGGCAGCGGCGTCATCGGCATCAACGGCGCCGCCGCGCACCTCGTGCACCCCGGCGACATGGTCATCCTCATCAGCTACGGCCTGATGGACGAGACCGAGGCCAAGAGCTACATACCCAAGGTCGTGCACGTCGACGGCGACAACCGCGTCGTCGAGCTCGGCGGCGACCCCTCGGCGCCGGTGCCCGGCGCGACCGACCAGCGGCGCAGCGACCTGGGCGTGCCGGTCCGGTGAGCTCGCTGACGACGCCGTCGGTCACCGGCCTGCCCACCCGCCTGGCCGCCCCGGCGCCGGGCTGGGAGCTGTCGGCCGACGTCTGCGTCGTCGGGTCCGGCGTCGCCGGGCTGTGCGTCGCCCTGCACGCGCGGGCGGCGGGCCTCTCGGTCGCCGTCGTCACCAAGGTGCGCGTCGACGACGGGTCGACCCGGTGGGCGCAGGGCGGCATCGCCGCCGTCCTCGACCCGGCCGACAGCCCCGGCGCGCACGCCCGCGACACCGAGGTGGCCGGCGTCGGGCTGTGCGAGCCCGCCGCCGTGCAGGCGCTGGTGACCGAGGGGCCCGGGCGGCTGCACCAGCTCATCGCCTGGGGCGCGGCCTTCGACCGCGACCCCGGCGGCCGGCTGCTGCTCACCCGCGAGGGCGGGCACTCGGCCGACCGGATCGTGCACGCCGGCGGCGACGCCACCGGCTCGGAGGTGCAGCGCGCGCTGCACGCCGCCGTCCTGGCCGACCCCGGCGTCACGCTCGTCGAGCACGCGATGGTGCTCGACCTGCTCACCGACGCCTCGGGCCGGGCGGCCGGCGTCACCCTGCACGTGCTGGGGGAGGGCACCGCGGACGGTGTCGGCGCCGTGCGCGCCCGCGCGGTCGTGCTCGCCACCGGCGGCATGGGGCAGGTCTACGCCGCGACGACGAACCCGTCGGTGTCCACCGGCGACGGCGTGGCCCTCGGGCTGCGCGCGGGCGCCGTCGCCACCGACCTGGAGTTCGTGCAGTTCCACCCGACCGCGCTCTACCTCGGCCCCGGCGCCCGCGGGCAGCAGCCGCTGGTCAGCGAGGCCCTGCGTGGGGAGGGCGCGGTGCTGCGCGACGGCGCCGGCGAGCGGTTCATGGTCGGGGCGCACCCGCTGGCCGAGCTCGCCCCGCGCGACGTCGTCGCCAAGGGCATCACCCGCGTGCAGCTGCGCGACGGCGTCGACCACGTCTGGCTCGACGCGCGCGGCATCCCCGGCCTCGCCGAGCGGTTCCCGACGATCGTCGCCCGCTGCCGCCAGGCGGGCATCGACCCGGTCACCGACCTCGTGCCGGTCACCCCCGCGGCGCACTACGCCTCCGGCGGGCTGGCCACCGACCTCGCCGGGCGCACGACCGTCCCCGGCCTCTACGCCTGCGGCGAGGTCGCCTGCACCGGCGTGCACGGGGCGAACCGGCTGGCGTCGAACTCGCTGCTGGAGGGGCTGGTGTTCGCCGCGCGCATCGGCGCCGACCTCGCCGCCGCGCTGCCGCCGTCGGCCCCCGCCCTGGCCGGCGCGCCCGGCACCGGCGGCCTGCTGGACCCGGCCGGGCGCCGCACGGTCACCGACACCATGTCCGGCCGCGTCGCCGCGCTGCGCTCGGGGAACGGGCTGGCCGAGGCCACCGGCGTGCTCGCCTCGCTCGCGGCGTCGCTGGTGGAGGGTCCCGGCGCCGCACCCGGCGTCGAGAGCTGGGAGGCGACCGGCCTGCTCACCGTGGCGAGCGCGCTCACCGCGGCCGCCGCCGCCCGCGAGGAGACCCGCGGCTGCCACTGGCGCGAGGACCACCCCGGCAGCGAGGAGGAGTGGCGCGTGCACCTGGACGTCCGCCTGGACGACGACGGCCGGCTGCGGCTGTCCCGCCGCCCGGTCGGCGAGCCCGTGGGGGTGGCCTGGTGACCGGCGCCGACCCGCGCTCGCTGGAGGGCACCGGGCTGTCGGAGGCCTGGGTCGAGGAGCTGGTCGAGCGCACGCTGGCCGAGGACCTCGCCGGCGGCGCCGTGCTCCCGAGCGCCCCTGACCTCGCCGTCGCCCTCGACGTCACCAGCGCCGCCACCGTCCCCCCGGGGCAGTACGGCACCGCCGACCTGGTGGCGCGGGCCGGCGGCGTCGTCGCCGGGCTGCCCGTGGCCGCCCGCGTGTTCGCCCGCCTCGCGCCCGGCGCCATGCTGACCGCCGGCGCCGCCGACGGCGACCGGGTGGCCCGCGGCGACGTGCTGCTGACCGTCCGCGGTCCGGTGCGGGCGCTGCTGGCCGCCGAGCGCAGCGCGCTCAACATCGCCAGCCGGGCCAGCGGCATCGCCACCGCCACCCGCGCCTGGGTGGACGCCGTCGAGGGCACCGGCGCGGTCGTCCTCGACACGCGCAAGACCACGCCGGGCCTGCGCCCGCTGGAGAAGTACGCGGTGCGCTGCGGCGGCGGGTCGAACAAGCGGATGGGCCTCTACGACGTCGCGATGGTGAAGGACAACCACGTCGCCGCCGCGGGCTCCGTGGCCGCCGCCGTCGCCGCCGTGCGCGAGCGCGCGCCGCGGGTGCCGGTGCAGGTGGAGGCGGACACCCCCGCGCAGGCGGTGGAGGCGGTCGAGGCCGGCGCGGACTTCCTGCTGCTGGACAACATGCCGCCCGCGACGCTGCGCGAGGTGGTGGCGCTGGTCGGCGGCCGCGCGGAGCTCGAGGCCACCGGCGGGCTCACCCTCGCCGTCGCCCGCGAGGTGGCGGGCACCGGCGTCGACTTCCTGTCGGTCGGCGCGCTCACCCACTCCTCACCGATCCTCGACCTCGCGCTCGACCTGCGGGCCTGACGTGCTGCTCACCGTCGACGTCGGCAACAGCCAGACCGTGCTGGCCACCTTCGACGGCGCCCGCCGGGTCGGGTGCTGGCGGGTGACGACGCACCCGCGGGCCACCTCCGACGAGATCCGGATGCTGTGGCGCGGGCTGCTGCGCGACACGGAGGTCACCGGCGTCGCCGCCTGCTCCACCGTGCCGGCACTGCTCCCGGCGCTCCGGCAGCTGCTGGACTCCCTCGAGGTGCCGGTAGTGCTCATCGGCCCCGGCGTGCGCACCGGCGTCCCGCTGCACGTGGACAACCCGCGCGAGGTCGGCGCCGACCGGGTGGTCACCGCGCTGGCCGCGCACGAGCTGTTCGGCCGCACGCCGGACGGCGGCGGCCGGCCGGTCGTGGTGGTCGACTTCGGCACCTCCACCAACGTCGACGCCGTCGGCCCCGACGGGCAGTTCCTCGGCGGCGCGCTCGCCCCCGGCGTCGAGGTGAGCCTGGAGGCGCTCGCGTCGCGGGCCGCCCAGCTGCGCTCGGTCGAGCTGACCGTGCCCCCGCAGGCGATCGGCAAGAACACCGTGGCGGCGCTGCAGTCCGGCGTCGTGCTCGGGTTCGCCGGCCTGGTCGACGGGCTGGTCGGGCGGATCGCCGCCGAGCTGGTGGCGCAGTTCGGCGCCGCGCCGGTCGTCGTCGCCACCGGGGGACTGGCGCCGCTGGTGGCCGACAGCTGCCGGACGATCGCCGAGCGGGAGCCCGACCTCACCGTGCACGGGCTGCGGCTGGCCTTCGAGCGGCAGCAGGCGGCCGGCC
The DNA here is from genome assembly GCF_037034165.1 of Geodermatophilus sp. FMUSA9-8. Lineage (NCBI taxonomy): Bacteria > Bacillati > Actinomycetota > Actinomycetes > Geodermatophilales > Geodermatophilaceae > Geodermatophilus > Geodermatophilus sp. FMUSA9-8. The sequence goes on along the minus strand of NZ_JBAGKE010000005.1, from coordinate 102,142 downwards.
GCCGGTAGGAGCACGCCGGGGGTGGCGCGGCGCACGGCCGTAGGCTCGGGCGCCGTGACCGACCTGCCTCCCGGCCCCGTCGACGACGAGCTCCCCGAACAGCTCCGGGTGCGCCGGGCCAAGCTCGACCGGCTGCGCGAGACCGGCGCCGACCCCTACCCGGTCACGGTCGCCCGGACGACGTCGCTGGCCGGGGTCCGCGAGCGCTTCCCCGACCTCGAGCCGGACACCATGACCGGCGAGCGGGTGGGCGTCACCGGGCGGGTCATCTTCAGCCGCAACACCGGCAAGCTGTGCTTCGCGACGCTGCGCGAGGGCGACGCCGAGCTGCAGGTCATGCTCTCCCGCGACCGGGTCGGCACGGAGTCCCTCGACGCGTGGAAGGCCGACGTCGACCTCGGCGACCACGTCTTCGTCGAGGGCGAGGTCGGCACCTCGCGGCGCGGGGAGCTGTCGGTGTTCGCCGACTCCTGGCAGCTGGCCGCCAAGGCGCTGCGCCCGCTGCCGGTGGCGCACAAGCCGATGAGCGAGGAGCTGCGGGTCCGCCGCCGCTACGTCGACCTCATCGTCCGCGACGAGGCCCGCCGCACCGTGCGCCAGCGCGCCCAGGTGATGGCGGCGCTGCGGACCGGGCTCACCGGCCGCGGTTTCCTCGAGGTCGAGACGCCGATGCTGCAGACGGTGCACGGCGGCGCCGCGGCGCGGCCGTTCCGCACGCACATGAACGCCTTCGACCTCGACCTGTACCTGCGGATCGCCCCGGAGCTGTTCCTCAAGCGCTGCATCGTCGGCGGCCTGGAGAAGGTCTTCGAGATCAACCGCAACTTCCGCAACGAGGGCGCCGACAGCTCGCACTCGCCGGAGTTCGCGATGCTCGAGTACTACGAGGCGTGGGCCGACTACACCGACGTCGCCCGCACCACCCGAGAGCTGGTCCAGGAGTGCTGCGCCGCGCTGTTCGGCGACCACACCGCCCGCCACCACGACGGCACCGAGGTCGACCTGTCGGGGGAGTGGCCGCAGGTGCCGCTGTACTCGCTCGTCAGCGACGCCGTCGGCGAGGAGGTCACTCCGGAGACGCCGGTGGAGCACCTGCGGGCGCTCGCCGAGCGGCACGACGTCGGCGTCGACCCGGCCTGGCTGCCCGGCAAGGTGGTCGAGGAGCTGTTCGAGGCGCTGGTGCAGGACTCCCTGCAGGCACCGACGTTCGTCGTCGACTACCCGGTGGACACCTCGCCGCTCACCCGCGCCCACCGGACGACGCCGGGGCTGGCCGAGAAGTGGGACCTCTACATCGGCGGGATCGAGCGGGGCACCGGCTACTCCGAGCTCGTCGACCCGGTGGTGCAGCGCGAGCGGTTCACCCAGCAGGCGCTGCTCGCCGCCGCCGGCGACCCCGAGGCGATGGTGCTCGACGAGGACTTCCTCGAGGCGCTCGAGTACGGCATGCCGCCCACCGGTGGCGTGGGCATGGGCATCGACCGGCTGATGATGACGCTCACCGGACTCGGCATCCGCGAGACCATCCTCTTCCCTCTCGTGCGGCCCCTTTCCTGAAACACCCCGTTCTCGTTCCGCCGGAATTCATCCCCGGAAAGAGCGACAGGCCGCACCGGAATTGGTGCGGACGCGCCGTTCCGTGGTGGAATGGCCGCGCCGCCCACAATGGGCGGCGGCAATTGTCCGGCCACGGGGGCCGAGAAGGAGGAAGGCAACACGAATGGCGCGCAAGGTGCAGGTGATCCTCAGTGACGACCTCGACGAGGACGTCCCCGCCGACGAGACGGTGAGTTTCTCCCTCGACGGCACGAGCTACGAGATCGACCTCTCCGACAAGAACGCCAAGGAGATGCGCGACGCCTTCTCCCGCTACGTGCAGGCGGCCCGCAAGGTCGGCCGCGGCAGCGGCGGCCGGGCCTCCGGCGGTGGCCGTTCCCGCGCCACGGGCGGCGGTGGCCGGATGGACCGCGAGCAGGCCGGCGCCATCCGCGACTGGGCCCGCAAGAACGGTCACGACGTCAGCGACCGCGGCCGCATCCCGGCCAGCGTCGTCGAGGCGTACGAGGCCGCGCACTAGTCGGACCTCTGAGCACGCCGACGCGGTCGGCGGTCGGCCCGCGTGGCGGGGGCGCGCAGCGTCTCCTCCCGCGGGCCGACGGCTTTCGGCTCCGTGCAGGGTGACCCGGCACCTGGCCGCGGTGGAGGCCGGTAGGCCGACAGGGTGCGCCGCGCCGTCCGCTGACGGCGTAACGCTCCCGGAACACCGCTCGTCCACCATCGGTTGGACCGGGCAGCCACCTCCCGACCCCCGGTCGAGTGCCGACGGGACGGCGTGGTCCGTGACTACAGTGGAAAGACCGGTGCCCCAGCGCGCCGACGGACGTCGGGTGCTCCTCCCCATCTCCGGGGAGGACAGTGCCGGACCAGCCGGTCAGAGGAGAAGCAGCAGATGTTCGAACGGTTCACCGACCGAGCCCGTCGGGTGGTCGTCCTGGCCCAGGAAGAGGCCCGGATGCTCAACCACAACTACATCGGCACCGAGCACATCCTCCTGGGCCTGATCCACGAGGGTGAGGGTGTCGCCGCCAAGGCGCTCGAGTCCCTCGGCATCTCGCTCGAGGGGGTCCGCCAGCAGGTCGAGGAGATCATCGGCCAGGGCCAGCAGGCCCCGTCCGGTCACATCCCCTTCACCCCGCGTGCCAAGAAGGTCCTCGAGCTGTCGCTGCGCGAGGCGCTGCAGCTCGGCCACAACTACATCGGCACCGAGCACATCCTGCTCGGCCTGATCCGCGAGGGCGAGGGCGTCGCCGCGCAGGTCCTGGTCAAGCTGGGTGCCGACCTCAACCGCGTCCGCCAGCAGGTCATCCAGCTGCTGTCGGGCTACCAGGGCAAGGAGCCGGCCGCGGCCGGCGGCCCCTCCGAGGGCACCCCCTCCACGTCGCTGGTGCTCGACCAGTTCGGCCGCAACCTGACCCAGGCCGCGCGCGACTCCAAGCTCGACCCGGTCATCGGGCGCGCCAAGGAGATCGAGCGGGTCATGCAGGTCCTCTCGCGGCGGACCAAGAACAACCCCGTCCTCATCGGCGAGCCCGGCGTCGGCAAGACCGCCGTCGTCGAGGGCCTGGCCCAGGCGATCGTCAAGGGCGAGGTCCCCGAGACGCTCAAGGACAAGCAGCTCTACACGCTCGACCTCGGCGCGCTGGTCGCCGGGTCGCGCTACCGCGGTGACTTCGAGGAGCGCCTGAAGAAGGTCCTCAAGGAGATCCGCACCCGCGGCGACATCATCCTGTTCATCGACGAGATCCACACCCTCGTCGGTGCCGGTGCCGCCGAGGGCGCGATCGACGCCGCCAGCATCCTCAAGCCGATGCTGGCCCGCGGTGAGCTGCAGACGATCGGTGCCACCACGCTCGACGAGTACCGCAAGCACCTGGAGAAGGACGCCGCCCTCGAGCGCCGCTTCCAGCCCATCCAGGTCGGCGAGCCGACGCTGCAGCACACGATCGAGATCCTCAAGGGCCTGCGGGACCGCTACGAGGCCCACCACCGGATCAGCATCACCGACGGCGCCCTGGTCGCCGCCGCGACGCTGGCCGACCGCTACATCTCCGACCGCTTCCTGCCCGACAAGGCGATCGACCTGATCGACGAGGCCGGCGCCCGGATGCGGATCAAGCGGATGACCGCGCCCCCGGACCTGCGCGAGTTCGACGACCGGATCGCCGGCATCCGCCGCGAGAAGGAGTCGGCGATCGACGCGCAGGACTTCGAGAAGGCCGCGTCGCTGCGCGACAAGGAGAAGACCCTCCTGTCGGAGAAGTCCGAGCGCGAGAAGGCGTGGAAGGCCGGCGACATGGACGTCGTCGCCGAGGTCGACGACGAGCAGATCGCCGAGGTGCTGGCCAACTGGACCGGCATCCCCGTCTTCAAGCTCACCGAGGAGGAGACGACCCGTCTGCTCCGCATGGAGGACGAGCTCCACAAGCGGATCATCGGCCAGGAAGAGGCCATCAAGAGCGTCTCGCAGGCGATCCGTCGCACGCGGGCCGGGCTCAAGGACCCGCGTCGTCCGGGTGGTTCGTTCATCTTCGCCGGCCCCTCGGGTGTCGGTAAGACCGAGCTCGCCAAGGCGCTCGCGCAGTTCCTGTTCGGCGAGGACGACGCCCTCATCCAGATCGACATGGGCGAGTTCCACGACCGGTTCACCGTGTCGCGGCTCGTCGGTGCCCCTCCCGGCTACGTCGGGTACGACGAGGGTGGCCAGCTGACCGAGAAGGTGCGGCGCAAGCCGTTCTCGGTCGTCCTCTTCGACGAGATCGAGAAGGCGCACGCGGACGTGTTCAACACGCTCCTGCAGGTGCTCGAGGACGGCCGGCTCACCGACGGTCAGGGCCGGATCGTGGACTTCAAGAACACGATCCTGATCCTCACGACCAACCTCGGTACGCGGGACATCTCCAAGGCCGTGGGTCTGGGCTTCCAGGTCGGCAACGACAACCAGTCGAACTACGAGCGGATGAAGCTCAAGGTCAACGAGGAGCTCAAGCAGCACTTCCGGCCGGAGTTCCTCAACCGCATCGACGACATCGTCGTGTTCCACCAGCTCACCGAGGACGAGATCATCGAGATCGTCGACCTCATGGTGGCCCGGGTGGAGGGCCAGCTGGCCAACAAGGACATGTCGCTGGAGATCACGCAGGACGCCAAGAAGCTGCTGGCGGCCCGCGGGTTCGACCCGGTGCTGGGCGCCCGGCCGCTGCGCCGGACCATCCAGCGCGAGATCGAGGACGCGCTCTCGGAGAAGATCCTCTACGGCGAGCTGACCGCCGGTCAGATCATCGTGGTGGACGTCGAGGGCGAGGGCCCGACCGCGACGTTCACCTTCCGCGGCGAGGCCAAGCCGATCGACGTCCCCGACTCCCCGCCGGTCGCGCTGACCGTCGGCGACGACGAGGACGGCGGCGGCACCACCTCGCTCACCAAGGAGTGAGCAGCTAGCAGCACCGACGAGGGCCGTCCCCCGCACCGCGGGGGGCGGCCCTCGCCGCGTCCGGGGGATGGCCGGGATCAGGTGGCCTGATCGTGCTGCGTCCTGCCTCACCGCCGACGGTGAGCCAGGTCGCGTCGCGGTGAGCCAGGATGCGTTGCGGGGAGCGAGGACGGGCCGGCTCAGGCGGGCAGCGCGAAGCGGCCGTCGGGGGTCTGCTCGACCAGCCCGTCGGCGAGCAGCGAGTCCAGACAGCGGGCGCGCTGCGCGGCGTCGTCCCAGGCGGCGTCGAGCAGGGGCGCCGCCACGGGGCCCTCGGCGGCCCGCAGGACGTCCAGCAGCCGCCCGCGCACCTGGCGGTCGGTGCCGACGAACCGCTGCACCCGGCGGGCCGGGCCGTCGTGCGCCGGGCTGCCGGCCAGCCGCCACGCGCAGCGGTCCCGCACCGGGCAGACCGCGCAGCGCGGCGTCCGGGCCACGCACACCAGCGCCCCGAGCTCCATCGCGGCCACGGAGAACCGGCAGGCGCGCTCGCGGCCGGCCGGGGCGAGCGCCGCGACGTCGGCCAGGTCGGAGGCGCGCGCGGTGCCCGCCTCCGCCCGGCCGTGCACCAGGCGGGCCACCACCCGCCGCACGTTGGTGTCCACGACCGGCTGGGGCTGCCCGTGGCCGAAGCAGGCCACGGCGCGGGCGGTGTAGGTGCCGACGCCGGGCAGGGCCTCCAGGGCCGCCACGTCGGCCGGGACGGCGCCGCCGTGCCGCTCCACGAGCGCGACGGCGGTCTCGCGCAGCCGCAGCGCCCGCCGCGGGTAGCCGAGCTTGCCCCAGGCGCGGATGACCTCCGCGGGGGAGGCGGCGGCCAGGTCGGCGGGCGTGGGCCAGCGGGCCATCCAGTCGGCCCACACCGGCGCCACGCGCGCCACCGGCGTCTGCTGGAGCATGACCTCGCTGACCAGCACCGCCCACGGGTCGACGCCCGGCTGCCGCCAGGGCAGGTCGCGGGCGGCGGTGTCGTACCAGTCGACCAGGGCGTCCCCGAGTCCGGCGGTGCTGCTCACGGGGGTCCAGTGTGCCCCGCGGTGGTCGGCGGACCGCCCGGCGCCGGCGGCGGCGTGCCCTGTGCCGGGCGGTCGCGGCGGCGCACTACCGTCGGCCCCGTGCTGCACCCGGTCGGACCCCTGCCGGCCGCCGTCTACTGGCGGCGGCGGCTGCTGGTGCTGACCCTCCTGCTGGCCGTCCTCGGGGGCGGTGGCTGGCTGCTGGTGTCGCTGGTGACCGGCTCGGGCACCTCCGCCGCCGCCGGCGGCTCTCCGACGACCCCGGAGCCCGACGCCGGGCCCCCCGCCCTGGACCGGGTGGTCCCGTCGCTGGCCGGCGTGCAGACCCCCACCCCCGCGCCGAGCACGACGCCGCCCGCGCCGCAGACGCCGGCGCCCCCGGCGCAGGAGGCCGGTGCGGCGTGCGCCGACGGCTCGATCGCGCTGGAGGTGCGCACCCCCGGTGAGGCGCCCTCCGGTGCCGCCGTGTCCCTGGAGCTCGTGGTCACCAACACCGCCGCCGTGCCGTGCACGCGGGCGCTGGACGCCCAGCTGCAGGAGATGGTGCTGGTCGACGGCGCCGGCGCCCGGCTGTGGGGGAGCAACGACTGCCAGCCCGCCAGCAGCAGCGACACCCGCACGCTGCAGCCCGGCGAGCAGGTGGTGTTCCCGCTGACCTGGACCGGCCTGACGAGCGAGCCGGCCTGCGCCGCCCCGCGGGTGCCGGTGGCGCCGGGGGACTACGTGGTGCGGGCGCGGCTGGACGCCAAGACCAGCCCGGACGCGCCGCTGCGGATCCGTTAGCTGTAGCGGTCGAGGATCGAGGTCTCGGCCAGCCGGGACAGGCCCTCGCGGATGCCGCGGGCCCGCGCCTCGCCGACGCCCTCGACGGCGAGCAGGTCCTCGATGGTGGCCGCGAGCAGCTTCTGCAGCCCGCCGAAGTGCTCCACCAGCCGGTCGATGATCGCCGCCGGCAGCCGCGGCACGCGCGCCAGCAGGCGGTAGCCGCGGGGGCTGACGGGGGAGTCGAGCGCGTCGGCCGAGGTGGGCAGGCCGTAGCAGCGGGACACCGCCGAGAGGTCGAGCAGCTCGGTGGCCGAGAGCGTCCGCAGGTCGGCGAGGACGTCCTCGATGGTGCGCGGCCGCCGGGCGGCGCCGCCGGGCAGGTAGTCGCGCACGAGCAGCGCGCGGTCCTCCTCGACGCCGGCGAGCATCTCGTCGAGCTGCAGGGCCAGCAGCCGGCCGTCGGTGCCGAGCTCGACGACGAAGCCCTCGATCTCGTCGGCGATCCGGCGGACCATCTCCAGCCGCTGGCTGACGCTCATGGCGTCGCGGACGGTGACCAGGTCCTCGATCTCCAGCGCCGACAGCGTGCTGGCGACCTCGTCGAGGCGCAGCTTGTAGCGCTCCAGCGCCGCGAGGGCCTGGTTGGCGCGGGCGAGGATCGTCGTCGGGTGCTCGAGCGTATAGCGCCGGCCGGCCACGTAGACGCTGATGATGTGCATGGACTGGCTGACCGAGATCACCGGGAAGCCGGTCTGCACCGCGACCCGCTCGGCGGTGCGGTGCCGGGTGCCCGACTCCTCGGTGGGGACCGTCGGGTCGGGCATGAGGTGCACGCCGGCGCGGACGATGCGCAGCCCGTCGGAGGACAGGATCACCGCGCCGTCCATCTTGGCCAGCTCGCGCAGCCGGGTGGCCGAGAGGGCGACGTCGAGGGCGAACCCGCCGGTGCAGATGGACTCCACGACCCGGTCGTAGCCGAGCACGATCAGCGCGCCGGTGCGGCCGGCCAGGATGCGCTCGAGGCCGTCCCGCAGCGCCGTCCCCGGTGCGATGCGGCCGAGGAGTTCGCGGAGGGCGACCTCGGAGTCCACAGCGGGCGGCACGGGCGCTCCTGACGTCGACGCGGTTCGGCGGCCGAGTCTACGTGGCACGCGTCGCGGCCGGTCGGGAGCGGGGTGCGGGGACGGGACCGCCCCGGTCCGGCTCGGCGGTCACCCGGGGAACAGGTTGTGCAGGGCCGCGCCGAGGTCGGGCACCTCCATGAGCCGCAGGCCCTTGGGCGCCGGGCCGGCGTCGGGCGGCACGAGCGCCAGCCGGTAGCCCTGCCGCGCGGCCTCCGCCAGCCGCCGTCCGGTGCCGCCGACCCGCCGGATCTCGCCCGACAGCCCGACCTCGCCCAGGGCGATCAGGCCCTCGGGGAGCGGGGTGTCCCGGGACGCGGACGCGATGGCCAGCGCCAGGGCCAGGTCGGCCGCCGGCTCGGCGATCTTCACCCCGCCGACGGAGGCGGCGAACACGTCGGCGTCGGCCAGCCGGACCCCGCCGCGCCGCTCGACGACGGCGTTGACCATCGCCACGCGCTGCGAGTCCAGCCCGCTGACCGCGCGCCGGGGCGAGCCGCCGCCGGTGTTCTGCGCGACGAGGGCCTGCACCTCGGCCAGCAGCGGCCGGCTGCCCTCCATGGTCACCGTGACGCAACTGCCGGGCACCGACGCGGTGCGCCGCGACACGAACAGGTGCGACGGGTCGGGCACCCCGACCACGCCGCCGTCGCCGATCTCGAAGCAGCCGATCTCGTCGGCCGGGCCGAACCGGTTCTTCGTGGCCCGCACCAGGCGCAGCGTGGAGTGCCGCTCGCCGTCGAAGGAGACGACGACGTCGACCAGGTGCTCCAGCGCCCGCGGGCCGGCGATCGCGCCGTCCTTGGTGACGTGGCCGACCAGGATCGTGGTCATCCCGCGGGACTTGGCCACGGCGGTGAGCGCGGTGGCCACCGAGCGGACCTGGGTGGCGCCGCCGTCGGTGCCGTCGACCGCGGAGGAGCGGACGGTCTGCACGCTGTCGAGCACAAGCAGCGAGGGGGCCACCTGCTCGACGTGCGCGAGCACCGCCGACAGCTCCGTCTCGGCGGCCAGGTACAGCCGGTCGTGCAGGGCGCCGATCCGCTCGGCGCGCAGCCGCACCTGCGCGGCGGACTCCTCACCGGAGACCACCAGCGTGGGCCCGTTGGACTCCGCCACCCGGTGGGCGACCTCGAGCAGCAGCGTGGACTTGCCGACGCCGGGCTCGCCCGCGACCAGCACCACGGCACCGGGCACCAGGCCGCCGCCGAGCACGCGGTCGAACTCCGCGATGCCGGTGGCCACCGCGCGGGCGCCGTCGAGCTGGACCTGGGCGATCGGCCGGGCCGGCGCGGTGACCGGGCCCGCGGCGACCGCCCGCAGCGCGGGCGCCGCCGGGCCGACCTCCTGGAGGGTGCCCCAGGCCTGGCACTCCGGGCACTTGCCCATCCACTTCGCCGACGAGAAACCGCACTCGGTGCAGCGGTGGGCGGGACGGGCGGACTTCACTCCGGAGGGCACGCCGCCACGCTAGGTGGCGGTACCGACAGTCCCGGGGAGGACGCGGCAGGCCTCACTCGGCCTGCGTGTCCTCCTCGTTCTCCGGGTTCTCGCCCTCGCCGCCGCCCTCGCCCTCGTGGAAGTCGAACGGCTCGCCGCGCTCGACGACCTCGTCCGGCTCGGCCACCAGCGCCTGCACCTGGACCTCGCCGGCCTGCTCGAAGGTCAGCGTCAAGGTCAGGTACTGACCGGTGGTGAGGGGCTCCTCGAGGTCGAGCAGCGTGATGGTCGAGTCGCCGCCGCGGCCGATGTAGAGCGAGGTGTCGGCGGGGATCTCCAGCGCCACCCGGGAGCTGGCGGTGGGCGCCGAGCCCGTGGGCGCGGCCGGGGCCGACGGCACGGCGCCCGGGGTGGCGCCGGTGGTGCCCGGCGTCGGGGTGGCGGTCGGCTGGTCGCCCGCGGGGGAGGACGGCGACGGCGTCGGCCCGGTGGCGGCCACGCGCAGGCCGGAGAAGCCCTCGCCCTCGATGCCGGTGAGCGTGTCGGCCTCGTTGGAGGCGTTGACGATCGTCATCACCAGCGTGGCGTCGTCACCCTCCTCGTAGGCGCCGCCCTCGGGGTAGCCGAGCTGGACCTGCCGCAGCAGGATGTCCTCGACCTGCGCCTGGGGGCCCACCTTGTCGCGGTCCTGGGTCCCGGTCTGCGAGACCTGCCCGGCGCTGCAGGCGCCGAGGGCGACCGGGGCGGCCACGAGGGCACCCAGAACGGCGGCGCGCTTCGCGCGGTTCACAGCGGTCGACCTCCAGCGGGAACACGTGCCGGCCACCGGAGAGTCGATGGCCCGAGTCGCGCCGAGCCTAACGGTCCACCCACCATGTCCGCCGGGAGGTGAGGCGGATGGAGCGCCCAGCGACGGGCGGACCGGGTCCCGAGCAGCACGACCCCGCACTCGCCGACTTCCCCGAGCGGTCGCCGGCCACGCGGCGCTGGCTGTTCGCCGACCAGCTCGGCCCGCACTTCCTCGACCGGCCCGACCAGCCGGTCCTGCTGATCGAGTCGAAGGCGGTCTTCGCCCGCCGCCGGTTCCACCGGCAGAAGGCGCACCTGGTGCTCTCCGCGCTGCGCCACCGCGCCGCCGAGCTCGGCGACCAGGCCGACCTGCACCAGGTCACCACCTACGCCGAGGCCCTCGACCGCTACGACGAGCCGCTGAGCGTCTGCGCGCCCACGACCTGGAGCAGCCGCGACTACGTGCTGCAGCGGCCCGGCCTCGAGGTGCTCGCCGCGCGCGGCTTCGTCAGCTCCCAGGGCGAGTTCGCCCGCTGGGCCGAGGGCCGGGGACGGCGCCGGCTGCTCATGGAGGACTTCTACCGCGACGCCCGCCGGCGTCTCGGCGTCCTCATGGACGGCGCCGAGCCGCTCGGCGGGCAGTGGAACCGCGACCACGAGAACCGCGAGCCCGCCCCGCGCGACGGCCGCTCGCCGGCGCCCGAGCCGTGGTGGCCGGCCGAGGACGAGATCGACGAGCAGGTGCGCGCCGACCTCGACCGGTGGGAGGCGGAGGGCTCGGTGTCCTTCGTCGGCGACGACGGCCCGCGGCGCTTCCCGGTCACCCGGGAGGAGGCGCTGACCCGGCTGGCCGACTTCCTCACCGCGCGGCTGGGCGTCTTCGGCCCGCACGAGGACGCGATGCTCGCCGACGAGCGCTGGATGGCCCACTCACTGCTGTCCCCGGCCATCAACCTCGGCCTGCTCGACCCGCTGGAGGTCGTGCACGCCGCCGAGGACACCGCCCGCGCCCGTGCCGCCGACGGCGAGCCGCTGCCGCTGAACTCCGTCGAGGGGTTCATCCGGCAGCTCATGGGGTGGCGTGACTACATCTGGCACACCTACTGGCACTTCGGCCGCCACTACCGGCACGCCAACGCGCTGCGGGCGCTGGAGCCGGTGCCGGACTGGATGGCCGAGCTCGACGACACCGCCGTCGACGCCGCGTGCCTGTCCGGCGTCCTGGGCGACCTGCGCCGCGACGGCTGGGTGCACCACATTCCGCGGCTGATGGTGCTCGGCAACTACGCCCTGCAGCGCGGCATCGACCCGCGCGAGATGACCGACTGGTTCCACCGCACGTTCGTCGACGGCTACGACTGGGTGATGGTGGCCAACATCGTCGGCATGAGCCAGCACGCCGACGGCGGGATGCTCGCCACCAAGCCCTACGCGGCCGGCGGCGCCTACATCGACCGGATGAGCGACTACTGCGGCCGCTGCCCCTACGACCCGCGGCGGCGGCTGGGCGAGGACGCCTGCCCCTACACGGCGGGCTACTGGGCGTTCCTCGAGCGCAACCGCGAGCGGCTGGCCGGCAACCAGCGGATGCGCCGTCCGCTGCAGGGGCTGGACCGGCTCAAGGACCTGCCGCTCGTCGTCGAGCAGGAGACCGCGCGGGGCACCACCGCCCCCTGACCGGGTGACGGACGGTCCAGTTCCGTCCTCCGCCTGCCGATGTCGTCCCCGCACGGGGGACGGCGACGGAGGTGCGGATGGCGGTGGGCCCGGCGTTCGACGACGTCCTCGCGGCCGCGCGCGCGGGGGCGGCCTGGGCGTTCGAGGTGCTCTACCGGGACCTGTCCCCGGTGGTCACCGGCTACCTGCGCCTGCACGGCGCGCCCGACCCGGACGACACGGCGAGCGAGACCTTCCTCGCCGTCTTCCGCGGCCTGCCCGGCTTCACCGGCGACGAGGCGGCCCTGCGGTCGTGGGTGTTCACCATCGCCCACCGCCGGCTGGTCGACGAGCACCGGCGGCGCAGCCGCCGCCCGGTGGTCACCGACGACGGCGCGGACGCGCTGGCCGCGCTCCCCGGCGGGGACGTGGAGGACGACGTGCTGGCCCGGCTCGGGACCGAGACCGTGCACCGCCTGTGCGCGGGGCTCCCGGCCGACCAGCGGTCGGTGCTGCTCCTGCGGGTGCTCGCCGACCTGACCGTCGAGCAGGTGGCCGCGGTGATGGGCCGCTCGGTGGGCTCGGTGAAGGCGCTGCAGCGGCGCGGCCTGCGCCGGCTGCAGGAGGAGCTGGCCCCGGCCCGGGTCACCCCGGCGGGGGAGACGACGGCGCCCCGCGCACCCCTGCGGGCCCGTCCGGCGATGACGGGGGCGAGATGACCACGCCAGCCGACGACCGCGCCGCGGAGGCAGCCCTCGAGGCCTGCCTCACCGGCCGTCCCGTGCCCGAGGGCGCACGGTCCCTGGCCGCGTTCACCGACGCGGTCCGGGCCTGCGCCACCGAGCCGGGCCGGCCGAACGCGGCCCTGGCCGAGCTGCTGGCGACCGGTCTGCTCACCGACCAGTCGGAACCGTCCACGCGGACGACCGGGCGCCCCGCCCGGGCCTCACGGAAGAGACCCCGCATGCTGCTCACCACGCTCACCGCCAAGCTCGCCGCCGCCGGCATCGCCGCCAAGTGCGCGGCCGCGACCGGCGTCGTCGCCCTCGCCCTCACCGCGGGCGCCACCGCCGGCGCGCTGCCCGGCCAGGACGCCGGCCTGTTCGCCACCGCCTCGGAGGAGTCCGCTGAGGTCACCGAGACGCCCGAGGTGACCCCGGAGCCCACCCCCGAGGTGACTCCCGAGCCGACCCCGGAGGTGACTCCGGAACCCACTCCCGAGGTGACCCCGGAGCCGACCCCGGAGGTGACTCCCGAGCCGACCCCGGAGCCGACCCCCGAGGTCACCGAGCCGGTCACCGAGCCCGAGGTCAGCGAGACCGAGTGGCTCGCCGGCCCGCGCGACGGCCAGACCTTCGGCGCCTGGGTCAGCGAGGGCTCGCACCTGGGCTACGCGACCGGCAGCCGGGTGAGCGACATGGCCCACCAGCGCAACGCCGCCCGCCAGGCCGCCCGCGAGGCCGCCCGCGCCACCACGCCCGCCCCGGCGCCCGCGCCCGCCCCGGCCCCCGCGCCGGTGCAGGACGCCCCGACCGTGACCACCCAGGAGGCCGCCCCGGCCCCCGCGGCCCCGGCCGGGACCGGCCACGGCAACGGGAACGGCAACGGGAACGGCAACGGCAACTCCGGCGGTAACGGCAACGGGAACGGCCGGAAGTGACCCCCGCGGGGCCGCGCTCAGGTGAGCGCGGCCCCGCCGAGCACCAGCAGCACCACGTCGAGGACGGTCAGCAGCAGCACCGCCGGGAACGCCAGCCGGCGGAAGCGCGGCGTGCCGGCCAGCGCCGCCACGACGACGGCGGGCAGCGCCAGCACCAGCCCCGCCCAGCCCCACCACTCCGGCGGGCCGGCCGGCCCGAGGACCAGCACCAGCGACGCCCCGCCCAGCAGCAGCGCGCCCACCACCGCCGAGCGCCGTGCGCCGAGCCGGTGCGGCAGCCCGCGGACCCCCGTGGCGAGGTCGTCGGCGATGTCGGGGGCCACGTTCGCCAGGTGCGCGGCCGCGCCGAGCGCCGCGCCGGCCGCCGGCAGCCACCACGGCGCGACCGGGGAGCCCGGCGCCGCGGCCACGACGCCCGCCGGCAGCGCGCCGAAGCCGGTCACGTAGGGCACCCCGGACAGCACCGTCCGCTTCAGACCCGCGTTGTAGGCCCATCCGCTGGCCACGAGCACGAGCAGCAGCGCGCCGGGCACGGGTCCGAGCAGCAGCGACAGGACCACGGCCACCGCGGCGGCCGCGAGGGCCGCCCCGCGCAGCACGGCGGGGTCGACGGCACCCTGCACGACCGGCTTGTCGGCCCGCGCGACGGCGCGGTCGCGGTCGGCGTCGAGCCAGTCGTTGCTCCACCCGATGGACGCCTGACCTGCGAGGACGGCCAGCCCCACGAGGACCACGCGCCCTGCAGGCAGCGCCGCGGCGACCGCGAGCAGCGTCGCGACGACGGTGACGGCGGCCGCCGGAGGGGCGTGCGTGGCGAGGACGAGGGCGCGCACGGAGGTGCCCCGGACGGGCCGCGCACGCACACCGACCACGCCCTGTCAACCCCTTCCCGGGAGTTCATCAGGCCTCTGACCTGCGCTTATCCGCCGTCGGGCCATTCCGGGCGTCAGTGTGCCGTGCTAACCTGTAACCAGCGAAAGGGGTCACACACACATGGGCTTCACTGTCGGCGAGACCGTCGTCTACCCGCACCACGGTGCCGCGCTCATCGAGGCGATCGAGACGCGGGTGATCAAGGGTGAAGAGAAGGCCTACCTCGTGCTGAAGGTCGCCCAGGGCGACCTGACCGTGCGCGTGCCGGCCGACAACGCAGAGATCGTCGGCGTCCGCGACGTCGTCGGTCAGGACGGGCTCAACCGCGTGTTCGAGGTCCTGCGGGCCCCGCACACCGAGGAGCCGACCAACTGGTCCCGCCGCTACAAGGCCAACCTCGAGAAGCTGGCCTCCGGTGACGTGAACAAGGTGGCCGAGGTCGTCCGCGACCTGTGGCGCCGCGACAAGGACCGTGGCCTCTCCGCCGGGGAGAAGCGCATGCTGTCCAAGGCCCGCCAGATCCTGGTGAGCGAGCTCGCCCTCGCCGAGGGCACCAACGAGGACAAGGCCGAGGTCCTCCTCGACGAGGTCCTCGCCAGCTGAGCTCCGCCGCACCTCTGCTCCACCAGACCACTCCCGTGTCCGCGGTCGGCATCGTCGCCGCGGCCGGGAGTGGTCTGCGTCTGGGGGCCGACCGCCCCAAGGCGCTCGTGCCGCTCGGCGGCCGGCCGCTGGTCGCCTGGGCGGTGGCCACGCTCCTCGACGGCGGCGTCGACGAGGTGGTCGTCGCCGTCCCCGCCGCCGACCACGACGCGTTCGCGGCGGTGCTGCCGGACGGGGTCCGCCTCGTCGAGGGCGGCGCCACCCGCACCGCCTCGGTCCGCGCCGCCCTCGCCCGGGTCCCCGACGACGCGACGGCCGTCCTCGTGCACGACGCCGCCCGGCCGCTGACCCCGCCCGACGTCGTCACCCGGGTGCTCGACGCGCTACGCGCCGGCGCCCTCGCCGTGGTCCCCGTGCTCCCGGTCGTCGACACCACCGTGGTGGTCGACGCCGCAGGCACCGTCACCGCCGCCCCCGAGCGGGCCGCCTTGCGCCGCGTGCAGACGCCGCAGGGCTTCTCGCGCCTGGTGCTGGAGGAGGCCTACGGCGAGCTGCCCGACGGCGTCGAGCTCACCGACGACGCCGCCGTCGTCCGGGCCGTCGGTGTCCCCGTGGGTACCGTGGCCGGCGACGAGCGGGCCGCCAAGGTCACCGTGGCCCACGACCTCGCGCTGGCCGAGCTGCAGGTCGCCGGCATCCCGGGGCTGTCGTGACCGAGCTGCCCCGCGTCGGCCTCGGCGTCGACGTGCACCCCGTCGAGCCCGGCAGGCGCTGCTGGCTGGCCGGCCTCGAGTGGCCCGGCGTGGACGGCTGCGCCGGGCACTCCGACGGCGACGTCGCCGCGCACGCCCTCACCGACGCGGTGCTCTCCGCGGCCGGGCTCGGCGACATCGGCGGCCTGCTCGGCACCGACGACCCGCGCTGGGCCGGGGCCCGCGGCGCCGCCGTCCTCGAGCACGTGCGCGAGACCCTCGCCGCGGCGGGCTGGCAGGTCGGCAACGCCGCCGTCCAGCTGGTCGCGCCGACGCCGAAGCTCGGCCCGCGCCGCGCGGAGGCCGAGGCGGTGCTGTCGGCGGCGCTGGGGGCGCCGGTCAGCGTCACGGCCACCACCACCGACGGGCTCGGGCTGGTCGGTCGCGGGGAGGGGCGGGCCGCCCTCGCGACGGCGCTGGTCGTCCGGATCGGGTCCGTGGACTCCGCGCCCCGCTGACGCAGCGCTCCGTAGACTCCGCGCAGTGAGCCTCCGCCTGTACGACACGGCCGCCCGCGCGGTCCGCGACTTCACGCCCCTGCGTGCCGGCCAGGCCTCCATGTACGTCTGCGGGCTCACCGTCCAGGGCCCGCCGCACGTCGGGCACGTGCGCGCCGCCCTCGTCTTCGACGTCCTGCGCAGCTGGCTCGAGCACGGCTCCGGCCTCGACGTCACGCTGGTCCGCAACGTCACCGACATCGACGACAAGATCCTCACCAAGGCCGCCGAGCACGGCGTCGAGTGGTGGGCCTGGGCCTACGAGAACGAGCTCGCGTGCACCCGCGCCTACGACGTCCTCGGGGTGCGGCCGCCCACCTACGAACCCCGCGCCACCGGCCACGTGCCGGACATGGTCGGGCTCATCGAGCGGCTGATCGAGCGCGGGCACGCCTACGCCGTCGACGGCGACGTCTACTTCGACGTCCGCTCGTTCCCGGAGTACGGCGCGCTGACCCGGCAGCGGCTCGCCGACCTCGAACCCGCCGGCGACACCGACACCGACGACCGCAAGCGCGACCCGCGCGACTTCGCGCTGTGGAAGGCGCACAAGCCCGGCGAGCCGGAGACCGCGGCGTGGCCGACGCCCTGGGGCCGCGGCCGCCCCGGCTGGCACCTGGAGTGCTCGGCCATGGCCGGGCGCTACCTGGGCCCGGACTTCGACGTCCACGGGGGCGGGCTCGACCTGCGCTTCCCGCACCACGAGAACGAGCAGGCCCAGTCCCGCGCGGCCGGCGACGGCTTCGCCCGCTACTGGATGCACAACGGCTGGGTCACCCTCGGCGGCGAGAAGATGAGCAAGTCGCTCGGCAACACCGCGCTCGTCGACGAGGTCGTGCAGCGCGTCCGCCCGGTCGAGCTGCGCTACTACCTGGTCGCCCCGCACTACCGGTCGACGATCGAGTTCACCGACGCCGCGCTGGCCGAGGCCGGCGCCGCCTACCGCCGCATCGAGTCGTTCGTGCAGCGCGCCGCCGAGCAGGTCGGCGGCGATGTCGGGACCTCGCTGCCCGGGGCGTTCCGCGCCGCGATGGACGACGACCTGGGCACGCCGGCCGCCGTCGCCGTCGTCCACGAGACCGTGCGGCAGGGCAACACCGCCCTCGCCGACGGCGACGACGCCGCGACGCGCGCCGCCCTCGGCGCGGTCCGGGGGATGCTGGACGTGCTGGGGCTGGACCCGCTGCACCCCCGCTGGGCCGCGTCCGGCGGCGACGACCGGCTGGCCGGCGTCACCGACGGGCTGGTCCGGCTGGCGCTGGAGCAGCGGCAGGCCGCCCGCGCCCGCAAGGACTACGCGGCGGCCGACGCGCTGCGCGACCAGCTCACCGCCCTCGGCCTGCAGGTCGAGGACACCCCGCAGGGACCCCGATGGGAGCTGACCCGCTGATGGCCGGCAACAGCCAGCGCCGCGGCCGCACGAGCGGTGCCGGCAAGAAGACCGCCACCGCGGGCACCGGTGGCAAGAACCGCCGGTCGCTCGCCGGCCGCGGGGCGACCCCACCGGCCGAGCAGCGCACCGGCCACCCGGCGCAGCGCCGGGCGCAGGCCGACGCCCGCCGCCGCGCCGAGCGCGACCGCAGCCGCCAGCGCGCCGAGGAGGCGCCGGAGCTGCTGCTCGGGCGCAACCCGGTCGTGGAGGCGCTGCGGGCGGAGATCCCGGCGACCGCGCTCTACGTCGTCACGGGGGAGTCGACCCGCACCGACGAGCGGATCACCGAGGCGGTGCAGCTGGCCGGCGACCGCGGCCTGCCGCTGCTCGAGGTGGGCAAGGCCGAGTTCGACCGGATGTCCAACGGCGCGCTGCACCAGGGCATCGGGCTGCAGGTGCCGCCGTACTCCTACGCGCACCCCGACGACCTGCTCGACCTCGCCCGCGACTCCGGCCGCCCGCCGCTCGTCGTCGCCATGGACGGCATCACCGACCCGCGCAACCTGGGCGCCGTCGTGCGCTCGGCGGCCGCGTTCGCCGCGCACGGCGTCGTCGTGCCGCAGCGCCGCTCGGTGGGCATGACCGCCTCCGCCTGGCGCACCAGCGCCGGCGCGGCCGCCCGGCTGCCGGTGGCGCGCGCGGTCAACCTCGCCCGCGCGCTGGCCTCCTACCAGGACGCCGGCCTGCAGACCGTCGGTCTCGCCGGCGACGGCGACACGGACCTGCGCGACTACGACGGCCTCGCCGACCCGGTCGCGCTCGTGGTGGGCGCCGAGGGCACCGGGCTGTCGCGGCTGGTCCGCGAGCGCTGCGACGTCGTCCTGCGCATCCCGATCGCCCGCGACACCGAGTCGCTCAACGTGAGCGTCGCGGCCGGCATCGCGCTGTACGCGGCGGCGCAGGCGCGGCGGTAGGGCTCAGCCCAACAGCTGGGCGACGGTGTAGATCACCAGCCCGGCGAGGCCGCCGACGACGGTGCCGTTGATCCGGATGAACTGCAGGTCGCGGCCCACCTGGAGCTCGATGCGCCGGCTGGTCTCCTCGGTGTCCCAGCGGGCGACGGTCGTGCCGACGACGTCGGCGACGTCGCCGGCGAAGCGCTCGACCAGGTAGCCGGCCACCCGCACCGACTGCCGCTGCACCAGCTCGCGCACCCGAGGGTCGGTGCGCAGCAGCCGGGCGCCGTCGCGGACCAGGCCGGTGACGCGGGCCCGCAGCTCGGAGTCCGGATCGGCGGCGGCGGCGAGGAACGACGCCTTGGCGTTGGTCCACAGCGACGACGACCAGGTGCGCACCGCCGGGTGCTCGAGCAGCTGCTTCTTGAACGCCTCGACGGAGGCCGCCGTGTCGGGGTCGGTGCGCAGCGCGTGCACGTAGGCGCGCAGCCGGGCGTCGTAGACCCGCCGCAGCTCGTGGTCGCGGGCGTCGCCGACCTCGTGCAGGAAGCCCTGCAGCGCGGCGAACACCCGGTCGAACACCCGGTCATCGACCCAGTCGGGTACCCACGCCGGGGAGGCGTCGCCGAGCTGGGCGCGGAAGACGACGCGGTTCTCCTCGAGGAACCGGCCGAGGAAGCGCAGCGCCGCCGACAGGACCTCCTGGTGCCGGTCACCCTCGACCACCAGCTCCAGCACCCGGGCCAGCACCGGCGCGGCCGGCGTCTCGTGCAGTCGTCGGTCGACCAGCCCGGCGACGGCCTCCTGCACGTCGTCGTCGCGGAGCAGGTCGGTGAGCCCGGTGAGGGCGGCGGCCGCGTCGCCGGAGAGCCGCTCGGCCCGGCCGGGCGCGGCGAGGAAGTCGCCGAGCCGGCCGGGGACGTCGACGGTGGCCAGCTTGTCCTCGACCACCGCGCGGGTCAGGAAGTTCTCCTGCACGAAGGTGCCCAGGCTCGCGCCGATCTGGTCCTTCTTGCGCGGGATGATCGCCGTGTGCGGGATGGGGATCCGCAGCGGGTGCCGGAACAGCGCGGTGACGGCGAACCAGTCGGCCAGCGCGCCCACCATCGAGGCCTCGGCGGTCGCGCGGACGTACCCGACCCAGGCGCCGGCGTCCTCGCCGATCAGCACGCAGGCGAGGAACACCGCGGCGGCGAGCAGGAACAGGCCGGTCGCCAGCCGCTTCATCCGGCGCAGGCCCTCGGCGCGGGCGGGGTCGTCCAGCGAGGAGGTCAGGGGCACGGACGACGACACCCTCCCGAGCCTATTCGGCGCGGGAGGGTGCCCGGGGGCGGCCGGGAGGTCAGCCGGCACTGCTGCCGAGGGTCACCTCGACGGTCGTCGTCTCCCCGCCGCGGCGGACGGTGAGGGTCACGTCGTCGCCGGGGGCGGCGCTGCGCACCGCGGCGGTGAGCTCGGTGGAGCTGGTCACCGGCCGGTCGCCGACGGCGGTGACGACGTCGCTGGCCTGCAGGCCCGCGTCGGCCGCCGCGCCGCCGGGCTGCACCTGCACCACCTGGGCGCCGGTGCCGACCTCGCTGCTCGCGCTGCCGTCGGTGGCGGTCTGCGCGCTCACGCCCAGGACGGCGTGGGTGGCGCTGCCGGTCGCGATGATCTCGTCGGCGATGCGCTTCGCGGTGTTCGCGGGGATGGCGAAGCCGACGCCGATGTTGCCGCTCTGCGACGACGAGCCCGGCGCCCCCGACGCCACCGAGGCGATCGCGGTGTTGATGCCGATGACCTCGCCGGCGGCGTCGACCAGCGCGCCGCCGGAGTTGCCCGGGTTGATCGCCGCGTCGGTCTGCAGCGCGTCGATGACGGTGGCGTCGTCCTGGGTGGAGCCGGTGGCCACGGCTCGGTCGGTCGCGCTGACGATGCCGTCGGTGACGGTGTCGGACAGGCCGAGCGGGGCGCCGATCGCGACGGCGAGGTCGCCGACCTGCACGTCGTCGGAGTCGGCGAAGGTGGCCGGGGTCAGGCCGCTCGCGTCCTGCAGCCGGATCACCGCGAGGTCGGAGGTGGGGTCGGTGCCGACGACGGTGGCGTCGTAGAGCGTGCCGTCGGAGGTGCGCACCTGGACGGTGGCGGAGTCGGTCGAGCTGTCGAGCGTCACCACGTGGTTGTTGGTGAGCACGTAGCCGTCGTCGGTGAGCACGACGCCGGAGCCGCTGCCCGAGCCCGAGCCGCCGGTCACGTAGACGGTGACGACGCTCGGCGAGGCCTTCGCGGCCGCGGCGGTGACGGCGGTCGCGTTGTCCGGGTCCTGGATGACCACCGACTGGGCGGCGACGGGGCTCGTGCCCGCGGTCGCGCCGTCGGCGGTCAGTGCCACGACGCCGGCCCCGGCGCCGCCGCCGATCAGCGCGCCGGCCAGCAGCCCGGCGACGCCGATCCGCACCCGCCCGGCCCGGCGGGCCGGGGCCGCGGGCACGAGCGGCGGGGGCAGCGTCGCGGTGGCGGTCATCCCGTGCGGGTACCAGGTCCCGCCGGACGGCGGCGGCGTCCACCCCGGGGTCGCGCCCGCGGGCTGCTGCGACGGGTCGGGATGGGGCTGCTGTCCGGTCATCGTCCTCGGTCCTCCTCCTGGGGCGGCACCCCGCCGCCTCGGGACCGACTGTCGCCGCGCGGTCTGGTCGCGCCCTGCGGACCGCCTGTGAGGTGGCTGGGCGCCGGTCAGCGGGGGAGGCCGGGCAGCACCCGGCCGCGGGCCACCAGCTCGGTGACGATTTAGACGGCGATCACCTGGGCGGCCAGCAGCCCGACCAGCACCAGCAGCTGCGCGGCACCGGCGGCCGCGGGGCTGCCGCCGCCGAGCAGGACGCCGACGTAGGCGCCGGGGAGGGTGACCAGCCCGACCGTGCGGGTCTGGTCCAGCGGCGGCACGAGCGCGGTGGCGGCCGAGGCGCGGCCGACCTCGAGGAGCGCGTCGCGGGGGAGCAGGCCGAGGGCGAGGGCGGCCTCGACCTCGCCGCGGCGGCCGGTCAGCTCGTCGCGCAGGCGCCGTCCGGCCAGCGACGTCGCCGTCATCGCCCCGCCGACCACGATGCCGGCGACCGAGACGACGGCCTCGCCGCGCAGCGGGACGGTGCCGCTGGCCAGCACCAGCGCCACGACCGGCGCGGCTCCGCCGGCCACCGCGAGCGCCGTCGTCGCCACCCGGCGGGCCGCCCCGGGCGCCCGCAGCTGCAGGCCGGTGACCCGCCCGGCCGCGGTCACGGACGCGACGGCGACCATGAGCAGCACGAACGCCGCCGACAGCCACAGCGAGCGGACGACGGCGAGCAGCACCGCCGAGACGGCGGCCAGCTGCACGGTGGCCCGCAGCGCCGCGACGGCGACCGGCCGCTCCTGCCCGAGTCCCGACAGCCGCCCGGCGCCCGCGGCCAGCGCGGTGAGCAGCACCAGGACGGCGGCCAGCGGCAGGCCGGGCTCGACGACGGAGGTCCCCACGCGCGGCGATCCTGCCGTGCGGGCCGCGGCGCGCCACGACACGCCCGTGCACGGTGTGCGACCGGGCCGTCGCGGGGTAGCAGGGGAGCCCGGCCGGTCCCCCGGGAGCGGCCGGGCTCCCCTGCCCGGCCTGCCCTCCTGGAGGCTGCTCGTGTCCGACCGCGGACTGCCCGCCCGCCTGCTCCTGGGGCTCGCCGCCCTCACCGCGACGGCGGTGGCCGTCGTCGGCGGGCTCGCCCTGCGACCGCCCGGGCTGCTGGCGGTGGGGCTGGCCGCGGTCGTCACCGCCTGCCTCGCCGGCGGTGTCGCGCGGGAGTCGGGCGCCGAGTCCGGCGCGCCCGCGGACGCCCGCACCCCGCTCGACGCGGCCTGGCGCACCGGCGTGGCCACGATCGGCGTCCTGCTGTTCCTCTCCGGCACCGCCGCGCTCGGCGGCCCGGTGCTCACCGTGCTGGCCGGCGCCGTGCTCGCCGTCGGCGGGCTCGGGCTGTGGCTGCTGCACGCCGGGCGCCCGCCGCGGCGCAACGCCGTCCCGGCGCCGCCGTCGTCCGGTCGTGTCGCGCCGGCCGCGGGGCCGCGCCCGGGAGCCGGCGCGCAGCCGGCGGAGGCCCGTGCCACGGTGACGTTCTCCCCGCCGGTGGCGACGCTGTCGACCGCGGCGCTGGGGCGGGAGTGGCTGAGCACCTCGACGGCGCTGGGCGGCCGGCTGGAGCCCGCCACCCGGCAGTCGGTCGTGCGCCGCCGCGAGGAGGTCCTCGACGAGCTCGAGCGGCGCGACCCGGAGGGATTCGCCCGGTGGCTGGCCGACGGCGCGCTCGGCAGCGACCCGGCGGGCTACCTGCGGGAGGGCCCGGCCGCCGGCACCGACGCCGCCGCCTGACCCGCCGGCTCGAACACCACTCCGGGGTCGACGTTCATCACGACCTCGCAGTCGCAGAAGCCGCCGTACTCCTCGAGGCCCTCGTGCAGGCGGTCGAGCGCGATGCCCTGCCGGGCCGCCCACTCGTCGGTGGCGCGGGTGGTCTGGTCGCAGCCGGACGCGGCGAGCAGCGCCTCGACGTGCCCGCGCAGCGCGTCGAGCTGCGTGCGGTCCAGCGGCAGGAGGGAGGTCCCGTCGTCGGTCGGTGCCACGCCGGGATCATCGGCAGCCCGGGCGCCGACTCGACCCGTCCGCCGCGGCCGCGCCCGCGGTGTCCCTATCCTCGTGGTGCCGGGACGGAGTCCCCGGTCCGCCGGCGTGGCGCAACTGGTAGCGCACCCGACTTGTAATCGGGCGGTTGGGGGTTCGAGTCCCCCCGTCGGCTCAGTCGAAGCTCCCGGCCCCGCCGACGCGGTACGGGAAGCGGGCCTCCACCCGGGCGTCGCGGCGCCGCTCGGCGCGCTCCTCGCGGATCCGCGCCGCCGTGCCCGCCGGGTAGCCGGCCTTGGCCACCCGGTGCTCGGTGGTCTCCACGATGAACGCCATCGAGTACATGAGGCCCACCAGGACGCCCCCGAGCGCCGCCGTCAGCCGGTAGACCAGCGGCACGGGCACGAACAGGCAGAGCGCGACCAGCGGCGAGAGCTGCACCAGCGAGCGCGCGAGGTGCCGCCGCACCCAGCCCGGCCGGGTGGTGTCCGACAGCACCCAGGCGGACAGGTCGCGGGGCAGCCGGCCGCCGAGGGCGTAGCGGAGCCACTGCAGGGCCGTCGGGGACGCCGGGGCGGCGTCGTGCCGGATGGTGCGCACGCGACGACGGTAGGCCCCTCCGGCCGGTCGCGTGCCTGCGCAGCGTCACGGCCGGCGGCGCCGCGTGACCGACACGCGTCCCGGGCGTGGCCCGCGCCGCGCCGCCCTCCGGCCGGTCCGCCGCGGAGCAGACTGCGGCCCGGCCGGAGGGAGGAGACCTCGTGCGCATCGCCCACCTGCTCCACCGCAAGGGTCCCGACGTCGTCACCGTCGAGCCCGGCGCCGGCGTCCGGGAGGCGCTGGCACTGATGGCCCGCCACGGCGTCGGCGCCCTCGTCGTGTCGCCGGGGGAGGGCCGGGTCGCCGGCATCCTGTCCGAGCGCGACGTCGTGCGCGCGCTGCACGCCTCCGGTGACGCCGTCCTCGACGGGCCGGTCTCGGCGCTCATGACCGCCGAGGTGCACACCTGCCCGCCCGGCGCCTCGGTGCACGACCTGGCCCGCACCATGACCGACCGCCGCGTGCGGCACGTCCCCGTCGTCGAGGACGGCCGGCTGCTCGGCATCGTCTCGATCGGCGACGTCGTGAAGGCCCGGCTCGACGAGCTCGAGGAGGAGCGCGCCCACCTCGTCGACTACATCCAGGCGGGCTGACCCCCGGGCGTAGCGTGCCCGCCGTGGACGAGCGGCGGGCGGGCACCGCGGCGGGGCTGTCGGCCTACCTGCTGTGGGGCTGCTTCCCCCTGTACTTCCCGCTGCTGGAGCCCGCCGGCGGGGTGGAGATCGTCGCCCACCGGGTGGTCTGGTCGCTGGTCTTCGTCGCCCTGCTGCTGACGGCGCTGCGCCGCTGGCCGCTGGTGCGCGCCGCGGTCACCGACCCGCGGACGATGCTGGTGCTCGCCGGCGCCTCGGCGCTGATCGCCGCCAACTGGCTGGTGTTCGTCTACGGCGTCAACTCCGGCCACGTCGTCGAGACCTCGCTCGGCTACTTCGTCAACCCGCTGGTGAGCGTGCTGCTCGGCGTCGTCGTCTTCGCCGAGCGGCTGCGGCCGCTGCAGTGGACGGCGGTCGGGCTGGCGGGCGTCGCGGTCGTCGTCCTGACCGTCGACCACGGCCGCCCGCCGTGGATCGCGCTGACCCTCGCCGCCACGTTCGGCGCCTACGGGCTGCTGAAGAAGCTGGTCCGGGTGGAGGCCGCGCCGGGGCTGTTCGTGGAGACGGCCGTGGCGTTCGTGCCGGCGCTGGTCCTCCTCGGCGTCCTGCACGGCACCGGCCGGGGGACGGCGGGCAGCGAGGGCACGGGCCACCTGCTGCTGCTCGTGGCCTCGGGCATCGCGACGGCGGTGCCGCTGCTGCTGTTCGCCGCGGCGGCCCGGCGGATCCCGCTGTCGACGATCGGCCTGCTGCAGTACGTGACGCCGCTGATGCAGCTCGCGCTCGGCGTCTTCGTCTTCCACGAGCCCATGCCGCCGGCGCGGCTGGCCGGCTTCGCGATCGTCTGGGCGGCGCTGGCCGTGTTCACCGTCGACGGCCTCCGCGCCGCGCGTGCGGCGGGCCGCCGGGACGCGGCCGAGCAGGTGCCGGCCGTCGCCTGACGCCGCGCGCGAGCCCGCGCGGAACGTCGGTACCCGGGCCTACCGTCGTGGGTGACGGCTTCCCCCCGATCGAACGGATCCGACCATGACCCCCGACCCAGCCCCCGCGGTCTCCCCGCCGGGGGGCTCGGCGTCCGGTGAGGTCCCCGCGCAGCCCGCGGGCCTGACCCGGCGCGAGCACGAGATGCTGGCCTTCGAACGGCAGTGGTGGCGCCGCGCCGGCGCCAAGGAGACGGCCATCCGCGAGCAGTTCGGCGTCCCGCCGACGCGGTACTACCAGGTGCTCAACGCCCTGGTCGACCGGCCCGCGGCCCTCGCCGCCGACCCCATGCTGGTGCGCCGGTTGCGGCGCCTGCGCACCGCGCGGCGCGCCCGTCGTTCACCGTCCCTCCTGGGCAAGGGCTCTCCGGCCATCTAGATTTGGTCACCGTGGGCAGGCACGCGGCGTCAGGTGGTGACCAACCGGACCGACCGTCAGCCCCGGTGGCCGGTGGGCGACGCCGCACCGACCAGCCCGCCGACCGCCCGGCGCCCGAGTTCGGGGCCGACACCCTGGCGCCCGGGTACGGGGACCTGAGCGACCACCCCACCACGCCCGGCCCGCTGCGCAGCCGCGCCGACCGGCGCCGCGACGCGCTGCTCGGCGACGAGACCGACCGGCGCCGCCTGACCGGCGGCCCGGGAGCGCCCGCGGCCGCCCCGGCCCGGCCGTCCGCCCGGCCGCCCCGCCCGGCGGCGGCGCCCCCGGCGGCTCCCGCCCAGCCCACCACCGCCCAGGCGCCGGCGCAGGCCCCGCCGGCCCGCCCGCAGCCCGCCGCGCCCCCGGCCGGGCGCGGCCGCACCCCTGCCGCGCGGCCGTCGGTGCCGGCGAACGGGGCGACCCGCCAGGCGCCGGCCGCGCAGCCGCCCGCCGCGCCGGCGCCGCCCGCCCCCCAGGCGCCCGCCGTGCCGCCCACCGCGGTCCGGCTGCCGGCGCCGCCGCCGAAGCCCGAGGCGCAGGCCCCGGCGCGCCCGGCCGCCCCCGAGACCTCCGTGGCGCCGTTCCAGGCGGTGCCCAGCCCCGCCGCCGACGCACCCGCGCGCGGCCGGCCCGCCGACCGGCAGCGGCCGGAGCGGCCTCCGGTCCAGGCCCCCGCGGCCCGGCTCCAGGCAGCCCGGACCCCGGCGGCTGTGCCCGGCGCGCCGGCCACCGCGGCGGCTCCGGCCGTGGCCCCCGGCCCCGGCGCCACGCCCTACCGCGACCGGACCCGCCCGACGGGCGCCCCCGAGCCCGCCGCACCGCCCGCCCCGGCCACCACGGCGATCCCGGACCGGGAGCCCGCCCGGGCCCGGGCCGCGGCGCCGCTCACCGAGGCGATCCCGGACCGCGAGCCGGCCCGCGCCCGGGCCGCGGCGCCGCTCACCGAGGCGATCCCGGACCGCGAGCCGGCCCGCGCTCGGGCCGCGGCGCCGCTGACCGAGGCCATCCCCGACCGGCAGCCCGCCCGCACCCGCGAGGGACGCGGCGACCGGGACGAGCGCCGGGACGGGCGCCCCGAGACCGGCCCGGCCACCGGCGGCACCGGCGTCGTCGGCAACCGCGCCGCCATGCGCGCCGAGCGGCAGGCCCGCGAGGCCGAGCGCCAGGCGATGGAGGCCGAGCGCCGCAAGGCCGCCCGCCGCGCCGGCGTCTCGCGCGCCGCCCTGCGCGCCGCCGAGGGGGAGGACGCCCCGCCGCGTGGGCGCCGCACGGGGCTCCTGCTGCTCGCCGTCGTGGTGGTCGCGCTCGTCGTGCTCGGCGTCTACAGCTTCACCTCCCCGGCGGCACAGGAGGCGGGCTCCACCACCCCGCCGGCCACCAGCAGCCCGCCGGCACCCACCGCGCCGCCCAGCGGCGCGCTGCCGCCGCTGTCGGTCGAGCCGCTGCCGCCGGTCGACCAGGCGCCCAGCACGCCGGTGCGCGTCCCGGTCACCGTGCTCAACGCCACGTCCACCAGCGGCCTGGCCGCCGACGTCGCCGCGCAGCTGGGTGCCCAGGGCTGGACGTCGGCCGGCGTCGGCTCCTACGACGGCCCGGACGTCGCCGTCACCACGGTCTTCTTCACCGCGGGCGACGAGACGCAGCGGCAGTCGGCGCTGCAGCTCATGGACGCCTTCCCGGCGGTGCAGACCGGCCCCGCCGACCGGTTCTTCGAGGTCCCCGGCGTGGCCGACCCGGGCCTGGTCGTCGTCGTCACCGGCGAGTGGCAGTCCTGACCGTCGCCTGCGATCCACCGCACGGCCGCCGCCGGAACCCGGGCGCGACACCGTCCGTTGGCCGCTCCGTGCGTTCCGCCCGCGCGGCCCTCGGTGCCGTGCTCGCCCTGCTGGTCACCGGCACGGTCCTCGTCTCGCTCCCCGGCACCGCGTCGGCCGCCGAGGACGTCCGCACCGAGGACGCCCGCGTCCCCTCCGGTTCCGGCGCGGACGCCGTCGAGCTCGACACCACGCTGTACCTGCCGGCCTCGGCCACCGCGGACGCCCCGGCGCCGGCCGTCGTCCTGGCGCACGGCTTCGGCGGCAGCAAGCGGTCGGTGGCCGACGACGCGCAGGACCTCGCGGGCCGCGGCTTCGTCGTCCTGACGTACTCGGCGCGCGGGTTCGGCGAGAGCACCGGCCAGATCGGCCTCGACGACCCGCGCTACGAGGTCGCCGACCTCTCCACGCTGCTCGACGTGCTGGCCGGGCGCGACGACGTCCTGCTCGACGGCGACGGCGACCCGCGGGTCGGCGTCGCCGGCGCCTCGTACGGCGGGGCGCTGTCGCTGCTCGGCGCCGCCTACGACGACCGGGTCGACGCGATCGCGCCGCAGATCACCTGGAACTCCCTGACCGCCGCGCTCTTCCCGTCGCAGACCGGCGAGGCCGACGGCGCGCAGCCGCCCACGACGCCCGCCGCCACCCCGCAGAGCGCGGACACCGGCGTCTACAAGCGCCTGTGGGCCGGGCTGTTCTTCGGCGTCGGCTCGGTCCCCACCGGCGGGCTGCTCGACGCGCTCGGCGGCGGGGGAGCGGGCGACGCCGGCGACGACGAGGGCACCACCGGGGACACCACCGCCGACACCGGCGGCGCGGCCCCGGCGTCCGCCCCGTCGCTGCCGCAGCTGCCCGACCTGGCCGGTGTCGACCCCGCGGCGGTGGAGCAGGCGCTGACCTGCGGCCGGTTCCGCGCCGACATCTGCGCCGCCTACCAGGACTCCGCCGCCACCGGCACGCTCACGCCCGAGGTGGCCGCGGTCCTCGACCGCAGCAGCCCGGCCGCCGTCCTCGACCGGATCACCGCGCCGACCCTGCTCGTGCAGGGCACCGAGGACTCGCTGTTCGGCCTCGGCCAGGCCGACGCCAACGCCCGCGGGATCGCCGCCAACGGCACCGAGGTCAAGGTCGTCTGGTACGCCGGGGGCCACGACTCGCAGCCCTCCGAGCGCGAGACCGCCGAGTTGCGCGACCTGGTCGCCGGCTGGTTCTCCTGGCACCTGCGCGACGGCGACGACCCGGCCCGCGGCGAGGACCCCGGCACCGGCTTCGAGTACCCCGCGCCGACCGGCCTGGGCAGCACGCTGGGCAGCGTCCAGGGCGGCACCCAGAGCGTCGTCGCCGACGCCTACCCGGGCCTCGACGGCGCCCCCGCGACCGAGCGCACCGACCTCGCGCTCGACGGCCCGCTGCAGCCGGTGGTCACCCCGGCCGGCGGCACGCCCGCCGCGATCACCACGGTCCCCGGCCTCGGGTCGATCGCCTCCGCGCTGGCCGGCACCGCCGTCGAGATCCCCGGCCAGTTCGCCGCCTTCTCCACCGAGCCGCTCGACGAGGCCGTCGAGGTGGTCGGCGCCCCCACCGTCGACCTCGCCGTCGCCTCGCCCAGCGGCACCGCGACGCTGTTCGCCAAGCTCTACGACGTCGGCCCCGACGGCGCGCAGACCCTGCCCGGCGGGCTGGTGGCGCCGCTGTCGCTGACCGGGCTGTCGGCCGACCCGACGGCGCCGACCGAGGTCACCGTGACCCTGCCGGGCATCGTGCACCGCTTCGAGGCCGGCCACACGATGCGCGTCGTCGTCTCCTCCACCGACCAGGCGTTCGCCCTCCCGGCCGAGGCGGCCGTCTACTCCGTCGCGCTGGCCGGCGCGGGCAACGGCGGCAGCGCGCTCGCCGTCCCGACCGTCGAGGGGCAGGCGCAGGCCGACGGCGGGACCTCGCGCTGGTGGCTGCTGCTCGGCGCCGTCGTCCTCCTCGGCCTGCTCGGCTGGGCCGCGGCGGTCCTCTGGGGCCGCCGCCGTCGCCGGGTCACCTCCGCCGTCGAGCCCGACGGCGAGGACGTGCCGCTGCGCTTCGAGGGCGTGACCAAGGCCTACAAGGACGGCTTCGTGGCGGTGAAGGACCTCTCCTTCGAGGTCCGCCGCGGCCAGGTGCTCGGCCTGCTCGGGCCCAACGGCGCGGGCAAGACGACGTCGCTGCGGATGCTCATGGGCCTCATCCGCCCGAACGCCGGCCGGATCAGCGTCTTCGGCCACGCCGCCGGCCCCGGGGCGCCGGTGCTGTCGCGGCTCGGCTCCTTCGTCGAGGGCACCGGCCTGATGCCGCACCTGTCGGGCCGCGACAACCTCACCCTCTACTGGGCCGCCACCGGCCGGCCGCCGGCGGACGCGCACATGGAGGAGGCGATCGAGGTCGCCGGTCTCGGCGCCGCGATCGACCGCCCGGTGCGCCGCTACAGCCAGGGCATGCGCCAGCGGGTGGCCATCGCCCAGGCGATGCTCGGCCTGCCCGACCTGCTGGTGCTCGACGAGCCGACCAACGGCCTCGACCCGCCGCAGATCCACGCCATGCGCGAGGTGCTGCAGTCCTACGCCGCCACCGGCCGCACGGTCATCGTGTCCAGCCACCTGCTCAGCGAGATCGAGCAGACCTGCACCCACGTGGTGGTCATGGCGCGCGGCCAGAAGATCGCGCAGGGGACGGTCGAGGAGATCGTCGGCACCGGGGGTGCGGTGCTCGTCGGGCTCGCCGACGACTCCGATGCCGGCCGCGCGGCCGCGGTCCTGTCCGGGCTGCCCGGGGTCGCCGTCGAGCGCACCGACGAGGGCCTGGTCGCCGACCTGGGCGCGCGGACCTCGCGGGCGCAGGCGCTGCAGGCGCTCGTAGCCGCCGACGTCGCCGTCGACCAGTTCACGCCGCGCCGCCGCCTGGAGGACGCGTTCCTGGCCCTGGTGGGGGAGAGCTGATGACCGCGACGGAGCACGTCCAGCCCACCGGGGCGGTCGCCGGCTACCGCCCCGGCCGCACGCTGCGGCTGTCGGTGGAGCTGCGCCGGCAGTTCAAGCGGCGGCGCACCATCGGCGTCTTCGCGCTGATGGTCGCCCTCCCGCTGGTGCTCATCGCCGCGCTGCAGCTCGGCGCCAGCGAGGAGGCCGCGGAGAACACCCGGATCAACCTGGTCGACGTCGCCACCTCCAGCGGGCTGAACTTCACGCTGTTCGTGCTGTTCGCGACGACGTCGTTCTTCCTCGTCGTGGTCTACGCGCTGTTCTTCGGCGACACCGTGGCCAGCGAGGCGCAGTGGGGGTCGCTGCGGTACACGCTGGCCACCCCCGTTCCGCGGGCGCGGCTGCTCCGGCAGAAGTGGATCGCCGCGCTGGTGCTGTCGGTGGCGGCGCTGCTCACGCTCGCGGTGGTCGCCGTCGTGGCCGGCGGGATCGCGTTCGGCTTCGACGACATCCGGACGCCGATCGGGGTGACCCTGTCGCAGGGCGAGGGCCTGCTCCGGCTGGCCGGGATGCTCGGCTACCTCGCCGTCCACCTGCTCGTCGTCGGGGCGCTCGCGTTCTGGCTGTCCACGGTCACCGACGCGCCGCTGGCCGCCGTCGGCGGGGCGGTGTTCACGATGGTCGTGTTCGCGATCCTCGACCAGGTCGAGCAGCTCGGCGCCATCCGCGACTGGTTCCCCACGGCGGAGGAGTTCGCCTGGACCGACCTGCTGCAGACGCCGGTCGACTCCTCCGACCTCTTCCGCGGCGTCATCCAGTCGCTGGTCTACGCCGCGGTCTTCACCGCCCTGGCGTTTCGCTCCTTCTCCCGCCGCGACGTCACGAGCTAGAGCGAGGCCCGTACCGCCTGGGCCCAGCCGACGCCCATCGCCCCGTCGGTCACCGACACGTTGGGGACGGCGGCCAGCATCGCGTCCATCCCGTCGACCTCGGCGCCGTTCGCGGTGATCCACAACCGGCCGACGGCGGGCGCCATCTCCAGGTCGCTGGCGCTGTCGCCGATCGCGACGGCGTCGGCGGGGTCGACGCCGCGCCGCTCGAGGTCCCAGGCGATCGCCTCGCCCTTGGAGATGCCGCGCGGCATCAGGTGGTAGACCCGGGCCAGCTGCCCCTCGGGCGCGAGGTCCAGCTTGGCCGTCGCGGGGATGGCGCCGTTGTCCTTGAGCGTCAGCCAGCCCAGGCCCCGCTCGGCGAGCCAGGCGTCGACGGCGACCGGGTCGACGTAGCCGCGCAGCAGCGCGTCGCCCTCGTGCGTGGTGTGCCAGGGCGCGTGCCACTCCAGCCGGCCCGGGTGGGCGGCGCACAGCGCGTCGACGACGCCGAGCTCGGCCAGCACGTCCATCGGCGTGCGCCCGGCGTACTCGTCGGGCAGCGCGCCGGTGAGCTGGTGGCGCGACCGGCCGCCCTTCCACGTGACGAGCGAGCCGAGCTCGGCGATCGCGCCGTCGGCGGCGAAGATCCGCCCGGCCTCGGTGACCTGGTCGGCGGTACGCCCGCTGACGATCACCAGAGCGACCCCGGCGGTGTGCAGTTCCAGGAGCGCGGCCGCGGGCTCGGCGGTGGGGGAGCCGTCGGAGGCGTGCCAGAACGACCCCCGGGGGCCGACCATCGTGCCGTCGAGGTCGG
This sequence comes from Geodermatophilus sp. FMUSA9-8, assembly GCF_037034165.1. NCBI lineage: Bacteria > Bacillati > Actinomycetota > Actinomycetes > Geodermatophilales > Geodermatophilaceae > Geodermatophilus > Geodermatophilus sp. FMUSA9-8. The sequence continues at coordinate 69,953 of NZ_JBAGKE010000005.1, read as the reverse complement.
TGTAGACGATGCGCGCAGCCACACGCCCAGCATGGCCGGGACCGGGACCGCCTCCGGACCCCGGGTAGACTCGGGGCGTTCCACTCATCCAGAGGGGCAGAGGGACACGGCCCGACGAAGCCCCGGCAACCGCGCTCGCGCGAGCGGCGAGAGGTGCCAATTCCGTCCCGCGCGGCTCGACGGCCCGACGTGGGGAAGATGAGGAGGTAGTCGTCGCATGACCCTGACCGCTCCCGGTTCTGTCCAGGCCGACTCCGCTGCCGGCGGCCCCGTGCCGCCCAGCCCCGCCCGCGGCCTCGTCTGTCGCAACTGCGGCGCCACCTTCGGCCTCATCGCCGAGCACGCGTGCGCGGAGTGCTTCGGCCCGCTGGAGGTCGACTACGACCCCGAGCTGATGGCCGCCGTCACCCGCGAGCAGATCGAGTCCGGCCCGCAGAACATCTGGCGCTACGCCGCCCTGCTGCCCGTGGGCCAGGACCCGGCCGACCGCGTCTCGCTCGACCCGGGCATGACCCCGCTGGTCCGCGCCGACCGGCTCGCCGCCGAGCTCGGCATCACCGGCGGCCTGTGGGTCAAGGACGACTCCGCCAACCCGACGCACTCGTTCAAGGACCGGGTGGTCAGCCTCGCCGCCACCGCGGCCAAGCGGCTGGGCTACCGCAAGATCGCCGCCGCCTCGACCGGCAACCTGGCGAACTCGGTGGCCGCGCACGCCGCCCGCGTGGGGCTGCCCTCCTTCGTCTTCATCCCCTCGGACCTCGAGCCCGGCAAGGTCGTGCAGTCGGCGGTCTACGGCCAGACGCTGGTCGCCGTCGACGGCTCCTACGACGACGTCAACCGGCTCACCAGCGAGCTCGCCGAGACCGACGAGTTCGAGGACACCGCCTTCGTCAACCAGAACGTGCGGCCCTACTACGCCGAGGGCTCCAAGACCATGGGCTACGAGATCGCCGAGCAGCTCGGCTGGCGCATCCCGGCCCAGGTCGTCATCCCGATGGCGTCGGGCTCGCTGCTCACCAAGGTCGACAAGGCCTGGCGGGAGCTGGTGAAGGCGGGGATCGTCGCCGACACGGAGTGGCGCGTCTTCGGCGCCCAGTCGGCCGGCTGCGACCCGATCGCCACCGCCTTCGACAACGGCTGGGACGTCGTCAAGCCGGTCAAGCCCACCGGCATCGCGAAGTCGCTGAACATCGGCAACCCCGCCGACGGCCCGTACGCGCTCGACGCCATCCGCCGCACCGGCGGGTCGGTCGGCCGGGTGGGCGACGAGCAGATCGTCGAGGGCATCCGCGACCTCGCCCGCACCACCGGCGTCTTCGCCGAGACCGCCGGCGGCGTCACCGTCGCGGTGCTCCGGCAGCTGGTGGAGGACGGCCGGCTCGACCCCTCGAAGGAGACCGTCGTCCTCAACACCGGGGAGGGGCTCAAGACCCTCGACCCGCTGCTGCCGGTGGTCGGGTTCACCCACCGGGTGGAGCCCTCGCTGCGGTCGGTCCGGTCGGCGGGCCTCATCTCCTGAGGCGTAGAGTCCTGCACAGCGCCGATCCGGTCGGGTGACATCCCCGACCCGATCGTGGCCGAGTCGTGTGGGGAGGATCTCCCCGCGTCGGCCTCCTTGTTGTACCGTCTCGCGCGGTCAGTTCCACGCACGTGATCACGGGCGGAAGAGCTGGATCCCGGCCCCCGGATCACGGGGGTCGTCCGCACGCACGACCGTGGGAGCGCACGTGGCACAGGGCACCGTGAAGTGGTTCAACGCCGAGAAGGGCTTCGGCTTCATCGCCGTCGACGGCGGCCAGGACGTCTTCGTCCACTACTCGGCCATCCAGATGGACGGCTACAAGAGCCTCGACGAGGGCCAGCGCGTGTCCTTCGAGGTCGTCCAGGGCGAGAAGGGCCCGCAGGCCGACGCCGTCCGCGCCGTCTGACCCTGCGCCCGTCCCGAGGCCCGGTCCCCCGCGGGGGGCCGGGCCTCGGTCGTGCCCGGGGCCAGGACGAGAGGAGCGGCCGTGCCGCGCTGGAGCATCACCCACCTGGAGGACGCGCCGACGCTGGCGCACCGGCCGGGGCTGGAGCTGAAGTACGACGACGGGCGCAACCGCGTGTGGCTGCCCACCGGGGACGGCGCGGTGCTGGTCGAGCGCCGGGACCCCGTGACGGGGGTCTGGCACGCCGACCCGCCGAGGGGCTGACCCCGGGGGGGAACAGCCGGCGCCCACCCCCCGTTCTTGCACTCGGCAGGTGCGAGTGCCAGACTTCCCGTTGGCACTCGACAGTGCCGAGTGCCAATCAGGTCGGAACGGTGAGGCACCGGAGCGCGGACCGACGGAGCGTCCGCGGCGCCGGTGTCGTCCGTCGCGGGCGCCGGTCCCGGCCGTGCAGCGATCCATGCATGGAGGACATCACCACATGGCCAAGATGATCGCCTTCGAGGAAGAGGCGCGCCGCGGCCTCGAGCGGGGCATGAACACCCTCGCCGACGCCGTCAAGGTGACGCTCGGCCCCAAGGGCCGCAACGTCGTCCTCGAGAAGAAGTGGGGCGCTCCCACCATCACCAACGACGGTGTGAGCATCGCCAAGGAGATCGAGCTCGAGGACCCCTGGGAGAAGATCGGCGCCGAGCTGGTCAAGGAGGTCGCGAAGAAGACCGACGACGTCGCGGGTGACGGCACCACCACCGCCACCGTGCTCGCCCAGGCGCTCGTGCGCGAGGGTCTGCGCAACGTCGCCGCCGGCGCGAACCCGATGGCCCTGAAGAAGGGCATCGAGAAGGCCGTCGCCTCGGTCACCGAGTACCTCCTCTCGACCGCCAAGGACGTCGAGACCAAGGAGCAGATCGCCGCCACCGCGTCGATCTCCGCCGCTGACCCCGCCATCGGCGAGCTCATCGCCGAGGCGATGGACAAGGTCGGCAAGGAAGGCGTCATCACCGTCGAGGAGAGCAACACCTTCGGCCTCGAGCTCGAGCTCACCGAGGGCATGCGCTTCGACAAGGGCTACATCTCGCCCTACTTCGTGACCGACCCCGAGCGCATGGAGGCCGTCCTCGACGACCCGTACGTGCTCGTCGTCAACTCGAAGATCAGCTCGGTCAAGGACCTGCTCCCGCTGCTGGAGAAGGTCATGCAGTCGGGCAAGCCGCTGGCCATCATCGCCGAGGACGTCGAGGGCGAGGCCCTCGCGACCCTGGTCGTGAACAAGATCCGCGGCACCTTCAAGTCGCTGGCCGTCAAGGCTCCCGGCTTCGGCGACCGCCGCAAGGCCATGCTGACCGACATCGCCATCCTCACCGGTGGCCAGGTCATCAGCGAGGAGGTCGGCCTCAAGCTCGACACCGCCGACGTCTCCCTCCTGGGCCGCGCCCGCAAGGTCGTCGTCACCAAGGACGAGACGACGATCGTCGAGGGCGCCGGCGACAGCGAGCAGATCGCCGGCCGGGTCAACCAGATCCGCAACGAGATCGACAAGTCGGACTCCGACTACGACCGCGAGAAGCTGCAGGAGCGCCTGGCCAAGCTGGCCGGTGGCGTCGCCGTCATCAAGGCCGGCGCCGCGACCGAGGTCGAGCTCAAGGAGCGCAAGCACCGCATCGAGGACGCGGTGCGCAACGCCAAGGCCGCCGTCGAGGAGGGCATCGTCGCCGGTGGTGGCGTCGCCCTCGCGCAGGCCACCGCCGTCGCGTTCGACAAGCTCGAGCTCGAGGGTGACGAGGCGACCGGTGCCAACATCGTGCGCGTCGCGCTCGAGGCCCCGCTGAAGCAGATCGCCGTCAACGCCGGCCTCGAGGGCGGCGTCGTGGCGGAGAAGGTGCGCAACTCCGAGGTGGGCCACGGCCTCAACGCCGCCACCGGCGAGTACGTGGACCTGGTCTCGGCCGGCATCATCGACCCGGCCAAGGTCACCCGCTCGGCGCTGCAGAACGCCGCCTCCATCGCGGCGCTCTTCCTCACCACCGAGGCCGTCATCGCCGACAAGCCGGAGAAGTCCGCCCCGGCCATGCCGGGCGCCGACGGCGGCATGGGTGGCATGGACTTCTGAGTCCCGTCCTCTGCACCGTGTGACACCAGCAACGCCCGGGAGGGGCGGTCCCGCATCGCGCGGGGCCGCCCCTGTCGGCGTCTCCGGGGCGTCAGTCCCGCGGGGGCGGGAAGCAGCAGAACTCGTTGCCCTCGGGGTCGGCGAGCACGTCCCAGCCGATCTCCCCGGCGTCCTCGTCCGCCTCGTGGCCGGGGCGCTCGTCGGACGGCCGCACCACGGTGGCGCCGGCGGCCCGCAGCGCCGCCGAGTCGCCCACGACGTCGAGGTGCACGCGGTTCTTCACCACCTTCCCCTCGGGCACCGGGTTGACCCAGATCAGCGGCCCGGCGCCCGACGGGTCGACGATCGGCACCGGCCACCCGCGCGGCCGCGTCCAGCCCGGCTCGGGTGGCGCCACCTCGTCGCGGCGGACGTAGCCCATGGCGGCGCACCACCAGTCGGCGAGCGCCTGGTGGTCGCGGGCGTCGATGCAGAGGTCCTTGAAGCGGGCGGGTGCGTCGGCCATGGAGGCGGAGGGTAGGCCGACGGCGTGGCCGTGGTGATCGGGACCTCGGGGTGGCAGTACCGCGACTGGCGCGGCCGCTTCTACCCGCAGCGCCTGCCGCAGCGGCTGTGGCTGGAGCACCACGCGCAGCACTTCGCCACGGTCGAGAGCAACGCGGCCTTCTACCGGCTGCCCGCCCGCGAGACCTTCGCAGCCTGGCGCGAGCGCACCCCGCCCGACTACCGCTGGGCGGTCAAGGCCAGCCGCTTCCTCACCCACGTCAAGCGGCTGCGCGAGCCCGAGGAGCCGGTGGCCCGCCTCGTGCAGCACGCCGAGGGCCTCGGCGACCGGCTCGACGTCGTCCTGCTGCAGCTGCCGCCCACGCTCAAGGCCGACGCCGGCCTGCTGCGCGACTGCCTCGCCTGCTTCCCGCCCGGCGTCCGCGTCGCCGTCGAGCCGCGGCACGCCACGTGGGAGACCGACGAGGTCCGCGACCTGCTCGAACGGTACGGCGCGGCGCTGTGCTGGGCCGACCGCGCCGAGCGGCCGGTCACCCCGCTGTGGCGCACCGCCGGCTGGGGCTACCTCCGGCTGCACACCGGTGCAGAGGGCTGGGGCTACCCGCCGGCGGTGCTCGAGGAGTGGGCGCAGCGCCTGGCGGCGACCTGGGCCGACGACGAGGACGTGTTCGTCTACCTCAACAACGATCCGGGCGGGGCCGCCGTCGTCGACGCCGTCACCCTGGCCGGCGCCGTGCGGCGGGCCGGGCGCACACCCACCCGCGTGCCGACGCCCGAGCAGGCGAGCGGCCGGGCCTGGACCGCCGCCTGAGCTCAGTGGTCGCGGCCGCCGTGCCCGGATCCCGAGCCCGAGTCGTCGCCGGAGTCGTCGGACCCGGAGTCGTCGGACCCGGAGTCGTCGGACCCGGAGTCGTCGGACCCGGAGTCGTCGGAGCCCGAGTGGGACCCGGAGTCGTCCCCCGAGTCGTGCCCGGAGTCGTCGTCGGAGCTGCCGGACGGGGTGGCGCCGGAGTGGTGGCCGGGCTCGTCGTCGTCGGAGCCGGAGACCGTCGCCGTGGCGCCGGGGGTGGGGTCGTCCTCGGGGTGGTCCCGGCCCGAGCCCGAGCCGGTCCCGGCGGGGGAGGGGCCGGCGCCGGTCGGCCGCGCCGCGGTGTTCGGCGGGGCGGGCGCGCGCGTCGGCGCCGCCGTCGGCCCGTCGGCCCCGTCGTCGCCGGGCGTGCCGGTGGCCGGGGAGCCCGAGGGGTCGGCCGAGGGGCTCGCCGTGGTGGTCGACGTGGTGGTCGCCGTGGGGGCGGCCGGGTCGGCCCCCGCGTCGTCGTCGTGCGTCGCGGCCGCGCGGCCGTCGCCGGAGTCGGGCACGTCGAGCGGCGTCACCGACTCGAGGACACCGGCGACGCCGTCCTGGACCGGGCCGGGGAGGACGCCGGTGAGGCCGGCGCCGGTGACCCCGGCGACGGCGATGCCGAGCCCCGCCGTGGCCTGGGCGACGGCCGAGGCGGAGGTGAGCTTGGCGAGCGCGGTGGCGAGCCCGGTGAGCAGCATGCCGATGTCATCGGCATCACACCCCGGCTCTTGACCCGGCGAGCTTCAGAGGGCGTGCGGGTCCTCGCGGTGGTGGACGCCGAGCTGGTGCGCCGCCTGCTCCAGCACGTCCTGCACGGCCAGGGTGTCGGCCAGCGGCATGACGTCGCTCTCCGTGCGGCCGGCCTGCAGGCACCGCGTCACCTCGGCCAGCTCGTGCGAGTAGCCCGTGCCGTCCGGCGGGAGGGTGATCTCCTCCGGCTCGGCGCCGGTGCGGTGCAGCACGATCGTGGCCGGGTGGTGGAAGCGGGGGAGGACGTCGATCCAGCCGCCGGTGCCGAACACCCGCGCCTGCCCCGGGGTCGGGTAGCGCAGCGAGGTGGTCAGCGTGGCGCTGCGGCCGTCGTCGTAGGTCAGCAGCAGTGCGGCCTCGGCGTCGGCGCCGGTGGGGAACGTGGACCCGGCGGCGGTGACCCGGTCGGGCGTGCCGAGCAGCATCTGGGCGAAGGAGACGACGTAGACGCCGAGGTCGAGCAGCGCGCCGCCGCCGAGCTCGAGGGCGAACAGCCGGTCGGCGGGGTCGTAGGCGCGGTCGACGCCGAGGTCGGCCTGCACCGAGCGCACCTCGCCGATCGCGCCGTCGGCGATCAGCTCCCGCATCCGGACGACGGCCGGCTGGAAGCGGGTCCACATCGCCTCCATGACGAACACCCCGTTCGCCCGGGCGGCGTCGACCACCTCCCGCGCGCCGGCCGTCGTCGCGGTGAACGCCTTCTCCACCAGCAGCGCCTTGCCGGCCTCGATCGCGGCCAGCGCCACCGCGTGGTGCTGCGGGTGCGGGGTGGCGAGGTAGAGGACGTCGACGTCGGGGTCGGCCACCAGCTCGGCGTAGGAGCCGTGGGCCCGCTCCAGCCCGTGCTGCTGCGCGAACGCCTGCGCCCGGTCGGCCGACCGCGACGCCACGGCCACCGGCCGCGCGCCCTCCACGTGCCCGAAGTCGCCCATCACGCTCTGCGCGATGCGCCCCGGCCCGACGACGCCCCAGCGGATCTCGTTGCCCACGGCGACGACCGTAGCCGGAGGGCAGACTGCACCCCGTGTCCGTGCTGATCGACAGTCCCGTCTGGCCGTGGCGCGGCCGCCGGTGGTCCCACCTGGTCAGCGACGTGTCCCACGAGGAGCTGCACGCGTTCGTCGCCGCCGAGCTCGGCATCCCGCGGCGCGCCTTCCAGGGCGACCACTACGACGTCCCCGAGGACCTCTACGACGTCGCGGTGGCCGCCGGCGCGCAGCCCGTGGGCGCGCGCGAGCTGCTCGCCCGGCTGACGGCGGCGGGCCTGCGGGTCAGGAAGCGCGACCGCGCAGCAGGGTGAGCTCGGCGGCCAGGTTGGCCCGCGCCCGCGGCTCCCACTCCCGGGTGGCGGGCAGCCGGTAGAGCGCGGGCAGCGCCAGCAGCGACTCGAGCACGGCGGTGCGCCCGGCGGTGAAGACGTCGTCGGGCAGGTGGCCGTACTCCTCGCGGACCGCGGAGGCGTAGGCGGCGTAGGCCTCCGGCGGCCCGGCCAGCACGGCGAGGTCGGCGTCGCAGAGCACCGCGCCGTTCGCGTCGCCGGGCTCCGCGGCGTGCCCGGCGGTGAGCAGGACCAGCCGCTCGACCTCGGCCAGCCGCGCCTCCGGCACCAGCCCGGCGAGGCCCGCCCGCGCGCGGTCGGCGCTGGCCCGCTCGTTGTCGCCGCGGCGGGGGTCGTAGACGACGTCGTGGTACCAGGCGGCCAGCGCGACGGCGGCCGGGTCGGCGGCGGCCGCGCCCAGCTCGCCGACCAGGCCGAGGACGGCGGCCAGGTGGCGCAGGTCGTGGTAGCGGCGGTGCGGCTCGCTCCACGCGGCCACGACGGCCGCCCACTCGTCGCGCGCGGCGGGCGAGTCGCCGGCGAGCGCGGCGAACTCCGCCTGGCCGATCACGCGACCCCGCAGCGGCGCAGGGTGAGCAGTGCGAGCGCGCGCGCCACCGCCGTCACCTCGGCGACCGGAACCCGCTCGGCCGGGCCGTGCGCCAGGTGCAGGTCGCCCGGGCCCAGGTGCAGCGCGGGGATGCCGGCGGCGGCGTAGAGGCGCAGGTCGGTGCCGGCGTTCACGGCCCGCTCGGCGGGTTCACGGCCCCCGGCGTCGACCACCGCACCGCGCACGTCGGCGAGGAGGGCGTCCCCCCGCGGGAGCTCGCCCGGCGCGAAGGCCCCGCCGGTCCACGTCACCCGCACCGGGTGCGCGGCGAGCCACGGGTGCCCGGTGCAGAAACCGGCGACCCGCGCCTCGAACGCCGCGCGGGCGGCGGCCGGCGACTCGCCCAGCCGGACGCCGTAGCGGCCCTCGGCGACCAGCCGGTCGGGGACGGTGGAGGCCCAGTCGCCGGCGCGCACGGTGCCGACCGAGAGCCCGTACGGGTACCGCTCGCCGGCGAAGCGCGGGTCGGCGTCGCGCTGCCGGTCGGCCTCGAACGCCCGCAGGTCGGCGTGCACCTCGGCGAACAGCTCCACCGCGCTCACCCCGCGGTCGCGCATCGCGGCGTGCGCGGCGAGGCCCGCCACCTCCAGCCGGAAGGTGAGCGCCCCGGCCGCCGCGGTGACCACGGCGCCGTCGGTGGGCTCGGGGATGACGCAGGCGTCGCCGCGGTGCCCGCGGGCCAGCGTCGCCCACGCGCCGAGGCCGCCGTCCTCCTCGCCGACGACGCTGTGCAGCGCCACCGGCCGGCGCAGCCGCACGCCCGCCGCCCGCACCGCGGCCAGCGCCGCCAGCGACGCGGCCACCCCGCCCTTCATGTCGCAGGCCCCGCGCCCGAGCACCTCCCCGCCGACGACCCGCGGGGTGAACGGGTCGCCGTCCCACAGCGCCCGGTCGCCGGTCGGGACGACGTCGGTGTGCCCGCACAGCACCAGGGCGGGGTCGCCGTCGTCGGTGCCGGGCAGGGTGCCGACGACGCCCCACGCCTCCTCGCGCCCGACCTCCTGGCCGGGCGCGTCCGGCGCGGCCGCCGCGGCGGCGAGGTCGACGGCCCAGCGGTCGACGTCGCAGCCGAGCGCGTCGAGCTCGGCGGCGACGAGGTGCTGCACCTCCGACTCGGCCGCGCTGCCGCCCACGGAGGGGACGGCGACCAGCCGGCACAGCAGGTCGACGGCGGTGGCCTCGTCCACGGCGTCGAGCACGGCGGCCTCGGTCGGGGTCAGGTCGGCCACGGGGGTGATCCTCGCAGGCGGGGTGTGCCCCGGATCCCGTGTGTCAGCGCCCGGGGGAGGGGTACCCTGGGGATCGTCCGGACCGGGCGATTCTGTGTCCCCGGGTGCCAATTGGATACCGCCTCCACGGACCACCGCCCCGGCCTCGGCCGGGGGCCTGGAGCCGTGTTGTGCAACTCGCCGCGAGGCGACCAGAGCCCGGTCCGGACCTCAGCTCCCCAGCACCCACCCGCACGGGTCGGCGAGCCCCTTCGCGTCCGCCGGCCCCCAGGAGCCGGGCGCGTAGGGCTGCACCTCCGGCGGGTCCTCCAGCACCGGCCGCACCGCCCGCCAGGCCTGCTCGAGTCCCGCGCCGGTGGTGAACAGCGACCGGTCGCCCACGAGCACGTCGTGGATCAGCGAGGCGTAGGCCGGCAGCGGCTGGCCGCCGTCGACCTTGCCCAGGTCCAGCGTCGCCTCGGCGACCGCCATCTCCAGGTCGGGACCGGGCCGCTTGGTCACCAGGCCCAGGTCCAGCTCGCCGGCGCCGGACAGCGACAGGGACACGGTGTTGCCGCCGCCGGGCGTGGGGCCGGCCGGCCCGTCGGGCCGCTTCATGACCAGCGTGACCCGCTGGTGGCCCTCGGCCATGCGCTTGCCGGTGCGCAGCAGGAACGGCACGTCGCGCCAGCGGTCGGTGTCCACCCACAGCCGGGCGGCCACGAAGGTGTCGGTGCGGCTGTCGTCGGGGACGTCGTCGAGGTCGCGGTAGCCCTCGAACTGGCCGAGGACGACGTCCTCCCGGGCCAGCGGCCGGAACGCGGCCAGCACCGCCTCCCGCGCCTCCTGCAGGTCGGCCGGGCGCAGCGAGACCGGCGGCTCCATGGCGACCTCGGCGGCCACCTGGAACAGGTGGGTGACCAGCATGTCGAGCGTCGCGCCGGTGGCGTCGTAGAACTCGGCGCGGTCGGCGACGTCGAGGGTCTCGGGCACGTCGATCTGCACCTGGGCCACGTGCTCGCGGCTCCACACCGAGCTGAACAGCCCGTTGGCGAAGCGCAGGACGTGCAGGTCCTGGGTGCCCTCCTTGCCGAGGAAGTGGTCGATGCGGAAGACCTGCTCCTCGTCGAGGACCGAGTGCACCAGCTCGTCGAGCTCGCGGAACGCGTCGGGGGAGGTGCCGTAGGGCTTCTCGAACACGACGCGGGCCCCGGCGGCCAGGCCGTGGGCGTCGAGGCCGCGGGTGATGCCCTCGAAGGCGCCCGGCGGGACGGCGAGGTAGTGCACGAGCTGGGCGTCGCCGCCGAGCTCCTCGCGGGCCGCGGCGACGGCGTCGACCAGCTGCCCCGGGTCCTCGGGGGTGAAGCCGCCGCCGGCGAAGCGCAGCCGCTCGAGCAGGCCGTCGGCGGGCTCGCCGTCGCCGTGCTCGGACAGGGCGTCGCGGACGATGCCGCGGAAGTCGTCGTCGGACCGCTCCCCGCGGCCGCTGCCGACCAGCCGCCAGTCCGGGGGGAGCAGCCCGCGCCGCTCCAGCTGGTCGAAGGCGGGCAGCACCATGCGCGCGGCGAGGTCGCCGGTGGCGCCGTAGAGGACGAAGACGGTGGGGGAGAGGTCGGCCACGTCCCCAGCCTTCTCCCGCACCGGGGGCCGCGCGCGCCGGGTTCGACCTGCCGGGTGTGCCGTCCCTCACTAGCGTCGGTGCGCATGGCGCAGACGGCGAGCAGGCAGGGCACCGCCGAGCAGCACAGGCTGCCGGTGCGGACGCTGGTGTCGGCCAGCATCGGCAACGCCGTCGAGTGGTTCGACTGGACGGTGTACGCCACCTTCCTCGTGTACTTCTCCGGTCAGTTCTTCCCGTCGGAGAACGAGGCGCTGGCGCTGATCGGGACGACGTCGACCTACGCGCTGGCGTTCTTCTTCCGGCCGCTGGGCGGGGTGCTCATCGGCCGCTTCGCCGACCTGCGCGGCCGCAAGGCCGGCATGCTGCTGACCATCCTGCTGATGGCCGGCGGCTCGCTGGTGATCGCGCTGCTGCCCACCTACGAGCAGGTCGGCTGGTTCGCGCCGATCCTGCTGCTGCTGGCCCGCATCGCGCAGGGCCTGAGCCTCGGCGGCGAGGTGTCGGGTGCCTCGGCCTACCTCGCCGAGATCGCCCCGCCCGCGCGGCGCGGCCGCTACTCGGCGTTCTTCTACATCTCCACCGGGACGGCACTGCTGCTCGCCTCGCTGCTCGGCGTGCTGCTCACCGGCGTGCTCGACCAGGCGCAGCTGGAGTCCTACGGCTGGCGGATCGCGTTCGCCGTCGGCGGGCTGCTCGGCTTCGTCGGCCTGTGGCTGCGCCGCTCGCTGAGCGAGAGCGAGAGCTTCGAGGAGAACGCGGAGAAGGCGCGGGCGACGACGAACCCGCTGCTGCGCACGATCAGGGAGCACCCGCGGTCGGTCCTGCAGCTGTGCGCCTTCACGCTGCTGTCGACGCTGAGCTACTACACCTTCTTCAGCGCGCTGACCCCGTTCGCCGTGAACTTCCGCGACGCCGACGGCAACGACGTCTTCATCGCGCTGTCCATCGGCACCGCGCTGTTCATCGCGCTGTGCTACCCCTACGGCGCGCTGTCGGACCGGGTCGGCCGCAAGCCGGTGCTGCTCGCCTGGTCGGCGGCGACGGCGGTGCTCGTCGTCCCGCTGTCCTACCTCGTCCGCGACGACCTGGTCTCGCTGGTCGTCGTGTTCTGCGTCGGGCTCGGCCTCTACGCGGCGATGGCCTCGCTGGCGCCGGCGATCATGAGCGAGCTGTTCCCCACGGAGCTGCGGGCCACCGGCATCGGCGCCTGGTACAACACGACCGTCGCGCTGTTCGGCGGGACGGCGCCGCTGCTGATCACGTTCCTCTCCGACCGCGGCATGCCCACGGTGTTCTTCTGGTACGTCGCCGGGGCCGCCGTCGTCGCCTTCCTCGGCATCCTCACGCTGCCGGAGACGCGCGGCACCGAGCTGCGCTGAGGCCTGTCTGAGGGGGCCTCAGATCCCCTCGGGCCGTACTCAGGCCGCCACGCGCGCCGGGGACTGCGCGGTCGCCCGATGCCCGGGGTCCCGCCTCAGGCCGACCGTGGTCGTCGTCCACACGGGACGACGACACGAGGAGACGGCCGTGAGCATCTACCCCAACCCCGGGCTCGAGGCGGAGCTGGCCTACCGGCGCGAGGTCCTGCAGGCGATCGGGCACAACACCCGCACCCGCCGCGGCCCCTGGCGGCTGCGGCGCACCCGGCGGGCGGCCTGACGTCCCCCGCGCGGGCGGCCCGCGACCGGGGCCGGCCCGTCCTGTCCGCGGCGCGTGCCACGATCGGCGACGTGCCGCGGTGGGAGGACCGACCCCTGGTGGGCCGCGCGCGGGAGGTCGCCGCGCTGGAGTCCGCCGTCGACCGCGCGGCGGCCGGGCGCGGCTCGGCGGTGCTGGTGGCCGGCGACGCCGGCGTCGGCAAGTCGCGGCTGCTCGACGAGCTGGCCGCCCGGGCCGCCGGCCGCGGCCTGCGGGTGCTCACCGGGCACTGCGTCGACCTCGGCGAGGTGGGCCTGCCCTACCTGCCCTTCGTCGACCTGCTGCGCCCCGTGGCCGCCGAGCTCGGCGAGGGCGCGGCCGGGCTGTTCGCCGCCCGGGCGCGGGCCGCCGAGTCCGACGGCGCCGACCTCGACGCCGCGGTGCGCGCGCTGCGCCCGCCGGTCGACGACGGCCGGCTGCAGCTGTTCGAGGCGGTCGCCGGCGCGCTGGCCTCGCTCGCGGCGCAGGCGCCGGTGCTCGTGCTGCTGGAGGACCTGCACTGGGCCGACCGGTCGAGCCGCGACCTGCTGCGCTACCTGCTCGCGCGGCTGGCCGACGAGCCGGTCGCCGTCGTCGCCTCCTACCGCTCCGACGACCTGCACCGGCGGCACCCGCTGCGCCCGCTGCTGGCCGAGCTGGTGCGGCTGCCCGGCGTCGAGCGGCTCGACCTCGGCCCCCTGCCCGACCCCGCCGTCGAGGAGCTCGTGCGCGGCCTGGCCGCCGGGGTGGACGACCGCACGGTCGACGACGTGGTGGCCCGCGCCGAGGGCAACGCCTTCTACGCCGAGGAGCTGCTGGCCGCGGGCCTCGCGGGCGAGACGCTGCCGTGGGCGCTCACCGACGTGCTGCTCGCCCGGGTGGAGCAGCTGTCGCCGGCCGCCCAGCAGGTGCTGCGGGGCGTCGCGGTGGCCGGGCGGCGGGTGCGGCACGAGCTGCTGTCCGCCGTCGGCGGGCCGTCCGACGGCGACCTCGAGCGCGCGCTGGCCGAGGCCGTGCACTCGCACCTGCTCGTCGTCGACCCCGACGGCGCCTACCGCTTCCGGCACGCGCTGCTGCGCGAGGCCGTGCTGGCCGACCTGCTGCCCGGCGAGCGGGTGCGGCTGCACGCCGCCGTGGCCGCCCACCTGGCCGCCGTCCCCGGCGCGGGCACCGCGGCCGAGCGCGCCCACCACCTGCAGGAGAGCAACGACCTGCCCGGTGCGCTCGTGGCGTCGCTGGAGGCCGCGGACGAGGCCGGGCGCGCCGGTGCCCCCGCCGAGCGGCTGCAGCACCTGGAGGCCGCGCTCGCGCTGTGGCCGGCCGTCCCCGACGCCGCCGCCCGCGCGGGGCGCAGCCAGGTCGAGCTGCTCAAGCAGACCTCGGCCGCCGCCCGCCGCAGCGGCGAGCTGCACCGGGCGGTGGCGCTGCTGCGCGCGGCCCAGGACGTGCTCGGGCCCGACGGCGACCCGGTGATGCGGGCGAAGGTGCACTACACGCTGGCGCAGGCGCTGGCCCGCATCGAGGACCAGGCCGCCGCGGTGCGCGAGACCTCCGCGGCGATGGCGCTGGTCCCGGCCGACCCGCCGTCGCTGGCGCGCACCTGGGCGGCGGCCACCCACGCCCGGGCCTGCTACGAGGTGGGCCGCCGCGCGGAGGGCGACGCCGCCGCCGAGGAGGCGCTGGCCTCGGCCGACGCTCTGGGCCTGGACAGCGCCTGGGCCGACGTCGCGGTGTCGCTGGCCCGCTCGCACGGCGGCGACGAACTGCCCGCGCGGCTGGAGGAGGCGCTGGCGCGCGCCCGCCGGTCCGGCGACCCCGACGTCGAGATGCGGGTGCTGTTCAACCTGGCGATCGTCGCCTACGAGGCGGGGGCGTCGGAGGAGACGCTGCGCTGGAGCGACGTCGGGCTGGCGCGGGCGCGCGAGCTCGGCGTCGAGTGGTCGTTCTACGCCGCGGAGCTGCGGCACCTGGGCGTGGTGTCGCGCTACGTCCGCGGCGACTGGGACGGCAGCCTGGCGCTGGCCGACCGGCTGGCCCGGATGCCGGAGATGGCGGCGCACGTGCGGGCGGCCGGGCTGCTCGTGCAGGTCGGCCGCGGCGCCCCGGTGGCCGCCGAGCGGATCGCCTGGGCGCGCGGGCTGGTGGGCCGGCTCGACGCGCACGTGCTGCTGCTCCTGGCCACGGCGGGCGCGGAGATCGACCACGCCGCGTGGACCGGCGACCCGGCCACCGCGGTGCGCGCCGCCACCGACGCCGACGCCGCGCTCCGGCGGCTGTGGGGGCCCGAGCGGCTCGCCGTCCTCCGGCTGGTCACCACGGCGCTGGCCCCGGTGGGTGACGCGGTCGCCGCGGCCCGGCTGGCCGGGGACGCGGCTGCCGGAGCGGAGTGGACGGCGGCGGGGGAGGCGCTGCTCGCGCTGGGCCGGGAGGCGGTCGAGGACCACGCGCGGTCCGTGGGGCCGCACGGTGTCGAGGCGGCGGCGTGGCTGGCGCGGATGGAGGCGGAGGCCGCGCGGCTGGCCGGCCGGGCCGAGCCCGCGCTGTGGGCGGCCGCTGTCGGGGCGTTCGGCTACGGGCACGTCTACGAGGAGGCCCGCTGCCGGTGGCGGCTGGCCGAGGCGCTGGTCGCCGCGGGCGACCGCGACGCCGCGCTGGCGCCGCTGACCGCGGCGGCGGCGACCGCCCGCTCGCTGGGCGCGGCGCCGCTGCTCGACGCGGTGACCGCGCTGGCCCGCCGCGCCCGGCTCGAGCTGCCGGGCGCCGGCCGCGTGGTCGACGCGGCGGCGGTGTTCACCCCGCGCGAGACCGAGGTGCTGGCGCTGCTCGCCCGGGGCCGCACCAACCGGCAGATCGGCCGCGAGCTCTACATCAGCGAGAAGACCGCCAGCGTGCACGTGAGCAACATCCTGGCCAAGCTCGGCGCCGGCTCCCGCACGGAGGCGGTCGCCGTCGCGGCGTCGAGGGGCCTGCTGCCGACCGGCTGAGGGTGTGCACCTCCGCGGAGATGCACGCCCTCACAGCATGGTGCGGAGACGCTCCCGGCGGGCGCGCAGCACCTCGACCGACGCCGAGGCCGACGGTGGCCCGGGCACCGACTTGCGCAGCTCGGTGTGCACGACGCCGTGCGGCCGCGACGTCTTCGCCGCCACGCGGGCGACCAGCCGGTTGACCTCGCGGCGCAGCTCGGCGGCGTCGCGCCAGGAGCGGCCGGCAGCGTCATCGGCGAGGTCCTCGTCGGGGTGGTCCTCGACCAGCGGCAGCTCGCCGGTGTCGTCGTCGTGCACCCGCTGGGCGATCCGCAGCCGCAGCTCGTCGTCGCGGCGGGCCAGCAGCGACGCCGTCTGCTCGGCGGTGAGCAGGCCCGGGATGCCGAGGAAGTCCTCGTCCTCGGGCGCCACGGCGACGCCGCCGTCGGACCCGGTGTGCGCCGTCCCGCCGTGCAGCACGTGCGCGAAGCGGGCGTCGGCCTCCAGCGCCTCCCACTGCTTGAGCCCGACCGCCTCGCGCTCCTTGGGCGGCAGCGGGTCGAGGTCCAGCGCCTCCGGGTCGGCCGCCTTCGGCGGCGGCATGACGTGGTTGCGTTCCTTCTCCATCGACGCGGCCAGGCCGAGCAGCGGCCGGACGGCGGGGAGGAACACGGTGGCGGTCTCGTGCGACGCCCGCGACCGGACGACGCGGCCGACGGCCTGGGCGAAGAACAGCGGCGTCCGGTAGGAGGTCATCCACGCGAGGACGGCGGCGCGCGGGACGTCGACGCCCTCGGAGATCATCCGGACGCAGACGGCGATCCGCGCCGAGCCGGTGGCGAACCGCTCGATCTTCTTCGACGCCTTGGGGTCGTCGGAGAGGATCAGCTCGGGCGCCTTGCCGGTCACCCGGCGGACGATCTTGGCGTAGGCGCGGGCGTCGTCCTGGTCGCTGGCGAGGATCAACCCGGCGGCGTCGGGCATGCCGCCCTCCTCGCGCAGGTGCGTGATCCGGTCGTCCATGGCGGCGATGACGTGCGGCACCCACTGGCCCTTGGGGTCCAGCGCGGTGCGCCAGGCGGCCATCTCCACGGAGCGGGTGCCGGCCTCCGACAGCGACGCGGCGACGACCTCGCCGGCGGAGTTCCGCCAGCGCGCGGTGCCGGTGTAGGCGGCGAAGACGACCGGGCGGACGACGTTGTCGGCCAGCGCCTCCTTGTAGCCGTAGGTGTAGTCCGCGCGGCTGACCAGCCCGGCGCCGTCGGCCGAGTCGCCCTCGAAGCCGTCCTCCTCGTAGCGCACGAAGGGGATCCGCTCGTCGGGCTTGGTGCGGAACGGCGTCCCGGTCAGGCACAGGCGGCGGGCGGCGAAGCCGTAGGCCTCCTCGATCGCCTCGCCCCAGGACAGGCCGTCACCGGCGTGGTGGACCTCGTCGAGGATCACCAGCGTCTTGACGGCGGTGGCGCGCGCCGCGTGCAGCATCGGCTTGCCCGCCACCTGCGCGTACGTCGTCACGTAGCCCTGGGTGCCGGCGCGCACCGGGCCGACGGCGTTGGTCAGGCCGGGGTCGAGCACGATGCCGAGCCGGTCGGCGGCGTCGGCCCACTGCAGCCGCAGGTGGTCGGTCGGGCAGACGACGATCACGCGGGCGACCTCGCGCCGCTGCAGCAGCCGCGCGGCCAGCGTCAGGGCGAAGGTCGTCTTGCCCGCGCCCGGGGTCGCGGTGACGAGGAAGTCCTTGGGGGAGGAGTCCTCGTAGCGCTCGAGGGCGGCCTGCTGCCACACCCGGAGCGGTCGGCTGGTCGTCTGCGGGGCGACCGCCCCGGCCCGTGCTGCGCTCGCCATCTCAGGAGCCATCCTGCCTGGCGTCCGCGAGACACGCCCGACCGGCCACCTCCCGCGCGCCTCCGCAGGGCCGTCGTATACGCGACGGTCCACACGCCGCTGACCTGCGGTTTCCCTCAGCGGGGCGGTCGCGGCGTGGCGCTCCTCACACGGCGGCCGGACCGGTCCGTCACGCCTCGGACGCCTCACCCGTCCCGGGCCGGGACGCCCCGCCGTGCACCAGCCGCAGGTGCGGCCCGGTGGGCACGTCGGTGCGGGGGTCGGCCACCTCGGGCAGGCCGGCGGCCCGGCGCACGCGGTTCTCCGGCACGTCGAGGGCGCGCGCGAGGTGCCCGGCCATCCACGGGCTGATCAGCGCCCAGCCGCGGGTGTGCGCGAGCCGCTCGAGCACCTCCGGCCCCACCGCGCCGCGGGCGCGGCGGGAGGCCTGGTGCACGGTCTCACCGAGCTCCCACAGCCGGCGCCGGACGAGGTCCTGCAGGTCCCTGGCGGCCACCGGTCGATGATGTCTCAGGGGAGCGCCGGCAGCAGCCGGTCCAGCGTCACCGGCAGCTCGCGCACCCGGACCCCGGTGGCGTGCCACACCGCGTTGGACACCGCGGCCGCCGTCCCGACGATGCCGATCTCGCCGATGCCCTTGGCGCCCATGACGTTGACGTAGGGGTCCTCCTCGTCGAGCCAGTGCGCCTGCACGTCGCCGACGTCGGCGTTGACCGTCACGTGGTACTCGGCGAAGTCGTGGTTGGCCACCTGCCCGATCCGCGGGTCCCAGACGCTGTTCTCGTGCAGCGCCATGGACAGGCCCATGGTCATGCCGCCGATGAACTGGGAGCGGGCGGTGCGCGGGTTGAGGATGCGCCCGCAGGCGAAGACGCCGAGCAGCCGCGGCACCCTCACCTCGCCGGTGTCGACGTCGACCCGCGCCTCGACGAACTGGGCGCCGAACGCGTAGGTGGCGTGCTCGTCGTCGGTGTCGGCCTGGTCCACCTGGCCCGACGCCTCGTCGCCGTCGCGCGGGTCGGAGCCGAACTTGCCGCGGAACTCGCGCGCCGCCACGGCGATCGCCGAGCCCCACGTGTTGGTGCCCGACGAGCCGCCGGCCACCGAGGCGATGGGGTAGCGGGTGTCGCCGATGCGCACCTCGACGTCGTCGACGTCGACCCCGAGCGCGTCCGCGGCGATCTGCGGCAGCACCGTCCAGGCGCCGGTGCCGAGGTCGGCGGCGCCGATCTCGACGACGTAGCGGCCGTCCTCGAAGCGCACGTCGGCGGTCGACTGCGCCTGGCGCATGGTCGGGTAGACCGACGACGCGACGCCGGTGCCGACCAGCCAGCGGCCCTCGCGGCGCACGCCCGGCCGCGGGTCGCGCCCGGCCCAGCCGAAGCGCTCGGCGCCCTCGCGCAGGCACTCCACCAGGTGCCGGCTCGACCACGGCTGGCCGGTCTCGGGGTCGCGCTCGGGGTCGTTGCGGACGCGCAGCTCGATCGGGTCGATGCCGAGCTCGTGCGCCAGCTCGTCCATCGCGACCTCGGGGCCGAACATGCCGGGGCACTCGCCGGGCGCGCGGAACCAGGAGGGCACCGGGACGTCGAGGGCGGCCAGCCGGTGCGTCGTCCGCCGGGCGTTCGCGGTGTACATCATCCGCGCGGGGACGCCGGTCTGTTCGGCGAACTCCTTGATCCGGGAGGTCTGCTCGACGACGTCGAGGGTGAGGGCCCGGATGCGGCCGTCGCGGTCGGCGCCGAGCTGCATCCTCTGGATGGTCGGCGTCCGGTAGCCGGCGAGGCTGAACATCTGCTGGCGAGTCAGGGCGAGCTTCACCGGGCGGCCGGGCAGCGCGCGGGCGGCCATGGTCACCAGGACGACGTTGGCGTGCGGGGTGCCCTTGGAGCCGAAGCCGCCGCCGACGTAGGGGCACACGACCCGGACCTGCTCCTCCTCCAGCCCGAACACGGTGCACACGGCCTGGCGGTCGGGGTGCACGCCCTGGGTGGAGTCCCACAGCGTGAGCGAGGAGCCGTCCCACAGCGCCGTCGAGGCGTGCGGCTCGAGCGGGTTGTTGTGCACCATCGCCGTCGCGTAGGTGCGGCTGACGACGACGGCGCTGGCGGCGAGCTCGGCGTCGACGTCGCCCTGGACGACGTCGGTGTCGTAGGACGGATTGACCTTCTCCGGGGCGTAGAGGCCGGGATGGTCGACCGTGAGCGCACTGTCGTGCTCCTGCTCGGCGTACGTGACGACGACGAGGTCGGCGCCCTGTCGGGCGAGCTCGGACGTCTCGGCGACGACGACGCCCACCACCTGGCCGCGGAAGGCGACGTCGGGGGACTGCAGCACGGCCAGCTCGGCGTCGTCGGTGGAGGCCAGCCGCTCGGCGTTCTCGGACGTGAGCACGGCGAGGACGCCGTCGAGCGCCTCGGCGGCCGCCGTGTCGATGCCGGTGATGCGCCCGCGGGCGACGGTGGCCTGGACGGGGTGGCAGAACGCCGGCGACTCGACCGGCGTCTCGTAGGCGTAGGTGGCGGTGCCGCGGACCTTCTGGACGCCGTCGCGGCGGACCAGGTCGCGGCCCATCGCGCAGGGCTCGAGGAGGTCGGTCACGAGGTCGCTCCCTCGGTCAGGTCCCGCAGGGTGGCGGGGATGGTGCGGGTCAGCAGCGGGATCTTGAAGCCGTTGCCGCCGTCGACGCCCGGTTGCGGCTGGGCGGCGGCGAGCTCGGCCTCGGCGGCGGCGCGGAAGGCGCGCTCGGTGGCGGGGCCGCCGCGCAGCACCGCCTCGGCGCGGGTCGCCCGCCAGGGCACGTGCGCGACGCCGCCGAGGGCCAGGCGCACGTCGCGCACGGTGTCGCCGTCGAGGTCGAGCGCGGCGGCGACCGAGACGAGCGCGAAGGCGTAGGACGCGCGGTCGCGGACCTTGCGGTAGGTGGAGCGGGCGGCCATCGGCAGCGGCGGGAGCTCGATGGCGGTGACGAGGTCGCCGTGCCCGAGGACGGTGTCGCGGCTCGGGTCGTCGCCGGGGAGCCGGTGCAGCTCGCGGAAGGGCAGCGTGCGCGCGCCCTGCGGGCCGAGGACGTGGACGACGGCGTCGAGGGCGGCCAGCGCTACCGCCATGTCGGAGGGGTGCGTGGCGATGCACGTCTCCGCCGCGGTGGCGTCGGGCAGCGCGGCCGGGACGCCCAGGACGGCGTGGTAGCGGGTGTATCCGCCGACCGCCGCACAGCCGCTGCCGGGCTCGCGCTTGTTGCAGGCGGTGGTGACGTCCTGGAAGTAGACGCAGCGGGTGCGCTGCAGCGGGTTGCCGCCGACGGTCGCGAGGTTGCGCAGCTGGCCGTTCGCGCCGGCGAGCAGGGCCTGGGCGAGCACCGGATAGCGCTCGCGGACCCGGCGGTCGGCGGCGAGCTCGCTGTTGCTGACGGCGGCGCCGACCAGCAGGCCGCCGTCGTCGGTGTCGGTGGTCTCCCGCGAGGTGAGGGTGCGGACGTCGACCACGAGGTCGGGCCGGGCGACGCCGAGCTTGAGGTGGTCGACGAGGTTGGTGCCGCCGCCGAGGAAGACGGCGCCGGGCTCGGCGCTGACCTCCCGGACGGCCTCGGCGACGGAGCCGGGGCGGGCGAAGGCGAACGGCTTCACCGGGCACCGCCGGCCTGCTGCACCGCCGGGGTGATGGTGGCGTAGGCGGCGCAGCGGCAGAGGTTGCCGCTCATCCGCTCGCTGACCTCGGCGTCGCTGAGCTCGGGGTCGCTCGTGAGGTCGGCGGTGGCGTGGCTCGGCCAGCCGCGGTCGACCTCGCTGAGGAGGCCGACGGCCGAGCAGACTTGCCCGGGCGTGCAGTAGCCGCACTGGAAGGCGTCGTGGTCGAGGAAGGCCTGCTGCACCGGGTGGAGCTCGCCCTCGGGCGCCAGACCGTTCGCCGTCGTGATCTCCGCGCCGTCGTGGGCGACGGCGAGGGCGAGGCAGAGCAGGGCGCGCTCGCCGTCGAGGATCACCGTGCAGGCGCCGCACTGGCCGTGGTCGCAGCCCTTCTTCGGGCTGGTGTTGCCCAGCCGCTCGCGGAGGAGGTCGAGCAGGGTGGTGCGGGTGTCGACGGTGAGCTCGTGCAGCTCGCCGTCCACCGTGAGCCTGATGTCGGCGTCCATGGGCTCGTCGGTGCCCGCTGGCCGTCGCGCGGTAACCGGGGGATGCGGACGTCGGCGTCTCGTTCCGCCGTGTCACCCGATCGGGTGACGTCTCCTGCCCGCTGACCTGCGTCTTCTGTCAGAGGTCACCCGTACGGTGCGGGGTGTGGACGACGTGCTGACCGGTGTGGCGCCCGGGCCGCCGGTGGGGTGGGCGCGGGGTCCGCTGGGGCTGGTGCAGGCCGCCGATTTGGAGGTGTCGCGGCAGTCGGCGCTGCGGTACCGAGCGGTGGCGGCGTTCGCGCTCTCGCGGCCGTCCTCGGTCGACCGGCCGCAGGGCGCGCGCGGGGCGATGGCGGCCGAGCGGTGGGCTGTGCGGCCGGAGCTGCTGCGATCGGTGAGCGAGTGGGCCACCCAGGAGCTTTCGATCGCCCTGTCGCTCACCTCTCACGCCGCCGAGTCCCTCTTGACCACCTCCCTCACCCTCGTCCACCGGCTGCCGGCGACGCTGGACGCGCTCGAGGCCGGGGCCGTGCACGGCGGGCACGTCACCGCGCTGCTCGACCACGTCGCGCCGGTCGCCGACGACACGGTGCGCGCCGCGCTGGAGCGGGACCTGCTCGCCTGGACGTCCCGCCGGGGGACGGTGTGCACCCCGGCGCAGCTGCGCGACAAGGCCCGCCGCGAGGTGCTCAAGCGCAAGGCCCGGTCCGCTGCCGACGACCTGGCGCGGGCGATCACGCGGCGCGGGCTGTCCTGCCGGCCGGACAGCTGCGACGGCATGGCGGTCGTCTCCGCGCTGCTCACCACTCCCGAAGCCGCGGCGCTGATGGCCGCCCTTGGCGCGTACGCCGATGCGCTGCCCGACGACGGCCGCACCCGCGGCCAGAAGATGGCCGATGCCCTGCTGGACCTGGTGCTGCGGCCCGGGGCGAACGGGCTGTCACCGGTGCAGGTGGTCCTCACCGTGGTCGCTCCGGTCGGGGCGCTGCTGGGTGGAGACCAGCCGTGCGAGATCGACGGCCAGGTCGTCCCGGCCGAGGTGGTCCGGGCCCTGCTCGCCGCCCTCACCGGCGCGCGCGGCACCCTCGCCGAGGACGCCGCTGCCGCGGACCCCGCCGAGGACGCCGCCGCCGAGGACCCCACGCCGGGCGGTGAAGACACCGCGGAGACCGCCGCCGCTGGTGAGCGACCTGCGCCCGTGGAGATCAACGGCTCCGCGGCGTACGCCACGGCCGAGGACCCCGCCGCGGACGCCACGGCCGAGGCCCCTGGAGCTCCCGGCGCGGCCGGTGGCGTCAGCCTGGTCAAGGGCGAGGACCCGCTGCGCGGCCTGAGCGACGCCGCGATCGCGCAGCACATCGCCGAGATGGAGGCTGACGCCGCCTGGTGGGCGGAGATCGAGCGCCGGGTCGCCACCGGCGAGCTCTACGCCGACCTCGACCCTGCCCTCGGTGACGAGCCCTGGCCGCCACCCGGCTCGTCGCCACCGGGGCCGGACGAGCCCGACCACTTCTGGGCCCCGAACCCCGGTCCACAGCCGGACGGTCGACGTTCACCTGTGCCCGACGGGTGGTGGTCGCGCGCCGATCGTGCCGTGAACGACGCCGGCTCTGCGCTGCTGGCTGCTGAGCAGGCGGTCGGTCGCGCCCGCCAGCTCGTGGCCACCGCCGAGCGCGCCGACACCGCCGACGAGACGACCTGGGCAGAGAGCGCCGCGGGCCGGGTGAGCGGCGCGGCCGACGCGATCGCGGCTCTGGCCGCCGCAGCTGAGGGCGCCCGCCTGCACCTGGGCGACCTGCTGGACCGCACGGCCGGTGGCGGCCTCGCTGACCGGCCGCGGATCGCCGTCACCCACGCCCTCACCGGCACCCTGCTCGCCCTCACCGACCTGCCCGGCCTCCGCCGCGCCACCCGCGCCGGCACCGGCCTGCACGCACCCGGCGCAAGCGGCGGCTACCGGCCGGGCGCAGCCCTCGACCGGCACGTCCGCGCCCGCGACCGCCGCTGCCGCTTCCCCGGCTGCCGCCGCCCCGTGCCGAAGAAGGGGGAGCTCGACCACGCCACCCCCTGGCCACTCGGGCCCACCAGCGCCGGCAACCTCACCGGCTTCTGCACCGGCCACCACCGCGGCAAGCACCAGGCCCCCGGCTGGCGCCACGACCTGCAGCCCGAAGGCACCCTCACCGTCACCACACCCAGCGGCCTGACGGCGAGCACGGAGCCACCGCCGTACTGACCGCCCCCACGACCCGGCTCGACTGGATGGGCGGCCGTCGCAGGCCGACATCCCTGAGGTGATCGTGGCAAGTCGTGAGGACATCGCCGAGCAGTTGTGGTTGCGCGACGAGCCGGAACTGGCCCGCGCCGTGCTCGACGTGGACGACGCCGTCCATCGGCGGATCATGGTCGTCGCGGCCAGGCCGTTGACCGGGGGGTTCCGGCACAGCCTGATCGACGAGCTCCTCGTCGCCGCCGCGGTCCGGGTGCTGGACGGCCGGCGGAGGCCCCGCCGGTGGGAGGCGAGGTCGGAGGACCTCCTGCCCGACTTCTGGCGGGAGGTCGGTCCTGAACAGGACCGCCGATCCGGCGGCGACGGATTCAGCGCGCTGGTGCAACGGGTGATCGAGGAGCAGTGACCGCCCGGAGGCGTCCCGGACCGCGGTGACAGGGTGCCGGGAGGAGCGCTCAGGGGAGGACGCCGTGGTGCTGGAGCTCGACCGCCCGATCGTCCAGGCGCCGATGGCCGGCGGGCCGTCCACGCCGGCGCTGGCCGCCGCGGTCAGCGAGGCTGGCGGGCTCGGCTCCCTCGCCGCCGGGTACAAGACGCCGGACGCGGTGCGCGACGACGTCCGCGCCACCCGGGCCCTCACGAGCCGCCGGTTCGGGCTCAACGTCTTCGTCCCCGGCCCGCTCGGCGACCCGGAGGCGGTCCGCCGCTACGCCGACGCGCTGCGGGAGGACGCCCGCCGGGCCGGCGTCGAGCTCGGCGACCCGGTCCACGACGACGACGCCTGGGAGGCCAAGGTCGCCGTCGCGGTCGAGGAGCGCGTCCCGGTCGTGTCCTTCACCTTCGGCCTGCCCCGCCCCGACATGGTCACCGCCCTGCACGACGCCGGCGCCACCGTCCTGGTCACCGTCACCACGCCGCAGGAGGCCGCCGACGCCCGCGACACCGGCGCCGACGCGCTCGTCGTCCAGGGCATCGAGGCCGGCGGCCACCGCGGCGGGCCCTCCGACGAGGACGGCGTGGGGGAGTACGGCCTGCTGACGCTGCTGCGGCTCGTCCGCGACACGGTCGACCTCCCGCTCGTCGCCGCCGGCGGCCTGATGGACGGCGCGGGGGTCGCCGCGGTCCTCGTCGCCGGCGCGGAGGCGGCCCAGCTCGGCACGGCCTTCCTGCTCAGCCCCGAGGCGGGCACCAGCGCGATGCACCGCGCCGCACTCGGCACCGCCAGGCCCACCGCGCTCACCCGCGCCTTCAGCGGCCGGCGCGCCCGCGGCCTGGTCAACCGCTTCCTCACCGAGCACTCCGCCGCGGCGCCGGCCGCCTACCCGGAGGTGCACCACCTGACGACGCCGCTGCGCGCCGCGGCCCGCGCGTCGGGCGACGCCGAGGTGGTCAACCTGTGGGCCGGGCAGGGCCACGCGCTGTGCCGGGCCGAGCCCGCCGGCGACCTGGTGCGCCGCATCGCCGCCGACGCCGCCGACGCCGCCGACGTCCTCCGCCGGCACACCCGGACCTGAGACGACCGCGGCCCCCGGGTCACGAGGACCAGGGGGCCGCGGTCCGGCCACCCTTCAGGGGCCCGCGCCGAGCCTGCGAGGCGTGGGGGGAAGGGTGGTCCTTCTTCAGTCGGCGGGCTCGTCGACCCAGTCGGGGCCGTTGACCTCGCCCGGGCCGGC
Organism: Geodermatophilus sp. FMUSA9-8; assembly: GCF_037034165.1. Classification (NCBI taxonomy): domain Bacteria; kingdom Bacillati; phylum Actinomycetota; class Actinomycetes; order Geodermatophilales; family Geodermatophilaceae; genus Geodermatophilus; species Geodermatophilus sp. FMUSA9-8. The sequence continues at coordinate 44,552 of NZ_JBAGKE010000005.1, read as the reverse complement.
CAGGTCGGCGGCGTCGACGATCGTGTACGCGTAGCCCTGCTCGGCGAGGAACCGCTGCCGGTGGGCGGCGTACTCGGCGTCGAGGGTGTCGCGGCTGACCACCGTGTAGAAGTGCGCCTGCCGGCCGTCGGCCTTGGGGCGGAGCACCCGCCCGAGGCGCTGCGCCTCCTCCTGCCGCGAGCCGAACGTCCCCGACACCTGGACGGCGACCGCGGCCTCCGGCAGGTCGATCGAGAAGTTGGCGACCTTCGAGACCACCAGCGTCTTGACCTCGCCGCGGCGGAAGGCGTCGAACAGCTTCTCCCGCTCCCGGTTGGTCGTGGAGCCCTGGATGACCGGCGCGTCGAGCGCCCGCCCGAGCTTCTCGAGCTGGTCGAGGTAGGCGCCGATGACCAGCTTCTGCTCGTCGGGGTGCCGCTCGAGCACCCGCCGGATCACCGGCAGCTTCGACGTGGCGGTGGCCGCGATCCGGTAGCGCTCCTCGGGCTCGGCGACCGCGTAGGTCATCCGCTCCTCGTCGTCGAGCGCCACCCGCACCTCGATGCACTCGGCCGGGGCGATGTAGCCCTGCGACTCGATGTCCTTCCACGGCGCGTCGTAGCGCTTGGGCCCGATGAGGGAGAAGACGTCGTCCTCGCGCCCGTCCTCGCGCACCAGCGTGGCCGTGAGGCCGAGCCGGCGGCGGGACTGCAGGTCGGCGGTGAGCCGGAAGATCGGCGCGGGCAGCAGGTGCACCTCGTCGTAGACGATCAGGCCCCAGTCCTGCGCGTCGAACAGGTCCAGGTGCCGGTACTCGCCCTTCCGGCGGGTGGTCATCACCTGGTAGGTGGCGATGGTGACCGGGCGGATCTCCTTGCGCTCGCCCGAGTACTCGCCGATCTCGTCCTCGGTGAGCGAGGTGCGCGCGATCAGCTCGCGCTTCCACTGCCGCCCCGAGACGGTGTTGGTGACCAGGATCAGCGTGGTCGCGCCGGCCTGGGCCATCGCCGCGGCCCCGACCAGCGTCTTGCCCGCGCCACACGGCAGCACGACGACGCCCGAACCACCCGCCCAGAAGCCCTCGACGGCCTCCTGCTGGTAGTCGCGCAGGTGCCAGCCGTCCTGCGCCAGCGCGATCGGGTGCGCCTGGCCGTCGACGTAGCCCGCCAGGTCCTCCGCCGGCCAGCCGACCTTGAGCAGGGCCTGCTTGAGCCGGCCGCGCTCGGAGGGGTGGACGACGACGGTGTCCGCGTCGATCCGCGCGCCGATCATCGGGGCCACCCGCTTGGAGCGGACGACCTCCTCGAGCACCGCCCGGTCGGTGGTGGTGAGCACCAGCCCGTGCACCGGGTCGTTCTGCAGCGTCAGCCGGCCGAAGCGGTCCATCGTGTCGGCGACGTCGACCAGCAGCGCGTGCGGCACCGGGTAGCGCGAGTAGCGCACCAGCGCGTCGACGACCTGCTCGGCATCGTGCCCCGCGGCGCGGGCGTTCCACAGCGCCAGCGGGGTGACCCGGTAGGTGTGCACGTGCTCGGGCGAGCGCTCGAGCTCGGCGAACGGCGCGATGGCCGCGCGGCAGTCGCGGGCCTGCGGGTGGTCGACCTCGAGCAGCAGGGTCTTGTCCGACTGGACGATGAGGGGTCCGTCGTTCACGGGATGGGTGGCCTCTCCTCGGCGGGTGGGCGTCTGTCAGGTCAACCGTTGCCGGCGGCCGGTGCTTCCTCCTCGACCAGCGCCACCGAGGTGATCCGGTGCACCGCGAAGGTGCGGTTCTCCTGCCGGCGCTCGTCCCAGCCCTGGAGGAAACCACCGGCCAGTGACACCGGCTGCACCACGCGCTGGCTGCCGCTGCCCTGCGCGTCGACGTAGCCGAGCCACACCGGCACGCCGTCGCGGATCGCGCGGGAGAGCACCTCCAGCGTGCCCGCCGTCGTCACGCCCGGGACCTGCCGGACCGGCGCCGCGGGCCGGGCGGCGAGGGCGGCGTCGCCGGCGCGGATCTCGCGCACGGTGGCGTCGGCCTCCGCCGCCGTCAGCGGGCGGCCCGCCGCGGCCGCCGGCAGCCCGGGACGGCGCCCCGCCGCCCGCGGCCGCGCCGGCGGGCGGGTGAGCACCGCGCCGCCCGGCGACTCCCCGGCCGGGGCGTACCCGGCGGCACGCAGCACGGTGAGCACCTCGTCGGCGCCCAGCCCGCTGACCAGCACGCCGGGCGCCAGGCGGCGCAGCTCGGCGTCGGCCGTCCGCCGGTCGCCGAGGACCTGGGAGAGCAGGCCGTGGTCGTCGGAGCGCACGTAGCACTCGATCGAGCCGACCCGCAGCCGGCCGTGCTGCCGGGCGACGTCGTCGACCAGGTAGTCCAGCGCCTGCGGCACCGGTGTGCGCGAGGCGCGGGTGAAGAACTCGTGCAGGTCGGTGGCCGACCAGCCCGCGTCCAGCGCCCGCCGCACCGACGCCTCCGACACCCGGAACACCGTGGCCCCGCCCGAGGACTCGACGTCGGCGACGACCGACAGCGTGTCGGCGAGCTCGGCCACCAGCGGCCCGGGCGCCACCAGCGTCAGGTCCGGCTGGGCGAGCACGTGGTCGACCGGCTCGGGCAGCAGCCCCTGCATCCCGTCGGCCGCGCCCTCCTCGCCGGCGCGCAGCAGCCCGCGCCCGCCCGAGGACAGCACCCCGCCCACCAGGACGCCGATGCGCGCGGCCTCGGCCAGCATGTCCGGCACCGGGGCCAGCCGGTCACCCCGCCTCGGCGTGCGCCACCGCAGCAGGTCCACCAGGTCGTCGGGGGCCAGGCCGCGGCCCGGCGGGTACCCGGCGAGCGCCTCCAGCGCCGAGCGGCGGATCGACGGCGCGGTGTGCCGCACGAGGTCGGGGGAGAGGGCGTTGACCGCCTTCCCGGCGACGTCGCGCTGCCCCACCAGCGACGGCAGCCGGGTGCTCGCCAGCCACCCGGCGGCGAGCGTCGCCCACCGGTCGGCCAGCGGCTGCTCCCGCCAGAGGTCGTAGCCGCGGGTGGGCAGCCACTCGTCGCGGTGCGGCCCGCCGACGTCGAGCAGCCCGGCCGAGAAGGCCAGCTCCAGCAGCCAGCCGGCGTCGGCCTCCGACACCGTCAGCGCCTTGGCCAGCCGCTTGCGGTCGCGGACGGCGACCCCGCCGCTGCGCAGCAGCCCGGCCGGCTCCTCCTCGAGCACCGCCAGCAGCTCGCCGATCCGCCCGACCGCCTCCAGCGCCGCACCCGCGGCCTGCCGGTCGACGACGGCCCGGTCGCGCTCGACCACCGCCGGTCGCGGCTCCACCCGCGAGGGGCCGAGCGGCTCGGTGCCCCGCAGCAGCAGGCCGATCTCGCGCGGCAGCTCCACGTTGAGCGCGTCGATGCGGGCCAGCAGCCCGGCCTGCAGCAGCCGCCGCGCCGGCGACGCGGTGCCGCCGCCGGCCTCGGGCAGGTGACCCACGGGGCGGTCGCCGGCCAGGCGCTCGAGCACCTGCCGCTCGGCCGGCTCCAGCGCGGCGACGGCGGCGGGCAGGTCGGCCGGCAGCGTCACCCGCAGCTCGGCGGCGCGGCGCCCGAGCCCCGCGGGGTAGCGGACGGCGCGCCGCACCTGGTCGGGGGCGTGCAGGACGTCGTCGCCCCACAGCAGCGCCCGCGTGGTGAGCCGCTCGACCGCGTCCGCGACGACGTCCTCGGGGAGCCCGCGCAGGGCGCCCACGACCTCGGCGGCGTCCACCCCGTCGGTGGGCGCGAGCAGCACGACGTCGAGCACCTGGAGGGTGGCGGCGTCGAGGTCGTCGAGCGCGCGGTCGACGGAGACCGGCACCGCCAGCCGGCTGGCCAGCGCGACGACGTCCGACGGCGCGGGGCGCGCCACGTCGGGACGGGCGGCCAGCAGCGCCGCGAGCTGGGCGTCACTGCGGGTGCGCAGCCACGCGGCCAGCGTGGCGGGACGGTCGGCAGGCATCCGGACCACGTTACGTCCACCGCCCGGGACACCGCCCGTGCCCTGCGACGATGACGTCGTGCAACCGGCCGCCGACGACCCGCACACCCGGACCGCCCTCGAGGGCTACCGGGCCGGCGCGCTGCGCTGGCTCGTCGGCGGCGCCATCGCCGTCGTCCTCGCCGTGCTGCTCGGCGCGGTCGCGGTCAGCCTCGCCGACGACCGCGGCCGCCCGGTCCCGCTGGCCGGGCTCGTCGTCGTCGCGCTCGCCGTCGGCGGCGCCTGCGCGGTCGCCGCGGGCCTCGGCGCCCTGGCCCGGGCGACCCGCTGGCGACGGGCGCTGTCGGCCGTCCCGTGGCAGCGCGGGCTGCTGCGGATCGCCGGCCCGGCGATCGTCGCCTTCGAGCCGGAGGGCTACGACGAGTGGGACCCCGACGACGAGCCGGTGCGGCTGCGGCTGGTGAGCACCTCGGTCTGGCGCACCCGGCAGGTGCAGGCCCTCGACGGCGGGGAGGTGCGCGCGGCGCCCGTGGGCGGCGGGCAGTGGGTGCTCGCCGCCGAGGGGCTGCCCACGCTCTTCGGCGCCCGCACGGCCCGGCGGCCGCGCTGACCGTGTCGGGGGAGACCTGCTGCGGGTAGGAGCCCGCGCACGGGAGAATGGCGGGGACGCGCACCCCCGGGGTGCGCCCGGAGCACGGAGGCGACATGGCCAAGCGCAAGGAGAAGCACGCCCACCTGGTCGAGCCGACCTGGGGACAGTCGGAGAACGCCGGCCCGCCGGTCACCGAGCTGCTCGGTGAGATGGCCGGGTCGCTGTCCCCGTTCGGCGAGGACCACAGCTTCCCCCTGCCGCCGGAGCGGATCCGCTACGCGCACCCCACCGACAAGCCCAACCGGGCCGGGGTGCAGCTGCCGGAGAACCGGCGCCCCTGAGCCCCTCCCCGCGCCGCCGCCGGCTCCGGCGGCGGCGCGGGCGCGTCAGGACCGGGACGGCGACGGCGCCAGCCGGGTGAGCAGCCTCGACACGAGGTTGCCGGCCACGACCCAGACCAGCGCGGCGAGCGCGGCGTTGACCGTCTCGCCGGTCTTCGGGTCCGACGGCCGGAACAGGTCGACGGTGAACCAGCCGAGGTCGCGGCGCACCGACGCCGCGGCCGACACCAGCGAGTTCGCCGGGTTCGCCTCGAAGAACGTGAAGACCGCGTGCACCACGATGACGACGGCGACCAGCGACGCGACCACGCGCACCGCGGACGCGACCAGGGTGAACGCGCGGGTCCCGACGTCGGCAGCCATGCGCGCATCGTGACACCGGACACTGTCACGACGCCAACCGCCTGCCCGATCAGGTGGGTTCGACGTCGACCACGAGCGCGCGGTGGTCCGACAGCGGCAGCCGCACCGCCTCGGCCGGGCCGGTCGCCCGCAGCCCGCCGCGCACCAGCACGTGGTCCAGCTGGCGGGTCGGCTCCTCCAGCGGGAACGTCGGGCCCGACGCCAGGGGCCGCAGCCCGCTGACCCGCCGGGCCTTCGGCGGCTCCATGTTGAGGTCGCCGAGCACGACGAGCGGCTCGCGCGTGCCCCGCATCGACCGCACGAGACGGCGCAGCTGCACCGTGTTCCAGTACGGCACGAACGACAGGTGGGTGCAGGCCACGGTGAACTGACCGTGCGGGCCGTCCACCACCGCCGCCACCGCGACCCGCGGCTCCTCGCTGACCAGCTTCGGCGCCCGGGCGCCGGGGAACCACACCGGCACGCGGCCCCGCAGCGCCGGCAGCCGGACCACCCGCCAGGAGACGACGGGGTGGCGCGAGAGCAGCGCGATGCCGTAGCTCGCCGCGCCGGGCTGCTCGTCGCCGGTCGCCGCCATCCACGTCCCGCCGGGGGTGCCCGACAGCGCGGCGACGAACTGGGAGTCGACGGCACCCATCGCCTCGGCGGCCACGGCGGTCAGGTCGGCGTTCATCGACCGCGGCTGGTCGCGGTCGACCTCCTGCAGGCCCAGGACGTCGGCGTCCAGCGCCTTCACCGCCGTGGCGAGCCGGTCGACGTCGACCCGGTCGTCCTCCGGTGAGCGCCCGTGCAGGATGTTGAAGGTCGCGATGCGCACCCGCTCCCCGTGCCCCGGGCGGTCCCGGTTCACCCGTGCGTGAGCAGTTCGGCCCCGGGTAGCAGCACCCCCGTGCAGCCCTCCGACCGCGACGAGATCCGGGACCTCCTCAAGCGCACCGCCGTGGCCCTCAAGGAGGGCGGCGTGCCCTTCGCCCTGTGCGGCGGCTACGCGGCGTGGGTCCGCGGCGCACCCGAGCCCGACCACGACGCGGACTTCCTGGTGACCGCCGACGAGGCCGAGCGGGCGGTCAAGGTCCTGCGCGACGCCGGCCTGGAGGTCGAGGACCCGGCCGAGGACTGGCTGACCAAGGTCGTGCAGGGCAACTCGTTCGTCGACGTCCTGTGGCGCACCTGCGGCCACCCCGTCGAGGCCGACCTCATCGAGCGCTCCGAGGAGCGGTCCGTGCTGTCGGTGCACATGCCCGTGCTCGCGGCCACCGACATCCTCACCACGAAGCTGATGGCCCTCGACGAGCACTACTGCGACCTCGCCCGCCTGCTGCCCGTGGCACGGGCGCTGCGCGAGCAGGTCGACTGGGCCACGGTGCGCCGGGAGGTCGCCGACAACGACTTCGCCTCGGTCTTCCTCGACCTGCTCGGCCGCCTCGGCGTCGTCGACCCGGCGGAGTTCGCGGACGGCGGGGGCGTCCGGGCGGACGGCTAACCTGGGGACGCGGCAGTCCTGCCGCCGACGCCGGCACCCGTGCCGGACCACCCCAGCGAGCGACCGAGGGATCTCACCGTGCCCACCGGCAGAGTCAAGTGGTTCAACCCCGAGAAGGGGTTCGGCTTCCTCTCGCGCGAGGACGGGCCCGACGTCTTCGTGCACAAGGACGCGCTGCCCTCCGGCACGGCCGAGCTCAAGCCCGGCCAGCGGGTGGAGTTCGGCATCGTCGCCGGCCGGCGGGGTGACCAGGCGCTGCAGGTCCGCGTCCTCGACCCGCTGCCGTCGGTGGCGGCCAAGGTGGCCGAGGCGAAGCGGAAGAAGCCCGACGAGCTCGTCCCGATCATCGAGGACCTCATCCGGCTGCTCGACGACGTCTCCACCTCGCTGCGCCGCGGCCGGCACCCCGACCGCGCCGAGTCGCGCAAGGTCGCGGCGGTGCTGCGCGCCGTCGCCGGCGACCTGGAGGCCTGAGGCCCGGACGGGGGGCCTGCGGGCGGGCTCAGCCGGCGGGGGTGGCCGACGGCGCCGTCGGCGTCGGCTCGACCACCTCGCCGCCGGCGCGCAGGAAGCCGACCGGCCACGAGCCGGTCAGCAGGCACTCGCCGTGCCGGTCCTCGACGACGACGAGGTAGAACGCCGCCGGGACGACGTCGGAGCTGGTGATCCCCTCGTAGGTGGTCGTGCCGGCCTCGACGTCGACCTCGCCGATCCGCTCCTCGAGCCGCTCATCGAAGACCTGCACGCTCCAGCCGTTGGCGGCCACGTCGTCGGGCACGGTCAGCGCGATCGGGGTGCCGGGGGAGACCTCGATGATCGGCGGGGTCACCCCGCTGTAGCGCTGGCCCTCGCCCTCGGCGCAGTACTGCGTGGGGCGAGCGGTGACCTCCTGCGGCCCGGCGGTCACGGTGACGTCGGGCGGGGTGTCCGACGCCGAGGGGCCGCCGCAGCCGGCCAGCACGACGGGGAGCGCGCCGGCCAGGACGAGGGCGGCGGCGCGGGGGGAGGAGCTCACGGGCGGGGTGCCTCCGGCACGGTCGGGGCGTCGGGCGCGGGCCAGGCCTGCGGTCCGGCGCCGGGCACGGTGGGTGCCTCGGGGTCGACGGGCCGCCAGCTGCGCCGCCGCGGGGTCCACAGCACCAGGCCGACGGCGAGGACGAGCAGCGCGGCGGCCACGGTGAACCCGAGCCAGCCGATCGGGGGGAGCGCGATGCCGATGGCGCCGCCGACCACCCAGGCCAGCTGCAGCACCGTCTCCGAGCGGGCGAACGCCGAGGCCCGCAGGCTCTCCGGGACCTCGCGCTGGATGATCGCGTCGAGCGCGACCTTGCCCAGCGCGTTGGCGACCGCCGAGACGCCCGCGACCGCGGCCGCCGTCGCGAGGCCGAAGAAGACCGCCGCGAGCACGGTGACGGCGGCGGCCACGCCGGCCGACCAGACCACAACCCGGTCGGGGTCGGCGGAGTGCAGCCGCGACCCGACGCCGGTGCCCAGGACGCTGCCGGCCCCCGCGGCGCCGGCGATCGCGCCGAGCGCCAGCGTGGACTCCCAGCCACCCTCGACGGTGGCCTGCACCAGGAACGCCGAGAAGATCGTGAGGAAGCCGCCGAGACCGCGCAGCGCGGCGTTGGCCCGCAGCGCGAGCACCACGTGCGGGTTGACCGGGCGGCGCCGGCGGCCGGCCACCGGGACCTCGCCGGTGCTCAGCACGTCGGCGGGCTGCTCGCCGGTGGGGACGTCGACGTGCCGGGGCAGCCGGACGGCCAGGACGCCGGTGACGGCGAAGACGACCGCGGTGACCCACAGCAGGGGCGGGAAGCCGAACGCCCAGGCCAGCCCCGCGCCGATCCCGCCGAAGACGCCCGCGGTGACCAGGCCGAACACCGACAGCCGGGCGTTGGCCGACGTCAGCGACATCGCGCCGGGCAGCACCCGCGGGACGACGGCGGCGCGCAGCACGTTGTGCGCCTTGGACAGCACGAGCACGCCGAGGGCCGCGGGGTAGAGCCACCAGTCGTCCTGGTGGGCGGCCATGACCAGCGCCAGCAGCGCCCGCCCGAAGGAGGCCGCGCCGAGCGCCCAGCGGCGGCCGCGCTGCAGCCGGTCCAGCAGCGGGCCGATCACCGGCGCGACGACGGCGAACGGCGCCATCGTCACCAGCAGGTAGAGCGCCACGTTGCCGCGCTGGGCGTCGGCCGCCGCGGCGAAGAAGAGGGTGCCGGCCAGCGAGACGGCGATCATCGCGTCGCCGGCCATGTGCATCGCGTTGACCCACAGCAGCTGGGTCAGCCCGCTCTCCCCGGCGCCGTCGGCCCGGCTGGCCCGCCGGACCCGGGCGACACCGGCGCGGGTCAGCTCCCGGCTGCGGGCGACGGCGACGCGGGTGACGGTGACCCGCGGCTCCGCCGCGGACCGCGGCGCGGGCGCAGGCTCCGGCTGCGGGACCGTCGGCGGTGCGGCGGGCAGAGCCTGCGGCGGCGGGCCGTAGCCCGGGTCGTACGGCGGCGGGCCGTACCCCGGCGGCGGCCCGTGTCCCGGCTGGGGGAGGTCGAGCGGGGCGGTGTCCATCCGGTCGGACGCGGGCGGCCCGGTCCGTGCGCGGCGCAGCGGACCCCGGCGGGACCCGGGCGGACGCGAGGACGGCACGCCCCCATGGTGCCGTACCGACCTGGGCGTCCGGGGCGACCGTGATCACGGTCCCGGCCCGGCGCGCGGGTGCCTCCCGGCGCGTCTGGGACGATGGACGGGTGCGCCCGGACCCCGACCCCGCCCCCGCGGGCAGTGACGTGCTGACCGCCGCCGTCGACACCGCCCGCGCCGCGGCCGAGGAGACGGCCGGCGACCCCGCGCTGGTCGGCGAGCACCTCGGCGCGGCCGCCGAGCCGCTCGGCCCCGCGGCCGGGGGCGTGGACGAGGCCGCGCTCGGCGCGGTGGTCACCCACTCCTTCGCCAGCCGGCTGCCCGGCTACGCCGGCTGGCACTGGGCCGTCACCCTGGCCGCCGTCCCCGGCGCGGGCGAGGTCACCGTCGACGAGGTCGTGCTGCTGCCCGGCGACGCCGCGCTGCTGGCGCCGGCCTGGGTGCCCTGGCACGAGCGGCTGCGCCCCGGCGACCTGTCGGTCGGCGACGTGCTCCCGGCCACCGAGGACGACCCGCGGCTCGTCCCCTCCTACACCGCTGACGACGACGCGGCCGCCGACCCCGAGGCGCAGGCCGTGGCCACCGAGGTGGGCCTGGGCCGCGAGCGGGTGCTGTCGCCCGAGGGCCGCGGCGGCGCCGCCGCCCGCTGGCTGGCCGGCGACTTCGGCCCGCGCGCCCCGATGGCCCGACAGGCCCCCGGACCGTGCGGTACCTGTGGCTTCTTCCTGCCGCTGGCCGGGTCGCTGCGCGGCCTGTTCGGCGCCTGCGGCAACGAGTACTCCCCGGCCGACGGCCGCGTCGTCGCCGTCGAGTACGGCTGCGGCGCGCACAGCCAGGCCACCCTGGCCGCGGGCGAGCCGGCGGAGGTCGTGACGTCGGCCCGCTACGACACCGCGGACTTCGACGTCCTCACCGACTGACCACCGCGGCCGCGCGGCCTCAACTCCGCGGCCTCAGCTGCGCGGCCGGTCGATGAGCCGGGAGAGCACCACCGCGCTCTCCGTCCGGGCGACGGTGGGCAGCGCCCGCAGCCGGCGCACGGCGCGCTCGAGCTCGGCGGTGTCGCGGGCCTGGAGCCGCAGCACGGCGTCGGCGGTGCCGGAGATCGTCGTCGCCTGCACGACCTCGGGCACGTCCTCGAGCTGGCGGCGCACCTCCTCCGGGTCCGGCGCCCCCTCGCAGTAGACCCACACGTAGGCCTCCACGGACCACTCCAGGACGGCGGGGTCGAGCACGGCGGTGAACCCGCGGATCGCCCCGCTGCGGAGCAGGCGGTCGACGCGCCGCTTCACCGCCGGGGCGCTCAGCGACACCTCCGCTCCGATGCGGCCGTAGGTGGTCCGGGCGTCGCGCACGAGCCGCTGCACGATCGCCCTGTCCAGCTCGTCCACCGCGGTCCTCCGTTGCGTCGGGTGTCCTGCAGACGCAACGGATCGTAGGTCGGACGCAGCCGATGGGACTCCCGCCGGACGCCCGCGCTCCCTAGCGTTCCCGTCGCCCGCCACGGTGGCGGCCGGCGGAGGAGGAGACGTGACGCTGACGGGGTGGGCGCCCGAGACCGGGGCGCCGCGGGGCGGGACCAGCCGGGTCGAGGAGGCCGTCCTCGACGCCCTCGACGTCGCCGCGCTGCACCGGACCCTGGCCGACCTCGTGCGCGTGCCCAGCGTGACCGGCAGCGACGCCGAGTCCGAGCTGCTCGCCGGCCTGGCGGAGCGCACCGCGCGCGCCGGGATGGACGTCGACCACTGGCGGCTCGACGTCGACGCGCTCGCCGCCCGGCCGGGCTTCCCCGGCACGGAGGTGCCGCGGCGCGAGGCGTGGGGGCTGGTGGCCTCGACCGGGACCGGCGACGGGCCGACCGTTGTGCTCCAGGGACACGTGGACGTGGTCCCGCCCGGCGACCCCCGGCGGTGGGGCGGCGACCCGTGGACGCCCCGGCCGGCCGGTCCCCGCCTGTACGGCCGGGGCGCCTGCGACATGAAGGCCGGGGTGGCCGCCGACCTCGCGGTCGCCGAGGCGGTGCTGGCCAGTGGCGTGCGGCTGCCCGGCCGGCTCGCGCTGCACCTGGTCGGCGGCGAGGAGGACGGCGGCCTGGGCGCCTTCGCGACGCTGGCACGCGGGCACCGCGGGGACGCCTGCGTCATCACCGAGCCCACCAGCGGCACCCTCACCACCGCGGCCGGTGGCGCGCTCACCTTCCGGCTGGTCGTCCCGGGCGAGCCGGCGCACGGCAGCACCCGCTGGGCCGGGCACAGCGCGGTGGAGCACTTCGGGTACCTCGACGCCGTGCTGCGCGAGCTCGAGGCCGAGCGCAACGCCGTCGTCGACCCGCTCATGGCCGAGTACCCCGTCGCGCACACGCTCTCGATCGGGACCGTCGTGGCCGGCGACTGGGCCAGCACCGTGCCCGACTCCCTCACCGCCACCGGCCGCCTGGGCGTGCGCCTGGACGAGGACCCCGCCGACGCGCGCGCCGCCGTCGAGGAGCGCCTGGCCGCCGCCTGCGCCGGGCACCCGTTCCTGCGGGCGCACCCGGTCGAGGTGACGTGGTCCGGCGGGCAGTTCGCCCCGGGGCGCACGCCGGCCGGCGCCCCGCTGCGGGACGTGGTGGCCTCGGCCCAGGCCGACCTGACCGGCACCGCGCCGCGGGAGCGGGGCGTGCCCTACGGCAGCGACCTGCGGCTCTACGCCGCCGAGGGCGTCCCGACGCTGCACTACGGCCCCGGCGACGTCGTGCACGCCCACTCCTACGACGAGCACGTCGACCTGACCGAGCTGACCGCGGTCACCCGCGTGCTGGCCCTGGCGACGGTGCGCCTGCTGGCGGGCCGGCCGTAGGAGCGCTCAGCCCGCGTCGGGCCCGCGGCGGCCCAGCTGACCCTGCCAGCGCATGATCGCGAGCCCCAGGAAGGGCAGCCCGATCCCCGCCACGCAGGTCCAGGTCCAGGTCCGGTCCAGCCGGTCGCCGAGCAGCAGCACGACGACGAGCGCCACCACCCACAGGCCGATCCCGGCCAGGACGACGCGGGCGGTGTCGACGCGCAGCGGGGGCGGAGCCTGCTTCAGGGGGCCGGGCACGCCTGCGACCCTAGGCCCGCCCGCTCGCGATCCTGCGGAGAGGCCGGCGCGGCGTGTGGCACGCTCTTGCCGCTCGTCGCCCGGTCGCAGCAGCACGCAGGAGCCCGCATGCCCGAGAAGTCCCGACCCTCCCGCGGTGCCTCCGCCGCCCGGCCCGCCGCGCGGACGGCGACCGGGGACACCCCCGCCGACGTCGCCGCCGGCACGCCGGCCCCGCGCCGCAGCGACGGCCCGCAGCTGCGGCCGCGCAACGGGCTGGACCGCTACTTCGGCATCAGCGCCCGGCGCAGCACGGTCGGCCGCGAGGTGCGCGGCGGGCTGACCACCTTCTTCACGATGGCCTACATCGTGGTGCTCAACCCGATCATCCTGTCCGGCGCCGACGTCACCGGGGCCACACTGCCCTTCGGTGCGGTCGCCGCGGTGACCGCGCTGGTCGCCGGCGCGCTGACCGTCGTCATGGGCGTCGTGGGCCGCTACCCGTTCGCGCTGGCCACGGGGCTCGGCATCAACGCGATCGTCGCCGTCTTCGCCGCCACCCAGCTGTCCTGGCCGGAGATCATGGGCCTGGTCGTGCTCGAGGGCCTGCTCATCACCGTGCTGGTGCTCACCGGGTTCCGCCGGGCGGTGTTCGAGGCGATCCCGCCGCAGCTCAAGACCGCGATCGCCGTCGGCATCGGCTTCTTCCTCACCATCATCGGCCTGGCCGACGCCGGCGTGATCCGGCCCGGCTCGCCGCTGATCAGCTTCGGCGTGGGCGGGCAGCTCGCCGGGTGGCCGCTGCTGGTGTTCGTCGTCGGCCTGCTGCTCACCGCGGTGCTCGTCGTGCGCCGGGTGAAGGGCGCCCTGCTCATCGGCATCGTCGCCGCGACGGTGCTCGCGATCGTCGTCGAGGCGGTGGCCGACGTCGGGCCGCGGTTCGCCGAGGACGGCACCGAGAACGCGCGCGGCTGGGCGCTGCAGGTGCCCGCGCTGCCCGACGACGTCGTCGGCGCCCCCGACCTGTCGATCATCGGCCAGTTCTCGCTGTTCGGCGGGTTCGAGCGGATCGGCGTCGTCGCCGCGCTGCTCATCGTCTTCTCGATCATGATCGCCGACTTCTTCGACACCGTCGGCACGGTCACCGCGGTCGGCGCCGAGGGCCGCCTGCTCGACGAGAACCGCAACCTGCCGGGCTCCCAGCCGGTGCTGCTGGTCGACTCGCTCGCCGCCGCGGCCGGTGGCGCGGCGAGCGTCTCGTCGAACACGACCTACATCGAGAGTGCCTCCGGTGTCGCCGACGGCGCCCGCACGGGGCTGGCCAGCGTCGTCACCGGCGTGCTGTTCCTCGTGGCGATGTTCTTCACGCCGCTGGTGCAGGTGGTGCCGTCGGAGGCCGCCGCCCCCGCGCTGGTGATCGTGGGCGCGCTGATGATCAGCCAGATCCGCACCCTCGAGTGGGACGACATGAGCCTGGTCATCCCGGCCTTCCTCACCATCGCCCTCATGCCGTTCACCTACTCGATCACCAACGGCATCGGCGCCGGCGTCATCAGCTACGTGCTGCTGCGGACGGCGGTCGGCCGGCGGCGCGAGGTCCACCCGCTGATGTGGGTCATCGCGGTGCTGTTCCTCGTCTACTTCGCGCTGGAGCCGCTCCAGCAACTGTTCTGAGCACTGCTAACGACCCGGGTAGGCTGGTCCCGTGACGAGGTCGACGCTGGACACCGCGGCGCTCGCCCACGACCTGCGCCTGGCCGTCATGCGGTTCTCCCGGCGGCTGCGCAACCAGCGGGTCGACACCTCCGTCACGCTCACCCACCTGGCCGCGCTGTCGACGCTCAAGCGGCACGGCCCCATGAGCCCGGGGGAGCTCGCCGCGCACGAGCGGGTGCAGCCGCCGTCGATGACCCGCGTCGTCGTCGCGCTCGAGGGCCGGGGCCTGGTCACCCGGACCCCGCACCCGACCGACGGCCGGCAGGTGGTCATCGGCCTCACCGACGCCGCCGAGACGCTGCTCACCGAGGAGGCCCGGGCGCGCGAGGCGTGGCTGTCGGGCCGGCTGCAGAGCCTGACCGCGGAGAAGCGGGCCGTCCTGCGCGAGGCCGCCGAGATCATGGAGGAGCTCGCCGGTGGGTGACGTCCACGGCTGCTGAGACCGCCACCGCGGAGGTCGCGGATCCGGGCCACGGGTCCTTCCGCTCCCTGCGGGTGCGCAACTTCCGGCTCTACGCGTCGGCGAACCTGGTCAGCCTGACCGGGACGTGGATGCAGCGCATCGGCCAGGACTGGCTGGTCCTGCAGCTCTCCGGCGACAGCGGCGTCGCCCTCGGGCTGGTGACCGCGCTGCAGTTCGGGCCGACGCTGGTCCTCGGCCTGCTCGGCGGCGTCCTGGCCGACCGCCACGACAAGCGCCGCGTCCTCGTCGTCACCCAGGCGCTCATGGGCCTGCTCGCGCTGTGCCTGGCGACGCTCGTGGTCACCGACGCGATCGCGCTGTGGCACGTGTTCGTCCTCGCCGCGGGCCTCGGCTCGGTGGCCGCGGTCGACGCGCCGGTGCGCCAGGCGTTCGTCTCGGAGATGGTCGGTCCCGGCCTGCTCGCCAACGCCGTCGGGCTCAACTCGACGATCTTCAACGGCGCCCGGCTGGTCGGCCCGTCGCTGGCCGGCCTGCTCATCGGCGCCGCCGGCGGCGACACCGCGCCGGCGTTCTTCGTCAACGCCGCCAGCTTCGTGTCCACCATCGCCGCGCTGTCGGCGATGCGGCCCGACGAGCTGCACCGCAGCGCGCCGGTGGCCCGCGGCCGCGGGCAGCTGCGCGCGGGCCTCGCCTACGCCTGGAACCGCGCCGACCTGCGGCTGGCCATGGTGCTGGCCTTCGTCATCGGCACCTTCGGCTTCAACTTCCAGGTGACCATCGCGCTGATGGCCCGCGAGGTGCTCGACCTGGGCGCCGAGGGCTTCGGCCTGCTCTCCACGCTGTTCGCGGTCGGTTCGCTGTCCGGCGCGTTCGTCTCCACCCGGCGCAGCGCCCGTCCGCGGCGGCGGTTCCTCGTGGTGTCCGCGGTCGTCTTCGGGCTGCTCACCGTGGTGTGCGGGCTGGTCTCCGGGTTCTGGCCGTTCGCCGTCCTGCTGGTGCCCACGGGCGCCGCGGCCCTGGTGTTCAGCGTGGCCAACAACAGCTTCGTCCAGCTCGGCGCCGACCCGCAGGTGCGCGGGCGGGTGATGGCGCTGTACTTCACCTGCTTCATGGGCGGCACGCCGCTCGGGGCGCCGCTGGTCGGCTGGGTGAGCGAGCACCTCGGCGCGCGGTGGGGGATGTCGCTCGGCGGGGCGGTCGTCGTCGTCGCCGGGGTGGCGGCCGGGTTGTCGCTGCTGCGCGCCCGCCGGTCGCCCGGGGCGGCCGTCCCGGGGCGCTGACCGGCGCCCTGAGCGGGGCGCCGACCGGTGACGTGGCGGGGGACACTCCGCCGACGTACCGTCGCGGCCACCGCCGTCCCCCGGTCGCCACGGGAGCGCGCCGCATGAGCCCGATGGTCCCCGCCCTGCTCCAGCTCGCCGGCATCACCGCGATGCTCGTCGGCGCCTTCGCCGCGCTCGGCTTCCTCTTCCGCCTGTTCTCCGGCCAGTTCACCCAGGACCTGCGCGCCCGCCGCCGCGCGCGGGAGGCCGCCGCCGGCACCGCGCCCCCGACCCCGGTGCACCGGCCCGTGCAGGCGGTCGCCGCCGACCTGCGCCGGCTGGCCCGCCAGCTCGACGCCGTGCCGGCCGGGTCGCCGCAGGTGCGCCGCCGCGGCTTCCAGGCGGCCTACGACGACGTGCTGGTGGAGGCGGCCGCCCAGTTCGCCGTGCCGACGACGCTGCGGCGCCTGCCACCCGGCTTCCCGCGCGACGTGGAGCGGCTGCGGGTGGAGACGGCGCTGGCCGCGGCCGGCCTGGTGGTGCGCTGACCGGGCCGGCGCCGCTGCGGCTGTTCGTCGCCGTCGCCCCGCCCGCGGCCGCCCGTGCCTCGCTCGCCGAGGCGCTGGCTCCGCTGCGCGGGGCCCCGGGGGCGCCGCGCTGGGGCGACCCGGCCCGCTGGCACCTCACCCTGCTGTTCCTCGGTGCGGTGCCGCCGGAGCTGCTGCCCGGCCTGACCGCCGCCGTCGGGGCCGCCGTCGCCCCGACCCCGCCGGCCACGCTGCGGCTGGCCGGTGCCGGGCGCTTCGGCCCGCGGCGCCGGCCGCAGGTGCTCTGGGCCGGGGTGGACGGCGACGTCGGCGTGCTCGCCGACCTGGCCGCGCGGCTGGCCGGCGCCGCCCGGGGCCTCGGGCTGCCGGTGGAGGACCGGCCGTTCCGGCCGCACCTGACGCTGGGCCGCTGGGACCCGCGCCGTCCGGCCGACGCCGACCTGCCCGACCGGCTGGCCGGCCACCGGGGCCCGTCGTGGCCGGTGCGCGAGGTGTCCCTCGTGCGCAGCTCCGCGGGCCGCCACGACCCCCTCGGCACGTGGCCGGTGGGCTGAGCGCGGCCGCCGGTCAGGGAGCGGCGGGCACCGGTGCGGTCGACCCCGGCTCGGTCTCGGCGTCGGGCTCGGCCTCGTCGTCGGGCTCGGGGAGCTCCTCCTCGGGCTGCTCGGGCTGCTCGGTCGCCCGCGGGTCGATGGCGTCGGCCCAGAGCAGGAAGTCGCCGAAGCCGTAGCCCGCCCCGGGGTCGAGGTCCGGCTTCGCCGTGAAGTACGAGGAGGTGTCGCAGGCCATCAGCCCGAGGACCACCTCGGCGACGATCGTGCCGCCGACCGGCCCCAGCCGGGTGCCGCCGAGCAGCTCGGCCTCCTTGAGCACGTAGAACCACAGCGGCGCCTTGCCCCGCCAGCCCGGGTCGGTCAGCCCCAGCTGCGCGTTGGTCAGCGGGGTCAGCCCCATGGCGACGGCGACGTCCTGGCCGGCCGGCAGCCCCAGCCGCTTGCCGCGCAGCAGGTTGCGCTCGGCCAGGGACACGATGGCCCCGGCGACCGGCGCGACGACGGTGGACGGCAGCCGCGACAGCGGCAGCGACAGCTGGGTGTCGATCAACCGGGCCGAGTTGCGGTCGTCGGGCGTGCTCATGCCGGGGATCTCGAAGAAGTAGTTCCAGTCGATCCACAGGTCCGCGGGGACCGGCCGGTTGCCGCGCAGGTCGGGGTGGCCGTCGGCGCCGAAGATCGGGACGGTGAGCCGGTCGTGCACCTCGTACTCGGCGCGGATCATGCTGTGCCCGAAGCGGTAGGCCGCGCCGGAGAACTCCACGGGCATGTAGGGCTTGCGCGGGTTGCGGGGCTTGTAGAACCGGCCGAGGAACTCGATCGGCTTGGCGCGGCGGCGGCGCAGCAGGCGGTCCACCACGTCGCGGCCGACGATGCGCGGCAGGTAGTCGTTGACGATGAGCCACTGGTAGTGCCAGCGGACCTGCTGCTGGGCCTGCTCGAAGGTGCTGCCCGCGTCGCGCAGCCGGTTGTGCAGCCGCAGGAACACCGCGTGCAGCTGGGCGACGACGAGGTTCTCGTCGTTGCGCGGGTCGCCGAGCCAGGCCGCGCCGACCTCGTCGCGCGGCAGGTCGCGCACGCCGTCGTGGTCGTTGCACAGCAGGTACCCCGGGCGGGCCGGGTCGTAGAGCTCGGGACTGCCGGCCGGCCCGCGGCCGTAGACGCTGGCCAGGTCGAAGCGGGGCGAGTCGTAGTTGACCGTCCCCCGGGGGTCCTGCTGCTGCAGGGTCAGCGGCGTCCGGTCCAGCGTCATGTCGTGGTCGATGAACTGGCCGAGGTAGATGTAGCCGGCCGGCATCCCCGGGTTGTCGAAGGCGACGTCGGAGTCCGCGACGTCGGACAGCGGCCGCTTGCCGTCGTTCATCGCGACCGCCAGCCCGGCCAGCAGCGCGTCCGGGGGGTCGAAGGCCGGCAGCTGCTTGAACATCAGCCCGAAGCGGGCCTCGCTGCCCCGGCCGTTCCGGACCGCGACGTCGCTGCCGCGCGGGTCACCGACCGCGTGCGACGCACGGGGGGCCCGGCGCCGCGCCGCAGCCGGCCGCGCGGGCGCGGGGGCCGCAGGTGCGGCCTGCGCCGTGCCGCCCAGGACCGGCAGCACGGCGAGCGCGGCCAGCCCGGCGAGCACCGAGCGCCGCGACACCCGGGCCGCACCTGGTGCCGCCGCGCCGCTGAACGGACACCCGGCCTGCTCCTCGTGATCGTGCACGGCACCGCCCCCGGTCCCGGCGAGCGGGCACCCCGTCGGCCGCTCGCGTCCCGGCGAGGGTCACAGCGCTGCGACGGGCGGCACATCCACGGCCGAGGGGGTCTCCCACCCCCAGTTCTGGGGGCCGGACGACGGCGCGTCGCGCTGGGTGGTGGAGCCGTCACCCGGCGTCCACCGCCTCACCACGCGTACTCCATCGGGGCGGCCCTGAAGCCGGGGAAGACCTCGTCGAGCCGGTCGAGCTGCGCCTGCTCCAGCGTCACGTCGAGTGCACCCAGCGACCCCTCGAGCTGGGCCATCGTGCGCGGCCCGACGATCGGCGCGGTCACGCCGTCCTGGTGCAGCAGCCAGGCCAGCGCGACGTCGGCCGGCGCGAGCCCCCACTCGCGGCAGGCGTCCTCGAACGCCTGCAGCGCGGGGCGGTGCACCTCGATCCGCTCCCGGTTGCGCTCCATCTGCCGGCGGGCGCCCTCCTGCTCGCCGAGCACGCCGGCCAGCAGGCCCTGCGCCAGCGGGCTCCACGGGATGACCCCGATGCCGTAGTGCCGGGCCGCCGGCAGCACCTCCAGCTCCACGTGCCGGGTGAGCAGGTTGTAGTGCGACTGCTCGCTGACCAGGCCGAGGAAGTGCCGTCGGGCGGCGGCCTCGTTGGCCGCGGCGAGCTGCCAGGCCGCGTGGTTCGACGAGCCGACGTAGAGCACCTTGCCCTGCGCCACGAGCGTCTCGCAGGCCTGCCAGATCTCCTCCCACGGCGTCGCGAGGTCCACGTGGTGGAACTGGTAGAGGTCGATCCAGTCGGTCTGCAGGCGGCGCAGCGACGCGTCGCAGGCCCGCACGACGTTCCGCGCGGACAGGAAGGTGTCGTTGGGCCAGTCGGACATCCCGCCGTACACCTTGGTGGCCAGCACGGTGCGCTCCCGGCGGCCCGCGCCCTGGGCGAACCAGGTGCCGATCACCTCCTCGGTGCGGCCCTTGCCGGCCTCGAAGCCGTAGACGTTGGCGGTGTCGAAGAAGTTGATCCCGGCCTCGTGCGCCCGGTCCATGACCGCGTGCGAGTCGGCCTCCTCGGTCTTCCACCCGAAGTTCATCGTGCCCAGGCAGAGCCGGGAGACCGACAGGCCGCTGCGTCCGAGGTGCGTGTACTCCACGTCCGAGCACCCTGGCACCCTGGCGGCCGTGCCGCAGAACGGGTCCGCCTTCGACCGCGCCACCGCCGTCACCCGCACCGAGGGCGGCGGCGTCCGCGCCGAGCTCGACCCGGCCTGGGACGTCGACCCCGGCGTCCTCAACGGCGGCTACCTGCTCGGCGTCGTGGCCCGCGCGGCGCTGCTCGACAGCCCGCACCCGCACCCGGTGGCGCTGTCGGCGAGCTACCTGCGCGCGACCCCGGGCGGCCCGGCCGACCTGACGGTCACCGCGGGGCCCGCCGGGCGCACGCTCGCCCACTCCTCGGTGCTGCTCAGCGCCGCGGGCGGGCCCTCGCTCGCCGTCCAGGTGACGACGGCGACCCTCGGCCGCGACGCCAGCGACTACTCGGTCAACCCGGTGCCCGAGGTGCCCGGGCCCGACGCGTGCGTGGCCACCCGGACCGCCGAGGGGGGTCCGGCGGTGGGGCTGGCCCGGCAGATCGACACCCGGCTGGACCCGGCGACGGCGGGCTGGACGGTGGGCCGGCCCTCCGACACCCGCCTGCTGCGGGCCTGGATCCGGCTGGCCGACGGCCGCGACCCCGACCCGCTGGCCCTCCTGCTGTTCGCCGACGCGCTGCCGCCCACCGCCTTCGCCGTCGGCCGGCCGGGCTGGGCGCCCACCGTGCAGCTGCAGGTGCTGGTCCGCGCGCTGCCCGCGCCGGGCTGGTGCCTGGTCGAGTCGCGCTCCACCGAGGTGACCGGCGGCTGGTCCGACGAGGAGTGCCGGATCTGGGACTCGGCCGGCCGGCTGGTCGCCCAGGCCCGCCAGCTCGCCCGCGTCGCCCGCTAGTCCCGCCTGGCCCGCTGGTCGCGCGGCCCGGGCAGGGCGACGTCGCCGGTGAGGTAGCGCTGCACGGTCGGCCCGACCGCCGCCACGAGCTCCTCGGCCGGCGCCGAGGCCAGCGGCTCCACGCGCAGCACGTAGCGGGCCATCACCACGCCGATCAGCTGCGACGCGGTCAGTGCGCCGCGGGCCTCCGCCTCGGCCGGCGGCAGGTCGAGGGTGCCGACCACCCGGCGCAGCACCTGCGAGACGAGGAACTCCCGCAGCAGCCGCGCGGTCCACTCGTTGCCGACCGCCGAGCGGACCAGCGCCAGCCCGGCCGGGCGGGCGGGGCCGTCCCAGACCCGCAGCAGCAGGCGGACGACGCTCTCGCCGAGCCGCTCGGGGCCGGCCTCGAGCACCTCGGGGAGGAGGGTCCCGGGGTCCACCGGGGCCTCGATCGCGGCGAGGAAGAGCTTGTCCTTGGTGCCGAAGTAGTGGTGCACCAGGGCGGGGTCGACGCCGGCCGCGGTGGCCACCGCACGGATCGACGTCGCGTCGAAGCCGCGCTCGGCGAAGGCCGCGCGGGCGGCGTCGAGGACCGCCGCCCGCGTGCCGGGGTTGCCCGGCCGCCGTCCGGTCGGGCGCCGCGCTGGGCTCAGCTGCTCCTCCTCCGCAGGGTCGCCGCCGCCAGGGCGAGGGCGAGGACCGCCGCGCCGGCCACCACGCCGACGTCGGTCCACATCGTGCCGGTCCCGGTGGACGACCGCCCGACCTCCTGCAGCGCCTCCACCGCGTAGGTCAGCGGCAGCACGTCGCTGACGGCCTGCAGCCAGCCGGCCATCTGCTCGCGGGGCACCAGCAGCCCGCAGAGGAAGAACTGCGGCAGGACGACGACCGGCATGAACTGCACGGCCTGGAACTCGCTGCGGGCGAAGGCGCTGGCCAGCAGCCCGAGCGCCACCCCGAGCAGGGCGTCGGCGACGGCGATGAGCACCACCAGCCACAGCGACCCGGCGACGTCGAGGTCGTACAGCGTCGTCGCCACGGTGACCGTGACGGCGGCCTGGACCGCGGCCGCCAGCCCGAACGCCGTGCCGTAGCCCAGCAGCAGGTCCAGCCGCGACAGCGGCGTCGTCAGCAGCCGCTCGAGCGTGCCCGACGTGCGTTCGCGCAGCATGGCGATGCTCGTCACCAGGAACATCACGACGAACGGGAAGACGCCGAGCATCGTCAGCCCGACCCGGTCGAACACCGTCGGCTGCCCGGGGAGCGCGGGCACGTCCCGCCAGAGCAGGTACAGCAGGCCGAGCAGCAGGCTCGGCAGCAGCACCATCATCGCGATCGTGCGGTGGTCGTGGCGCAGCTGCCGCAGCACCCGCCCGGTGGTGGCGGCGGTGAGCCGAGGGCTCAGGACGGCGGTCACGGTGCTCACGCCGCCACCTGCTCCCCGCGCCGCACGAGGGTCAGGAAGGCCTCCTCGAGGTCGGGCGTGCCGGCGTCCTCGCGCAGCTCCCCGGGGGTCACGTCGGCCAGCAGCGCGCCCTCGCGGAGCAGCAGCAGCCGGTCGCAGCGGCCGGCCTCGTCCATGACGTGGCTGGAGACCAGCAGCGTGGTGCCGGCCGCGGCCAGGGCGTGGAACCGGTCCCAGAGCTCCACCCGCAGCACCGGGTCCAGGCCCACGGTGGGCTCGTCGAGGACCAGCAGCTCGGGTTCGCCGACCAGCGCGCAGGCCAGCGACGCCCGGCCGCGCTGCCCGCCGGAGAGGTCGGCCACCAGCTGCCCGGCGGCGGCGGCCATCCCGACGGCGGCGAGCGCGTCGTCGGCCGCCGCGGCGCCCCGGCCGTACAGGGCGGCGAAGTGGCGGGCGTTCTCCCGGACGGTGAGGTCGGGGTAGACGCTCGGCGCCTGGGTGACGTAGCCGACCCGCGAGCGCAGGCCGGGGGAGCCGGCGGGCTCGCCGAGCACGGTGACCGTGCCCGAGCGGATCCGCTGCACGCCCACGAGCGCCCGCAGCAGCGTCGTCTTCCCGCTGCCGCTGGGGCCGAGCAGGCCGGTGACCCGGCCGGCGGGGACCGCGCAGGACAGCCCGGGCAGCACGCGGCGGTGCCCGCGGTCGACGACGAGGTCGGTGACGGTGACGGCGTCGGTCATGGGAGCCTCCCGAGGGCGAGAACTCAACGCCTGATGAACTCAACGCTAGGTGAGTTCTGCCGACGGGGTCAAGCGGTCCGCGCGCGGCGTCTCTGCACGGTGTCGGCGAGGGCCACCAGCACCAGCGGGACGACGCACCACAGGCCGAGCACCCAGACGGCGCGGCCGACGCCGTCCCCGTCGAGGTAGGCCAGCCCGCGCAGTGCCCGCACCGCGACACCCGGCGGCAGCACCGACGCCAGCGGCTCCAGCCAGCCGGGCAGGTACTGCGCCGGGAGGCTGCCGGTGCTGGTGGCCGCCCCGAGGGTGAGCAGGACCGCGGTGGCCACGAACGTGCCGGCGCCACCCAGCAGTCGCAGCGCGAGCGCGGCCGCGGACCCGCAGGCCAGCGCCAGGAGGGCGACGATCCCGGCCACCGGCCAGAAGCCGGCGGGGAGGGCGGGGAAGACCGGTCCCGACAGCAGCGCGCCCAGGAGCCCCGCCGCCGCGGCGAACAGGACGGCGCTGAGCAGGCGCAGCCGCAGGCGGAGCTTCGGCGCGACCTGGTAGCTGGTGATGCCGAAGAGGAACCCGCCGAGCACCACGCCGAACGCGGTGTGGTCGATCGCCCGGCCCCGCCGGTCGCCGTCGGCCAGGGGCGCGACGTCGGTGACCGCCGGCTGTCCGCCGGCCCGCTCGGCGACCACCGGCCCCAGGACCTCGGTGAGGTCCTGCGTCACCGGCTGCCCGTGCGCCCCGGCCACGAGCAGCCGCGGCGGGCCGTCGAGCACCAGCGCGGCGACGACGTCCCCCGAGGTCACCGCCCGCTCGGCGGCCGCGGCGTCCGGGACGCCGGTCAGCGCCAGCGCACCCGGGCGCGACTCCTCGACCCCCGCCCGGACGTCGTCGACGACGTCCGCCGGCCCGGTGACGGCGACGGGGAGGTCGTGCGGCTCCGCGGCGGGGAAGGCGGCCAGGTAGACGACGACGAGCAGCAGGCCCACGGCCACGGCCACGACCGCCGGGAGGCCGATGCCGCGCAGTCCGGCCCTGGCGGCGGAGCCGTCGGAGCGCTCCTGCTCGGCGCGCTGGTCGGCCGGTCCGGGCGGCGGGGCGAGTCCGGCCGGCACTCAGGCCCGGCCCAGCGCGGTGCCCAGCAGGTGCCCGGAGGTCCAGGCGCTCTCCACCTTCGACGGCGCCCGCCAGCCGTCGCCGCACGCCCCGACCCCGTCGGTCAGGCCGTAGGGCTCCTCCCGCGGCGCGGTCGGCTTCGCGTACGTCCAGCGGTGCACGTGCGTCCACGCCGGCGGCGCGTCGATGCCCAGCGCCCGGCACACCGCCGTGGTCACCTCGGGCACCGCGCGGGCGGGGTCGTCCAGGTGCGCGGCGGCGGTGCCCGGCGTCGTGTGGGCGACCAGCACCGGGGCGCCGTCGCCGCGCCGGTCGCCGTCGTCGGCGACCCACTCGACCACCGGGTCGTCGTGGACGAAGGCGCCGTGCAGGTCGGCCGGCCAGCGCCGCCCGGGCCAGCCGAGCGCGACGGCGAGGGTGGGCTGCCAGCCGTGCGCCTCCTCGTCCCCGAGGAGCCGGCCCGCGAGGTCGGCGGGCAGCAGGCGGCGGGCCTGCGGGTCGGGCAGGGCCAGCACGACGGCGGGCACCTCCTCGCCGTCGACCCGCGGGCCCGGCACCACCCGCTCGACGGCGTGCTCCTGCGCGACGTCGAGGCCCTCGGCGAGGTCGGCGACGAGCGAGCGCAGCCCGCCGGGGGCGGCGTAGCGGACCGGGCCGCTGCGGGTCTCGCGGATCCCGCCGGGCCCGGCCACGGCGAACGTGTCCGTCCACGGCCGGGCGAGCCCGCGGTCCACCCACCCGTCGACGACGGCGGCGAACGGCGAGCCGTGGGAGGCGGTCAGGTAGCTGGCGCCGAGGTCGGTCGCCCGACCCTCCAGCGTCCGCGACGCCATCCGGCCGCCGGGCCGGCGCCCGCGGTCGACCACGCGCACCGGCCTCCCCGCGTCCGCGAGCGCCCGGGCGCAGGCCACGCCGGCGATGCCGGCTCCGACGACGACGGTCTCGTTGCGCACCACTGGATCCTGCGGGGCGCACCGCTGCGGCGCTCGGGGAGGATGCCCCCGTGGCCGAGCCGATCCCCGACGTCGCCGACGAGCGGGTCGCCGACTTCCGCGACCTGCACGCCGGCGACCGGCCGGCCGGCCGGGAGCGCGGCACCGGCCCGGTGATCGTGGAGGGCGTGCCCGCGGTGCAGCGGCTGCTGGCCTCGCCGTACCGGGTCCGCGCGGTGCTCGGCGTCCCCGGGCGGCTGGCCGAGCTGGACCTGCCGCCGGGCGTGCCGGCCTACGAGATGGACAAGTGGGCGCTGTCGGAGCTCATCGGCTTCCGGCTCACCCGCGGGGTGCTGGCCTCGGCCGACCGGCGCCCGCCGGCCGACCTGGACGCGCTGCTGGCCGGGCCCGACCCGGCCGCGCCCCGGCGGCTCGCGGTGCTCGAGGCGCTCAACGACGCGGAGAACCTCGGCTCGATCGCCCGCTCGGCGGTCGCCCTCGGCGTCGACGGGCTGCTGCTCGACCCCCGCTGCGCCGACCCGCTGTACCGCCGGTCGGTGCGGGTGTCGATGGGGCACGTGCTCGCGCTGCCCTTCGCCGTCCTGCCCGACTGGCCCGGGGGGCTCGCGCGGCTGCACGACGCCGGCTACCTCACCGTGGCGCTGACCCCGGCCGCCGACGCCGTCGACCTCGGCGACGTCGACCCGCGGGCGCACCCCCGCACCGCCGTCCTGCTCGGCGCCGAGGGCCCGGGGCTCACCCCGGAGGCGCAGGCGGCGGCGCGGGTGCGCGCGCGGATCCCGATGCGGGCGGGCGTGGACTCCCTCGGCGTCGCCGCGGCCGCCGCCGTCGCGTTCGCGACGCTGCGCTAGGCGCTCAGTTCCGCAGCGACCAGCGGGCGAGGATCACGCGGGCGTCCTCGGCGCGCGCGGGGTCGCACATGACGTCGTACCGGCTCGCGGTCACCTGCGAGACGCTGGTGAAGTCGCGCTGGCCGCGGGTGGCGGCGTAGCCCACGGCGGCGAACAGCGCGCCGAAGACGAGACCGATGAGCAGGCCGGTGAGCACCGAGCTGATCCAGCTCGTGCCGCTCGGCGCGAAGATCCCCAGCAGCAGGCCGACGAACAGACCCCACCAGGCGCCGCTGGCCGCGCCGGCCGCGAGCGCGCGGCCCCAGGTGAGCCGGCCGGTGACCCGCTCCACCATCTTGAGGTCCGAGCCGATGATCGTGACGTTCTCGACCGGGAACTTCTCGTCGGACAGGTGGTCCACCGCCGCCTGCGCCTGCTGGTAGCTGTCGTAGGACCCGACCTGGACGCCCCCGAGGGGCATGGACACCGACATCGACATGTCCGGTGGGTACCCGGGCCGGTCGGTCGGACACGTCCGGTCGGTCACAGCCGCAGGTCAGCGGTTGCGGCGGACCCCGAAGACGATGTCCTCCCAGGCCGGGACGCGGGCCCGCGGGTCCTCGTCCTCGCCGTCGGTCTCGCCGGTGCGCAGGACCACCGTGTCGTGCTCGGCGATCTCGTCGTCGGTGAGCGGCACGGCGTCGGTGCGCCGCTCGGCGGCCGGCGCGGCGACGGGCGCGGGCGGCTCCTCGGCCGCGGGGGCCGGCGTCCGCTCGGGGACGGCGGCGCTGCGGTGCACCGGCATGATCGGCCGCTCGGCCGGGACGCCGGGGACGACGCGCACCAGGCGGGTGCCCTCGGCGAAGTCGCGGGTGCCCTGGTCGGCCGGGGTGACGGTGCGCGCCGGGACGTCGTAGACCCAGAGCGTGGTGCCCTCCTTGGCGCCGGCGCGCCAGGCGGCGGTGACCACCCAGGTGCCGTCCTCGGCGCGCGCGGCGTCCCACCGGACCGCGTCGAGGTCGGCGCCGAGCAGCCGCAGCCGCTCGGCCATGAACTGCTGCAGCGGGGCGCCGGGGATGCCCTCGGACAGCCGCACCCGCGCCTCGCGGGCCTGCTCGGCCAGCCGCGAGCGCTCCTGCAGCACGGTGTGGGCGAAGCGCATGATCCGCTCGACCCGGGTGCCGGAGGACGCCGCGACCTGCTCCGGGGTCTCGCCGGCGCGGATGCGGGACTGGATGACCCGGGGGGAGAGCCCGCCGTCGGCCTCGATCTGGCCCAGCCGGCGGGTGTCGCCGCGGGCCGCGGCGCGTAGCCGGTCGTCGACCGGGAGCTCGAAGCGCTCGCCGTCGTCGGTGCCGTCGGCGCCCTCGGCGGCGAGCACGAGGCTGCGGCCGTCCTCGGACAGGCCCACGAGACGCAGGGAGCGCACGGCGGACCTCCTCGGACGACACGGACGGACCCGGTGACACTCCGGGCCTGGGGCGAGGCTATCCGCGCGAGCGCCCGCGCGGGTGCAGGCGGTCCGGCGTGGCGGGCGCCGCCCGGCCCTCCCCGCCCCCCGGTCCGGCCGCCGCGCCGCCCCTAGACTCGGCTCCCATGCTGACCGGTCCCCGCGACGACGCCGGCCTCGTCCGCGACGAGTCCGCACCCGACGCCGAGCCCGACGCGCGCTTCCTCCCCTCGCCGGTCGACGCGGGCCAGAAGCGCCTGCCGATCGACATGGACTACGTGCAGCGCGTGATGATGGAGCTGCTCACGATCCCGAGCCCGTCGGGGCGCACCGACCACGTCATGCAGGTCATCGGCGGCGAGCTGCGGGCCCTCGGCCTGGACTTCGAGGTGACCCGCCGCGGCGCGCTGATCGCGGAGCTGCCCAGCCGGGCGCCCGGCGCCGACCGCACCGTGGTCGTGCACGCCGACACGATCGGCTGCATGGTCAGCCAGCTCAAGGACAACGGCCGGCTCGCCATCGTCCCGGTGGGCACGCACAGCGCCCGCTTCGCCGAGGGCGCACGGGTGACGATCTTCAGCGACGACGTCTCCGGCGACTACTGGCACACCGGCACGATCCTGCCGATCAAGGCCAGCGGGCACCGCTACGGCGACGAGGTCGACGAGCAGGGCGTGGGCTGGGACTTCGTCGAGGTCCGCGTCGACGAGGTGGTGCACAGCCGCGCCGACCTCGAGCGCCGCGGCATCCAGGTCGGCGACTTCGTGGCCATCGACGCCCAGCCGGTGATCACCAGCGGCGGGTTCGTCAACTCCCGGCACCTCGACGACAAGGCCGGCATCGCCGCCGCGCTCGGCGCCTTCAAGGCGATCGTCGACCACGGCGTCGAGGTCCCGGTCACCGCGCACCTGCTGGTCACCATCGCCGAGGAGGTGGGCCTCGGGGCCAGCCACGGCCTCGACGCCGACGTCGCCGAGCTGGTGAGCATCGACACCTCGGTGGTCGCGCCCGGCCAGTCGTCCTCGGAGCAGTGCGTCAACATCGCGATGCAGGACTCCACCGGGCCGTTCGACTACCACCTCACCCGGCACCTCATCGACCTGTGCCGCGTGCACGACGTCCCGCACCGCCGCGACGTCTACAAGTACTACCGCTCCGACGCCGCCTCCGCGCTGGAGGCCGGCGCCAACACCCGCGCCGCGCTGATCGGCTTCGGCATCGACGGCAGCCACGGCAACGAGCGCACCCACCTCGACGGCATCCGCAGCACCGCGGAGCTGGTCGCGCTCTACCTGCAGACCGACCTCACGTTCCGCAGCTGGGACCGCACGCCGACCGGCGACCTGCGCGACTTCCCGAGCACGGCGGTGCAGCCCGCCGACGGCGAGCAGGCCAGGTGACCCTGCCGGTCGACTAGAGCCGCTCGACGACGAAGTCGACGCAGGCGGTCAGCGCGCTGACGTCGTCGGGGTCGACGGCGGGGAACATGCCGACCCGCAGCTGGTTGCGGCCGAGCTTGCGGTAGGGCTCGACGTCGACGACGCCGTTGGCCCGCAGCGTCCTGGCCACGGCCGCGGCGTCGACGGACCCGTCGAGGTCGACCGTGCCGACGACGAGGCTGCGGTGCGCGGGGTCGGCGACGAACGGGGTGGCGTACGCCGACGCCTCCGCCCAGCCGTAGAGCCGCCCGGAGGACTCCCGGCTGCGCGCGACGGCGCCGTCGAGGCCGCCCAGGCCCAGCATCCAGCGCACCTGGTCGGCGAGCAGGAACAGCGTGGCCACGGCCGGGGTGTTGTAGGTCTGGTCCTTGGCGCTGTTGTCGACGGCGGTCGCGAGGTCGAGGAAGCCGGGGATCCAGCGGCCGGAGGCCTTGATCTCCGCGACCCGGGCCAGCGCGGCCGGGCTCATCAGCGCGATCCAGAGGCCGCCGTCGGAGGCGAAGGACTTCTGCGGCGCGAAGTAGTAGACGTCGGCCTGGGAGACGTCGACCGGCAGGCCGCCGGCGCCGCTGGTGGCGTCGACCAGCACGAGCGCGTCGTCGTCGGCACCGGCCGGGCGGACCACCGGCGCCATGACGCCCGTGGACGTCTCGTTGTGCGCCCACCCGTAGGCGTCGACGCCGGGCTGCCCCTCCGGCAGGGCGAGCGAGCCGGGCGCCGCCGCCGCCACCACCGGCTCCTCCAGGAACGGCGCCTCGGCGATCGCTGCGGCGAACTTGGCGGAGAACTCGCCGTAGGTGCCGTGGGCGCTGCGCCGGCGGACCAGGCCGAAGGTGGCGACGTCCCAGAACGCCGTCGATCCGCCGTTGCCGAGCACGACCTGGTACCCCTCGGGGAGGGAGAACAGCTCGCCGAGACCCTCCC
Source organism: Geodermatophilus sp. FMUSA9-8 (assembly GCF_037034165.1). Taxonomy (NCBI): domain Bacteria; kingdom Bacillati; phylum Actinomycetota; class Actinomycetes; order Geodermatophilales; family Geodermatophilaceae; genus Geodermatophilus; species Geodermatophilus sp. FMUSA9-8. Next base: position 15,140 of record NZ_JBAGKE010000005.1, on the reverse strand, counting down.
GCACCTGCGCGACCAGGTCCTTCACCGGCGCCTGGCGGTGGGATGTGCCCATGAGCCCGGCGCCGTCGGAGGCCAGCGCCTGCAGCGCCTCGGGGCGCACCTTCGACGGGCCGCAGCCGAACCGGCCGTCGGCGGGGAGCAGGTCGGCGGGGATCTCGATGGTCATGCCGGGTGCCTCTCGGGCTCGGAGGGGGACCGACGGCGACGGCCCGGGCCCGCACACAGCGGACCCGGGCCGTCGTCAGCCGGGAGTGGTGCCTGGTGTCAGGCGGGCGCGGCGGCGTCGACGGCCTTGACCTGGATGGTGTCGAAGCCCTCGACCTCCTCCGGCTTGCGTGCCGCGGGCCCGACGTAGCGGGCCGACGGGCGCACGAGGCGGCCGGTCTGCTTCTGCTCCAGGATGTGCGCGCACCAGCCGGCGGTGCGGGCACAGGTGAACATCGAGGTGAACATGTGGCTCGGGACCTCGGCGAAGTCGAGGACGATGGCCGCCCAGAACTCGACGTTGGTCTCGACCGGGCGGTCGGGGCGCCGCTCGCGCAGCTCCTTGAGCGCGGCCTGCTCGAGGGCCAGGGCGGCGTCGAAGCGCGGGGCGCCGAGCTCCCGGGCGGCCTTGCGCAGCGTGCGGGCGCGGGGGTCCTCGGCCCGGTAGACCCGGTGCCCGAAGCCCATCAGGCGCTCCTTGCGGTCCAGCAGGTCCTTCACGTACTTCTCCGCGTCGCCGCTCTTCTCGACCTCGTCGAGCATGTGCAGCACGCGGGAGGGGGCGCCGCCGTGCAGCGGGCCCGACATCGCGCCGATCGCGCCGGACATGGCGGCCGCGACGTCGGCGCCGGTGGAGGCGATGACGCGCGCGGTGAAGGTGGAGGCGTTCATGCCGTGCTCGGCGGCCGACGTCCAGTAGGCGTCGACGGCGGCGACGTGGGCCGGGTCGGGCTCCCCGCGCCAGCGGACCATGAAGCGCTCGACGATCGTCTTGGCCTCGTCGACGCGGCTCTGCGGCACGGCCGGCGTGCCGATGCCGCGGGCGGACTGCGCGACGTAGGACAGCGCCATGACCGCGGCGCGGGCCAGCTGGTCGCGGGCCTCCTCGTCGGAGATGTCCAGCAGCGGGCGGTAGCCCCAGAACGGGGCGAGCATCGCGAGCGCGGCCTGCACGTCGACGCGGACGTCGCCGCTGTGCACCGGGATCGGGAACGGCTCGGCCGGGGGCAGGCCGGGGCCGAACTTCCCGTCGACCAGCAGCGCCCAGACGTTGCCGAAGGTGATCTTGCCGACCAGGTCCTCGATGTCGACCCCGCGGTAGCGGAGCGAGCCGCCGTCCTTGTCGGGCTCGGCGATCGTGGTCTCGAAGGCGATGACGCCCTCGAGGCCGGGTACGAAGTCGTCGGCCATCTCGCATGCTCCTCTGCGCGCGCGGACCTCGTGCCCGCACGTTCCGCGGCGCACGACTGCACCGCGACACTAGGCCCAGCAGCCGCCCGCCCTCCACGCGGGGCTGCCGCCCAGCGGGAGCCGCCCGGAGCCGTGCGGCCCGGGCGGTGTCAGCATGGCGGGGTGGCCGACCTCTCCCGCATGCGCAGGGACTACGACCGTCCGGGGCTGCGCGAGGAGGACCTCGCGCCCACCTGGCTCGAGCAGTTCGACCGGTGGTTCCGCGACGTCGTCGCCGCCGAGGTCCCCGACCCCAACGCCGTCGTGGTGGCCACCGCCGACGCCGACGGCGCCCCCGACGCCCGCATCGTGCTGCTCAAGGGCTACGACGAGGCCGGCTTCGTCTTCGGCACCAGTTACGCCTCCACCAAGGGCGCCCAGATCGCGGCCAACCCGCGCGCCGCGCTGGTCTTCCCCTGGCACGCGCTGCAGCGCCAGGTGCGGGTGACCGGCCGCATCGAGCGGATCGGGGACGCCGCCTCCGACGACCTGTGGGACCCCCGCCCGCGCGAGGCGCAGCTGGCCGCCGTCGCCTCGGTGCAGTCGACGGTCGTCGACTCCCGCGACGAGCTCGAGTCCCGCGTGCGGCTGCTCGACGAGGAGACGACGACGGAGAAGGTGCCGCGGCCGCCGACGTGGGGCGGCTACCGGGTGGTGCCCGAGCACGTCGAGTTCTGGCAGGGCGGCCCCGGCCGGCTGCACGACCGGCTGCGCTTCGTGCGCGACGACGAGGAGGGCGGCGGCTGGGTGCTCCAGCGGCTCGCTCCATGACGAAGGACCCCGCTGCCCCCCACCCCTCGCAGGCTCGGGGCGGGCCCCTGCAGCAGGGCCGTTCCAGCACGTCACCATCGGGGGACGAGCTGCCCGTCGACCCGGTCGAGCCGGGGAAGGTCGCCGAGCCCGTGCCGGTGCCGGCCCGGCGGTCGTCGCGGAGCTGGACGATCGACACCAGCCCGCTGCGCAACCCCGGCTACCGGCGGCTGTTCTGGGGCCTGACCACCACGATGGTCGGCCAGCAGATGACGCTGGTCGCCGTCCCCGTGCAGGTCTACGCGCTCACCCGCGACTCGCTGCTGGTCGGCGTGACCTCGATCGTGTCGCTGGTGCCGCTGGTCGTCTTCGGCCTGCTCGGCGGCGCGATCGCCGACGCCATGGACCGGCGGAAGCTGATGCTGGTCACCGGCGTCGGGTCCGCGGTGACCAGCGCGCTGCTGGCGCTCCAGGCGCTGCTGCCCGGCGGCGGGAACCTCTGGCTGCTCTGGGTGCTCGTGGCCGCGGTGTCCGGGTTCACCGCCGTCAACCAGCCCGCCCGCAGCGCCGTCATCCCCGCGCTCGTCGGCCCGGAGGGCGTCGCCGCGGCCAACGCGCTGGCGATGACCGTGCGGCAGGTCGGCGTCATCGTCGGCCCGCTCGCGGCCGGCCTGCTCATCGGCCTGGGCGACCTGTTCCTCGCCTACGTCGTCGACGCGGTCACGCTGCTGGTCGCGGCTCTGCTGATCCGCGGGCTGCCGCCGCTGCCCCCGGCCGGCGTGGCCGGGCCGCTGCGGCTGGGCGCCGCGCTGCGCGGGGTGGGGGAGGGCTTCGGCTTCCTGCGCACCCAGCCGGTGCTGCTCATGACGTTCGTCGTCGACGTCATCGCCATGTTCTTCGCCTGGCCGCAGGCGGTGTTCCCCGAGCTGGCCGAGGGCCGCTTCGCCGGGTCCGCCAACGCCTACGGCTGGCTGTTCGCCGGCATCTCCATCGGCGCGCTGCTCATGGGGCTCACCTCGGGCTGGGTGTCCCGGGTCGACCGGCAGGGCGCGGTGGTGCTCGCCGCGATCGTCGTGTGGGGCGTGGCGATCGTCGGCTTCGGGCTGGCGCCGTCGCTGTGGCTGGCGGTGCTCTGCCTCGCCGTGGCGGGAGCCGGCGACATGGTCAGCGCGGTGCTGCGCTCGTCGATGCTGCAGACCGCCGCGCCCGACGAGATGCGCGGCCGCATGCAGGGCGTCTTCATCGTCGTGGTGGCCTGCGGGCCGCGGCTGGGCGACCTGCGGGCCGGCGCGATGGCCAGCGCGGCGGGCGTGAGCGTCGCGATGGTGTCCGGCGGGATCGTCACCGTGGTGGCGATGGTCGTCGTCGCGCTCGCGGTGCCCTCGTTCCTGCACTTCCGGGCGTCGCGCGCCGTCCGCTAGGCCAGCGCGCCGGCCACCACCCGCAGGTCGGCGACGAGCGCGTCGAAGGCGGCCGCGCGGGCCTCCTCGGGGGTGCGCAGGATCGCCGAGGGGTGCGCGGTCGCCAGCATCCACGTCTGCGCAGGCGCCTCCTCGTCGGCCTCGTCGTCGCCGGCCTCGGCCGCCGCCACCCCGGGCGGCGTCCACGGCATGAGCTTCCCGCGCTCCTTGGTGATCCGGAACGACGGCGAGATGAGCGCCTTGGCCGCCGTCGCGCCGAGGCAGACGACGACCTCGGGCTTGAGCACCTCGAACTCCGCCTCCAGCCACGGCCGGCAGGCGCGGATGTGCTCGGCGCCGGGCGACTGGTGGATGCGCCGCTTGCCGGTCGGGGTGAAGCGGAAGTGCTTGACGGCGTTGGTGACGTAGGCGTCGCGGCGCTCGATGCCGGCGTCGGCCAGCGCGCGGTCGAGCAGCCGCCCGGCCGGGCCGACGAACGGCTCGCCCTTCCGGTCCTCCTGGTCGCCGGGCTGCTCGCCGACGAACACGATCCGCGCGGTCTCCGGGCCCTCCCCGAACACCGTCTGGGTGGCGGGCTCCCACAGCTCGCAGGCCCGGCAGCCGGCCGCGGCGCCGCGCAGGCCCTCCAGCCCGACGCCCGACGGTGGGCTCGCGGGCACGTTCTCCTGGCTCATGGACCGATGACACCCCAGGTCAGCGGGGGCCGCGAGGCGGGACCGATAGCGTCGGGGCGCACGGGGGACCAGCGGACGGAGGGGCAGTGCTCGAGTTCGACGGGCTCCACAAGAGCTACGGGGACAACCGCGTGCTGGAGGGCGTCGGCTTCACCGTCGCCCCCGGCTCGATGTTCGGCTTCTGCGGGTCCAACGGGGCCGGCAAGACGACGACGATGCGCATCGCGATGGGCCTGGCCCGGGCCGAGGCCGGCGAGGTCCGCTGGCGCGGCCGGCCGCTGGACGAGGCCATGCGGCGGCGCATCGGCTACATGCCGGAGGAGCGCGGCCTCTACCCGAAGATGCGGGTCGGCGAGCAGCTCACCTACTTCGCCCGGCTGCACGGCATGGGCGGCGCCGACGCGGCCCGCGCGGCCGGGGAGTGGGCCGGCCGGCTGGGCCTCGGCGACCGCCGGGACGACCCGGTGGAGAAGCTGTCGCTGGGCAACCAGCAGCGCGTCCAGCTCGCCGCCGCGCTGGTCAGCCGGCCCGAGGTGCTGATCCTCGACGAGCCGTTCTCCGGCCTCGACCCGGTCGGCGTCGACGCCCTGGCCGAGGCGCTGCTCGAGCAGTGCCGCGCCGGCGTGCCGGTCGTCTTCTCCAGCCACCAGCTCGACCTCGTCGAGCGGCTGTGCGACTCCGTCGGCATCCTCGCCCGCGGCCGCATGGTCGCCACCGGCACCGTCGAGGAGCTGCGCCGCCGCGAGGCCGGCCGGGTGCTGCGGGTCGTGGTGCCCGACGCCGCGCCCGGCTGGGCCGCGGGCGTCCCGGGCGTGCGGGTGGTCTCGGAGTCCCGGGGCGACACCCTGCTGGAGCTCGCCGGCGGCACCGACGACCAGGCCGTGCTCGCCGCCGCGCTGCGCACCGGCCGGGTCACCCACTTCGCCTGGCGGGAGGCCACGCTCGTCGAGCTGTTCCGCGAGGCCGTCGCCGACCCGGCGCAGCAGGCCGCCCGCGAGCAGGTCGCCGCGTGAGCGCGCCGCAGGTCACCGGGCAGCCCACCTCGCCGCTGTCCAGCGGGCAGCTCGTCCGGCTCGTCGCCGCCCGCGAGATCTCCACCCGCATCCGCGACAAGACGTTCATCGCCAGCTCCGTGCTGATGGTCGTGCTGATCCTCGGCGTCCTGGTCTTCCAGGTCGTCGTCAACTCCGGGTCCGACACCCGCCGCGTCGGCGTCGCCGGTGGGGACGCCCAGCTGGGTGCCGCCCTCGAGGCGCAGGCGGAGGCCCTCGACCTCGACGTCGAGGTGGTCGACGTCGACGACGACGCCGCCGCGCGCACCGCCGTCGAGGACGAGGAGGTCGACGCCGCCGTCCTCGGCACCGGCGGCAGCGCGCCCGAGCTCGTCCTGCGCGAGCCCGACAGCACCCTGGAGGCGCTGGTCTCCGGCGCGGTCTCCGCCGTCTCCCTGGGGCAGGTGCTCAGCGAGGCCGGCGTCGACCCCGCCGACCTGCCGCAGGTCACCGTCACCACCCTCGACGGCGACTCCGCGGCCGACACCCAGCGCACCGTGGTCGCCGTCGTCGGCGTGGTCGTGCTCTACAGCCTGCTGATCCTGTTCGCCCAGTTCGTCGCGCAGGGCGTGGTCGAGGAGAAGGCCAGCCGGGTGGTCGAGCTGCTGCTGGCCACGATGCGGCCGTGGCAGCTGCTGGCCGGGAAGATCCTCGGCCTCGGCGTGCTCGGCCTCGGGCAGATCGCGGTCATCGCGGCCATCGGCATCACCGGCGCGCTGGCGTTCGACGTCGTCGACCTGCCCGGCGAGCTCGTCGGCACGGTGCTGTGGCTCCTGTTCTGGTTCGTGCTCGGCTACGCGCTCTTCGCCTCGCTGTTCGCCGTCGCCGCCTCGCTGGTCAGCCGCCAGGAGGACCTCGGCAGCGTGCTCACCCCGGCGTCGCTGGTGCTGGTCGCGGGCTTCATCGTCGCCGTCCAGGCGGCGGGCGACCCCGACGGCACGCTGGCGACGGTGACCTCCTACGTGCCGGGTCTGTCGCCCATGGTCATGCCGGTGCGCCAGGCCGCGGGCGAGGTGGCGCCGTGGGAGGTCGGCGTGGCCGTCGTCCTCATGCTCGTGGCGATCGCGCTGGTGGTCCGGCTCGGCGGGCGGGTGTACTCCGGCGCCCTGCTGCGCACCGGCGGGAAGACCAAGCTGCGGGAGGCGCTGCGGGCCCGCGAGGGCTGAGCCGGGGCGGGGGACACCCGCGCGGCGGAGCGCCGGACACGTTGGGGTGACCTCACCCCGACGGAGGGCGTGCGCGCAGGTCGGGGCGGACATGATCGCTGCCATGACGGAGGACCTGGACGCGCGCCTCTGGCGGCTGCAGGCCTCCGAGGACGCCGACGAGCTCATCGAGCTGGGCTGCGACCTCGCCGAGGCCGGCCGGCAGACCGACGCCGAGTGGTGCTTCCGCCGCGCGGCCTCGCTCGGCGACGTCACCGGCTACTACGACCTGGGCAACAGCCTGGCCGCGCAGGAGCGGTGGTCGGAGGCCGTGGACGCCTACGAGGTCGCGCTGGCCGGCGGCGAGTCCGACGCCTGGCGCAACCTCGGGCTGGTGCTCGAGCAGCTCGGCGACCTGGCCGGCGCCATGGCCGCCTACCGCGGCGCGGCGGCGGCCGGCGACACCGAGGGCGGGCTGCAGCTGGCGTTCCTGCTGCGGGAGCAGGGGGAGCGCGAGCAGGCGCTCGAGGTCGCGCGGGGCCTCGCGGCCGCGGGCGACGACGAGGCCGACGCCGTCGCCGCCTGCTGGGAGTGGTGCGCCACCCTCGACCCGGCGCTGGAGGACCGGCTGCGGGCCGGCGCCGCGCACTTCGCCGCCGCCCGCGCCGACCTCGCCGCGCTGCTGCTGCAGACCGGCCGCGCCGCCGAGGCCCGCTCGGTGCTCGAGCGCGGCGCCAAGCTCGGCGAGCAGGTGGCCTGGCTGCCGCTGGGCAACCTCTACCGCGAGCAGCTGGGCGACGACGAGGCCGCCGAGGAGGCGTACCGCGCCGGCATCCAGGCCGGTGACTCCTACTGCCACCACAACCTCGGCGTGCTGCTGGCCGACCGCGGCGACATCGCCGGCGCGGCCGAGGAGTTCGAGCGCGGCGCCGCCGCCGGCGACCAGCTCGCCGCGGCCGCGCTCAAGCTGCTCCAGGAGAGCTAGACCGCCTCGCGGATGCCGGCCAGCGGGCCGCGGTAGGGGTCGGCCGGCGGGCCGGTGACGCCCGGCCGCACGGTGAACAGCCGCCCCGCCCCGTCCTCGTCCTCCTCGCCGTGCGCGGTGCTGACGACCAGCAGGTCGCGGCCGGGACCGGCGAACGCGCAGCTGGAGGTGTGCGCGACGCCGACCTCGACGACGGCCAGCAGGTCGCCGTCGGGGGACCAGCGGCGCACCTGGCCGCCGCCCCACATCGCCGTCCAGAGGCAGCCGTCGTCGTCGACGGTCAGCCCGTCGGCCACGCCGTCGACGCCGCCGGTCTCCAGCAGCACCCGCCCGGCGGAGAACGTGCCGGCGTCCGCGTCGTAGGCGAAGGCGTGCACCAGACCCGGGCCGGAGTCGGACAGGTAGACGGTGCGGCCGTCGGGCGACCAGCCGAGCCCGTTGGAGACGGTGAGCCCGTCGAGGACGGGAGCCACGGTCCCGTCGAGGTCGAGCCGGTAGAGGCTGCCCGCGCCCGGCCGCTGGTCGAACGCCATCGTGCCGGCGAAGAAGCGGCCCGCCCGGTCGCAGGCGCCGTCGTTCATGCGGGTGCCGCCGGCCTCCTCGCTGCCGCCCTCGCGGGCCAGGTCGACCAGCACCCGGGCGGTGCCGTCCCCGTCCACGTGGGTGAACCCGCCGCCGGCCGCGGCCACCCAGCCGCCCGCCGTCGCGGGCGCGGCCACCCCGACGGTGTCGCCGGCGCGGAACGAGCCGGCGTCGCGCAGGCCGCCGTCCTCGCCGACCGCGCCGCGGCGGACCACCCCGGCGGAGATGTCGACCCAGAGCAGCTCGCCGCGGTCGGCGTCCCAGACGGGACCCTCCCCGTGACCGGCGGGAGCGGGGGCGGCGGGCGTGGCGCGGAGGGTCTGCACGGGCGGCCAGGTGCCCGCGACACAGGCGCGTCACACGGACCCCGGATACTGCGCTGCATGTCGGAAGCAACCGTCGACGTCGCCGACCTCCGCCTGCCCGGGCGCGACCCGGAGGGCGACGGCCGTGCCGACGACGCCCCGCTGCGCGACGACATCCGCCTGCTCGGCCGCGTGCTCGGGGAGGTGATCCGCGAGCAGACCGGCAACGACGTGCTCGACCTGGTCGAGTCCACGCGCGTGCAGGCGTTCGCGGTGCGCCGCTCCGAGGCCGACCGCGCGGGCCTCGCCGCCCGCATGGGCGACCTCGACGTCCGCGCGGCCAACCACGTCATCCGCGCCTTCAGCCACTTCTCGCTGCTGGCCAACCTCGCCGAGGACCTGCACCACGAGCGCCGCCGCCGGCACCACCGCCGCGCCGGGTCGCCGCCGCAGCCGGGCAGCCTCGCGGCCACCTTCGCCACGCTCGACCGGGCGGGCCTCGACCCCGACGCCGTCGCCCGCGAGCTCGCCGGGGCGCTGGTGGTCCCGGTGGTCACCGCGCACCCCACCGAGGTCCGCCGGCGCACGATCTCGCTGGTGCAGAAGCAGGTCACCGAGCTCATCCGCGAGCGCGACCGGACGGCACCCGGCGAGGTCGACGAGCAGGCGTGGTCGGCCGAGCTGGAGCGGGCGGTGCTCACCCTCTGGCAGACGGCGCTGCTGCGGCTGTCGCGGCTGCGGCTGACCGACGAGATCGACGAGGCGCTGCGCTACTACGACCTGTCGCTGTTCCGCGTGGTCCCCGAGATCAACGCCGAGCTGCGCCGCCAGCTCGGGTCGCGCTGGCCCGGCAGCGGGCTGCCCACGCAGCCGGTGCTGCAGCCGGGCTCCTGGATCGGCGGCGACCGCGACGGCAACCCGTTCGTCACCGCCGACGCCGTCCGCCGGGCCAGCACCCGGCACGCCGAGACCGCGCTGGCCCACCACCTCGACGAGCTGGTCGAGCTGCGCAGCGAGCTGTCGATGTCCGACCGGCTGGTCACCCCGACGGCGGAGCTGTCGCACCTGGCCGAGGCCTCCCGCGACGACTCGCCGTTCCGCGCCGACGAGCCCTACCGGCGGGCGCTGACCGGCGTGCACGCCCGGCTCGCGGCCACCGCGCGGCGGGTGCTCGGCCGGGTGCCCGGCGACGCGCCGCACGCGGAGCTCGAGCCGTACACCTCCCCGGACGAGCTGCTCGCCGACCTCGCCGTCGTCGACGCCTCGCTGCGCACCCACGGCGCCGGCGCGCTGGCCGACGACCGGCTGGCCCGGCTGCGCGACGCCGTCGAGGTGTTCGGCTTCCACCTCGCCGGCCTGGACATGCGGCAGAACTCCTCCGTCCACGAGGAGGTCCTCGCCGAGCTGCTCGCCTGGGCCGGGGTGTGCCCCGACTACGCCTCCCTCGACGAGGCGGCGCGGGTGGAGCTGCTGGCCGGCGAGCTGCGCATGCGGCGGCCGCTCGTGCGCCCGGGCGCGCAGCTGTCCGACCTCGCGCGCGGCGAGCTCGACCTGCTGGTGGCCGCCGCCGAGCAGGTCGAGAAGCTCGGCCCGCGGGCGATCCCGAACTACGTGATCAGCATGTGCGAGTCGGTGAGCGACGTCCTCGAGGTCGCCGTCCTGCTCAAGGAGGTCGGCCTGCTCGACCCCGACGGCGAGGACGGCCCGACCTGCCCGGTCGGCATCTCGCCGCTGTTCGAGACGATCGCCGACCTGCAGGGCGCCGGCGAGACGATGACCGCCGTCCTCGCCCAGCCGCTGTACCGGGCGCTGGTCGCCTCCCGCGGCGACGCGCAGGAGGTCATGCTCGGCTACTCCGACAGCAACAAGGACGGCGGCTACCTGGCCGCCAACTGGGCGCTGTACCGGGCCGAGCTGACGCTGGTGGACGTGGCGCGGCGCGAGGGCATCCGGCTGCGGCTGTTCCACGGCCGCGGCGGCACCGTCGGCCGCGGCGGCGGGCCCAGCTACGAGGCGATCCGGGCGCAGCCGCCCGGCGCGGTCGCCGGCGCCCTGCGGATCACCGAGCAGGGCGAGGTCATCGCGGCCAAGTACGGCGAGCCCGACCTCGCCCGCCGCAACCTCGAGGCGCTCGTGGCCGCCACCCTGGAGGCCACGCTGCTCGACGTCGAGGGGCTGGGCGACGACGCCGAGGACGCCTACGCGCTGCTCGACGACCTCGCCGCCCGCGCGCAGGACGCCTACCGGGCGCTGGTGCACGAGACGCCGGGCTTCGTGGAGTGGTTCCGCGCCGCGACGCCGATCCGCGAGCTGGCCGAGCTCAACATCGGCAGCCGCCCGCCGTCGCGCAAGGCCGGCGACCGGATCGCCGACCTGCGCGCGATCCCGTGGGTGTTCAGCTGGTCGCAGGCGCGGATCATGCTGCCCGGCTGGTACGGCACCGGCTCGGCGCTGGAGTCGTGGATCGACGGCGACCCGCAGCGCCTGGCCCGGCTGCAGGACCTGCACCGCCGGTGGCCGTTCCTGCGCACGATCCTGTCGAACATGGGGATGGTGCTGGCCAAGACCGACCTCGACCTCGCCGCCCGCTACGCCGAGCTGGTGCCCGACGAGGAGCTGCGGGCGCGGGTGTTCGACCAGATCACCGCCGAGCACGAGCGCACCTGCCGGGTGCTGCTGGCCGTCACCGGCGACGACCACCTGCTGGCCGACAATCCGTCGCTGGCCCGCTCGATCCGCAACCGGTTCCCCTACCTGGAGCCGCTGCACCACCTGCAGGTGGAGATGCTGCGCCGCCGCCGGACCGGCGACGACGACGAGCTGGTGCGCCGCAACATCCAGCTGACGATCAACGGGATCGCGACGGCGCTCCGGAACTCCGGCTAGAGGGCGGTCACCGGGAGCCGCTCGCGCTCCACCCACGCCGCCAGCCGGTCGCCGTCCCACGGGCGGCGCCGGCGGGCGGCGGCGAGCGCGAGCCCCCGCGGCAGCTCGAGCAGGGCCAGCGCGATGCCGGCCGCGCCGGGCAGGTCGCCGTCGCGGAGGTGGGCGAGCACGGCGCGGGGGCGGCGGGCGAGGAAGGCCGCCGTCTCCCGCACCGGCCGCCGCGCGTGCTGCGGGAGGAGCACCTGCGTCGTGCGGGCGTAGTGCCACTCGCGCAGGAACACCCCGCGGGCGCTGCGGCCGCCCTTGCCGTGCCGGAAGACGGTGTCGGGCACCCGCAGCAGCAGGTGCCCGGCCGCGCGCAGCCGCCAGGAGGCGTCGCGGTCCTCGTTGTAGAAGAAGTAGGCCGGGTCGAAGCCGCCGGCGGCGAGGAACTCCGCGCGCCGGACGAGCAGCGCGGTGCCGGGCAGGTCGCCGGCGGGGAACGGCGGGCCGGGCGGCTCGTCGGCCTCGCCGGGGCCGTGTACCGCCGGCGCGGCCCAGACCGCGCGGGGCTCGGCGTCGAGCACCTCGGCGAGCCGGCGCAGCATGCCGGGGTCGGGCTCGCCGTCGGAGTTGACCAGCGCCACGTAGCGGCCGCGGCAGGCGTCGAGCGCGAGGTCCATGGCGCGGGCGAAGCCGAGGTTGCGCGGCGCGGTCAGCACCCGCCGGTCGGCGTCCGGGTAGCGGGCCAGCTCCGCGCGGGCCGCGGCCGACGTGGCCGGCGACGGGGCGTTCTCCACCAGCAGCGCGCGCCCGCGCCAGCCCGGGCCGGTGGCCGCCGCGACGGCGGCGTGGTGGCGGGCGAGCAGGGCGGGGTCCTCGCGGTGCGCGAGGAGGACCAGGTCGACGTCGTCGAGGCCGGTGCGGGCGGGCACGGACGAGGGCACGGACGAGGGCACGGGTGCGGACACCTGCGCGCCCTACCCCGCCCGGTGGCCTACCTTGCCGGGGAGGGCGGACGGCGAGGCGGGGGGACCGTGACGGGAACGGGGACCATGCGGGTCGCGGCGTCCGGGGCCGACCTGCACGCCGCGGCACGGCTGCTCGGCGTCGCGCCCGCCGCGCTGGCCCCCGAGCTGCTCGACCCCGGCGCCCGGCTCCTCGTCGGCGACGACGCCGCCGCGCACCTGCGCCGCCGCTGGACCGACGAGGGCACCACCGAGGCGGTCGTCGTCCACCGGTCCACCCACGTCACCGACCGGGCCGCGCTGCTCGCCGTCGCCTCCGCCTGGGGCTGCGCGACGGTGCGCGACGCCGGCACCGGCCGGGTGCTCGAGGTGCCGCCGCCCGCGGCGGACGCCCCGCTGACCGCGCGCTTCGCCCACCTCGCCGCCCTGGCCGCCACCCGGGTGGAGGTGGCCGTGGCGCTGGCCCGCGACACCGGCCGCGACCACCGCAAGGACGACGGCAGCTGGTCGATCGCCGCCGACGACGCCGCGCACGACGCCGCGGTGGAGGTGCTGCGCCCGCTCGGCGTGCCGGTGCTGTCGGAGGAGCGGCCCGACCCGTCGGTGCGCGGCGACCAGCCGTGGATCGTGCTCGACCCGCTCGACGGCACCGGCAACTTCCGCGCGGGCCTGCCGCCGTGGGCGTTCTCCGCGGCGCTGGTGCACGACGGCGAGCCGGTGGCCGGGCTGGTGGTCGACCTGTCGTCGGGGCGCCGCTGGGCGGGTGGCCGCAACGCCGGCGCGCAGCGGGACGGGGCGCCGGCGTCCGTGCGCGAGGGCAGCACGGTCGTCGCGCCGTCGGGCCGGGTGGTGCGGGTGCCGGCCACCGCCTGGCGGGTGCGGGTCACCGGCTGCACCGCCGTCGACCTGTGCCTGGTGGCCGACGGCTCGGCCGGCGCCTGGCACGACCTCGACCGCAGCGGCACGCACGTGCACGACGTTGCGGGGGGCCTGGCCGTGCTGGCCGGGGCCGGCGGGGTGGCGCTGACGCCCGAGGGCGGGCCGCTGCGGCTGGCGCCGGACACCGAGACGCTCATCCGGTTCGTCGCCGCGGCCTCCGAGACCGGGGCCCGCGACCTGATCGCCGCGGTGGGGAGCTAGGCGGTCGGAGCCGCGGCGCGCGCCGCCGCACGGGCGGCCGCGAGCAGGGCCTCCCGCTCGTGCATCGTGGTGCGGGCGCGGCCGCGGGTGGCGCCGAGCGCCACCTCGGCGGCGTCGATGGCCCGCCAGTCCTCGAGCAGCACCGGCTCCGCGCCGCGGGCGCGCAGCGTCTGCACCAGGTCGTCGCGGTCGCCGCCGGGGGCGATGACGCCGGCGTCCGCGTCGGCCAGCAGGGACGCGACGGTCTCCCGCGCGTCGTGCTTGTTGGTGCCGACGACGCCGCTCGGCCCGCGCTTGATCCAGCCGGCCACGTACTCGCCGGCCGACGCGCCGCCGTCGCGCAGCACCCGCCCGTCCTCGTTCGGGACGGTGCCGCTGCGCGGGTCGACCGGCAGGCCCGGCAGCCCCTCGCCGCGGTAGCCGACCGAGCGGACGACGAGGTCGGCCGGCACCACCTCGTGCTCGCCGGTGCCCACCGCGCGGCCCTCGCCGTCGACGGCGGTCCGCTCGACCTCCACGCCGGTGACCCGGTCGGCGCCGAGCAGCCGCACCGGCCGCCGGTAGAAGCGCAGCCGCAGCCGGACGCGGTCGTCGGCGGGCTCGTGGCCGGCCCACTCGCGCAGCACGGCGAGGTTGCGGGAGGCGTTGCGGTCGCCGGCCAGGCGCTCCTCGGCGGCGGGGTCCAGCTCGAGGTCGGCCGGGTCGACCAGCACGGTGGCCCGGTCCAGCCCGTCCAGCTCGCGCAGCTCCATCGTGGTGAAGCTGGCGTTGGCCGGGCCGCGGCGGCCGAGCACGGTGACCTCCTCGACCGGCGTCGCGGCCAGCACGTCGAGCACGTGCTGCGGCATGTCGGTGGGCTCGAGCTCCTGCGGGGCGCGGGCGAGCACGCGGGCGACGTCGAGGGCGACGTTGCCGACGCCGACCACCACCGCGCGCCGGACGCCGGCCAGCGCGGCCTCCACGCGGGCCCGGTCGGCGTCGGGGTGGCCGCAGTACCAGGCGACGAGGTCGGTGGCGGCGAGGCTGCCGGGCAGGTCCTCGCCGTCGACGGCCAGCGGCCGGTCCAGCGCGGCCCCGTAGGTGTAGACGACGGCGTCGACGTGGCGGCGGAGGTCCTCCAGCGTGATGTCGGTGCCCACCTCGACGTTGCCGACGAAGCGGACGCCGGGGTGGTCCAGCGCGCGGTGCAGGGTGTCGCGGATCGCGCGCATCTTCGGGTGGTCGGGGGCGATGCCGTGCCGGACCAGGCCGAACGGGGTGGGCAGGCGGTCGAGCAGGTCGACGGTCACCGGGACCGGCGCGCGGCGGGTGAGCGCCTCGGCGGTGTAGATGCCGGCGGGACCGGCGCCGACCACCGCCACCCGCAGCGGCCGCTCGCTGCCCGGGGCAGGGGATCCGTCGTCGGCCACGACTGGCATCCTGGCCCCGCCGGGTCGCCGTGCGCCAGATCACCGTCCCGGCGAGCCCACCGACCAGAGCAGAGGGGACCGCCCGTGTCCGTCGTCGTCGTCGCCACCATCAGCCCGAAGCCCGAGCACGCCGACGAGGTCCGCCAGGCGGTGCTCGAGACGGTGCCGCGGGTGCACGAGGAGCCGGGCTGCGAGCGCTACGCCCTGCACGAGGGCCGCGGGCAGTTGGTGATGGTGGAGCAGTGGGAGAGCCCCGAGGCGCTCGCCACGCACGGCAAGGCCGAGGCGCTCACCGACCTCTCGAAGCGCCTCGACGGCAAGCTCACCGAGCCGCCGGCCGTCACGGTGCTCGCCGCCGTCCCCGCCGGCGACCCCGCCAAGGGCGCCCTCTGACCTGAGCCGCCGCCGGT